>QOZS01000073.1 GCA_003576705.1 Desertibaculum subflavum
TACGGCAAGCCCGGGCCGCTTGTGCCGCCGCAGCCGGCCCCGGCCGCCGCCCGTGCCGCCCCGCCAGCCGCCCAGCCGGCCCGGGCGGCCCGCCGCCGCTGATTTTCCCGCTGGCTCAACAATTGTTGAGCGAAGCTTGACCCTGGCTTCGGCCATCGGGTAGGACCAGCACAGAAACAACAGGGAGGAGCCGGCTCGCGCCTGTCACCGCGAGAACCGGGTCCATGGCTTTGTATGTCGATGGGTGCGCAAGCGTCGCCGGCGACCTTGTCTCGGGCGGAGCCGGATGCGGCTCTGGATACCTTTCCCAAATACCTGATCCGCAATGCGAAGCTCTTTGCCGGTCGGGTAGCGATGCGGGAGAAGGATCTCGGCATCTGGCAGTCCTGGACCTGGGACGAGGTGCTGTCCAACGTGCGAGTGCTGGCGTTCGGCCTCGCCGATCTCGGTGTCGGCCGCGGCGACAAGGTGGCGATCTGCGGCGACAACCGGCCGGCGCTCTACTGGACCTTCGCCGCCGCCCAGAGCCTCGGCGCGGTGCCGGTGCCGGTCTACCAGGATGCGGTCGCCGAGGAGCTGCGCTTCGTGCTGCAGCATGCCGAGATCAAGGTCGCCGTGGTCGAGAACCAGGAGCAGGTCGACAAGCTGCTCTCGATCAAGGCCGGCGTACCGACGCTGGAGCGCATCGTCTACAGCGACTCGCGCGGCCTCAGGCACTACGACCAGCCGGAGCTGGTCTCGCTTGAGGAGGTGTTGAAGAACGGGCGCGGCCTTTACCGGTCCGGACCGGACTTGTTCGAAACCTGGGTCGCCGCCGGCAAGGGCAGTGACATCTCGGTCATCTGCTACACCTCGGGCACGACCGGCCAGCCCAAGGGGGTGATGCTCAGCTTCGACAACCTCGTGAGCGGGGCGCGCCTCTCGGTCGAGTTCGATCGCATCGGCCCCGGCCATGAGATCCTGTCCTATCTGCCGATGGCCTGGGCCGGCGATCACTACTTTTCCTATGCCCAGTCCTATGTCGCGGGCTTCGCCATCAACTGCCCGGAAAGCGCCGACACGGTGCTCACCGATCTGCGCGATATCGGGCCGGCCTATTTCTTCGCGCCGCCCCGCATCTTCGAGAACATCCTGACCTCGGTGATGATCCGCATGGCGGATGCCGGGTGGATCAAGCGGGGGCTGTACGATTTCTTCATGAAGGTGGCGCGCCGGGCCGGCGTGAAGCTGCTGGAAGGCCGGCCGGTGCCCGTGCTCGACCGGCTGCTCTATGCGATCGGCCGAGTGCTGGTCTACGGCCCACTGAAGAACACCCTCGGCCTGACCCGGGTCAAGCTCGCCTATACCGCGGGCGAGGCGATCGGGCCCGACATCTTCGACTTCTTCCGCTCGCTCGGCGTCAACCTGAAGCAGCTCTACGGTCAGACGGAATCGGCTGTGTATCTCTGCATCCAGAAGGATGGCGATGTCCGTGCCGATACGGTCGGCCCGCCGGCGCCCTCGGTCGAGGTGAAGATCGCCGAGAGCGGCGAGGTGCTGTACCGCTCGCCCACCGCCTTCGTCGGCTATTTCAAGAACCCGGAAGCGACCGCGGCGACCAAGACGGCCGATGGCTGGGTGCATACCGGCGATGCCGGCACCTTCACCGCCGAGGGTCATCTCAAGATCGTCGACCGGGCCAAGGATGTCGGCCGGCTGCAGAACGGCGCGCTGTTCGCGCCGAAATACATCGAGAACAAGCTGAAATTCTTTCCCTACATCAAGGAGGCGGTGGCCTTCGGCCAGGGTCGCGACTGCGTCGGCGCCTTCATCAACATCGATCTCGGCGCGGTCGGCAGCTGGGCCGAGCGCCACAACCTGCCCTATACGAGCTACACCGATCTCGCGCAGAGGCCCGAGGTGTATCAGCTGATCCAGGGCTGCATCGAGCAGGTGAACCGCGATCTCGCGGCCGAGCCGCAGGTGGCGGATGCGCAGGTGCGCCGCTTCCTGATCCTGCACAAGGAGCTGGATGCCGATGACGGCGAGCTGACCCGCACCCGCAAGGTGCGCCGCGGCACCGTGGGCGAGCGCTATGGCGAGCTGGTGGAGGCGCTGTTCTCCGGCGCGCAGCGCGTGCCGGTCGAGGCCCGCGTCACCTTCGAGGACGGCCGCACCGGGGTGATCCGGGCGGATGTGGCGGTGGCCGATGCCGCGACCTTCGCGCCGGATCTGCGGGCCGCGGCATGAGCGCTCGCCGCCGGCCGATCGGCGACACGCTGCTGGTGGTGGACGGCGTCAGCCTGTCGTTCGGCGGCGTCAAGGCGCTCACCGACGTGTCCTTCGACATCCGCGAGCACGAGATCCTCGCCATCATCGGTCCGAACGGCGCCGGCAAGTCGTCGATGCTGAACTGCATCAACGGCTTCTATCACCCGAGCGCCGGCGCCATCACCTTCCGTGGCGTCAAGCGCGCGCAGATGCGTCCGCATGAGGCGGCGATGCAGGGTATCGCGCGCACCTTCCAGAACATCGCGCTGTTCAAGGGCATGTCGACGCTCGACAACATCATGACCGGGCGGCTGTTGAAGATGAAGGTCGGCCTCGCCGGCCAGGCCGTGCATCTCGGCCCGGCGCGGGCGGAAGAGCTCGCGCACCGCGCTTTCTGCGAGCGCATCATCGACTTTCTCGAGATCCAGGCGGTGCGCAAGACGCCGGTCGGGCGGCTGCCCTATGGCCTGCAGAAGCGGGTCGAGCTCGGCCGCGCGCTCGCCGCCGAGCCGACCCTGCTGCTGCTCGACGAGCCGATGGCCGGCATGAACCTGGAAGAGAAGCAGGACATGTGCCGCTTCATCCTCGACGTCAACGACGAGTTCGGCACCACGATCTGCCTGATCGAGCACGATATGGGCGTGGTGATGGACATTTCCGACCGCGTCGTGGTGCTGGAATACGGCCGCAAGATCGCCGAAGGCACACCCGACGTGGTGCGTGCCAACCAGGCGGTGATAGACGCCTATCTCGGCGTGGCGCATTGAGGGTGGATGATGCCTGAGTTCCTGGGACCCTTCCTCGAAGTGCTGATCGGCGGGTTGCTCGCCGGCATTCTCTATTCGCTGGTGGCGCTCGGCTTCGTGCTGATCTTCAAGGCTTCGGGCGTGTTCAACTTCGCCCAGGGCGCGATGGTGCTGTTCGCGGCGCTGGCGCTGGTGCGCTCGATTGAGGTGCTGCAGTCCTGGGGCGTCAATGCCGGGCTCGCCATCGTCATCGGCTTCCTGTTCTCCGGCGCGCTGATGGTGGCGTTGGCCTTCGCGGTGGAGCGCATGGTGCTGCGCCCGCTGGTCAACCAGGAAGGCATCATCCTGTTCATGGCCACCATCGGCATCACCTTCTTCATCGACGGCTTCGGCCAGCAGATCTTCGGCTCGGATGCCTACCAGCTGGATATCGGCATCCCGAAGGAGTCGATCTTCCTGCTGGAGGGCGTGTTCGAGGGCGGCATCCTGGTCAACGAGCTCGACCTCTGGGCCGGTGCCACCGCCGGCCTGCTCGTCCTCGGCCTCGCGCTGTTCTTCCAGAAGACCCGCATCGGCCGGGCGCTGCGCGCGGTCGCCGACGACCACCAGGCGGCGCAATCGGTCGGCATTCCGCTGAACCACATCTGGGTCATCGTCTGGGCCGTCGCCGGCATCGTGGCGCTGGTCGCCGGCACCATCTGGGGGTCCAAGCTCGGCGTGCAGTTCTCCATCGCGCAGATCGCGCTGAAGGCGCTGCCGGTGCTGATCCTCGGCGGCTTCACCTCGGTGCCGGGCGCCATCATCGGCGGCCTGATCATCGGCGCCGGCGAGAAGCTGGCCGAGGTCTATATCGGACTGCCGTATTTCGACGGCGGCATCGAGAACTGGTTCGCCTACATGCTGGCGCTGGTCTTCCTGCTGATCCGGCCGCAGGGCCTGTTCGGCGAGCGCATCATCGAGAGGATCTGAGCCGTGCTCTATCGCGAGGCGGGGCAGTACAAGACCTCCTATGCGGAGGACCAGCAGATCTTCCCGATCCGGCAGGACCGGATCGCCGTCGCCCTGATCGTGGCCGTCGCGCTCGTCGCCGTGCCGCTGCTGGCGAGCGACTATCTCTACACCGCCATCCTGATCCCGTTCCTGATCCTGTCGCTTGCCGCCATCGGACTCAACATCCTGGTCGGCTATTGCGGGCAGATCTCGCTCGGCACCGGCGGCTTCATGGCGGTCGGCGCCTATGCCGCTTACAACCTCTGCCTCAGGATCGAATGGCTGCCGCTGCCGATCGCGATCCTCCTCGCCGGCCTGATCGCGGCTCTGGCCGGCATCCTGTTCGGCATCCCCTCGCTCCGCATCAAGGGCTTCTATCTCGCGGTGGCGACGCTCGCCGCGCAGTTCTTCATCGACTGGCTGTTCGCCCGCATCGGCTGGTTCACCAACTACACGCCGTCCGGCTCGATCGTGGCGCCGCAGCTCAATGTGTTCGGTTGGATCGTCGACACGCCGATGGAGAAGTACCTGTTCACCCTGATCGTGGTGGCGCTGTTCGCGCTGGTCGCCAAGAACCTGGTACGCGGGCGGATCGGCCGCACCTGGATGGCGATCCGCGACATGGATATCGCGGCGGAGATCATCGGCATCCGGCCGCTGACCGCGAAGCTCTCGGCCTTCGCCGTCTCGTCGTTCTTCGTCGGCGTGGCCGGCGCGCTCTGGGGCTTCGTGCATCTCGGCTCGTGGGAGCCGCTCGCCTTCGGCATCAACCGGTCGTTCCAGCTGCTCTTCATGATCATCATCGGCGGTCTCGGCTCGATCCTCGGCTGCTTCCTCGGCGCCGCCTTCATCATGATCGTGCCGCTGGTGCTCAATCAGGTGCCGACCGCGCTCGGCATCCCGCTCTCGACTGCGTCGATCTCGCATATGGAGGCGATGATCTTCGGCGTGATGATCGTGTTCTTCCTGATCGTCGAGCCGCACGGCTTCGCGAGGCTGTGGTCGCTCGCCAAGGAGAAGCTGAGGATCTGGCCGTTTCCTCATTGAACGGCGGGTTCGACCAAAGGAGGGGGCGCGAGGGTTCGGGGCGCGCAGCCTGCGGTGCTAGAGTTTCCCGAACGGTCGCCCCAGGCGGCCGCAACAACAAGGGAGGTGCGGAAATGTCTCGATTCAATTGGTACGTGAGTGCTGCGGCTGCCGCGGCCATGCTGGCGGGGACGGCGCTGCCGGCCTTCGCCCAGGAGCAGTTCATCCCCGTCCTGTCCTACCGGTCCGGCGCCTATGCGCCGAACGGCATTCCGTTCGCCAATGGCTTCACCGACTACCTGAAGCTGATCCAGGAGCGCGACGGCGGCGTCAACGGCGTCAAGCTCGCCTTCGAGGAATGCGAGACCGGTTACGCCACCGATCGCGGCGTCGAGTGCTATGAGCGGTTGAAGGCCAAGGGCGCGACCGGCGCCTCGGCGGTCAGCCCGCTCTCCACCGGCATCACCTTCGCCCTGACCGAGAAGGTGCCGGGCGACAAGATCCCGCTGATCACCATGGGATATGGCCGCAGCGAGTCGTCCGTCGGATCGGTCTTCACCTGGAACTTCCCGATCCTCGGCACCTATTGGAGCGCGGCCGATATCCTGCTGCAGCACATCGCCCAGATCTCCGGCGGCACCGCCAAGCTGAAGGGCAAGAAGATCGCGCTCGTCTATCACGACAGCCCCTATGGCAAGGAGCCGATCCCGGTGCTGGAGGACCGCGCCAAATCGTGGGGCTACAAGTTCCAGGCGATCCCGGTCACCCATCCCGGCGTCGAGCAGAAATCCGCCTGGCTGCAGATCCGCCAGAGCCGGCCCGATTTCGTCTTCCTATGGGGCTGGGGCGTGATGAACTCGACCTCGGTGAAGGAGGCGGCCGCGGTCAACTACCCGCGCGACAAGATGTACGGCGTCTGGTGGTCGGGCGCGGAGCCGGACGTGACGCCGGCCGGTGACGGCGCCAAGGGCTACAACGCGCTCGCCCTGCACCCGCCGGGCAGTGACTTCGTGGTGCACCGCGAGGTGTTCAAGCACGTCTACGACAAGGGCAAGGGCAGCGCCAAGAAGGAGGAAGTCGGCGAGGTGCTCTACAACCGCGGCCTGATCAACGCGATGCTCACGGTCGAAGGCATCCGCACCGCGATGGCGAAGCACGGCAACAAGCCGATGACCGGCGAGCAGGTGCGCTGGGGCCTGGAGAATCTGGACCTCACCCCGGCCAAGATCGCCGCGCTCGGCTTCGAGGGTCTGGTGCCGGCGGTCAAGCTTTCCTGCGCCGATCACGAAGGCGTCGCCCGCGCCTATATCCAGCAATGGGACGGCAAGAAGTGGGTGAAGAAGTCGGACTGGATCGCCGCCGACCAGTCCTATCTCCGCCCGATGATGGAGGCCGCGGCCAAGAAGTACGGCCAGGGCAAGAACATCCAGCCGCGCGATTGCGGCAAGCAGAGCTGAGCACCGGGGAGGCGGTGCCGCCGCGCGAGCGGCGGCGCCGTCACCCGCGACGGAGAGCGTTCGGATGGTAGCGATGCAAGCCGTGCCGCAAGCGGCCGCGCCGTTGCTCGCGGTCAACGGCATCGAGGTGATCTACAACCACGTCATCCTGGTGCTGAAGGGCGTATCGCTCACGGTGCCGGAAGGCGGCGTGGTGGCGGTGCTCGGCGCCAACGGTGCCGGCAAGACCACGACCCTGAAAGCGATCTCGCGCCTGCTCAAGGCCGAGCGCGGCGAGGTCACCAAGGGATCGGTGGAGTATAGGGGCGAACGGATCGAGGCCGCCTCGCCGTCCGACCTGGTCCGGCGCGGCCTGATCCAGGTGATGGAGGGGCGGCATTGCTTCGGCCACCTCACCATCGAGGAAAACTTGCTGACCGGCGCCTATACCCGGCGCGACGGTCAGGGCCAGGTGGCCGCCGATCTCGACAAGGTTTATGCCTATTTCCCGCGCCTGAAGGAGCGCCGCCGCGCCCAGGCCGGCTACACCTCGGGCGGCGAGCAGCAGATGTGCGCCATCGGCCGGGCGCTGATGTCGAACCCGCGCATGATCCTGCTCGACGAGCCTTCCATGGGCCTGGCGCCGCAGCTGGTGGAGGAGATCTTCGAGATCGTGCACCGGCTGAACCGGGAGGCCGGGGTCAGCTTCCTGGTCGCCGAGCAGAACACCAACATGGCGCTGCGCTACGCCTCCTTCGGCTACATCCTGGAAAACGGCCGCATCGTGATGGATGGGCCGGCCGACAGCCTGCGAGAGAATTCCGACGTAAAGGAGTTCTATCTCGGGCTCGGCGAAGGCGGCCGGCAGAGCTTTCGCGACGTGAAACATTACCGCCGCCGGAAGCGGTGGCTCGCCTGAAGCGCCCGGCTGCTGCCTTCCGACTGGTCACTCGCCGCCGTCCTCGGCGCGGAGGGTGACCAATATCAGGCCGTATGCCTAGAAAATAGGCGACAGAAAAACGGCAGAACGGACTCCGCCCTCAACCCGCAAGCGATCTGTAACGCCTTGTGGCGAAAGGAGGAAATTTGCCCCTTGGCGGCGGCCCGGGCGTGGCATGGAACTTGATTCCCCGCCCACGTCCAGCGGCTGCTTGGCGCTGCCTGAGCGTCGTCCTTGCCGTCTACCGGCACCAAGGAGGTTCTGATGTTGGGTTCGTTGAAGGGGAATAAGAGGGGGGCTGCCGCGATCGTCGCCGCCACGCTGTTGTGGGCCGGGCCGGCGCTCGCGCAGGACGCGCCCAAGCTCGACACCGGTGACACCGCGTGGATGCTGACCTCCACGGCGCTGGTGCTGATGATGACCATTCCGGGCCTGGCGCTGTTCTACGGCGGCATGGTCCGCAAGATGAACGTGCTCGCCACCGTAATGCAGAGCTTCGCGGTCTGCTGCCTGATCACCGTGCTGTGGATGATCGCGGGCTACAGCCTCGCCTTCACCGAGGGCAACGCGGTGTTCGGCGGCCTCGGTCAGTTCTTCCTCGCCGGGATGACGCTCGAATCGGTCAACGACCTCGCCAAGACGATTCCGGAATCGGTCTTCATGACCTTCCAGATGACTTTCGCGATCATCACCCCGGCGCTGATCGCCGGCGCCATCGCCGACCGCATGAAGTTCTCGGCGCTATTGTGGTTCATGGGCCTGTGGTCGCTGCTGGTCTACGCGCCGATCGCCCACATGGTCTGGGGCGGCGGCTTCATGGGCGGCCTCGGCGTGCTCGACTATGCCGGCGGCACCGTAGTGCACATCAATGCCGGCGTGGCGGGTCTTGTGGCGGCCCTCGTGCTCGGCGCCCGCAAGGGCTACGGCAAGGTGGCGATGCCGCCGCACAACCTCGTGCTCAGCGTGATCGGCGCCGCGCTGCTCTGGGTCGGCTGGTTCGGCTTCAATGCCGGCTCCGCCGTGGGCGCCAGCGCCAATGCCGGCATGGCCATGGCAGTGACGCAGATCGCCACCGCGGCGGCGGCGCTCGCCTGGATGTTCTCGGAATGGGCGGTGAAGGGAAAGCCCTCCGTGCTCGGCATCATCTCCGGCGCGGTGGCGGGCCTCGTCGCCATCACGCCGGCTTCGGGCTTCGTCGGCCCGGGCGGCGCGCTGGTGATCGGCATCGTGTCCGGCATCATCTGCTTCTTCGCCGCCACCTCGGTGAAGAACGCGCTCGGCTATGACGACAGCCTCGATGCCTTCGGCGTGCACGGCATCGGTGGCATCGTCGGCGCCATCCTGACCGGCGTGTTCGCCACCAAGGCGATCAAGGGCGGCGAGGATGCGGTCGGCTGGGTCGACGGCAATTTCGGCCAGGTGATCGTGCAGATCGAAGGCGTGCTGATCACCATCGTTTATTGCGCGGTGGTCACCTTCATCGTGCTGAAGGTGGTCGACCTGATCATCGGGCTGCGCGTCGACGAAGCGACCGAGCGCGACGGCCTCGATCTCGCGCTGCACGGCGAGACGATCCAATAGGGCAGATGAAGCGCTGAGTTGTCCGCTGGTAACTCTCGGGGGGCCTTTGGCCCCCCTTCTTCTTTTCAGCGCGGCGCGGCGAGCGCGTAGGTCATGGTCGCCTGCGCCACCGGATCGCCGGGCCGGTCGGCGCCGAACAGCATCGCCTCGCCGAAGCAGAGCGTGCGGCCGAATTTCACCAGGCGGGTGTCGCACAGCACGTCGGTACCGGCGGCGGCGCGGAAGAAGCTGGTGGTCTGGCCGACCGTGGCGCAATCCTGGAATTGACCGGCCTTCGCGGCGATGGCGAACACCATCGACGTGTCGGCCACCGCCATCAGGGCCTGTCCGGACACCATGCCGCCGAACCGGCTCAGCCGCTCGCTGAACGGCAGGCGCATCCGGACCCGGCCGGGCTCGACCGCCTCGACCGCCAGGCCGAGATCCTGCACCCAGGGCGCGAAACGCTCGGCCAGCAGGCGGTTGGCGGCGGCGACGTCGAATCCACTCATGCTCGTTTCCCCTCTGATGCGAGCGGCACCCTAGCGCCGGCCGCTTGAAGCGGCCAGATCGGCGCAGTATCTAGGCCGGCCGCGCCGGCTGTTCCGGCGCGATGTGTAGGGATATCTGCCATGGCTTATCGGGTTGCCGTCGTCGGCGCCACCGGCGTGGTCGGCCGCGAGATGCTCAACATCCTGAGCGAGCGGCAGTTTCCGGTCTCCGACATGGTTGCTCTCGCCTCCCGCCGCTCGGCCGGAAGGGAGGCGAGCTTCGGCGACCGCACGCTCAAGATCCAGGCGCTCGACGGCTTCGACTTCGCCGGCATCGACATCGCGCTGTTCTCCGCCGGCGGCACCGTCGCCAAGGAGTTCGCGCCCCGGGCGGCGGCGGCCGGCGCCATCGTGATCGACAATTCCTCGGCCTGGCGGATGGATCCGGACGTGCCGCTGATCGTGCCGGAATGCAATGCCGAGGCGCTGGCCGGCTATGCCAAGAAGCGCATCATCGCCAACCCGAACTGCTCGACCGCGCAGATGGTGGTGGCGCTGAAGCCGCTGCACGACGCGGCGCGGATCAAGCGCGTGGTGGTCGCCACCTATCAGTCGACTTCGGGCGCCGGCAACGATGCCATGGACGAGCTGTTCAACCAGACCAAGGCGATTTACGTGAACGACCCGATCGAGCCGGTGAAGTTCACCAAGCAGATCGCCTTCAACGTCATCCCGCATATCGACGTGTTCATGGACGACGGCTCGACCAAGGAAGAGTGGAAGATGGTGGTCGAGACCAAGAAGATCCTCGATCCCTCGATCAAGGTGGTCGCCACCTGCGTGCGCGTGCCGGTCTTCGTCGGCCATTCCGAGGCCGTGCATATCGAGTTCGAGAAGCCGATCTCGGCCGACGAGGCACGCGCCATCCTGCGCGAGGCGCCGGGCGTCATGGTGGTCGATAAGCGCGAGCCCGGCGGCTATGTCACGCCGGTCGAATGCGTCGGCGAGTATGCCACCTTCGTCAGCCGCATTCGCGAAGACGCGACGGTGGAGAACGGGCTTGCCATGTGGATCGTCTCCGACAACCTGCGCAAGGGCGCCGCGCTCAACGCCGTGCAGATCGCCGAGAGCCTCGCCGCGCGCTTCCTGAAGAAGGCGGCCTAACCGCCGAGGCGCGCTTCCTCGTAATCCAGCTCGCGCTGGATGGCGAGCAGGGTCTCGTCGCCGATCTGGTCGTCGCGCCTGAGCTTGATCAGGCGGCGCCGCGCCGCCGCGATGGCGGCCAGCTTGAGGCGGCGCACCGGGTCGGCGTCGTCGCCTGAGGCCGGCTCCGTCGAGCGCTCCTGGCCGAGCAGGCCGGCATACTCGGCCCGCACTGCCACCACCGCCTCCTCGGTATAGCGGCCGTCCGCGGCGGCGAGGCGCTCGACCTCGCTCAATGCCGCATAGGCAGTCTTCAGCCGCGCCAGGTGCTCTTCCTCGCGGGCGTCGCTGTCCTCGCCGATGCCGAGGGCGCGGATCAGCGGCCCGAGCGTCAGGCCTTGGAACAGCAAGGTGGCGACGATGGCGACGAAGCTGACGGCGATGATCTCGTCGCGGCCGGGAAAGGCGGTGCCGTCACTCAGCACATAGGGCACGGCGAGCGCCGCCGCGAGCGAGACGATGCCGCGCATGCCGCACCACGAGATCACGGTCAGGATCCGCCAGGACGGCATCGGATCGCGCGCGGCGAGGGCGGGAATCAGCTTGCGCGATGCCCAGGCGGTCGGGAACACCCAGAGGAAGCGCGTCGCCGTCGCCGCTGCGGCGAGCGCGAGCCCGGCGCCGAGCAGCTCGAGCGGAATGCCGCCGAAGCCCGACACGGCCGCGAGCTGCAGCCCGATCAGGATGAAGACCAGGCTGTTGATCAGAAACACCGCGACGTTCCAGACGCCGTAGGCAAGGATGCGGGTCTCCGGCGAATAGAGTTCCGGCGCGTACCAGGCGCGCACGGCGCCGAAGGTCACCACCGCCAACACGCCGGAGACATGCACCTGCTCCGCGCCGATATAGACGAGGTAGGGCATGGTCAGCGTGAACGCGACCTCGATCACCGGATCGCGCAGCTTCGACTGAACAGCAACGGCAAGCCGGCCGATCAAGGCGCCGAGGACCAGGCCGCCGATGGCAAGCCCGGCGAACTGTACGGTCGCGCTCGGCACCGAGAACAGGCCGGTCAGCGCGGCGGCAACGGCGAACTTGTAGACCACCAGTCCGGCGGCATCGTTGAGCAGGCTCTCGCCTTCCAGGATCGCCACCACGCGGCGGGGAATGCGGAGCTTGCTCAGCACGGCCGTCGCCGCGACCGCATCGGGCGGCGAGAGCAGGGCGCCGATGATGAAGCAGCAGACCCAGGGCAGGTCGGGCAGCAGCAGCTTCGCCACCCAGGCCAGTGCGACCGTGGTGAACACGACCAGGCCGACCGCCAGCATGGTGATGGCGCGCAGGTTCTGCCGGAAGTCGCGCCACGAGGTGATCAGCGCTGCGTGGTAGAGGATCGGCGGCAGCACCAGGATCAGGATCTGCTCCGGATCCAGCCGCGGCGTCGGCAGGCCCGGCACGAAGGTCAGGGCAAGCCCGCCGATGGTCAGCGCGATCGGGTAGGGCGTGTTGATGCGGCGCGCGAGCCAGCCGAGGCCGACCGCCATGATCATCAGTGCGACGACGAGGTCGACGAGCGGCATCAGCGCCCGCTTCCGCTCATGTCCGCCGCCTTCGCGCCGCGCCGGCAAGGCGGAGCAGGGCGCTCCGGCAGATCGCCTCATCAGGGAGCCCGGTCGACTTGCAGTCGATCTCCGCCTCGGTCAACAGCTCGATCGCCGTCTGCGCCCGCGCCGTGTCCCAGCTGGCAAGCTGGGCCTGCAGCTCCAGCGCGCGCTTGAAGAAGACCGGGGGGCGCAGCCGCTGCACCGCGTCGCGGGCGCTCGCCCCGCGGGCGACGGCATCGGCGGCCAGCTGCAGTCTCTGCATGTGCCGCTGCGCGGCGCGCACGATCATGACCGGCGATTCGCCTTCGCCGAGCGCACGGCCGAGCGCCTTCTCGACGCCGGCCGGATCGCCGCCCGTCGCGGCGTAGCAGATGTCGTCGACGGCGCTGGCGCCGGAATCGCCGATCACCGCCTGCGCCTCGGCGAGGCCGACGGTCGCCGGGTGCGGGCCCATATAGGTGACCAGCTTGTCGAGCTCGCTGCGGGTCAGGCCGCGATCGGCGCCCAGATTCGCCTTGAGGTAGTCGATCGCCTCGGCGTCGACCTTGTGGCCGGCGGCGCGGAACACCTGCTCGACCAACTCCTCCAGCGCTTCCGGCGCGTCGGCATAGCAGGCGATCGCCGCCGCATTGTCGGCCTCCTCGAACAGGCGGCGCAGCGCGCTGCGGGGGGCAAGGTCGCCCGCCTCGATCACCACCAGGGCGTCTCCGGCCGGCGGCGAGCCGAGAAAGCCCTCGATGGCCGCGGCGATCCGGTCGCCGGCGGCGGTGACGCGGATGGCGCGGCGGCCGCCGAAGAACGGGATGGCCGCCGCCTCGTCGGCCAGGCGTGCCGGATCCTCGGCAAGGTCGGTGCCGGAAAGCGAGGCGAGACGGAAAGGGTCCTTGGCGTCCGGCACCGCCGTTCGCAGCAGTAATTCGGCGCGCTCGCGCACCAGGCCCTGGTCGGGCCCGTACAGCAGCGTCGCCCGCGCGCGGGGGTCCGGCTTGCGGAGATAGGCGGCGATGCCGCGGCCAGCGATCTTCAAGGACCTGCGACCTTCACGGGCGCTGAACGGCAGGGCGCGTGAACCAAGTGGCGAGCTCCAGCCGGATCTGCTCGGCAAGCTCGCGGGTGACGCGCTGGCGGGCGTCGATCTCGGCGGCGACATTGCCGAAATCGGCGCGCAGCAGATTGTAGGCGGTGATGCCCCGCACCTCGCTCGCATGCACCGGCGCGTTGCTCGCATTGTCGATCAGGCGATAGCGTGCGGCGATGACGAGATTGGTGCGCGTCGCTTCATCCACGCTGGTGATCGCCAGCTGCTCCTTGAACTCGTACAGGATGATGTCGAGGCGATAGCCGGGCCGGCTCGGCTCGCCGCGCGGATTCAGCCGGTCGAGCAGGCTGTTCCGCAACAGGTATTCGGTGCGATAGCTGCTGTCGCCGGTGATGCTGCCGATCTTGATGGCCTGCAAGCTCTCGATAGCGGCGGTGCCGCCGGGGGCCGCGTCGCTTTTGGCATAGAGCGGCCGCAGCTCGCAGGCGGCCAGCGCCCCGAGCAGGAAGAGGGCTGCCGCGAGACGGAAATGCGGTCGCCGCATCGCCGGTCAGACGACGACGTTGACGATGCGGTTCGGCACCACCACCACCTTGCGCACCGGCCGCCCGTCGATGGCGCGCTGGACGTTGTCGTTGGCCAGTGCCGCCGCCTCCACCGCCTCGCGCGCCGCATCGCGCTCCAGAATCAAGGTCGCGCGCAGCTTGCCGCCGACCTGCACCGCGATGGTCACCATGTCGTCGCGCAGCAGGGCGGGATCGGCCTCGGGCCAGGGTGTCTCGACCAGCAGCGTCTTGTGGCCGAGGCGCGCCCACATCTCCTCGGCGAGATGCGGCATCATCGGCCCGGCGAGGCGGACCAGCGTCTCGAACGCCTCGCGCCGCGCCGGCCCGTCCGCCGGATCGTTGCCCTTGTAGTCGGCGATGGCGTTGGCGAGCTCGTAGATGCGGGCCACCGCCTTGTTGAAGTGGAAGCGGTCGATATCCTCGGTCACCGCGGCGATCGACTTGTGCGCCGCGCGGCGGAGCTCCAGGCCGGCTTCAGTGGGGTTGCCGATCGCGGCGCCGGCCGGCGCAAGGCCTTCCGCCGTGTCCAGCATCCGCCACAGCCGCTGGGTGAAGCGCCAGGCGCTCTCGACCCCGGCGGCCGTCCATTCCATATCGCGCTCGGGCGGGCTGTCCGACAGCATGAACCAGCGCGCCGTGTCGGCGCCGTAGGCCTCGATGATGTCGGCCGGCGGCACCACGTTCTTCTTCGACTTCGACATCACCTCCTTGCGCCCGACCTCGACCGGGCGGCGGGTGGTGACGTGCACGGCATTGCCGTCGGCCTGCTTCTCCACCTCCTCCGGGTAGAGCCACTTGCCGGCCTCGTCCTTATAGCTCTCGTGCAGCACCATGCCCTGGGTGAACAGGCCTTCGAACGGCTCGTCGATCTTGCCGTGGCCGGTCAGCTTCATGGCGCGCATGAAGAAGCGGGAATAGAGCAGGTGCAGGATGGCGTGCTCGACGCCGCCGATATACTGGTCGACCGGCAGCCAGTAATCGACGGCGGTGCGGTCGACCGGCCGATCCTCGACGCGGGGCGAGCAGAAGCGCGCGAAGTACCAGCTCGAATCGACGAAGGTGTCGAACGTGTCGGTCTCGCGCCGGCCCGGCTTTCCGCATTGCGGGCAGGCGGTGTGCTTCCAGGTCGGGTGATGGTCCAGCGGGTTGCCCGGCTTGTCGAAGGTGACGTCGTCGGGCAGCAGCACCGGCAGGTCCCGCTCCGCCACCGGCACGATGCCGCAGGCATCGCAATGCACCATCGGGATCGGGCAGCCCCAATAGCGCTGGCGCGAGACCAGCCAGTCGCGCAGGCGGAAGATCGTCGTCGGCTCGCCGTCGCCCTGCGCCTTCAGGCGCCTGCCCGCTTCCTGCTTCGCCGCCTCGACGTCCAGGCCGTCGAGGAAGCCGGAATTGATGATGGCGCCGTCGTCGGTATAGGCGACATCGCCGATCGCGAAGGTCTTGGCATCCTCGCCGGCCGGCAGCACCACCGGCGTCACGTCCAGCCCGTACTTGCGCGCGAAGTCGAGATCGCGCTGATCGTGGCCGGGGCAGCCGAAGATCGCGCCGGTGCCGTATTCCATCAGCACGAAATTGGCGATGTAGACCGGCAGCGTCTTGCCCTTGATGAAGGGATGCTCGGCTTCGAACGGCGTTCGGTGGCCGCGCTTCTCCTGGGCCTCGATCACCGCCTCGGACGTTCCGGCCGCGCGGCATTCCGCGATGAACGCGGCGGCGGCCGGATCGTGCTGTGCCGCTTCCTCCGCCAGCGGATGGTCGGGCGACACCGCCATGAAGGAGGCACCGAACAGCGTGTCGGGCCGGGTGGTGAAGATGCGCAGGCGGTCGCTCCGCCCCGTCAGGCGGAACTCGACATAGGCGCCGGTCGACTTGCCGATCCAGTTCTCCTGCATCAGGCGAACCTTTTCCGGCCAGCGGTCGAGCGTGCCGAGCGCGTTCAGCAGGTCGTCGGCATAGGCGGTGATCTTCAGGAACCATTGCGACAGCTTGCGCTTCTCGACCAGCGCGCCGGAGCGCCAGCCGCGCCCGTCGATCACCTGCTCGTTGGCCAGCACGGTGCCGTCGACCGGATCCCAGTTGACCGCGGCCTCCTTGCGGTAGGCGAGGCCGGCCTTGAAGAAGTCGAGGAACAGCCGCTGCTGCTGCGCGTAATAGCCGGGATGGCAGGTGGCGAGCTCGCGCTCCCAGTCGAGCGACAGGCCCATGCGCTGCAGCTCGGCCCGCATGGTGGCGATGTTGTCGTAGGTCCAGTTCGCCGGATGGATCTTCTGGTCGCGCGCCGCATTCTCGGCCGGCAGGCCGAACGCGTCCCAGCCCATCGGGTGCAGCACGTTGAAGCCGCGCGCGCGCTTGTATCGCGCGACCACGTCGCCCATCGTGTAGTTGCGCACGTGCCCCATATGGATGCGCCCCGACGGATAGGGAAACATCTCAAGCACGTAGTATTTCGGCCGGGCCGGGTCCTCGACGGCGCGGAACACCCGCCCGTCGGACCAGGCCTTCTGCCACTTGGCCTCGACGGCGCGGGCGTTGTAGCGCACGTCGGCACTGTTCGACATCGAAGAGTCCTGCAGGGATGGATCTCGGCTGCCCGTTGATTTACGGGCTGCCGCCCCGCTAGTCCAGCCGCGGCAATGCGTCAGCGGATGGCTTGGGCGCTACTGGATCGAGGCGACGCGCAGCTCGCGGGCACGGCTGAGGATGGCGTTCTCGAGGCTGATGGCGGTATCGGGCGCGACCGCCGTGTCGGCCCAGTCGGCGGCAGTGCCGTTGCGGGTCTGCTTGAACACCGCGACCTTGATGCCGTCGGAGCGCAGCCGTCGGTCCAGGATATAGACGGTGACCTTGAAGCGCTCATCCGGGGTCGCCGCCGGCGTGTACCAGTCGGTGATGATCACGCCGCCGAACGGGTCCGCCGAGGCCAGCGGCATGAAGGCGATGGTGTCGAGCGAGGCCCGCCACAGGAAACTGTTGACGCCGATGCCCCCGCCGCCTTCGCCCTCCTGGCCGCCGCTGGAACGGCCGCCCAGAAGGCCGCCCTCGCCGAACACGGTCTGCCGCTTGGGATTGTCGAGATCGATAACGGTGCCGGTGCGCGAGTCGTACTGGCCTTTGGGCCCCTCGTTCGACCCGCCGCAGGCCGCGATGCCGAACAGCGCTGCCCCCAATATCGCCATGCAGGCAAGCGAACGAAACGAAAACATCGTGGTCTCCAAGATCCCCGTCGCGCCCCGCGTCTGCAATGACCCAATTATCCGCCGCTGTCAATTGAGGGCGATGTCAGCGCGCCGCCCCAATCATTGACGGCGCGGTAAGCGATTGTTGCACATTGGCCACAACGGCCCGCCATGTCGTTTCCGGCGGGGTTCGGTGCCTTGACCTTTAACCCTCGCAATGGCTCTTCTATCGCCGGGAAACGGGGACCGGTGGGTTCCGTAGACCTCTAGTATTTGAAGCTCGGAAGACAGAGAGGAGCAACATGAGAAAGCTGCTTTACGGGACCTCGGCCTTGGTAGCCGCTGGGCTGCTGCAGGTCGACCCGGCCTTCGCGCAAGCGAAGGAAAGCCCGGTTACCATTTCGGTGGGCGGCCGGTTCCACGCGTTTTATGCCTTCATCGATCAGGACGAGAAGCAGCTCGCGACGAGCAGCGACTATCGTAACCACTTCCTCTCGCGTGAGGCGGAAGTGCTGTTCCGTGGCCGTACCGCTCTGAACAACGGCCTGCGCGTCGGCGTGCATATCGGCCTCGAGGCCGAGGTCTGCGGCGACCAGATCGACGAAAGCTACATCTGGTTCGAGCATGACAGCTTCGGCCGCCTCGAAGTCGGCTCGACCGACCAGGTCGGCTGGAAGATGTTCTACGGTGCGCCGAACGCCATCCCGAACTTCTCGACCGCCCAGCTCAACATGCGGGCATACAACGTGGGGTCGGGCATCACCGGCGCGGCTGGTTCGCCGCAGGCGCTGATGAACCTCGGCAACGACGCGGAGCACATCAACTACTTCACGCCGCGCTTCTTCGGCTTCCAGATCGGCGTGTCGTATACCGGTGATCTCTGCGAAGAGAACAACGCCAACGGTGCCAACTTCGCTTGCGGTGGTTCGACCCACGCGGCGCAGCTCGGCAACGTGGCGGGCCGTCAGGAAGACGCCTGGGAAATCGCCGCGAACTTCGTGCAGAAGTTCGGCGACTTCAACGTTGGCGTGTACGGTGCGTACAACCACGCCAACCTGCAGGCCCAGACCGCTCCGGTGGCCGATGATCAGTCGCAGTGGGGCGTCGGCGCGCGCGTCGGCTTCTACGGCTTCGACCTCGGCGCGCACTACAAGGCCGACAACCAGGGCCTCCGGAACGGCAACTACGACTCCTGGGGCGCAGGTCTGAGCTATGCCTGGAGTGCCTGGAAGATCGGTGCCGAAGTCGGTTATGTCTCGGCTCGCGACAGCACGGCAGCGTTCAACGTCATCGCCAAGGACCGCACCTGGAACGCCTCGCTCGGCGTTCAGTGGTCGGGCCTCGGCCCGGGCATGAACATCTGGGGCGGCGCTCTCTGGTTCGACCAGAAGAACGGCAACCCGGAACTCAATACCTGCGGCGGGACCTGCGACAAGGACTCGAACGACGGTATCGTGTTCGTTCTGGGTACCACGATCACCTACTAATATCCGGGTGGTCGCCGGCCTCGCGGCCGGCACGCGAATACGGGGGCAGGGCAACCTGCCCCCGTTTTCTTTGTGCCCGGCGTTCCGGGAGGACGGCGGTGTCGCGGCGGTCCGCGCTTGATGCGGACGCGAAAAACCCCGCCGGATCGCGCCGGCGGGGTTTGGCTTTCGCGTCGAAGTTGCGGGCGGTCAGAAGCTGGCGCTGACCGAACCGACGACGCGGCCTTCGCAGAGCTTGGTGCCGGCGAAGCACTGGCTCTTGTTCAGGTCCGTGTCGTAGTAGCCGATATTGAAGGTCAGGCCGAACATGCCGACCGACACGCCGGCATTCCACTCCAGATAGTCCGGCGCGCCGAAGGTGGAGTTGTGCTGGATCCACTGATGGCCCAGATGGCCGAACAGCGTGACGGTGAACGGCTTGCCGGCCACCTCGGTTTCGAAGAACTTCAGCGGCACCTGCAGCTCGCCAAAGGCGAAATAGGCATCGCCGCTATCGGCGAAGAATTCCGGCGAATAGCGGAAGCCGATCTTCGGAATGACGAAGCCGAAGTCATAGGCGAGGCTGGCGCCGGGCTCGAAGAACTCGAAATCTTGGTTGTTGTTGGCGCCCGGGTACCAGTAATAGATCACATTGACGTCGTACATCAGGCCGCCGAACACGGTGCCGCGCACACCCGGCGTCACGTCGATTTCGATCGAGGCGTCCGAGAACTCCACATTGCTGCCCCAGACGTTCAAGTAGATCTGGAATGCATCGGAGAACTTGTAGGACGGCTCGAGAGAGCCCTGGATGGCCGGATCGTTGTCGGTCTGCGAGATGCCGCGATACAGATAGTCGCTGTAGAAGCCGACCCCACCGGCGATGGCGAATCCGCCTTCGTCGTCGGCCGCCAGCGCGGGCGCAGCGCCGGCCAGCCCGGCCACGACCGCCAAGGCGTAATACGAGGAACGGTTCATTCGTAAATCCTCCTGCACACAAACGAAGGTTGGCCCCGTTTCTCTAGCGCGGGGCGTCAGGAGGGCCTATGCAAGAATTAGTGCACCGGCGATTTCAGCTTTTGTCTGTTATATTTCGGCAACAACCGCTGCGATAACAAAACTAT
Source organism: Desertibaculum subflavum (assembly GCA_003576705.1). Taxonomy (GTDB): domain Bacteria; phylum Pseudomonadota; class Alphaproteobacteria; order Ferrovibrionales; family Ferrovibrionaceae; genus Desertibaculum; species Desertibaculum subflavum. The sequence continues at coordinate 19,561 of QOZS01000073.1, forward strand.
AACCAGCGTGACTTGCATATTTCTTGAACTAACTGCCCGCCAAAAAAGCAGAACAACGCCGCTTTTGTGAGCGGGGCGTCAAAGGGTGGGCACTGGGACGCAGTCGAGGCCGGCCGCGCGCAGACGCTCGCACAGCGCCATGCCGGCGCCCTGGTCCGCCACCGCCAGGCGAAGACGGTAGATCACGCCCCTGTCGCTCCCCAGATCCGCGCGCTGGATCACCGGCTCCAATCCGTCCAGCAGGGCCGGATGGGCCGCCTTCAGCTTGGCCCATTGCGACTCGGCCAGCGAGGCGCGCCCATAGGCGGCAAGCTGGACTTGCGGTCCGCCGGCATGGGCCCAGGACGTCGGGCCCGGCGCCGCCACCGCTTCGGGCGGGGATGCGGGCCGGTCGTTGACGGGCGCCGCGGCGGGCGGCGGCGCGTCGGCGCCGGCAACCACGGTCTGGCTCTCCGGGGCCGCCGCAGGTGCCGCGGTCGGCGCCGCCGGTGCAGCCAC
>QOZS01000074.1 GCA_003576705.1 Desertibaculum subflavum
GGCGACGCTGGCGATCCTGGCAGGACGGCCTCGATCCGAGGCGACTGGTCTTCATCGACGAGACCTGGATCAAGACCAACATGGCGCCGCTGCGCGGCTGGGGGCCAAAGGGCAAGCGTCTGCGCGGTTTCGCGCCGCATGGCCACTGGCGCACGCTGACCTTCCTCGGGGCGCTGCGATGGGATCGGCTCACCGCACCCTGCGTGTTCGACGGACCGATCAACGGCCTGTGCTTTCGGGCCTATGTCGAACAGCAACTCGTCGCCGTGCTCCAGCCCGGCGATATCGTCATCATGGACAATCTCGGCTCCCACAAGTCGGCCGCCGTCCGACAGATGATCCGCGCCGCCGGCGCCAGGCTCTGGTACCTGCCACCCTATTCCCCCGACCTCAACCCGATCGAACAGGCCTTCGCCAAGATCAAGCATTGGATGCGAGCCGCCCAGAAGCGAACCGTCGAGGACACCTGGCGCCACATCGGCAACCTCGTCGAAGCCATCACACCCGTCGAATGTCAGAGCTACTTCGCCAATGCCGGATACGCTTCAACCAAGTCGTGAAACGCTCTAGGCCGGCCACTTCGACCGGCAATCAGCTCGGGCAATTGAGCATCCACTGCACGCCGAACTGCTCAGGGGGCGAGCGCCGCCCTTAGGCGAGCACCAGCCAGGCGACCAGACCGACCAGCCCGAAGGCGAGAGTCCCGCCGCCATAGAACAGCAAGGCGAAGCCGAGCGCCTCGCGGTTCGCCGTGGCGAGCGGATCGCGCAGCAGGTCGAGCCAGTCGCGCAGGTATCTCATCGATGCATCCGCAGGGGGAAACGCGCGCCGCCGCTTTTCGATGCCCGGCGGCAGTGATGCCGGCCACCACCTGCGGGCCCGGCCGATCAAGTGAGAAATGGTAGCGGGGGAGGGATTTGAACCCCCGACCAAGGGATTATGATTCCCCTGCTCTACCCCTGAGCTACCCCGCCACAGGGAGCGAGCGATATAGGCAAGCGGCCGGGTCGCGTCAACGTCCGAGCGGGGCCCCGAGCAGGGCCGTGGCGGCGGCCAGGTCCTCGGCGGTGTTGATGTTGAGGAACGGGTCGAACGGTGCCGTCGACCATTCCACCGCCTTGTGCGGCTGAGCCAGCGCGAAAGCCTCCACCTTGCGCAGGCTGCCGTCGCCGAGACCGGTCCGCAGCGAAGCCGCGAGCCCGACCGGCCAGAGCGCCGCCACCGGATGGCGCCGGCCGCCCGAAGCGGCCAGCACCACCTCCCCCGCCCCGCCCGCCGCCGCGAGCCGCGCCGCCAGGTCGGTCGGCAGGAACGGGCAATCGACCGGCACGGTGAGCAGGCGGCGCGCCTCGGGCCAGTCGGCGGCGGCCCAGTCGAGCCCGGCGAGCAGGCCGGCCAGCGGGCCCCGTCGCTCTCCGGGCCGCCCCGCCACCGGATCAGGCAGCACCGGCAGGCCGAGGCGCGCGAAGCGCTCCGGATCGCCATTGGCGCTGATGGCGATGGCCGCCACCTGATGCGCGAGGCGAGCCACCACCTGTTCGATCAGCGCCCGCCCGCCAAGCGGCACGAAGGCCTTGTCGACGCCGCCGAGCCGGCGGCCTTCGCCGCCGGCCAGGATCACCGCGGGGATCGGCGCTGCATCGGGGCTCGGCATGGCGGGAAATCTGCGGGGCGAGCGTTGCCGGAGCAAGGAACATTCCGGCGCGGCCGCGGATTGACGCCGGCGGGGACCAGTAGCCGCAGGTGCCGCACGGTGCGCATCGCTGAAGCCTCTGCCCATGCCGGCGACCATGGGCAGCTTTCCGTCGTCTGGTCGCGCGTCGCCGCCGCGGCGACGGCGCCCATGGTGGCGAAGGCGCTGCGGCAATGCTGGCCCGCGCCGCCCGGCGTGATCCTGGTGCGCTATGGCAAGCCGCCGCGGCCCGGCCGATCGCAGAACTATGTCGACGGCCATCGCGAAGCCGGCGTCAGCGTCTATCGGGCGCTGCCGCGCGGGCAGCGCCTCGACATCCTGGCCCAGGGGCTGGACCTCAGATCCACCCGCCTGAAAGCGGCGCGGGCACGGCGGCAGAAGAAGCCGCTGTTTCGGTGCGCGGGGCTCTGCCTCGCCACCGGCACCGACAACGAGCCGGTGCTGCGCGTCAGCGAATTCACCCGGCTCTGCGGGCTCGACCAGGTAGTGCTGCGCGTGCTGGCGCGGCATCCCAAGGCCTGTGATGCCCGGCACCGCAGGCTGTGGCGGCGCTGGCAGAGGATCGCGGCGGAACCCGGACACGCCGCCGCGAATTGAGGCGAAATGGCCAAGCCGCCGTCGCACAACCTGGAGCCCCGCAAAGGCACCCCGGCTACCTCGCTGGACGAGGCGACGTTCCGTCGCCGCCATCTGGAGCAGTTCGCCGATCCCGCTTTCGACAAGCTGAGGGCGGAGGTCGAGCGGGTCACCGCCGCCGCCTGGGACGCCTACAGCCACCACCGCAAGGCCCCGCATACGCGCAAGGCGGGGCCCGGCTTCGCCGATCCCGACTACGATCTTTCGGTCGACTGGCTGCATGCGCGCGAGGCCATCGCCGCGGCGCAGGCGCGGCACGACGATCCCGGCGCGCGCCCGCGCATCCTGCTGATCAGCGGCTCGTCGCGCAGCGAGCACACCTGCCCGGGCGAGATGTCGAAATCGTACCGGCTGGTGCAGATCGCGCGCGAGGCGATCGAGCAGGCTGGCGGCGTCGAGACCGAGGTACTGGAGCTGCACCGACTGGCCGCCGAATACGGGCGCCGGATCCATCCCTGCAAGGCCTGCTTCTCCACCGCGCCGGCGCTCTGCCACTGGCCGTGCTCGTGCTATCCGAACCACGCGCTGGGCCAGGTGCAGGACTGGATGAACGACATCTATCCGATGTGGGTCGCCGCGCACGGCATCCTGATCGTCACGCCGGTCAACTGGTACCAGGTCTCCTCGCCGGTGAAGCTGATGATGGACCGCCTGGTCTGCGCCGATGGCGGCAATCCCGACCCGACCCTGACGCAAGGCAAGGATGCCCGGCGCGCCAAGGAGATCGAGATGGCCGGATGGGACTATCCGCGCCATCTCGCCGGCCGGCATTTTTCCGTCATCGTGCATGGCGATGTCGCGGGCGTGGAGAACGTGCGGCGCAGCCTGTCCGACTGGCTCCGCTACATGCACCTGAAGCCGGCCGGACCGCTCGCCGAGCTCGACCGCTATATCGGCTATTGGCAGCCCTATGCGACCAGCCACGCGGCGCTCGACCATGACGCGGCCATGCAGGAAGAGGTGCGCAACGCCGCGCGGACCCTGGTCGAGGCGGTGCTGGCCGCGCGCGAGGGGCGGCTGACTTCGGCCGGCGAAGCGCTGGAGCAGCCACGGCAGAAGTGAGCGCAGCCGCAATCGCTTGACCCTGGCCTTTCGGCTTGCTTGTCTCGCCGCTTCGTCGCCCGGGGTGAGACGCGTTGGATCAGAAGCAACGGAGCGAGCTGGCCGCCCAACTGGTCCAGCTCGCCGAACAGGCCGGCCAGGCCATCCTTGAGATCTACGCCACCGATTTCGCCGCGCGGGCCAAGGCGGACGCCTCGCCGGTCACCGATGCCGACGAGCGCGCGGAGGCGATCATCCTGGACGGACTTCGCCGATTGACGCCAGCGATCCCGGTCGTCGCCGAAGAAAGCGCCGCCGCCGGCCGGGCTCCAACCCTTACCGGGGGACCGTTCTGGCTGGTCGACCCGCTGGACGGCACGCGCGAGTTCGTCGACCGCAACGGCGAGTTCACCGTCAACATCGCGCTGATCGAGCAGGGCCGGCCGACATTGGGCGTGGTGCATGCGCCGGTGCTCGGGCTGACCTATTGGAACGACGGCGCCGGCGCCTTCGGCCGCGAGGCGGCGGGCGAGGCGCGGCCGATCCGCGTGCGCCAGCCGGCCGCCGATGGCCTCGTCGTGCTGGCGAGCCGCAGCCATCGCGACGCGCGCACCGACGACTATCTCGCCACCGTCAAGGTGAAGGCGCTCAGCTACGCCGGCTCCTCGCTCAAATTCTGCCAGGTGGCGGAGGGCATCGCCGATCACTATCCGCGCATCGGCCGCACCATGGAATGGGACACCGCCGCGGGCCATGCCGTGCTGGCGGCGGCGGGCGGGCGCGTCACCACCTTGGACGGCCGCGACCTGACCTATGGCAAGCCCGGCTTCGCCAATCCGGATTTCATCGCCCGCGGCGGCTGAACGCCGGGGCCGACATGCGCAAGAGACCCGAGGGAGGAAACGACAGATGGCATTTCCGCTGGCGACCACGACACCGAAGGCGGCGGGGCTGCGCCCCGAGCCGCTCGCCGCGCTGACGGCAATGATCGAGCGTCACGTGAAGGAAGGCACCTATCCCGGCTGCCAGATCGCGCTCGCCCGCAACGGCAAGCTGGCGCTGTTCAAGACCTTCGGCAATGCGCGGGTCGACGCCAAGCCGGTGAAAGCCAAGGCCGATACGCTCTGGCTGCTCTATTCCAACACCAAGGTGATCACCGCCTCGGCGCTGTGGCTGCTGGCCGAGCGCGGCCATTTCGGCTTCACCGATCCGGTGGCGCAGCATCTGCCGGGCTTCGGCAAGAACGGCAAGGAAGCCATCACCATCCTGCAGCTGATGACGCATCAGGGCGGCTTCCCGAGCGCCGAGATCCAGCCGCCGGCCTGGGCCGATCACAAGAAGCTGGCGGCCGATGTTTGCGACATCCAGCTGGAATGGGCGCCGGGATCGAAGGTGCTGTATCACCCGCTGGCCGCGCATTGGGTGGCGGCGGCGCTGATCGAGGCGGTGACGGGCCGCGACTTCCGCGACTTCATCAAGGCCGAGATCCTGAAGCCGCTTGGCCTGGACGACGAGATCTATATCGGCCTGCCGAAGGCCAAGCAGGCGCGCGCCGCCATCATGTACGACCCCGCCGAGAAGGGCGCCGGCCCGAAGCCGCGCAGCCCGGAGAACTCAACCGCCTGGTGGGAGGCCGGCGTGCCGGGCGGCGGCGGCTACGGCACCGCGCGCGGCATGGCCGCGTTCTACCAGATGCTGCTCGGCAAGGGCGCGCTCGGGCGCAAGCGCATCTTCTCGCCCCGCACCTTGGAATACGCGATCCGCAACTACACCGGCGACCGCGTCGACGAGTATATGGGCATGCCGATGCATCGCGGCATCGGCCCGCATCTGCGCGGGACGACAGCGACGATCCGCGGCATGGGCTCCTTCGCGCATCCGCTGACCTTCGGGCATGGCGGCGTCGGCTCGTCCTATTGCTGGGCCGATCCCGCCTCGGGCGTCTCCTTCGCCTACGTCACCAATTGCCGCATCCCCGATCCCTGGCACAGCTGGCGCCTCGACCGCATCAGCAACTTCGTGCACGCGGCGATCATTTAGGGGGCTCACCGCGGAGGATGCCGCGCGAAGCCTACGGCATCAGTTCAGTCGTCGTGCCCGGGCTTGTCCCGGGCATCCACGGCTCTCCACCGCACTGCCCATCGACGTGGATGGCCGGGCCAAGCCCGGCCATGACGAACAGGCGCGAAATGAACGACCCAGCACGCCGGCCAGCAGAGATTTTCGGACGCGCGATGCGCAAGCAGGCGTTGCGCGCGACCGTACGCGGCATCAGGGCACGCAGCGCTCAAATCCCGCTGCGGAAGCTGGAAGCTTCAATCAACAAAGCTTGCGCTGAAGCGCGCGCGGGATTCTGGGCAGGGCGACTCTGCTCTCACAAAACACCGACCACGTAGCCCTCCCCCATGGCTTCGCCACGAGGGAGGAATATTTTTGTCAGACCTTGGTGTCGACCGCGGCGCCGGGGGCTTCCTTCGGGCCGCCCTTCGAGACGGCGACCATCGCGGCGCGCAGCAGGCGGCCGGAAATCGTGTAGCCCGGCATCATCACCTGCACCACGGTGCCGGCCGGCTTGGAGGGGTCCTCGAGCTCGACCACCGCCTCGTGCAGGTTGGGATCGAAGCGGGCGCCGAGCGCCTCGATGCGCTTGATCTGATGGCGCTCGAAGATCGAATGCAGCTCGCGCTCGGTCACTTCGACGCCGCCCACGAAAGCCCTGATCGTCTCGTCGTCCTGCCGCGGCGACGCATCGAGCGCGCGGCGCAGGTTGTCGGCGACCGAGAGGATGTCCTTGGCGAAGCGGGTGGCGGCAAAAACCCGGGCCTCGTCGCGCTCGCGCTCCAGCCGCCGGCGGACATTCTCCGTCTCGGCGGCGGTGCGGAGCAGACGGTCCTTGACCTCGGCCAACTCGGTTTCCAGCGCGGCGATGCGGCTCGCCGCCTCATCGGCGGGCGGAAGCGGGCCGGGCGCGGCATCGTTGGCCGGCTGCGGGTTCTGCGGATCGGCGGCCGGGTCGGTCGAATGGGTCATGCGCAAAATCGACGGCTCTGGTGGGTCGCGGAGCGCCTGATGTAGGCGGTCGATCCTTTAGGATCAAGCCGGCCGGATGGTCATTCGGATCAGCCGATCAGCCGGCCCACCATCTGAGCTGTGTAGTCGACGATCGGGATGATGCGGGCATAATTGAGCCGGGTCGGCCCGATCACGCCGATGGCCCCGACGATCTCCTTGCGGCTATTGGCATAAGGCGCCACGACCATGGAGCAGCCCGAGAGCCCGAACAGCTTATTCTCCGCCCCGATGAAGATGCGCACGCCATCGGCCCGCTGGGTCAGCTCCAGCAGGCGGGCCATGTTCTCCTTCTCCTCCAGCTCGTCGAACAGGCGGCGGACGCGCTCCAGATCCTCCAGCGCATGCACCTCCTGCAAAAGGTTGCTGTGACCGCTGACGATAAGCGTGGGCGGGCCCTCGCCGCCGGCCCAGGTGGCGAGCCCCTGTTCGACCAGGCGGCGGGTCAGCTCGTCGACCTCGGCCTTGTGGCTCTGCAGCTCCGCCAGGATGGCGCCGCGCGCCTCGCCCACGGTGCGGCCCTGCAGGCGGGCGGACAGGTAGTTCGAGGCGCGGATCAGCTCGCTCGCGCTCAGCCGGTCGGACACCTCGATGACGCGGTTCTCGACCAGACCGTTGTCGAAGACCAGCACCACCAGCACCCGGGTCGGCGCCAGGCGCACGAATTCCACATGCCGGAGCGGCGCGTCGGCCTTGGGCGCGACCACGATGCTGGCCGCCGCGGACAGGCCGGACAGCGCGGTGGACACCTGGCTCAGCACGTCCTGCACGCTGCGACCGGCGGCGGCGCAGCGGCTTTCGATCGAGGCGCGCTCCTCCGCCGTGACCTCGCCGAGTTCGAGCAGCGCATCGACGAAGATGCGGAGCCCCGCATCGGTCGGCAGCCGGCCGGCCGAAGTGTGCGGCGAGAACAGGAGCCCCGCCTCCTCCAGATCCGACATCACATTGCGGATCGAGGCGGGCGACAGCCGCTGGTCCAGACGCTTGGAGAGCAGGCGCGAACCGACGGGCTGGCCTGAATCGAGATAGGCCTCGACCAGATGGCGGAAGATTTCCCGCGAGCGCTCGTTCAGGTCACGCATCATATGGTCTGCATTTAAGCACCGATCGGGGCTTTATCAACGCAGCATCTGCCGCCTTGCCGAGGTCGCGGGCCGGCCCCGCTCCGGCCGCAATCGCGGTCTTTGCTCGGACCGCTCCCAGGGGAGCTCACAACCCCAGAGGTAACCCCCAATGTCCACCCGTTTCGCCCGTCCTGCCCTGCTCGCTGCGATCGCCGCGTTCACCGTGGTCGGGACGGGCAGCGCCATCGCCCAGACCCAGGCGCCGGCCGATGCCGCCACCAAGGCCACCGTCGGCTCCCAGGTCGATCAGACCAAGAAGGCCGGCGAGGCCGCCGTGAAGGCGCAGCCGGCAACCCCGGCGACCCCTGCCGATCCGAAGGCCGGTACCGCCGCCGTGCCTGCGACCAAGGCGACCCCCGCCGAGCCTGCCAAAAAGGTGACCGGGGAAGCCGGCAAGACCAAGGCCAAGACCAAGGCCGCCGACACGGTGCAAGGCAAGAAGACCAATTGATTTCTGGCCGTCTGCCAGCGAGGGCCCGGTCGAATGCCGGGCCCTTTGCTTTTGTCCGCCTTTGCTTTGACCCGCGGAGCTGGCAAGGCTAGAAGGCGCGACCTTAAGCGAATCCTGGAGCCTTCATGCGACCCTCCGGCCGCGCCGCCGACGCTTTGCGCCCCGTCAGTCTCGAGCCCGGCTTCGCCAAGCACGCCGAAGGCTCCTGCCTGGTCAAGTTCGGCGACACCCATGTGCTCTGCACCGCGAGCGTGGAGGAGCGCGTGCCGCCCTTCCTGCGCAATACGGGCCGCGGCTGGATCACCGCCGAGTACGGCATGCTGCCGCGCTCCACCCATACCCGCACCGACCGCGAGGCGGCGCGCGGCAAGCAATCCGGCCGCACCCAGGAGATCCAGCGCCTGATCGGCCGCGCGCTGCGCTCGGTCGCCAATCTGGAGGCTTTGGGCGAGCGCCAGATCAAGATCGACTGCGACGTGATCCAGGCCGATGGCGGCACGCGGACGGCCGCGATCACCGGTTCCTATGTCGCGCTGCACCAGGCGCTGAAGCAGCTGAAGGCCGCCGGCGATATCCGGAGCGACCCGCTGACCGGCATGGTGGCGGCAATCTCCTGCGGCATCTTCAAGGGCGCGCCGGTGCTCGACCTCGACTATCCGGAAGACAGCGGCGCCGAGGCGGACGCCAATTTCGTGCTGACCGACAGCGGCCACATCATCGAGATCCAGGGCACCGCCGAGAAGACGCCGTTCGACGAGGCGAGCTTCCTCAAATTGCTCGGCCTCGCCCGCAAGGGCATCGGCGAGCTGTTCCAGCACCAGCGCAAGGCGCTCGGCCTCGAATGAGCCGGAAGTTCGATTCCCGCACCCTGCTGGTGGCGAGCCACAACCCGGGCAAGGTGCGCGAGATTCGCGAGCTGCTGGCGCCGTTCGGCGTCGAGACGATTTCGGCCGGCGAGAAGAATCTGCCGGAGCCGGAAGAGACCGGCCTGACCTTCGAGGCCAATGCGGAGCTGAAGGCGCTCGCCGCCGCCACCGCTTCCGGCATCGTCTCGTTGGCCGACGACAGCGGGCTGGAGGTCGACGCGCTCGACCTGGCGCCGGGCATCTATTCCGCGCGCTGGGCCGGGCCGGACAAGGACTTCGCAAGGGCGATGCAGGAGGTCTGGCAGAAGACGAGCGTCAGCGGCAAGACGCAGCCCTTCACCTGCCGCTTCGTCGCCGCGCTGACGCTGGCCTGGCCGGACGGCCATATGGAGACCTTCCGCGGCACGGTCGAAGGCACGCTGGTCTGGCCGCCGCGTGGCACCCGGGGCTTCGGCTACGACCCGATGTTCCTCCCTCTCGGCCGGACCGAAACCTTCGGCGAAATGGACCAGGACGCCAAGCACGCCATCAGCCACCGCGCCGTCGCTTTCCGCAAGCTGATCGCCGCCTGCTTCGAGAAGTAGTCCGGGCCCGCGGCACCCCACGCACATCCGGCGCTTGACAAACCAGACGATATTGGTATTATTCGTTCAATGAAGAGCCGGCTGGCGCTGCCCGCGGACGAAGCGGAGCGGGTTCGCTTCAAACGCGTGGTGCGCGCCGCCGACGAGCTGTTCCGGACCTATGGCTTCCGCGGCGTGACCATGGAGCGCGTGGCGCGCGAGGCGGCGGTGGCCAAGGCGACGCTCTACAGCTACTTCAAGAACAAGGACGAGCTGTTCGTCGCCGTCTCCAACCGGATGGCGGCGCTGCTGGCGAAGGCATTCACGGGTGCGCTGGAGGCCGGCGGCAAGCTCGACGACCGCGTCGCGGCCGCAATCGTGACCCGGCGCAGGCTCGCCTTCGAGCTCTACCGCCTCTCGCCGCATGCGGAGGAGCTGCATTCGGCGAAGTCCAAGCTCGCCGGCGAGATCTTCGCCGAGGCCGAGCGGGAGATGGAGGCGCGCCTCGTCCAGGCGTTGCGCGACGACACGGCGCTGAAGCCCGGCGCCGAACGGCTGACGCGCGCGCTCTACCACGGCAGCGCCGAGATCGCTTCGCGTTGTTCCGGCGTCGCCGAGCTGGAAACCGAGCTGCGGGCCTTCGTGGCGACCCATCTGGCGGGCGCCCGCGCACTGGCCCGACGCCACTGATTTCCGGCCGCAACCGGCCGGCACCACACACCGACGCTATCCCGAGGAGGGCTTTCATGACCGATTCATCGCGTCAGCGGGTCGCGCTTGCGCTCGCGATCAACGGCAGGCGGCATCGGGTGACGATCGAGCCGAGCACCACCCTGCTCGATCTGCTGCGTGACGAGCTCGGCCTCTTCGGCACCAAGAAGGGCTGCGACATGGGCGCCTGCGGCGCCTGCACGGTGCTGGTCGACGGCCGGCGCATCAATGCCTGTCTCGCGCTGGCGGTCATGCAGGAGGGTCGCGACGTGCAGACCATCGAAGGTCTCGCTGAAGGCGAGGCGCTGCATCCCTTGCAGCAGGCCTTCGTCGAACACGACGCGCTGCAATGCGGCTATTGCACGCCGGGCCAGATCATGTCGGCGCTGGGCCTGATCGGCGAAGGCCGCGCGACGGACGCGGCCGGCATCGCCGAGCAGATGAGCGGCAACCTCTGCCGCTGCGGCGCGCATCCCAACATCGTCGCGGCGATCGCCGCCTATGCCGGAGCCTGACAAATGCATGCTTTCGACTACGCCCGCGCCACGGAGCCGTCGCAGGCACTCGACCTGGCACGCCGGCCGGACGCGGCCTTCATCGCCGGCGGCACCGACCTGCTGCAGCTGTGGAAGGCCGGTATTGCCCGGCCCGAGCTGATGATCGACATCAGCCGGCTGGCGCTCGACATCGTGAAGCCGCGCGACGACGGCATCGCCATCGGCGCGCTGGCGCGTCTGAGCGACGTCGCCGACCATCCGATCGTTCAGGCACGCTGGCCGCTGATCGCGGAAGCGCTGAACGCCGGCGCATCGGCACAGGTGCGCAATGCGGCGACGATCGGCGGCAACCTGCTGCAGCGGACGCGCTGCGCGTATTTCCGCAGCGGCGACATGCCTTGCAACAAGCGCGCGCCCGGCAGCGGCTGCCCGGCCATCGGCGGCGAGAATCGCAGCCACGCGATCTTCGGCGGCAGCCCGCATTGCGTCGCCACGCATGCCTCCGACCTTGCCGTCGCGCTTGCGGCACTCGATGCCAGCGTGCGCGTGGCCGGGCCGGCCGGATCGCGCCTGGTCGGCATCGGAGATTTCTACCTGCTGCCGGGCGACACGCCGCAACGCGAGACGGTGCTTGGCCAAGGCCAGCTGATCTGCGCCGTCGACGTACCGGCGACAGCGGGCCGCGCTGCCTATGTGAAAGTGCGCGATCGCGCCTCGTTCGAGTTCGCCGTCGTCTCGGTGGCGGCCGATCTGGTCATCGACGACGGCATCGTTGCCCGCGCGCGGCTGGCGGCCGGCGGGGTCGGTACCAGGCCGTGGCGATTGACCGAGGCCGAAGCGGCACTGATCGGCGAGAGGGCCGACGCGGCCGCCTTCGACAAGGCAGCTGCGCAGGCCAGCAACGGTGCGGAGCCCCTCGCCCACAACGCATTCAAGGTGGAGCTGCTGCGGCGCACGGTGCGCCGTGCGCTGCAGGTTGCCGGAGGGAAAGCATGATGCTGCGCGAAGACCGATCGCCGCGCCGCTACGAGGCCGCGCTGAAGGTGCGCGGCGCGGCGCGCTTCACCGCCGAGATCCCGGTCGCCAGCATGCTGCACGCGGCGCTGGTCCTGTCGCCCCTGCCGAGCGGGCGCGTCGGCCGCATCGATGCCGGCGAGGCGCTGGCGCTGCCGGGAATCGTGCGCGTGCTCACCCATGCCGAGATGCCGCGCATCGACCGGCCAGGCGTCCTGATCCCATTGCAGGGGCCCGATGTGCACCATGCCGGCCAGCCGGTCGCGCTGGTCGCCGCAACCACCCCGGCCGCCGCCCGGCGCGGCGCCGCCAGTGTGGAGGTCGCCTACGAGCGCCGACCGGCCATCCTGAATCTGGCCGACGGCGAGCCCTTCGCGCCGAAGACGGCCGGCCGCACCGCCACCGACAGCCGGCGCGGCGACCCGGAGACGGCGCTGCGCCAGGCCGAGGTGGCGATCGGGCGGCGCTACACGACGGCCACCAACAATCACCATCCGATGGAGCCGCAATGCGTGACGGCGCAATGGGACGGCGAGCGGCTGACCGTGCTGACCACGACGCAGGCGGTGTTCGCGCACCGCCTCGCCATCGCCGAATGCTTCGGGCTCCGGCCCGAGGATGTCCGCATCGTCTCGCACTATCTCGGTGGCGGCTTCGGCGCCAAGGGCGGCGCCTGGTTCCCGCATCTCGTCATGGCGATCGCCGCCGCGCGCGTGCTCGGCCGGCCGTTGAGACTCGAACTCACCCGCGAGCAGATGTTCACGCTGACCGGCCGCCGGCAGGAGACGGTGCAGGACCTGAAGCTCGGTGCCACGAAGGACGGCCGCCTCACCGCCATCGTGCACGAGAGCCTGGCGCCCACTTCGATGTTCGGCGAGTACGCCGATGCGCTCGCCACCGTGACGCGCGTCCTGCATGCCTGCCCGAATGTGGCGACGCGGCAGCGGCTGGCACGGGTGAACGCGCCGCAACCGAACCCGGCCCGCGCGCCGGGCGAAGGCCCGGGCAGCTTCGCGCTGGAATCGGCGCTGGACGAGCTTGCCTATGAGCTCGACCTCGATCCGTTGGAACTGCGGCTGCGCAACATCGCCGCGCACGACCAGCATGTGGATTTGCCGTGGTCGAGCAACGGCCTGCGAGAGTGCTATCGCGCCGGCGCGGCAAGCTTCGGCTGGGCCAGGCGGCCGATGCGGCCGGGCAGCCTGCGCGAGGGCCATCAGGCGATCGGCATCGGCATGGCGGCGGCCTGCTATCCCGCCTATCGCATGGCATCCGAGGCGGCGGTCGGCATCGGCGCCGATGGCCGGGTCAAGGTGCGCTGCGGCACCCAGGATATGGGCAGCGGCACCTATACCGTGCTGGCGCAGCTCGCCGCCGAAGCGCTCGGCATGTCCTATGCGGAGGTCGATGTCGAACTCGGCGATTCGCTGCTGCCCGAAGGCCCCTATTCCGGCGGCTCGATGGCGACGGCCAGCTTCACGCCGGCGGTGGAGACAGCGGCGCGCGATCTGCGCGGGCGCCTCCTCGCGCTGGCATCGGCGGACGCCGCCTCGCCGCTGGCCGGCATCGCGCCGGAGCGGATGAGCATCGCCGACGGCATGATCCGCAGCGGCAATCGGAGCGAGCCGGTGAGCGAACTCGTCGCGCGGCGCGCGCCGCAGGGCCTGGAAGCCCGGGCCGGCGCCGCGCCGGAAGCGAGGCCGGATTTCAGCGCCTTTGGCTTCGGCGCCGTCTTCGCCGAGGTGCGGGTCGACAGCGATCTCGGCGAGGTGCGGGTCAGCCGCCTCACCGCGGCCTATGCGGCCGGCCGCATCCTCAATCCCCTGCTCGCGCGGAGCCAGTTCGTCGGCGGCCTGATCTGGGGCGTCGGCATGGCGCTGCACGAGGCGACGGTGATGGACCCGCATCTCGGCCGCGTGGTCGGCACCAGCCTCGCCGACTACCTGATCCCCGTGCATGCCGACATGCCCGCCTTCGACATCCATATGGTCGAGGAGGACGAGCCGAGGCTCGGCTCCGGCGGGGTCAAGGGGATTGGCATGCTCGGCACCGTCGGCACCGCGGCCGCCATCGCCAATGCGGTGTTCCACGCCACCGGCAGACGGGTGCGCGATCTGCCGATCCGCGTGGAGCACCTGCTGCGGCCGGATTGAGCCCTCGGTTCGAATTCCGCCCCTCCGACATGGACTTGCGCGCCTGAGGGGGTATCTTCCGGGCCGAGAGGGGCACGGCACGGGAGATGCCGAGTATGTCGCAGCCGAGCGGTGGCATCCCGGCCGGGTTGGTCGCCACGTTTTCCCTGGCCTGGACCGGCGCGCCGCTGCAGAGCGGCTCGGCGCTCGGGCTGGAGCCGGATTCGGGCGCCCAGGCATGGCTCGATACCTGCCACCGGGTCGCGCTCGACCAGGCCTTCGAGGCGAGCTTTCCGCTGCATCCCGCCGCCGCGCGGTCGACCTACCGCAAGGGCCAGGCCCGCTATCTCGGGCACCGCTTCTACGAGCCGGCGCCGGAAATCGGGCAATGCCGCCTCGACGCCATGACCCTGCTGCTCGACGACGAGGACGGCGTGCCGACCCGCCTGCTGCAGCTGCATCTGAAGCCGCATGCCGCTTCCTGGCATTGCAGCGACGCCCTGATCGGCGCCTTCGCCGCCTATGCGCGGCGCCTCACCACCGCCGGCACCATGCTGCTCGCCGACGATCCCGCCTTCCGCCTCTGGCAGGCCGCGCTGGTGCGGCGGCGTACCGGCAAGCAGCGCGAGCATGACGGCATCCGGGAACATGCGCCCGGGCATTCGAGCTTCATGCTGGTCTCGCTCTACGACATGGCGCCGGACCGCTTCGAGGCGCGCGACCAGTTCGCCTACGACATCCACCGCCTGCTGCAGGCGGATGCGCAAGGCGCGCTGGCGGTGCAGGCGATGCACGATCCCGACCAGGGCCGGCGCTTCGGCCCCTCGCCCTATTGCGAGGCCTGGTTCCGGCCAGGCGGCATGGTGGTGCTGTCGCGCGCCTATCCCGAGAGCTACCGCGACGATGCCGAGCGGCTCCACGCCACCGCGCTGAACCAGCCGCCGACCAGCCGGCCGACCAAGGGCGCCACGGCGATGCCGTCCGGCAAGAACGGGCCCGAGCTGCTGCCGGAATATCCGCCGCTCCGCCATCTCGCGCCGCTCGTTGCGATCCATGCCCTGCTGCGCGTCGAGCTGCTGCGCGACAGCCATGAGCGGCTGGTCGGCCTGCAATCGGCGGCCGGACGCGGCCTGCTTGTCCAGCTCTTCACGCTCGGCGGGCGCAGCCGCGAACTGGCCCAGCTGGCGCGCCGGATCGCGCGCCTCGACACCGCGGCGCATCTGAAGGCACCGGCGGCGCAGGCGCTGAGCGATGCGCTGGCGCCCTCGCCGCTGCGCGAGCAGGTCGGCCGCAGCCTCGACACCCTGGCCGCCACCGGCACGACAGCGGCCTCGACCGCGCTGGCTTTGGCGGCCGGCGCGCTCGCCCTCGCCCTGCTCGCCGCCGCGGCGACCCTCACGGGCCGGGTGCTGGGGCTGTTCTAAGAGGCGCTCACCGCGGAGGACGCGGGGAACGCGGAGGCACGCGGTGAAGGCTTTGACCGGGTTAACCTGCCGCTAACCACCCCGCGGTTGACGCCGGCTGGCCTCCCCCGCTAGGGTCCCGGCCATGCAACGCCTGCGCAATTCCGCGCTGCTTCGACTTATGGCCCCGGCTCTCCGCCAGAGCCGGGCCGAAGCTGCGCGCCTTGCGCATGTCCCTAGGGAGACCGCGTTGCATGTCCGCCGAATTACCTAGCCCCCCATCCCATACCGCCAGCAGCGAGCCCTCTCCGGGGCCGGCGCGGTATTGCGGGGGCCGCATGCAGCGCAGCCGACGACATTTTCGGCCGGCTTGAGAGCCGGCCCGCTGGAGCACGACCATGACCACCATGCCCGTCCACAAATACCGCGCCTTTCCGCCGATCAACCTGCCGAACCGCGAATGGCCAACCCGCCAGATCACCAAGGCGCCTGTCTGGTGCTCGGTCGATCTGCGCGACGGCAACCAGGCCCTGATCGAGCCGATGGGCCGGCACCGCAAGATCAAGTTCTTCTCCCATCTGGTCGAGCTCGGCTTCAAGGAGATCGAGGTCGGCTTCCCGGCCGCCTCCGACACCGATTTCGACTTCGTCCGCTACATCATCGAGAACAAGCTGATCCCCGACGACGTCACCATCCAGGTGCTGACCCAGTCGCGGCCGGAGCTGATCGAGCGCACCTTCGAGAGCGTCGCCGGCTCGAAGAACGCCATCATCCATCTCTACAACTCGACCTCGACCCTGCAGCGCCGCGTGGTGTTCGCGCAGGACAAGGAGGGCGTGAAGCAGATCGCGACCGACGGCGCCAAGGTGGTCAAGGAGCTGACGCCGAAGCTGCAGGCGACCGGCACCAAGGTGCGCTACGAGTACAGCCCGGAGAGCTTCACCGGCACCGAGCTCGACTACGCCATGGATGTCTGCGAGGCGGTACTCGACATCTGGGGCGCCTCGAAGGCGAACCCGACCATCATCAACCTGCCGGCCACGGTGGAGATGGCGAGCCCGAACTACTATGCGGATCAAATTGAGTGGATGCACCGGAACTTCAAGGACAGGAGCCGCGTCATCCTGAGCCTGCATCCGCATAACGACCGCGGCACCGCGGTGGCGGCTACCGAGCTCGGCGTGATGGCCGGCGCCGACCGCGTCGAGGGCACCTTGTTCGGCAATGGCGAGCGCACCGGCAATGTCGACCTGGTGACGCTCTGCCTCAACCTGTTCACCCAGGGCGTCGATCCGCAGATCGACTTCTCCGATATCGACGGCTCGGTCGAGGTGGCGACCTATTGCAACCAGCTGCCGGTGCACGAGCGGCACCCCTATGCCGGTCGCCTCGTCCACACGGCGTTCTCGGGCTCGCACCAGGACGCGATCAAGAAGGGTATGACGGCGCAGGCGAAGAGCAATTCCGGCATCTGGGAAGTGCCCTACCTGCCGATCGATCCGAAGGATATCGGCCGGTCATACGAGGAGATCATTCGCGTCAACAGCCAGTCCGGCAAAGGCGGCGTCGCCTATCTGTTGCAGTCGGAATACGGCATCGACCTGCCGCGCGACATGCAGATCGAGTTCTCCAAGGTGGTGCAGAAGATCACCGACGAGACCGGCAAGGAGATCAAGCCGAAGGAGATCTGGGAGAAGTTCGAGCAGGAATACCTGAACCTCTCGGCACCCTATGCGCTGATCGACTATCGCCTCGGCACCGCGGCGCATGCGAGCGAGATCGTGCAATGCCAGGGCAAGCTGCGCGTGCGCGGCGAGGAGCGCAACTTCGCCGGCCAGGGCAACGGGCCGATCGCGGCCTTCGTCGACGGCATCAACAAGGCGCTCGGCATCAAGGCCAACGTGCTCGACTACCACCAGGATGCGCTGACCATGGGCTCCGGCGCCGAGGCGGTCTGTTTCATCCGCATGGAGATCCATGAGGAGAGCAAGCGCGCCTATGGCGTCGGCATGCACCCGAACACCAACACGGCCTCGTTCCGCGCCGTGGTCAGCGCGCTCAACCGCATGGCCGCGCATTGATCGCGCCGGTCGCTGCCCCCTCCTCGCGGAAATCTCCCCGGGAGGGGGCGTGACCGAGCCTCGCCTCAAAACCGGCCTGCGCGTCGCGGCGATCCTGCGCCGTTATGACATGCATGGCGTCGCCGCCTTCCAGCGCCGGCGCGGCGATGCCGATTCCGGCGCCATCGTGATCAAGCTCGCGCTCGACCCGGGGCGGGCCTTCGTGCTGATCCAGACCTACGACCGCGAAGGAAACCGCGCCTGGATGCGCCAGGGCGGGCCGGCGCCGATCGACGACGCGGCAGCCGAGGCGGCGATCGAGAAGGCCGTGGCGCGCGATCCCGACCTCTATGTGCTGGAGATCGAGGATGGCCAGGGCCGCCTGATGCTGGACGCGCCGGTACTGGACGCCTGAGCCTCAGCCGGCGGCGCCGAGCCGGCGCCGCGGTGCCGCTTCGAGACGGTTGAAGACCACCAGGCCGGCCGGCCCGGCGAGCGCGGCCTCGCGCAACACATAGCTGCCGATCACCATGTCGACCGCATAGCCGTTGCCCGCCAGCGGCAGGCAGAGCCGGCGAGCCCAGTATTGCCGCCCGTTCGGCCGCATCAGCGGCGCCGAGTAGACGACCGGCGCGTTGAGCGTCACCACCGCCTTGAAGGCGCTGGCCAGACTGCCCGCTTCGGCGAGCCCGAGCTGCTGCAGTGCGGCGCCGCGCGGCGCGCGCCCGAGCAGGTCGGCCGCCTTGGTGCCGATCAGCCGAGTGCGAAAGCATGGCCCTTCGAGCGCAGGTTCGATATCGAACAGGACGAGCCAGGGCAGCAGGTCGCGCGGCATGTCGATGGGATCGAGATGCTGGCGCCCGGGCAGCTGTCCCGACGGGGCCTGGCGGCACCAGTATTCGAACAGGGCGACGAATTCGGGCTCCCCGGCCTCGGGCGGCAAGGCGAACATCAATCCCCCAGGACGATCTCGATCGCCATCGAGGCTACGCCGCGAATGCTACCGCGTCGTAAAGAGCGGTCACGTGGCCTGCCGCGTCATCGCGCGCAATTTGCGGGGCCGAGGTGGCGCAGCATAATGCGCGGCAAGTCGTAGAGCGGGAGGAAACCGATGAACACCAATGCGGCGGCCGATCAGGAAGACGAAGTGCTGTGGCGGGCGGAAGCCGGCATCGCCACCATTACGCTGAACGCGCCGCACCGGATGAACACCATCTCCGGCCCGATGCTGAAGCGACTCACCGACTTCCTGGTCCGCGCCGGCGAGGCGAAGGACGTGCGCGTCGTCATCCTGACCGGCACCGGCCGCGCCTTCTGCGCCGGGCTCAACCTCGAGGCCCAGTCGAAGGGCACCGACAATCTCTCGGTCGGCTCCGGCGTGACGCCGACCAATCTCGACCTGCGCAACACGCCGCCGACCGTGCTGCACAGCCTCGACAAGCCGGTGATCTGCGCCCTGAACGGATCGGCCGCGGGCTATGGCCTCGACCTGGCGCTCGGCGCCGATATCCGCCTGATGGCGGACGGCGCCAAGCTTGCCGCTTCCTATGCCAAGCGCGGCGTGCTGCCGGAATCGGGCGGCACCTGGTACCTGCCGCGGCTGATCGGCTGGTCGAAGGCGGCGGAGATCATCTTCACCGGCCGCAACCTTTCCGCCGCGGAGAGCCTGGCCCTCGGCCTGGTCTCGAAAGTCCTGCCGGCGCAGGAGCTGATGGGCGCGGCGCAGGCGCTGGCCGCGGAGATCGCGGCCAATGCCCCGCTCGCCATCCAGGCCGCCAAGCGGATGATGCGCATGGGCTGGAACGAGCCGTTCAACGAGCATGTGCACCACGTCTTCCTGCAGCTGCTGCCCTTGATGCAGACCCAGGACATGAAGGAAGGCATCAAGGCGTTCCTGGAGAAGCGCGAGCCGAACTTCACCGGGCAATAGCAGCGATCGGTGCCGGCATTGCCGTGAGCCGGCCGAGCGCGCTGAATACCGGCACCAGGAAGGAAGCGAGGAACAAGGCGCCCACCAGCCAGATTGCCGCGGTCGGGCCGAAACCCACGGCGACGGCGCCGCCGGTCAGCGCGCCGAGCGGGCGCACCCCATAGATCGCAAGCTGGATCGTCGCATTCACGCGGCCGAGCAGCGGGCGCGGCGTGACCAGCTGGCGCAGGCTCTGCTGGCAGATCAGCCACAGCATCGGCCCGAAGCCGATCAGCGCAAAGCCCGCGGCGGCGGCCGCGACGCTGTGCAGCGGTGCGGCGGAGAGGATCAGCCCGGCGGCGACGACCGAAAGGCCGGGCCCCGCCAGCAGCACCACGCGCGGCGCCAGCCGGCGCAGGACCGCCGCCGCCGCGAGCGAGCCGGCGATGCCACCGATACCGGCGGCCGATTGCGCGAGCCCGATGCCGCGCGCATCCAGCCCGACCACGTCGAGGCCGTACGGCACGAAGACCGCGATCAGGGCGAAGAAGGCGAAGTTCCAGAACACCGCGCAAAGCCCGATGGCGCGCAGCAAGGGCTGGTCGAGCACGAAGCGCGCACCCTCCGCCAGCGCCGTGGCGAGCGGCGGCCGCGCCGCGGCGGCGACCGGTGCGCCACGCGGCAGGCGCAGGGCGGCAATGGCGCCGGCCATGGCCGCAAGCGCGGCCAGGGCATAGCCGAGCGTCG
>QOZS01000075.1 GCA_003576705.1 Desertibaculum subflavum
GGCGGCGGCCGATGCCGCCGCGGGAGCGGCGGACGCAGCCGGCGCCGCGACGGGCGCAGGCAGCGGCGGCACGGCCGGCGGCAATGGTTCGGGCGGTTCCGGTGCGGGCGGTTCCGGTGCGGCAAGTTCGGCGACCAACGGAGGCACCGCTTCAACAGGAGGCGATGCAGCTTCCGCCAGCGCGGCGAACGCCGGCCCCGCAAACGCATCGGCGGCGCCGGCCACGGCGGCGCCAGGACCGGAGAGCGTAAGCACCGTCGCCCCCGCGGCTGGTCCGGTTCAGGCCGGCGAGCCGCCCTCGACCGTCGTCGATCAGGGGCCTCCGCCGGGCGACCCGGCGGTAGCGATCTCCTCGCCCCGGTCCGGCGCAATGGCGCGGAGCCCTATGCCGTCGCATCCCGGCCTCAGCGCATCGGCCGCCGGCCGGCAAGGAACGCCGGTTCCCGCCGTCGAAGGCATGTCTGCCACCCTCGCCGTCCCGCCGGCACTGCAGCCCCAGCAAGCGGCAGGCCGCGGGTCCGCAACCGTCGTAGCTGTCGATCCCGTGCGCCGCTAGGGCGCCTGGGACCCTTGTCGCGAAAGGGGCGGGCATGAAACGAATGCTTCGGGCTGGCGGCATGCTCCTGGCCGGACTCGCGCTGCTCGCAACCGGATGTTCGAGCGTGCCGAAGGTCGGCGAGCGCGCCATCCCGCGGCCGCCAGAGCCGGGCCTCTATGCCCTCTCCTCCGACGACCAGTTGAGGCGGCTGGACGGCTCGCCGGAATGGGAAGTGCGCAACTGGGCGTTACGCGCCGATCTGGCGCCCGACACGCTCCTCGTCATCGAACATCCCGCCCTCGCCCGCCGCCATGCCGCCTTGAGCGCGCCGTCCATCGAGCTCCGCCGCGTCGCCTGGATGCGCAGCGAGATCAATGCCGAAGGCGCGGTCATGCCCGCGGCGGAATGGCAATGGGTCGACACCGATCTGCCCTCACTCGCCGAACCGATGCAGGTGCATTGGATCAGTGCCTACGAGAACACGGTGGTGGCGCGGCCGCTCCGGCCGCTGGCACAGGGCCTCTATGCGGTACACTTCGCCGAGACCGACCCGCCGCTGCGCGCGCGTTTCGGCGTGGCCTGGAGCGGCATCGACCAGCAGCTCTACGCCGGCTTGAATTGCGTCGATCGCTATGTCGGCGAAGGCGCCGAAACATACCGCGCCTGCACCGATCAGGCCGTAGATATCTCCGTTCTGCCGCTGCGCAAGCTGAGGGTTCAGCTGACCAGCGCCAAGCGCCAGCCCATCGGCGGCGAACCGGGCCTTGTCGTGCACGGCACCATCGCCAATACGGGCAGCCAGAGCGCGCACGTTCCGCAGCTCTTGGCCCGCATGCTGGACAAGGATGGTCGCGTGCTGGGCCAATGGCTCTTCCCGGCCGAGAAGCAGATGCTTCGTCCCGGCGAAATCACTGCCTTTCGCACCGACATCCGCCGTCCCGCCGCCACGCTGGCCCATATCGGCGTCGAACTCGCCGTGCCCGAGCCCCGCTGGCGGCGTGCCGACACGCAGCGTTGATTCCCCGATGCCTCGGAACCGCCGAGGCATGTTGGAGATTCATTGCTTGCTCTGCCCATTCACAGGTGATGAACGCAGATGGTGATCGACGACATCGAGATCTATCGCTGCGCCAGGCAGTTGCTCGACAATCACGGCGACGAGGCCTTCGCCATTGCCGAGATGAAGTTCGAGACATTGGCGGAGGACGACGACCTTGAAGGTTGTGCGGTCTGGCGCCAGGTGATCTCGGCTCTCAAGGAACTGCGTCGACAAAGCCGCAGCCGTGACGAGCCGGTTAATTAGTATCGCCCTGGCACCGGTGACGGGTGTCGCAGCGATGCCCCGCGCCCCCGCAGGGGATGCCCGTCGGCATTCCGTCCCTCTTCAAAGGGAAGCGAGGATCAGGCCGACCAGCATCGCGACAATGAAGGCGGCGAAGATGCCGGCTGCCTGTTCGACGCGATTTCTGCGTGACTGACGGTACATCGGATCCCTCCGCGCCTGGCCCGTCTGCATCTACCGCTACGACGGTCAGCGGCGCGCGGATGGTGCGCGCCATCACATATGTAAGCGAGGTGCGGAGCGGTTGGTGCGCGGGCGCGACTTCGCCTAAGCTCAGACGAGAAGAACAGTATCCGATCGGGAGGATACGCCATGCGGTACAATCGCATCTCCGCCGACAGCCACCTCGACCTGCCCTGGATGCCGCCCGAGCTGTTCGTCTCGGAGGCGCCGGCCGCGCTGAAGGAGCGTATGCCCTTCGTGACGGACGGGCCGGACGGGCCGCGCTGGACTTCGAAGAACGGCGCCAGCTTCGGCCTGGTCAACGGCGTCGGCCCGGCGGGGCAGAAATACGTGCCCGGCAAGCATGCGCGGGTCGACATCATGGCCGGCACCGGCCTTTACGACGACGGAAAGAAGGGCGTCCGCCGGGTCAGCGACCCGCATCTGCGCATCAAGGACATGGACCGCGACGGCGTCGATGCCGAGGTGATCTACGGTATCCTCGGCGCCGCCTCGCGCCTCGACGACCGCGAGGCGGCCAACGAGATGCTGCGCATCTACAACGACTGGCTCAAGGAGTTCTGCAGCCACTATCCCGACCGCCATATCGGCCTCGCCTGCCTGCCCTACGGCGATATCGACGCCGCGGTGGCCGAGATCCACCGCGTGGCGAAGATGGGCCTGCGCGGCCTCGAGCTCTCCTGCTCCTGGGACATGGAGCCGATGTGGCACCCGATGTGGGACCCGCTCTGGAAGGCGGTGAACGACGTGCAGCTGCCGCTGCACTTCCACACCTTCCCCGCCGTCTCCAACAAGGTGCTGTCGAAATATGACGGCCGGGTCGGCCGTTCGGTCTTCTTCACCGTGGTCTCCGGCTTCCAGATGAATCTGATCAACATCCTGGCCGCGGTGATCGGCGCCAATGTGCTGGAACGGTTCCCGAATCTGCGCATCGCCTTCGGCGAGTCCGGTTGCGGCTGGATTCCCTATGCGCTCGACCGCATGGATTTCGAGTGGGAGGACCGCTTCCGCGATCTCGGCCTGAAGATGAAGCCCTCCGACTACTGGCGCCGCCAGTGCAAGGCAACGTTCCAGTTCGACCGCATCGGCGGCAAGCTGATCGACGACATGGGCGCCGAAAGCCTGATGTGGGGCTCCGACTACCCGCATGGCGACGGCGTCTGGCCGGAGAGCTCGAAATATATCGACGAGCAGTTCGCCCATCTGCCCGCGGAGGTGACCCGCAAGATCACCTGCGAGAATGCCGGCAAGTTCTACGGCCTGATGAACTGAGGGCCGCCGCCCGCGGCGCTCAGCGCATTATCCCGGCCATCCGGGTGAGGCCGAGCGCCACGGAGAGGAGATCGGAGCCTCCGGCCAGGCGGGCGGAGGGCGCCGCGCGCCCGACCGCCGCGCGAATGGCGGGCACCCGGCTCGACCCGCCGGTGAGAAAGATCGTGTCGATGGCATCCGGCGTGACGCCCGCCGCGGCGATGCAATCGCCCGCCGCCTTGCAGAGCCGCTCGACCCGGCTCCCGATGGCGCGGTCGAACCCGTCGCGCGTCGCCATTGCCGCAAGGCCCGTTTCGAGAAACTCGAGCGGCAGCGCCACCCGTTCCTCGACGCTCAGCGCGATCTTCGCCGCCTCGGCGGCGAAGGCCAGTCGATGGCCGAGCCGCCGGCGCAACACTTTCAGGAGTCGTTCGACCTTCTCGGGCTCGCGCGCCCGCGCGGCCAGCCGGGCGACCTCCCGCTCGTTCTTCTGCGTATAGGCGAAGTTGACCGTCGCCCAGGTGGCGAGCTCGTGATAGAGCGCGTTCGGCATCGGCAGGTTTTTCTCGATCAGGTGGGTGCCGAGCCCGAGCAGCGGCATGATCGCCGCAAGGCTCAGCGCGTTGTCGAAATCGGTGCCGCCGACGCGGACGCCGGCATTGGCCAGCACGTCGCCAGCGCGATCGGCGCGGCCGCGGCGCTCCGGCCCGACGCGGATGACGGAAAAATCGCTGGTGCCGCCGCCGATATCGGCGATCAGCACCAGCTCCTCCCGCTGCACCGTGCGCTCGTAATCGTGCGCCGCCGCGATCGGCTCGAAGACGAAGCTCACGTCGCGGAAGCCGGCCCGCCGCGCGACCTCCTCCAGCACCTTCTGCGCCCGCGCATCCGCCTTGTCGTCGTCGTCGAACCGCACCGGCCGGCCATGCACGACGGCAGCGATCTCCCGCCCGGCGAAGGCCTCCGCCTTCTGCTTCAGGTGCCGCACGAAGATCTCGACCACCTGCGTCAGCGGCACCTTGCGGTCGCCGAGCGCGGTCTTCTCGTCGATCAGGCTCGAGCCCAGGATCGACTTCAGCGCCCGCATCAGCCGTCCGTCGATCTGGTCGATATAGGCCGCGATCGCCGCGTTGCCGAACAGCACGCGTCCCTTGGTCTCGAAATCGAAGAACACCGCGCTCGGCACCAGCGTGCTGCCCGCCTCGACCGGCGCCAGCACAGGCCCATCGCTCCGCATGACGCCGATCGCCGAGTTTGACGTCCCGAAATCCAATCCGCAGGCGATCATCTCTGTCCCCTTCCCCATGCGAAGGGGTTCTCATCTATTGAGATGCGCGGGACGTTGCCAGACTGTTTCTTTCTCGCCTAAGATTGCCTCGACAGAGGGATGCGTGGAGCTTGCGCCCCTCACCCTCCCAGCGTCGCCGGGCCCGGCTGCTGCTCGCCGCGCCAGACGCGCTTCACCACCTCGGTGAGCTTCAGATGCGACGGCGCCGCGAGGCCGATCTCGGCGCCCTTCTCGGCGATGAAGCCGTTCATGAACTCGATCTCGGTGCGTCGGCCCTTGATCATGTCCTGCGCCATCGACGGGCGCTGGATATTGGCACGCGGGTTGGGCGGCGCCGAGTTCGAGCCCGGCGTCATCAGCCGGTCGGCCTCGGCGAAGGCCTCCTTGTCGCCGCGCGCGAGGCGGACGAGCAGCTCCGGCGCCAGCGGCCCGATCTTTTCCAGCGTATAGCCGAGCGCCTGGCCAATGGCGGCGCCTTCGGTCGCCAACCCGATCGCGAAATGCCGGATCGCCGGATTGCGGTCGCAATCGGTCGTGGTCATGCCGGTCGCCGCCGAGACGCCGTTCCGCATGCCGTTCATGCAGAGCTTGGACCAGCGCTCGCCCCACAGATTGGAGGTTGCCTTGGCGCTGTCGATCGGCCCGAACATCTCGACCAGCGCTTCCACGCGCGGCGTGATGCGGCCATGCACCTCGCCGATGCGGAACACGGTGTGCCGCTCGCCGCCGCGCGCCACGGTGCGGCGGATGCGGCCGGCCTCGAACATGTCGACCGAGATGACCGAGGCGATGCAGCCGACCGTCTTGCCCCAGCCGACGATGGCGGCGATCTTCTCCTCGTTCAGGCAGTTCTGCAGCGAGACGACGAAGCCAGATGGCGCAAGATAGGGCTTGATCAGCATGGTCGCCCATTCGGTGTCGTAGGACTTCACCGCGACGAAGGCGATATCGATCGGCGCCTCTTTGGCGAGGGACTGCACCTCGGTCAGGTGCATGGTCCGGGCCTTGGTGACGGTGAACTGCTCTTCCGGCGTGACGCCGTCGAGCTCGAGGCCGCGCTTGCGGATCGTCTCGATATGCTCCGGCCAGCCGTCGATCAGCGTCACGTCGTGTCCGGTCTGGGCCAGCCAGCCGCCGACATAGCCGCCGAGCGCCCCGGCCCCCACCACCGCGATCCGCGGCGCCGCGTTCCCCTTGGCCATCGTTTCCTCCGCCCGGTCTTTCTGGCTGTCCCTTGCGGCGATTCTAGCCCGCCGGGCCGCGGAGGTGAATGGCAGGAACGCAAAGCGGCGGGCGCCAGGGCCCGCCGCTCCGGTTGTCGAGGCTGAAGCTCTACTGCTTCTTCCCGGTGCTGTTCATGTCGCTCTTGGCGTCCGGCTGCTGCTTCAGCTGGGCCTTGGTGAGCGTGGTGATCAGCCGCATGTCGGCGCCGCTGCCGCTCTGGTTCAGCTGGTTCGCGTTGAGAATGATCTCGCGGCTGCCGATGCCGAGATCGGCACCAGCCGACACGACGAGCCTGTCGCCGTCCACCCGCTTCACGGTGCCGACCGCATCGCCGGCGCGGTCATAGACGGTCTTGCCGACCGCCCACTGGCCGAGCTTGGGCTTCACCGCGTTCTCGCGCGCGCTCTCCGCGCCCGGCGGGTTCTTCACCGCGCCACCGGCCTGCGGCGTCACCGTGTTGCCGGGATTGTCCTTGGTTCCACTGCCGGCCGCATAGGCGGCACCGGCACCGGACAAAAGAATCACGGCAGCGAGCGTAGCCATCCGATTCTGACGCATGTGGATGCTCCTTCTGGAAGTGTCTGACCGGAACGTCGCGGCACAACGCAGGTTCCGAATCGGCGCAGCTTCCCGAAGGCGCCCGGCATCGACGGCCGAGCTATGGTCGATTTTACACCTTGCATGAGCCGGGCAGAGCTTGGCAGTTGCAACCGGCTGATTTCGCTCCGCAACGTGCGGTTGGCACGCATCCTGTATGGGCTTCCGCGAGGGGGGATCTCAACCCATCGGCTCGACGATCGGAGGATCCCATGAAGCATATTTTCCTGGCCGGCGCCGCCGCCATCGCGCTCAGCTTCGGTGCGATCGGCACGGCAAACGCGGCCCTTCTCAATATCCAGCCCGGCGTCGCCTACACCACGCCGGCGATCAACGACGTCATACCCGGCGTCGACGGCTTCATCGGCGGCGCGCTGCAGGCGACGCAGAACGTCACGCTCACCTACGAGTTCATCGGCTTCGAAGCCGGCTTCACCGACGAGTTCTACGTCGACGATGTGCTCGCCTTCGTCAACAACCTGGCGACGATGGGCGACACGGTCGCCAGCTCGGCCGCGGCAGGCCAGCTGCTCGATTTCCATTTCATCGCCGACACGCTGGGCGCCAATGGCGGGCCGTTCTTGAAAGAGAACGAGGTGACCAACGACAACAACCCCGTGGGCTATTTCCTCGGCGTTGTCGGCGGCGGCCCCGGCGACACGATGGGCGATGCGATCTATATCGCCCTCGACGACAGCGGCGCCGCTCTCGACGACAACCATGACGACCTCGTCGTCATCGTCCGCGCTACCGCGGTGGACGTGCCCGAGCCGGCGACGCTTGCCGTGCTCGGCACCGGCCTGATCGGCCTCGGCCTGCTGGCGCGCCGGCGGCGGAAGTAACACGCGATCGATCGCGGGGACGGCCGGGTCGGGAGACCCGGCCGGACTCGACAAATCAGACATCGACGGCCCCTCGCGGGGGCCGTCCTCTTTTCAGCGGACCTCTATTTGGCGGGCGGCGCCTGCCTTAGGAAAGCGCGCGGGCGACCGCATAGACGGCGCCGGCGATGACCAGCCAGCCGCCGGCAGACAGGGCGAGCCAGGAAAGCATGCAGGTCTTCAGCGGGGCCGTCTGCTCCCCGGACCGATCATGTTCGCGCGTGCTGTCGGCGATTCGCATGGCCCTCGTCTCTCCCCCGTCATGTTCTTCTGTCGAGCTTGGCTGCCCGAATTGGGTGCAGCAGAGCACAATTCGCCGAGCCTCGTATCTGGCCATTCGGCCTATCCGGATTTTGTCACGGCAGCTTTCGCCGGCCGGACGCCGCACATGGATCGGGCGGCGCCCGGCCCTTGTTCCAACCTTGCCGGGCAGGGAGGGGAACGGGTCCCGGCACCCGATCAATGCGCCCCACGGGCCGGCGGTTGCGGTGCCGCCGCAATGCCCCGGCCTTGTCACCGCCACGAGGGCTGCCGCCTTGCCGCAGATGAATTGCGATGGGGCTACGCAACTGCAGGCGAGGTTAGGGGACGCGGGCAGTTGCCTTCGGGGCCCGCATCGGCTTGGCTCGCCCTTCGGCCCGGCCCGCCCATCGGCCTGGCCCGCCAATCGGCCCGGCTCGCCAATCGACCTGGCCCAGGGGGTGCGCATGACCGAACGGAGTACCGGGGCCAGGCCCGTCACCGGCGGCTGCCTCTGCGGCGCCGTGCGGTTCGAATGCGACGAGCCGCCGGTGATGGCGCGGGCGTGCTGGTGCCGCGTCTGCCAGTACCTGTCGTCCGGCAATGCCTCGATCAACGTGGCGCTCCGCACCGCGACCTTCCGCGTCACCGGCGCGCTCGGCGAATACCGCAGCACCGCCGATAGCGGCAACCGCATGCGCCGCCGCTACTGCGCGGCCTGCGGCACCCCTCTGTTCAGCGAGTCGGATGCCCGCCCCGGCCTGATCGTGGTGCGCGCCGGCGCCCTGGACGATCCCGAGCTCGGCCGGCCGTCCGGCTATATCTGGACCGGCTCGGCACCGAGCTGGGCCCGGATCGATCCGGGCCTCGCCAATTGCGAAGGCCAGCCGCCGCCGGCCGCTTCCCACAGATGAGCGCCGCAAGCAAGCCATGACCGACCACCCTGTCCTCATCGCCGGCGGCGGCATCGGCGGACTCGCCACCGCGCTGACGCTGCACCAGATCGGCGTGCCCTGTGTCGTGTTCGAGGCGGTGCGCGAGATGCGCCCGCTCGGCGTCGGCATCAACCTGCAGCCGAACGCAGTGCGCGAGCTCTATGACCTCGGCATCGGCGCCGAGGCGCTCGACCGCATCGGCGTGCCGGCCAAGGAATGGGCCCTGGTCGGGCTGAACGGCCGCGAGATCTATGCCGAGCCGCGCGGGCTCGATGCCGGCTACCACTGGCCGCAATACGCCGTGCATCGCGGCCAGTTCCACATGGCGCTCTATCGGCAGGTGATCGAGCGCATCGGGCCGCAGGCGATCCGCCTCGGCTGTCGCGTCACCGGCTACCGGAAGAACAGCGACGGCAGCGTCAGCGCGCTGATCGAGCATGCCGACGGCACCACCTCCGACGCGCGCGGCAGCCTGCTGGTCGCCGCCGACGGCATCCATTCGGCGATCCGCGCGCAGATGCACCCGAACCAGCCGCCGATCCACTGGGGCGGCGCCCTCATGTGGCGCGGCACCACCTGGGCCAAGCCGATCCGCACCGGCTCGTCCTTCATCGGCCTCGGCACCCATCGCCACCGCATGGTGATCTATCCGATCTCGCATCCCGATCCTGTGACGGGCCTCGCACTGATCAACTGGATCGCCGAGGTGACGCTCGATAGTGCGGAGGGCTGGCAGCAGACCGGCTGGTTCCGCCAGGTGCCGACCGCCGACTTCGCGCACCACTTCGCGGATTGGAAATGGGACTGGCTCGACGTGCCCGCGCTGATCGCCGGCGCCGACGGCGCCTTCGAGAACCCGATGATCGACCGCGACCCGGTGCCGAGCTGGGCCGACGGCCCAGTGGCCCTGCTCGGCGACGCGGCGCATGCGATGTATCCGACCGGCTCCAACGGCGCGAGCCAAGCCATCGTCGATGCCCGGGTGCTCGGCGCCGCGATGCTGCAGCACGGCGTGACGCCCGCCGCGCTCGCCGCCTACGACGCGAAGCTCTGCGGCCCGATCTCGGCAGTGGTGCTGCGCAACCGCGGCGCCGGCCCGTTCGGCCTGCTCGCCATGGTGGACGAGCGCTGCGGCGGCCGGTTCGAGAATATCGACGAGGTGATCCCGGCGCAGGAGCGCGCCGCGTTCATGGCCGGCTACAAGGCCGCCGCGGGCTTCGCCGTCGAACAGCTCAACAAGGCGCCGGCGACGATCCCGAAGGGTGCCCGCGTGGCGAAGTCCTGAGCCCGCCCTCCGCGCCGGTTCAGATGGCGCCGCCGTCCGACATGTAGAAGACGGTCAGGCAGAGAAACATGTCGACTTCCGCGCCGTCGCCGGCGAGGGGAAGGATCACCCGCTCCAGTTCGCGCACATGTTCCATATGGCTGAGCGAGGACGGGCCGCGCCGCCAGTCGATGCGCCCGGTGGCGAGCACCCGCCGGAACGGCGCGGCGGTGATCTTCGCCTCGGCTTCGGGTGCCACGTCCTCGAAGAACTTCCCTGCGCGCAGCCGGGCGCCGACCTGCCCGAAGGCGGTGCCGACGAGGCGCGCGCGGAACAGGCGCGGATCGTCCTTGACGACGTCGACGAGCCAGATGTTCTTCAGAAGCTGCGGGACCTGCAGGGGATCGAAATGTCCGCGGCCGGGCAGCAGGCCGGGGGCCGGCCGCAGGGATTTCCAGTGCCCGACAATCTCGGCGATCCTGGAATGAACGCCGGCAGGCACGTCCTCGTCGGCGCCGAACTCCGCCCGCCGGCTGTCGGCCAGCCGTTCGCCCAGCGGGCGCAACAGCGCAATTTCCGGCCCCGGCGGTTCGTCCGGCATCGACGAGTCTCCCACGTCGACCAGCCTAGCACCTCGGAGCCAGCGGCAGTTGCTCGCTCGGTGGCGGACGCCGCCCCGCGGCAGCGCCCGGCCTTCCGGTGATCGCAGCCGAGCCGCTTCCGTCCCGGCCCGGTCTCGATCCGCGCCGCGTCAGCTCCAGTTGGTCGGCACGTTGTAATACTGGTCGACCTGGCGGCCGTAATCCGGCGTCCAGGCGAAATCGCTTTCCTTGTAATGCGGTGCGCTCTCGAGCTGGCGCCGGTCGAGATCGACCACGAAGCCGCCCTTGCTCTTGTCGTAGTCGAGCTTGGCCCAGGGCAGCGGGTGATAGCTCTCGCCCATGCCGAGGAAGCCGCCGAACGACATGATGGCGTAGCAGACATTGCCGCGCCGCTTGTCGATCATGATGTGGTCCACCGTGCCGATCTTCTCGCCGGCGCGGTTGTAGACGGTCGTGCCTTCCACCTTGTCGGCGGCGATGATGTCGCTCGACGTGGAATCGGCCTTCCGCTCCAGATGTTCGTTCTTGGCCATCGCGGGTCCTCCTGTTCCGGGGTTGTGGTGGCCTACGAACGGGGTTGAGGGCGGCGCGGTTCCGCGGCGTGGCCGAGGCGATGCGCCCGCAATGTCAGCCGCCGAGGGCGGAGGCGACGGCAGCGCCGGCTCATTCTGTCACGGCGCCGCCGGTCCCCGGCGGATCGGGGTCAACTTGCCCCGTTCTGCCACCGCCGCCATGCCGGCCCGGCCAGCCCGATCAACAGCAACACCACCGTCGACGGCTCCGCCACCGCAACCTGGCGCAGATAGTGGATCTCGACCGCCATATCGTTCGGTCCGAACCCAGGGCCATCGGGCCGGAAGTCGAAACTTCCCTGCAGAATGAAATCGAGCAGCGTCTCGCCGAACTCGATCACCAGCCAGTCCACCGGCTCGAGCGGCCCGCTGCCGGGCGGCGCGTTGGCCGGCTCCTGGCAGACCGGCTCCGGCGGCGGCTCGCAGGTCGGCCCGTCGCCGGGGGCGGTGGGCGCATCGCGCACGGTCTGCACCGCCGGCACCAGCAGCACGATCGCCAGCGGATCGACGGCGCCGCTCAGCGTCGTGGCGGTCGGTATGGCATTCACGCTGTGCGTCGCTTCGCCGAACGTGGCGGTGACGAGACGGAAGCCGATCGCGCTCCCGGCCTGGACCGCCGGCTGGCCAACCGCCGACCCGCCCTCGACGAAGCCCCCGGCGCCCGCGGCCGGATCGAAGCCGAAGCCGATCGCGTATCCACCCGAAAGGCCGCGCGAGATCGGCACCAAGGTGGAGGCGAGGCTCTCATAGCCGGCCGCGCGCAGTGCGAGGTCGTCGTCGAACACGGTCGCCGAGGGCGCGGCGAACAGCGGCGAAGGCGCAGCCAGCAGAACCATCGCCACGAGCGCGGAACGGAGCATGCCGCCTCCCGTCGTCGGAGCCCGGGGCAGTGCTCTGCGCGGCACCTTCCTTGTCGCGGGCTCAAGCCTCACGGAGGGAAGCGTGCGGTCCGCGGGCCGCGGTGTCAAACGCGGGGGCCATCCCGGCGCTTATCGCCGGCTCACCGCGGTCGTGACATTCCGCAAGGTGGGGCTCACGCCGTTGCCAACCCGACCCCCAACGCTGTGGCACTCACTGCCATCTTGAGGTCGAAGGTGGCGAGTCTCGCGCCCAGGCGCTGCGCGATCGCGATATTGATGGCGTCGGGCGTCCGGAGCGTCAGGTCGAGACGGCGCAGAAATGCCGACGCCGCGGCCACATCCGCTGTTGCCATGTCCGCGCGGGTCGCCGCGCGCGCGCTCCAGGCGTCGAAATTGGCGAAGGCGATCCGCGCGTCGTCGGCCGAGAGTTCGGCCATGCGCACACGGCGGGCAATAGCGGAGGTGAGTTCGGCGCCGGCGAAGTCCGAAACCAGCACCGTCACCGGCGCCGCGTCGCGCAGGAAAGCGTCGGCGCGCTCGGAGAGCGCATCATTGGTGAACAGTGCGACCAGGACGCTGGCATCGAGATAGAGGCTCAACGCTCGTCGTCATCCCGCATGGTGCTGACCAGCTTGCCGGCTTCGGTCTTTGCGGGGGAAGCGCCGACGCGCCGTGCCGCCAGCCAGTCGAGATCCGTTGCCGTCAGCTGCCGGGCGGGAGGCGCCACCGGCCGCAGCTCGACCACGGGACGCCCATGCCGGGTGATCACCACGCCCTCCCCTTCGAGTGCGCGGTCGATCAGGTCCGACAGCTTGTTCTTGGCCTCGGCAACGCTGTGGATGCTCATGGGGAACGAATATAGCCATCAAATGGACATTTTGTCCATTGGGACGGAAAATTTCGGTTTTTGGTGAGCCCGTCGGGATTCGAACCCGAGACCCTCTGATTAAAAGTCAGATGCTCTACCGGCTGAGCTACGGGCTCTCGCGCGGG
This sequence comes from Desertibaculum subflavum, assembly GCA_003576705.1. Lineage (GTDB taxonomy): Bacteria > Pseudomonadota > Alphaproteobacteria > Ferrovibrionales > Ferrovibrionaceae > Desertibaculum > Desertibaculum subflavum. Next base: position 12,771 of record QOZS01000075.1, read on the forward strand.
GATATGACGCGGGATGCGGCGCGGCGCAAGCTAGGCGCGGGGCGCGGCAGCGTCAAATTCTCTGCGGCGGCTGAAGCTCGGCGGGTTGTCACTCGACAAATTTCCCGTTTAATGTTATATTTCCCAAATGGAATTTAATTGCATTCCCGCAACGCAAATCACCCTGCATCCCTCCCTGGTGGAGCCGGGCGGCGGAAAGGATGCGCCGCGGAACAGGTGCGCCGCTTTTTCCGCCGTGGCCCAGCCCCGTCCGCCACGGGCTGGTCGTGCCGCGGCGGAGAGCCGCGGATGCCCGGGTCGTTGCCAGGGCACGACGGGGAGAGGAACAGGTGCGCCGCCCCACCGTGCCGGGCGGCTGGATGGCGAAAGGGAACAGATGCGCCGCGGGACGGGGCCGGCCCCCCTTCAAGCGCTGCCTGGCCGGCTGGGGCACCGCGGAACAGATGTGCCGCTCCACCGCGTCGGCGGGCGAGGGAACAAATGCGCCGTCGGGCCAGGCCGGCGCCGTTCTCGTGCCCCCTTAGCCGATCGGCGCTGGGGAACAGATGCGCCGCCCTGCCGCTTCCCTGGCCGACCGGGGACCGGCGAAAGGGAACAGATGTGCCGCGGAACAGACGCGCCGCGGAACAGATATGCCGCGGCGGCCTCTCGCCTCCGCCGGCTGCCCGTCTATAGTCCCGCGCCATGACCGCTCCCTCGCCTGCCTCGATCGACATGATCGAGCGGCTGATCGGCTTCCAGACCGTCAGCCGCGATTCCAATCTCGAGCTCATCCACTGGGTCCAGGGCTACCTGAAGGAGCTCGGCGTCGAGTGCCTGCTCTCCTTCGAGCCCGGCGGCCGCAAGGCCAATCTCTACGCCACGCTCGGGCCGAAGGACCGGCCGGGCGTGCTGCTCTCCGGCCATACCGACGTGGTGCCGATCGACGGCCAGGAATGGGTGACCGATCCGTTCAAGGTGGCGCGCAAGGGCGACAAGCTCTATGGCCGCGGCACCTGCGACATGAAGAGCTTCGTCGCCATCGCCCTCGCCATGGCGCCGGATTTCCTGAAAGCCAACCTGAAGACGCCGATCCACTACGCCTTCTCCTTCGACGAGGAGGTCGGCTGCATCGGCGTGCGCCACCTGATCGAGCAGATCCGGCCGATGCCGGTCAAGCCCAAGGCCTGCATCGTCGGCGAGCCGACCGAGATGAAGGTGGTCATCGCCCACAAGGGCAAGCGCTCCTATATCTGCCGCGTGCGCGGGCTGGAATGCCATTCCTCGCTGGCGCATACCGGCGTCAATGCGGTGGAGGCGGCGGCGGAGATCGTCGCCTATATGAAGGGCATGGCGCGCGAGCGCCGGGCCCGCGGGCCGTTCGACCAGGATTATTCCCCGCCCTACACCACCATCCATACCGGCCTGATCAACGGCGGCACGGCCCTCAACATCGTGCCGAAGGACTGCGAGTTCGTGTTCGAATGGCGCTACCTGCCGGACGACGATCCGGAAGCGATCTTCGCCGAGGTGGAGAAATACGCCCGCGAGGAAATCGAACCGGAGATGAAGGCGGTCGATCCTTCGACCGGCATCTCGTTCGAGGAGATCTCCGGCATCCCGGGCCTCGACACGACGGAAGATGCCGAGGTGACTGCCCTCGCCAAGGCCCTCACCGGCGGCAACAGCACCTACAAGGTGTCGTTCGGCACCGAGGCGGGCCTGTTCCAGGAAGCCGGCATCCCCACCATCGTCTGCGGTCCGGGCTCGATCGACCAGGCCCACAAGCCGAACGAGTTCATCGCGCTGGACCAGATCACCGCCTGCGAAGCCTTCCTCACCCGCCTGAAAGACAGGTGTGCGGCGGCTTAGTTAAATTTCACCACGGAGAGCACGGAGGACACGGAGGCAAACGGGGAATTTCTCTTGATCGCGCGAAGCGCGTTCCCACTTTCTCCGTGTGCCTCCGTGTCCTTGGCGTCCTCCGTGGTGAAAAACCCGCCTGCCTTAAGGAATTAAGCCTATTGCTGCATTGCAACATTAACCGGCTACGGCTATAAGCGCCGCGGCCCGGACCAGGAAGTTCTTATGGATATTCGCAATATCGCCATCATCGCGCACGTCGATCACGGCAAGACGACCCTGGTCGACTGCCTGCTGCGCCAATCCGGCACCTTCCGGGAGAACCAGCAGGTGGCCGAGCGGGCGATGGATTCCAACGACCTGGAGCGCGAGCGCGGCATCACCATCCTAGCCAAATGCACCTCGGTCGTCTGGAAGGGCACCCGCATCAACATCGTCGACACGCCGGGCCATGCCGATTTCGGTGGCGAGGTGGAGCGCATCCTGTCGATGGTCGACGGCGCCGTGGTGCTGGTCGATGCCGCCGAGGGCCCGATGCCGCAGACCAAGTTCGTGGTCGGCAAGGCGCTCGCCCAGGGCCTGCGGCCGATCGTCATGGTCAACAAGGTGGACCGCCCGGATGCCCGCGCGACCGCGGTGCTGAACGAGGTGTTCGACCTGTTCGCCGCGCTCGACGCGACGGAAGAGCAGCTCGACTTCCCCTCGCTCTTCGCCTCCGGCCGCCAGGGCTGGGCCAGCCCCGCGCTCGACGGCGAGCGCAAGGACCTGGCGCCGCTGTTCGACCTGATCCTCGCCCATGTGCCGCCGCCGAAGGCGGAGCCGGACAAGCCGTTCCGCATGCTGGCGACCACGCTCGAGAGCGACAACTTCCTCGGCCGCGTGCTCACCGGCCGTATCCATTCCGGCGAGATCAAGGTCAACTCGACGATCAAGGCGCTGCGCCGCGACGGCACGGTGATCGAGAGCGCCCGCATCACCAAGCTGCTGTCGTTCCGCGGCCTGGAGCGGGTGCCGACCGAGAGCGCCCAGGCGGGCGACATCGTCGCCATCGCCGGCTTCAAGGAAGCGACCGTCGCCGACACGCTCTGCCTGCCCGAGGTGAACGAGCCGATCCTGGCGCCGCCGATCAGCCCGCCGACGCTCGCGATGACCTTCTCGGTGAACGACTCCCCGCTCGCCGGCCGCGAGGGCGACAAGGTGACCAGCCGGGTGATCCGCGCCCGCCTGCTGCGCGAGGTCGAGGGCAACGTGGCGATCCGCGTGCGCGAGACCGAGGAGAAGGACGCCTTCGAGGTGGCCGGCCGCGGCGAGCTGCAGCTCGGCGTGCTGATCGAGGTGATGCGCCGCGAGGGCTTCGAGCTCTCCGTTGGTAGACCTCGGGTGCTGTACCGCACCAACCCGGAGACCGGCCAGCAGGAAGAGCCGATCGAGGAAGTCACCGTCGATGTCGACGAGGAATTCGCCGGCGTGGTGGTGGAGAAGCTTGCCCAGCGCCGGGCCGAGCTGCGCGACATGCGGCCGACCGGCGGCGGCAAGACCCGCATCGTGTTCTTCGCGCCGTCGCGCGGCCTGATCGGCTATCACGGCGAGTTCCTGACCGATACCCGCGGCACCGGCGTGCTGAACCGCATCTTCCACGGCTACGCGCCGCACAAGGGCCCGATCCAGGGCCGGCGCAACGGCGTGCTGATCTCCAACACCGACGGCTCGATCGTCGCCTATGCGCTCTGGAACCTTGAGGATCGCGGGCCGATGTTCGTCGATCCCGGGGTCGAGACCTATCCCGGCATGATCATCGGCGAGCACAACCGCGGCAACGATCTCGAGGTCAACCCGCTGAAGGCGAAGCAGCTAACCAACGTGCGCACGCACAGCCACGACGAGATGATCCGCCTGACGCCGCCGCGCCGGATGACGCTCGAACAGGCGATCGCCTATATCGAGGACGACGAGGTGGTCGAGGTGACGCCGAAATCGATCCGGCTCCGCAAGCGCCTCTTGGACGCGAACGACAGGAAGCGCGCCTCGCGCGCCGCCGCCGCCAGCTAGCGGCTACACGCGGCGCCACCCAGCACGCAGAACTTGGCGCAGTGCGGGTGGTTGAGCGGCACGGGCTTGAGCGCCTCGGCCAGGCTGCGGCCCAGCTCGAAGGCCGCGTCATAGGCGATCAGGGTGCAGGCGAGGACGGCCGGGCCGGCGGCGCCCTTCCGCTTCACCACCATGCGCGAGGTGGCGCACATCATGCTGTCGGGGCTGCGCTTGAGGATGCCCCAGCAGGCGGTGGTGATCTCCGGCACGTCGACCCGCTCGTCCATCTCCGGGAAAACGACCAGCTCGACCGGATCCGCCGCCGCGAGCGGCAGCCCGATCTCCGCGAACAGCCGGGCAAAGCCCGCGCGCAATTCGCCCTCCGGCTCGTCCCCCGCCCGCGCCGCGACGTGGACATTGAAGCCCTGCTCGACCAGCCAGCGCAGCCCGTCCAGCGCCGGCCGCCAGCTCCGCTCACCCCGTACCCGCTCATGGCCCTCGGCCGTGTGGTGGTCGAGCGAGACGCGGAAGGTCAGCCGCTCGCGCGGCAGCCGGGCGACCTCGCGGCGCAGGCGCTGCATCGACCGCATCGCATTGGTCAGCACCATGACCCGGAAGCCGCGCTCCAGTGCCAGCGCGATCATCGCCGGCAGGTCGCGGTTCATGAACGGCTCGCCGCCGGTGAAGCCGATCTCCTCCGTGCCGAGCTCGAGGCTCCCGATCTCGTCCAGATACCCGCGCACCTCCTCGAGACTCAGATAGGCGAGCCGGTCGTTTTTCGGCGAGCTCTCGATGTAGCAGCCCTCGCAGGCGATGTTGCAGAGCGTGCCGGTGTTGAACCAGAGGGTGCGCAGCGCCGTCGGCGCCACCGTGGCCCGCGTCTCGCCCTTCGCGGTGACGAAGGGATCGCGGAACTTCCGCGGGTCCAGCGGGATGGCGTTCATCGAGCCCTCTCCTTCCAGGCGCGGAAATCGGCGCCGGTATCGATGTCGCTGAGCGGCGCGAGCTGCGCCACCTTCGCGCCGTTCAGCTGCCGCAGCGTATCGGCCAGCGCGTGTTCGGTCGACCACGCGACGCCCCGGAACGGCGGCCTGCGCCGCGCCCGCGGGCTGAGACCGACGAGCCAGTAGCCGCCATCGGTCGCCGGGCCGAACACCGCCTCGCTTCCGCCCAACGCCCGAAACGCCGCCCAGACATGGCCCGCATTCAGCTCCGGGATGTCGGCGCCGATCAGCACCACCGGCCCCGGCGGCAGCCGGCGAAACGGCCGCGCCATGCGCTGGCCGAGATCGCCCCGCCCCTGCGGCCGGCCCAACCGCAGGGCCGCCCGGTCGGGCGTCACCCAGAGCGTCGCCGACCAGCGCCGGTCGCGCACCAAGGGACGGAGCCGCGCCATCTGTGCCCGCTGGAAGCGCAGCGCCGCGAGGTCGCCGATGTCGCGCGCGAGCCGACGCTTGCCGCGGCCGAGCTCGGGCGCCCGCAGGAAGATGGCCAGGTGCCGCTTCATCCGTAGAGCCGTGCGATCAGGCGCGGCGGCAGGCCGAGGAAGTAGAGCGAGAGGCAGGCGAGGTTGCGGGCCGAGCGCAGGCGCCAGCCGCCCCGCTGCCAGCGTTCGGCCGAAGTCACCGCATCCGCCGGCAGAGCAACCAGCCGTCGCCGGCCGAGCCGGCGCACCAGGTCGACATCCTCCATCAGCGGCAGCGGCCTGAAGCCGCCGACCCGTTCGTAGAGCGCGCGCGACAGGAACAGCCCCTGGTCGCCGTAAGGCAGGCCGAGCCGGGCCGAGCGCCACGCCACCAGCCGCTCCAGCCGCCGCGCCGCCGGCGCGCCGTCGTCCAGTCGGAAGCGGAAATAGCCGGCGCGGTCAAAGGCGTCCGGTCCTGCAGCCAGATCCTCGACCGCGCGGCGCCAGCCCGGCGCAAGCCGGGTATCGGCATGGACGAAGATCAGCCAGTCGCCCCGCACCGCCGACGCCCCGGCGGCAAGCTGGCCGCCCCGCCCGCGCGGCGCCGTCAGCACCCGGGCACCGCGCGCCCGGGCAACCGCCGCCGTCGCG
>QOZS01000076.1 GCA_003576705.1 Desertibaculum subflavum
ACACACCAAACCGCAACCTCCCCTCACGACCAACCACCTCCCGCGGGGTGGAGCAGCCCGGTAGCTCGTCAGGCTCATAACCTGAAGGTCACAGGTTCAAATCCTGTCCCCGCAACCAGCAATATCAAAGGCCCCGGCAATCAAACGCCGGGGCCTTCCCGATTCCAGGCCACACCCAACAGACAACCGCCGTGCCCGCCCTCACGCGCTCAGGGAGCCAGCAGGCCGGGCTGACAAGGCGTCCAGACCTTGCCCGGCGACGTTCCGGTTCTGTGCCGGCGGCCGGCGCCGGGTCGATCGGCCAAGCGATGTCACTCGACAAACTGGCTCGAGAATAGGAATCTTCAGGAACCTTAACGTGGTTGGTCAGTTGCCGTTTTCCGGGCCTGAGGCGTGGAGGCAGTGGCCGGTGGAAAAAGTGTTCCTTCTCACATTGGTGGTCGCCGTCATCATGATCGGTGCGGCGGCGGTCTATAGCGTGCGCGTTTTCTACCGCGAGCGACGGCGCGAGCGTCGGCGCATCGAGCGGCTGCACCGGTATCTCACGCAGTAATTCCCGGCCGTCTGGCACGGCCGGCTCGCGATGGACCGTCAGCCTGCACTGACACCATCAGCCATTGAACGGATCCCCAGGAGAGTGATGCGATGCTTCGGAGGCTTTCACCGAATGCCCGGATGCTTGCCCGCGTTCTGACCAGGATCACCAGCTGCCTCGTGGCGGCGGGGCTTTTGTCGATCGCCGCGATTGCTTCGCGTGCCCATGCGGAAGCGGAGGCGCCGTTCGGGCGCGGCATCAACATCACCCGCCTGTTCGACACGCCCAAGCTGCAGCCGGGCCCCGCGCGCGCCTATGCGACGCCGCCCTTCGGACCCTGGCGGGCGCAGGTAACCGAGGCGGAGCTCGTCCGTCTGCGCGAGGCCGGCTTCGACTTCATCCGGCTGCCGATCGATCCCGGGCCCTTGCTCGCCCTGCCGGAGGAAGTGCGATCTGCCGCCATCGATCAGGTGTTCGACTTCGTCGCGGCCGCGCGAGCGTTCGATTTCGGCGTCGTGCTCGACCTGCACAACCGGCCCGACAATCGCGAATGGAATGCCGCTGCGATCCTGCAGTCGCTGGAAGGCGACAAATTCGCGCGCCTCCAGCGCCTCGTCCGCGATCTTGCCGGCAGGCTCGCAGCGCGCAACGATCCGCGGCTGGCGCTCGAACTGTTCAACGAGCCGCAGCGCGAATGCGTTCGCCGTCAGGGGCCGGATTGGACGGCGTTTCAGCCCCGGCTGGTTGCGGCGGCCCGCCAGGCGGGCCCGAACGTCAATCTGGTGATCACCGGCGGATGCTGGTCCTCGGTCGACGGTCTCGCCAGCCTGGACGTCAAGCCGCTCGGGCCCACGCGCCATCTCTTTCTGATGATCCACTTCTACGAGCCGCATGCCTTCACGCACCAGGGGGCAAGCTGGAGCGCCCCGGTACGCGACCTCGCCGGCCTCGACTTCCCGATCAGGCCGGCGGGGCGCGAGGCGGCACGGGCGGCGACCGAGCGTGCCGTCGCGGCGCGCAAGAGCCTGTCCGACGAGGCGCGGGAGAAGATCCGCCGGTCCGCCGAAGGCTCGGTCGAGAACTATCACAAGCGGCCGGTAACGCCGGCCAGGATCGCCGAACGCCTGAAGATCGCCGCCGACTGGGCGGATCGATCGGGCCTGTCCCGCCGGCAGGTGATTGTGGGCGAGTTCGGCGTGTTGCGCACCGGCGGCATCCGCGCCGTGGCGGATCCCGACCGGGCCAGGTCGGCCTGGCTGCGCGCCGTGGTCGAAGCGAGTGAGTCGCTGGGCTTTGCCTGGGCGGTCTGGGGCTATGACGGCGCCTTCGGCATCGTCGAAAGCACGCGGAACCGCAAGCTCGAGCCCTTCATCCTTGAAGCGCTGTTCGGATCGCGCTCTGCGCGCTGAGGCGGTGCGACACGCCCGTCACGGCGCCGGCTTCCGGACGAAGAAGAACTGGCTCAACAGGCGGCTGTCGGTCACGCCGGAATCCACCGCCGTCAGCGCCTCGTGCCGGGTCATGAAGCGCAACGCGCCGCGGTGGCTGGTATCGGTCGAGTTGGTATAGGGCGCTGCGAGCAGGCTGCAGCCGTGCTGCCGGATGATGGCGGCCACGCGCCGTTCGGGCAGCAGATTCATGTCCATGGTGATCGGCGCCGCCTCGCTGCCCCTACCGAGCAGCTTGCGGATCCGGGCCGTGAGCCAGGATGGCAGCGTCGCGCGCAGCCGGCTTTTGCCCCACCGCACCAGACATTGCACGCGGGATGCCAGGTCCTCCGTGGGCACCTGGAATGCCGCGATTCCGCCGGGCTTCAGGATGCGCAGGAACTCGCGGATGAATACCGGCTGCAGCGCCGGCGGCAGGTGTTGCAGCACGATATGGCAGTAGACGAAATCGATGCAGCCATCCGGCATGTCCGGCAGGCCTTCGCGGCGATTGACGGAATAGGCGGCGCGCCGCGTGTCGTCTTCGCTGTACTGCCGCGCCAGCGCGATCATCGTCTCCGACACGTCGATGCCGATGCCGGCGGCGAAGCGCTGCGCCAGGGCCCGCGTATTGCGGCCGACGCCGCAGCCGAAATCCAGGAAGCAGCCCTGGAAGTTGGGCCCGGCGCCCGCCGCCGCCAGTGCCCGCAGGACGCCGTCCACCTCGACGCGGCCCGTTGCGAAGAACGCCTCGGCGTCCCAGGCGGCCTCGGTCCGGTCGCGGTCGGTGAGGATGGCCCAGAGCGCATTCCGCCGGGCATTGGCTTCCCATTCGCTGGCATTCCGCTCCAGGACCGACATTGGATATCCCCCCGCCTTGCTGAAACGATGATTCGGCCGGCCATGCTGGCTCACGCCGTCGGCGAAACCGCCGGCGCCGGTCGCAAGGCGCGGCGGATCCAGTTCTTCGCCGGCAGCTCGAAGGCGCGCCAGGTCACGTACGAGGCGGCGAGCAGCAGCGGCACGAAGACGAAGCCCGCAAAAGGCGCGAGCTCGGCCACTTTCTGCCCCAGCAGCAACGGCGGAAGGCCGGAAAACAGGATCACCAGCGGCGTCTGCAGCAGGTAGATGGCGTAGGAGGCCCCGCCGAGCGCAAAGGCGACCTGCTTCGCCGCTGGCGGCAGGTCGGCCGCTGCAAACAGGATCAGCATCGCCGGGAAGATCAGGAACACGATGACGATGTCGCTGATGGCGCCCAGGCTCTCGGGGAGGACGGCGCGCGCGTTCAGTGCGGCGGCGAGCGGCAGCAGCGCGAGCAGGGCCCACAGACCGCGGACCTTCAGGCGTTCCGCGATGCCCGAGCGGAAGATCAGCACGCCGAGAAAGAACGAGAACATCACCCGGATAAAGCCGTGGCCGAAATTCGCGCGGCCCCAGCCCAGATCGAGCGTGCCGAAGGCGAGGCTGGAGCCGATCAGCGCGAGTCCGGACGCGGCGACGAGCAGGCGAATTCGCTTCGCGTCGAGCTGCTTCCAGGCCAGGAAGAACAGAATGTTGACCCAGAGCTCGAAGAAGATCGACCAGGTCGCGCCGTTGAACGGGAAGACCGAGCGCACATCCCATGGAGCGAAGAAGCTCGGCACCATCACGAGATTGGCCAGCAGCGTCGCGATCACCTTGTCGCCATCGACCAAGCCGAATTTGGCGAGCTGCTGGGCATTGACGGCAAGGAATCCGATCACCGTCGTCAGTGCGAAGAGCGGATAGAGCCGCGCCAGCCGATCGATCGCAAACTGCCGCAGCGACTGTCCCGCCGCGATCTTGCGGTCGTAATTCGCCGCGATGACGAATCCGCTCAGCATGAAGAACATGTCGACGCAGAGAAACCCGCTGTCGAACAACACCCGGCTGTCCACGAACAGAAAGGCCACGTGATAGAGGCAGACGACCAGGGCGGCGACGCCGCGCAGCAGGTCGAGCGCGTCGTAGTGCCGCGCCGGCGCGTCGGCGACGAGGTCGGGTGCGGGGCCGTTGCGGAAGTATGGATCCATCCGGTCCTCGAATCGCAGGCGCTCAGAGCTCGTCGATCGCCGGCCCCTCCGGCGAGGGACGAAGCGAGACCGCGCGCGACGCGCTGCCGACCGGCCCATCGGTCTGCCGATGCATGGCGAGGCGGCGCACCTGCGCGCGGTAATGGTCGAGATAGCTGTCCAGGGCGAAGCGGCGCCGCAGCTCCGCATGGTGGCTGCGCAGTCCCTCGCGAAGCTCCGGCCCGCGGCGGATGAGCTCGAGCAGGCCGTCGGCAAGTTTGGCATCATCGCCGAGCGGCACCGTAATCCCGGCCTCCAGCCCGTCGAGATAGCCGTCGATCCCTGAATTGCTGCCGTACAGGATGGGCACGCCGGCCATCAGCGCCTCGACATAGGCCATGCCGAAGGTCTCGTTGCGTGCCGGCAGCACGAAGCCCGCATAGCCCGGCAAGCTGCGAACCACCTCGGCATTGGGCTTGAAGCCCAGGAAGCGCACCGACGATTCCACGCCGGCCCGGGCGGCCAGGCGCGTGACCTCGGCGGTCAGCTCGGGCGACGTCCAGCCGATCACGTCGAGGCGCAATGCCGGATTGACCTGCCGCGCCCTGGCCAATGCGCGCAGCAGATCGGGCAGGCCTTTGCGGCGATAGACGTTCAGATCCATCACGCTGAGCAATGTATTCGGCTCGGGCTCGCGCAGCGGTGGCGCCGGCCGATCGGCGACGAAGTTGGGCAGCAGGCTGTGTGCCCGCATGCGGCCGGGATAGCGCGCCTCGATCCGCTTCCGGAACCAGGCGGAGACGAAATAGAGCGCCTCGGCCTCGGCGATCACGTTGCCGAACAATGGTGCGAGCTCGGGCTTGAATCGGAAGAACTTGTCCTCCACCTCGCCGCGCACACAGCAGATATAGGGGATGCCAAGCCGCTGCCGCAGCCGGTAGGCGACCACGCCCTCGATGGTCAGCTTGTGCGCCGTGGTCACGACCGGGCGGCGGCCGAGGCGTGCCAGCACGGCTTCAATGTCACGCGCCAGCCGCCGCATGCGCCAGCGGTGCAGCACTCCCGCCGGGGGCGCCCAATAGCCGATCGCCACCACGCGCCGGTGCGGACCGTCCTCGAACCCCTCGACATAGCATCGCCGCGGATCGCTCTGCCGGCGGATCGAGACGATCAAGTGGTCGAATTCCGGCAGGCGGTCGATGAAGCTCTTCACGGCCGGCGTGGTGCGGTTGCGCACGGGATCCGGGTACTCGCCGGAGATATGCAGCACCAATGGGCGCTCAGGCGGCATGTACATGCTGGCCTCCGTTCCCGCCCATCCTGCTCGACGCCGCGCCGTCAGCCCCTCGCGGCGGCCATTTCCCCGTATCCTCTCCCGCATCGATCAGATAGTTCCGGCGCGCGCGCTGACGCAGCACGCGTGCCAGAAAGGCGACGTTGCCGATCAGATAGCGCCGCCACATTCGTCGCGGCTCGATCGCCAGGCGGAAGATCCATTCGGCGCGCAGCCGGCGTATCCAGAGCGGCGCGCGCGGCACGGCGCCGGCGGCGAAATCGAACAGGGCGCCGACGCAGAAGGCGAGCCGCGCGCCGGTTGCCGCGAAATGTCGGGCGGCCCAGATCTCCTGTCTCGGGTTGCCGAGCGCGACCAGCACCAGATCGGCACCGCTGTCGCGGATCTGCTGTGCGATGGCGCTGCCTTCGTCGTCGGGAAAATAGCCGTGCTGCCAGCCCACGACCTCGTGTTGCGGAAAGCGGTCGGCAAAGCGCTCTGCCGCCGCCGCCGCCACGTCGGGCCTTGCGCCGAGCAGGAACATGCGGTGGCGATGCCGCGTCCGCGCCAGGTAGGCCGGCACGAAATCGGTGCCGTTCAGATTGGCCGGGAAGGCCCGGCCGAACAGAATCCGGCTCGCCAGGTCGAGGCCGATCCCGTCGTTCAGCACCGTGGCCCGCCGCAGGGAATGGCGCAGCTCGCCGTCGCGCGCGGCGATGTTGGCCGCATGGCTGTTGAGGAAGGCGACGATGCCGGCCTGGCCGGCTTCCAGCGCGCGGTCGATATGCTCGATCGCCTTCCCGGCGCCGGCTGCCATCACCGGCACGCCCAGCACCGACCGCCGGTCGATGCCCAGCACGTCGCCATAGAGCTGCTCGATCCGTGCCGCCACCGCCGCCCAGTCGTGGGCGCGGGCGAACTCGATCGCCGCGGCGCGGCGCTCGTCCCAAGCCGCCGACATCGCCGGCGCCGCCTCGATCAGACGCTCGGCCAGAAGGTCGGGGCGAGCGAAGTCGCCGATCAGCCCCAAGCCGGATTCGGCGTGGACCCGGCGGAAGGCCGGTATGTCGCTCAGCACCGGCTGCAATCCGGCCGACATGCATTCGATCACCGAAATGCCGAAGCCTTCGTACTCGGAAGCGCTGGCGACCATCGATGCCTGGCCGAGGATGTCGCGGATGGTCGTCTCGCTGACGCTGACATGGAAATCGACTCCCTCGGCGACGCCGCGATCATCCGCCAGGCGCGCCAGCTCGCCGGCGGTAAGGTCCCATTCGACTCCGATCACGCTGAGCCGCCAATCGCCGTCGCGGGCGCGCAGCGCGGCCAGCAGGTCGAACAGCCGCTCGATCCGCTTGTTGCTGGCAAAACGTCCGATGAAGACGAGGTGCTTGACGAAGCGCGGTGCGCCCGCATCGGCGAACTTGCCGATATCGACACCGTTCTCGACGGTCACCATGCCGTCCTTGCGGATGCCGCCGAAGGTGGCGAGATCCGAGGCGCTGGAAGCCAGCACGGCACGATAGGCGCCGAGGCTGAGGCGCGTCACCGTCTGGAAGTAGGCCCGCTTCAACCGCCGAGCAAAGCCGGTATGGAAGAAGCCGCCATGGGTCGAGATGACCATCGGCTTGCGGTGCAGTGGCGCGGTCAGTGCCGCAAAGTCGCAGAAGAAATCGATGGCATGCACATGCACGATGTCGCCCCGGCCGAAGTGACGCAGGACCGACGGCGCGACCGGATACTTGTAGGAGCCGCGATAGGGGATGCGGACCACACGATAGCCCTCGGTCTCCTCCTCGGCCGGAAGGCGCGCCGTGGGGCGCGAGAAGATGCGGTCGAGGGTGACGACGGTGACCTCGTGCCCGGCGGCCGCCTGGTGGCGCGCAAGGTTGGCGACGTAGTTTTCGATGCCGCCGACGCCGGGTCGGAACTGCCGCACGACATGGACGATGCGCATGGGCGGCCTCAATAGATCTGCTGGAGCGGCCGGCCGAGGCAGGCGCGCAGCTTGCCGGTATTGAGCCAGCCGCGGATGCGCAGCCGCCAGGCGGCCGAGCGCGCCAGGCGGTTCAGCGGTGCCGCGAGTGCCAGAAACAGCGCCGCCTTGCCGCTTGCCGCCGCCAGGAAGGCGAGCCGCCGCGCGGGGCTGAGCGAGCGCAGCCGGATCTCGCCATAGGACTGGCCCGAGCGAAGCGCGCGATTGCGCAGATAGTCCAGGTCCAGCCGGGCCGGGGGGATCGTCTCGGCGACGATGGCCTCGGCGCAGACCACGATGTGCGCGCCCGCGGCGTGCAGCCGGCTGAAGAAATCGGTGTCCTCGCCGCCGCTCAGGCCGCGTGCCTCGTCGAAGCGGATGCCGCTCCGGCGCACCAGCTCGGCGCGGATCAGGGCATTGGCGGACGAGCCGGTCAGCAGCCGGTCGCCGGTGGCGCCCCAATCGCGCGACAGCGGGTCGGCGCGCTGCACCCAGGGCGGCGCCGATGGCGGATAGAGAGCGATCACGTTGCCGATCACGGCATCGGCGCCGTGCTGCTCCGCGGTCCGGATCAGGTGGCCGAGCCAGGTCGGATTGGCCCGCTCGTCGTCGTCGATCAGGGCGAGCCAGCCGCCGCGCGCCAGCTCCAGCGCGCGGTTGCGCGTCGCGGCGATGTTGCGGCTGGGCTGGATGGCATAGCGCACTGGCACAGTGTTGCGCGCGCACCATTCGCGCACGGCGCGTTCGGCCGAGCCGGCCTCGTCATTGTCGACCACGACGATCTCCGTCCGCCAGCCCGGCGGCAGGATCTGGGCGGCGATTGAGGCAAGCGTGTCCACCACCGAACTCCGCTTGTAGGTGCAGACGCAGACCGAGATCAGCATCGGCCTTCCTCCTCGGCGGCGGGGCGAGCCGCAGGGCGGCAATGCGCCGCCGCCGTCATGGCGGCGGCGATGAGCATGAACAGCCACACCGGATGGAAGCGGCGCAGCGCGGTCGACTCGAAGCCGTTGTGCAGCGCCGTGAACAAGGTCAATGCGATCACGAAGGTACCGGCGGCGAGGCTTCGCGCGGTGATCGCGCCCGCATCCTTGATGACGACGGCGAGCAGGGCCAGGAACAGGGCGAGGCCGACGAAGCCGGTCTCCAGCAGGATGTCGAGATAGCCGTTATGCGCCTGCAGGATGCTGGCGATCAGCTCGCTGCCGCTGAAGGCGGCGGGTGAGGCATCGCCGATGCCCCAGAAGCCGTTATAGCCGTGCCCCAGCACCGGATTGTCGGCGATCTGCGCCGCCGCGAAATCCCAGATATCGGTGCGGCCGGTGAAAGTCGCGTCGCCGAAGGCGAGACGCAATACGTCGTCGAGTGTCAGGTCGATCACTTCGGCGACGCCGAGCCCGATCGGTATGGCGAGGGCGAGCAGACATCCGAGCAGCAGCGCGGGGGACAGCTTGAGCACGCGCGCCATGAGCGCGATCGCCCAGCCGAGGGCCGGGATGACGATCGCCAGCACCAGCGACGTCTTCGACCGGCTCGCCAGTAGAAGCCCGAGCGCCAGCGGAATGCCGATCCAGGCCATGGCGCGCTGCAGGAAGCCACTGAGCGCGAGCGAAGTCAGGCAGGTCAGCAGACCCAGCGCCGCCGTCAGGCCGAGCTCGTTCTTCTGCCCATAGATCCCGGCATGGCCAAGCGGCGTTGGCGGCCGCACAGCCAGCGCGACCACGTTGGCAAGCAGGACGACGAACATCACGCGCAGCACCGTGGTGCGCACCTTCTCGTCGTCGTCGATCAGCACGATCGGCAGCACCACCGAGCCGACGACGAAAACCTGCAGCAGCAGTCGCCGGATCACGATGTCGGGCGCCAGCGCCCAGAGGATCGAGGCCGCGCTCCAGGCGAGATAGGCAACCAGCGGCCAGAGCCGCCAGCCGAGACGCAGGATCGGCGCCCGCCAGCCCGCTACCACCGCGAGCCCGAACAGCAGCAGCCAGAACACCTGGTTCAGCATGTTGGAGCCCGACGCCTCGACATTCATCGATGGGTCGAGCTCGTCGCTGCCGCCGGTGAGCAGCGGCGAGACCAGCAGCGGATAGGCAACGACCGCCGCCAGCATCAGCTGGCCGCGCAGCGCGTCGCGGCCGGGGCGCTCGCCTGCCGCTGCTTCCGCGTAGGTGGTGCTGACCATGCCGCTAGGCTCCGTCAGCCGCGGCTGCGGCATCGCGGCGGCGGTGCCAGAGCAGCATCGCCCAGGTCGTCGCCGCGAGCGCCGCGTGGGCGAGAACATTGGCCGCCGCGGCACCCAGTGCGCCATAGCGCGGGATCAGCACCAGGCAGGACACCGCCATCATCGCGGCGCCGACGAAATGCGCCTTGCTGCGCGCCGGCTGGTGGCCGCTCGCGGTCAGCGCATCGGCGCCGATGTTGTAGGCCGCGTGCAACAGCGGCAGCAGGCCAAGCAACAGAAGGATATCCCCCGCCGCCGCATAGCTCTGGCCCAGAATCCAGGGCACGGCATAGGGCGCGAGCTCGATCGCGATGCCGGCCAGCAGGCCGTAGGCGAGGCCGAAGGGCAGCAGGCGCAGCGCGAAGCCGGCGCTGCCGCCGACGCCCTTCTCGCCATGGCGGAAGAAGCTTGCATAGGCAGCGTACATCAGCGAGCGGATCGGCACGATCGCCGCATCGGCGATGCGGAACGCCGCGGCATAGATGCCGGCCGCTTCGAGCGTGGCCAGCCGCGCGAGCAGCGGCTTGTCGGCGTCGCGGAGCGTGAAATAGAGCGCCGATTGCAGCGAGGAATGCAGGCCGAAGGAGAGCTCGTCGCGCAGGATCTGCCAGCGCGGCCGGCCCAGCGCCCGCACGACGATGAGGCAGGAGAGCCCGGCGGCCAGTACGGCGCTGCCAGAATAGAACACGGCCCAGGTCTCGAGATCGAGGCCCGAGGTGGCGGCGACCGCGAGCAGGGCGGCGGCGAGCCGGCAGGCGCCGAAGCCGATGTTGAGCGCCGCCGACCAGCCGACCCGCTCCAGCGCCTGATAGCAGGCGGCGCAGAGCAGGCTGATGCGCAGGAACAGCAGGTCGCCCAGCGCGATCAATACGATCAGGGGCCAGTCGATCGCCGTCCCCACCAGCAGCAGCGCGCCGGCGACCGAGATGGCCGTCAGCACCGGCAGGGTAGCGAGCAGCATCAGCAGGCCGTGCCCGAAGGCCGCGGCGAAGGCGGCGCGATCGCGCGCCACGCGCTTGACCAGGACCACCTCGCAGGCCAGGCCGGAAAAGGTCGACACGATGGCGACCAGCGCGGTGACGGCGATAAACGCGCCGTAATCGGCCGGGCCGAGCAGCCGTGCGACCACGATGAAGAGTGCGATCTGCAGCAACAGGCGGCCGGCCGTGCCGCCGGCCATGACCAGCGTGTTCGCGGCGAGCCGCGACCGGCGCAGGCGCTGCAAGGCGCTTAGCGCCGGCATCGATCCGGCGACGTTCGCCACGGCGCCGCTCAATAGGCGTTCTGCCGCTTCAGCACGGCGCGCACCGTGGCGAAGACGATCGCGAGGTCGAGTGCGAGCGACCAGTTCTCGATGTACCAGAGATCGAATTCGACCCGTCGCCTGGCCTTCTCCAGCGTGTCGGTCTCGCCGCGAAGCCCATGCACCTGGGCCCAGCCGGTCAGTCCCGGTCGCACGCGGTGGCGCATGAAGTACTCCTCCACCGCCTCGTCGTAGAGGATGCCTGCGGCCTTCATCTTCAGCGCGTGCGCGCGCGGGCCGATCAGCGACATGTCGCCGCGCAGCACGTTGAACAGCTGCGGCAGCTCGTCGAGGCTCGTGGCGCGCAGGATTCGCCCCACCCGAGTCACCCGGGGATCGCCCCGCACGGTCTGCTGCGCACCGGAGCGATCTTCGCGGTCGGCATGCATGGTGCGGAACTTGAGCACGCGGATGGTCGTGTTGTTGAAGCCGTAGCGGTCCTGCACGAAGAAGACGGGGCCACGGCTGTCCAGCCTGATCAGCGCCGCGATGATGAGCATCGGCAGGCCGAAGACCGACAGCAGCAGTGCCGCCAGGGCCTTGTCCTCGATCAGCTTGATCACCGCCGCCCAGTTTTTCAGCGGCCGGTCGGCCACGTTGATCAGCGGCAGGTCGCCGACCCAGCTGGTGCCGCGCACGCTGACGTGGTCGGCGAGCGGCTCGAGGCTGATCCGCACATCGACGGGCAGGTGCTGCAGCTTCTGCACCATGGTCCGAAGCCGACCCGGCGCGTTGAGCGGCAAGGTGACGATGACCTCGTCGAGCTGCATGTGGCGGGCGATGCGCACCAGGTCGTCCACCGTCCCGACCGCGCCGGCGCCCGGCACGGCGGCCCGGGCGAGGCGGGTCCGCCGGTCGTCGAACACGCCCACGATACGGACGTTCTCATCGGCGAAGCGGCCGAGCTTCGCGATCAACTGGGCACCCGGCTCGCCGGCGCCGATGACGGCGACATTGCGAGCGAAGTATCCCTGCCGGTGCCAGGCCCGGATCTGCCGGTGCAGCGCGGCACGGTTCAGCAGCAGCAACGTCGTCGCCGCCAGGAACCAGCCGATCACCCAGCCGCGCGAGTAATTGTCGGAGGTCTTGGTCGCGAAGGCGACCATCAGCCCGGCGGCGCAGACCATCGACCAGGTCATGGCGACTTTGCGCCACTGCCAGCCGAGATCGCGCAGGCGGCGCAGGTCGTAGGCGCCGAGATATTCGAGCCCGATCACCAGCGCGGCCGCCACGACCAGGGCCACCAGCGTATAGCGGTCGAGGTTGTAATAGCCCTCGCCGAGATAAAGCACGGGGTAGATCAGGTAGAGCGCGGCCGCCGAACCGAGCACGCAGAGCAGATCGCCGAGCTTGGCGGCGCCGGATACGATCTCCTCCGACAGGAAGGATTTTTTCGTTGCTGGGCGCCGTCGTCGATCATCCGCGATCGCCGCCACGCTTGCCACACCTGCACCGACCTTCATCCGAACACTCCCGTTCTGCCGTAGGGGCTAAACCGGCCTGGCACGACGGCCCTGGCTCACCGGCTCTTCCGGTCGCTTTCTGCTTCGCGCCCCCGCGCGCGGAACGAGATGACGTTGCCGCTCTCGAACCCGAACAAATGCTCTGACTCCCGCCCTGCCAGCGGCCCGCGGCTGAGCGCGCCGCCGAATCGCCCGACCGCAACGGTCGCAGGACGGGAGGTCGTTTGGGTGCCGCTGGCTGAATCGGCGCCGAAGTGAGCAGCGCCGACGCCTTCGGGAAGACAGTGTTGCAGCATGTGACTTTCTCCAATCATGCCCAACATTTCATCCCTAAACCCACCACTTTCTGTTCTTCATAACGCGCTAATCTGAATACTTATCTGCGGACGAGCTTCTTATACTGTCTGAATTCGCGTCACATTTTGGCCATAGATTAGGCTGCGTCGCCAAAATTCAAGGAAACGATGGGCCATTTCATCCGGATGTGCTCGTGATTAAGCGGTGACAATTGTCGGGTGCGCTGGATTCCCAAAGACAGGACTGCGGAGGAACGATAAACAGTGTCGAATGTTCCTGGCGGGCGGGGACGAGGTGAGGTGCGCATGATGTCGTCCGTATCGATTTCCGGTGGAGCACGGGCCGCGTTGGCCGTGTTCCCGGCACCCGGCCGGGCAACCCGCCCCGCGGCCGGGCAACTTGCAGGGATCCAGCAAGGTTCCGGCGCCGCATGATGGCCCGGCCCGATCTGTTTCGACGGAGCGGCTCGCCGAGCGCTCCGGCCGCGATCGCTTCCGCCCGCCCCTGGCTCGGTTTCGTGCTGGCGGCGACCTTGGCCGCCTGCGCGGGCCAGCCGACGATCCCGGAAACCGCGCCGCCCGCGGCTGCCGCCGGCCCGCCGCCGCGCTACAGCCTGCAGCCGGGTGACCAGCTCGAGGTCCGCTTCCGCCATAACCCGGAGCTCGACGAGCAGATCACCGTGCAGCCGGACGGCCGCTTCTCGGTGCCGATGGCACGCGATGTGCTCGCCGCCGGCCGCACGCTCGCCGAGGTCACCGACGATCTCAACCAGGCCTATTCGAGGGAGCTGCGCGATCCGGCGATCACGGTGCAGCTGCGCAACGCGCTGCCGACCCGCGTCTATGTGGGAGGCGAGGTGAACACGCCCGGCGAATACGTCAATGTCGGTCCGCCGCTCACTGTGATGCAGGCGATCGCCCGTGCCGGCGGCCTGAAGAACTCGGCGAACCAGGAGCGCATCATCGTGGTCCGCCGCGGGGCCGACGGGAAAGGCACGCCCTATGGCGTGGACTATGTGAAGGCCGCGGGCGGCGAGGAAGAGGCCGACGTGCAGCTCGCGCCCTACGACACGGTGTTCGTGCCGCGCAGCGGCGTCGCCAACGTCTATCTCGCCTATCAGCAGTACATCCAGCAGTTCCTGCCGGCGAATCTGGGCTTCTCGGTGCCCATTCGCTGAGCCGGCGGGAAGCGCATGTCCTGCTCATGATCTGGGGTAACGCAGCATGATGTTGCCAACCAATGCGCGCGGCATCCTGAACAGCGCGTTCCGCCATCGCTGGCGCTTTATCGGCGCGTTCGCCGGCGTCATGGCGCTGGCGGTCGCCGCCGTTCTCGTGCTGAAGCCGGCCTATCGAAGCGAGGCCCTGCTTCTGGTGAAGTTCAATAGCCGCACGGCCATGGCCGATACGGTCGCCGGCGCCGCGATCTCGGCGCAATCGACCGAGCGGCGCGAAGTGATGAACTCGCAGGCGCAGATCCTGCAGAGCCATGACCTGCTGCGCGAGGTCGTGACCAAGGTCGGCGTGGCGCGGCTCTACCCGAAGCTCGCCGAGGACCCGCCGGAGAATGGCGGCCTGGAGGAGCGCGCCGCGGAACGGCTCGCCAAGGATCTCGAGATCCAGCCGACCAAGGAAACCAACGTAATGCAGGTCGCGCTGTTCAACCGCGATCCGCAGGTCGCGGCCGCGGCGCTCGGCACTCTGGTCGAGCGCTTCCAGGCGCGGCAGGGCGATGTATTCCTCAATCCGCAATCGACCTTCCTGCGCGAGCAGCTGGACGAGGCGCGCGGCCAGCTCGCCAAGTCGCAGGCCGCGGTCGAGGAATTCAAGGCCAAGTCCGGCATCTCCTCGCTGGAGGAGGAGCGCACTCTGCTGCTGCGGCTGCGCGCCGAGGTCGACAACAGCCTGACCCAGCAGGCCGCGCGCCGCGACGAGGCGCAGAGCCGCGTCAAGGCGATGACGGCGTCGATGAAGCAGCTGAAGCCGACGATCCAGCTCTCCGACGAGAACGACCGCTTCAAGGCGATCGACGATGCCCGTGCGCGGCTGACCGAGCTCCGTGCGCGCGAGGCGGAGATGGCCTCCAACTACCGCGACGACAGCGTCGGGCTGCGCACGCTTCGCGCCCAGATCGACTTCGCGGAGCAGGATCTCGCGGCTCGATCCAAGGAGTCCCTCGCGCGCGTCCGCACCGGACCCAATCCTGTGTTTCAGCAGGTGCAGGCCGACCTGATGCGCGCCACGGCGGAATCGGCCGCGGCGGAAGCGGCGATCGGCCCGCTCGAACGGCAGATCAAGGAAGTCGAGACGCGACTCTCCGCTCTCGACGGCAACCAGGGCCAGCTGCAGGACCTGTTGCTGCAGCAGCAGGTGGATGAGGAGAATTTCCGCAACGTGCTGCAGCGGCACGAGGACGCTCGCGCCTCGGAGGCGCTGCAGCGCCAGCAGGTGACCAGCGTCGCCGTGGTGCAGCAGCCGACCGTGCCGGCGAGGCCGGCGAAGCCGCGCGTGCTGGTGATCCTGGCGCTCGGCGTGGTGGCCGGCCTGGCAGTCGCCTTCGTGCTGTGCCTGATCTGGGAGCTAGCCGACGAGCGGTTCACCCTGCCGGAGCAGATCGCCGGCACGGTCAAGCTCCCGGTCCTGGCATCCTTCCCCCTCGTTCCCGCACCACGGAGGCAGAGCGCGCGATGACCCGTCTGTACAACGCGCTCCAGCAGTACCAGAGGCAGCTCGACAACGCCCCGGCTGGCGGGGCTGCGCGACGGCGCACGCCCTGGCCGGCGGAGGCGCGGGTCGGCGGTCCGGTGCCCGTCCCGGGCCTCGAGCCGGCGCATGGGCCAATTCCCGAACCGGTCACCGAGCCGATACTCGGACCGATACCCGAGCCCGTGCAGGGGCCGACTGCCGATCTCCATCCTGTCGGCGCAAGGCCGGGCGGCGCGAAGGCTGACGGGGTGACGCCGCGCGGGACACAGCGCGAGGCGCCGCGGCCCGCCGGTCCGGTGCATCGGCCGATGCCGGGCCAGGTCAGCCGTCTCATCACCACGAAGTTGCCGCGCGAGAGCCTGATCGCGCTCTACGGCTCGATCGAGCAGCGGCTGTCGCCCGATACGCCACGCATCGTGCAGGTGACCAGCGCGACGAAAGGCGAGGGCACCTCGACCGTCGCGCGCGATCTCGCGGTGACGATCGCCGATTCCGTGCGCAAGCGCGTGCTGCTGATCTCGGTGATCCGGCCCGGCGTGAACGATTTCGCGATGGCGGCGCCGATGGGTCTCGAAGCGGTAATGACAGGTTCCGCCAATCAGGGCGACGTGATCGAGGCGGTGCCCGGCCTGCCGCTGTTCGAGACGACGCTCAGCGCCGTCGGCGCCGGCAACGGCCATCTGTTCGATGCGCCGGCGATGGACCGCGCGCTGCGCAGCGCCCTCGGCCTCGTCGATCTCGTCATCCTGGACACGCCGCCGGTGCTGAACGGCTTCGTCGCCGCGGCGCTGGCGCGCCATTGCGGCGGCACCGTGCTGGTGGTCGAGGCGGAGCGGGTGCGCGCGCCGAAGGTGGAGGAGGCCCGCCGTACCATCGAGGCGCATGGCGGGCGCGTCATCGGCGCGGTGATGAACAAGCGCCGCTGGCACATCCCCGGGCCGATCTATCGGCGGCTGCAATGACGCGCGCGCGGGACTTGCTTCTCGCCGCCGGGCTTGCGCTTTGCCTGGCGCAGGCCGTTCCCGCGGCTGCGCAGGAATTCGAGCCGCGTTCCGGGCGCTCCTATGTCGTGCGCGACATGCATGGCCAGTTGCTGGAGCGGCTGCAGCCTTCGCCGGGCGGCTATGTCCGTCTCAGCTTGAGCGGGCAGCGGCTCGGGCGGGCGGTGCCGGAAGATGGCGGTCAGCTCGCCTTTTACGACACGTCCGGGGCGCTGATCGCCCGTGCGCGGCGCGACGGCCGCCCGCCCATGGCCCTGCGGCTCCGCGCCCTCGCGGTGATCCGGGGCGTCGAGGGTGATTCCCTCGGTATCGTGGCGGCCCGCTAGATGCGCCGCTGGCTGCTCGCCATGCCCTTCGTCGCCTGCGCAGCGTCTGGCGCGCCGGCCGCCGCGGCACCGTTCTGCCTGCAGGCGACCGGTGTGCCGCCGCAATGCCTGTTCTACGACGTGGCGGCCTGCCGCAGGCAGGCCTTGCGCATGAACGCCGTCTGCGGCCTGAACCCGAAGGAGCTGATGCCGCCCGCGACCGGCCAGCGCTTCTGCCAGGTGGAGAACGGCCCGGTCATCCAGTGCCTGTACCCGGACCGGCGCTCCTGCGACGCGGCGACCGCGCGCCGCGGCGGCATCTGCATCGATGCCGGCGATGCGGCGTCGCGACCCGATCCCGACCTGATCCCGCGATGAGGAGGCCGGCATGACGAGAGGGAGGCCTCGCCGATCGCATATCGCCGGCGTCGCCGTGTGGGTCGTCTTGAGCGGCGTCGCCGCCACCGGCGCCCTGGCGGCAGGCCTGAACGAGCGCAGCCGTCTCGACGACGGCCCGCTCGGCCTGCCGCTCGACTCTCTGTTCAGGGATCGCGCGGTGTCGCGGCCTTACAAGCCGGTCGGCGAGGCAGGCGAAGCCAACCTGCTGCCGCCGATCATCGACACCTCCCCGCCGCCGCCGCGCGGCAAGGCGGCGGAGCCGGAGGCGCCGCTCGGCAGCGCCCTCGGGGGTCGTCGTCGCGACTGACGCCCGTCGAGGCGGCGTCGATTACCGGGTCACCGGGAAGGCGATGAGCTGCCCGACCATCACGCGCGACAGGTCGCGGATGCCGGGATTGGCGTCGCGGATCTTCTTCAGCTCGGCGGCGCCGCACTGGCCGTAGATTTCGCGGCACAGATCGCCGATCGTGTCGCCGCGCCGGATCACCCGCACATGCTTGCTGCGGTCGCCGATCTTGGAGACCGGTCCGGCGGCGGGCGTCACCGCGGCCAGCTGTGCCACGGGAGCTTCCGGTGCCGGAGCGGGCAGCGGCGCAGGGATGGAAGGCAGTGCGGCAGCTGCATTCGCCGAAGGCCCGCCGGCGCTCTTCGCCGCGGTCGGCGGTTCCGCCGGCGCGCGGCTGTCCGAGGCCTGGCCGGCAGGCGGCGCTTCCGCGATCTGGGATCCGGCCGACGAAGTCTCCGGCGGCGCATCAAGGCTCGTGTCGGCGGCTTGCTCAGGCGCGGGCGGCTCGACTGTCGATCGGCCGATGGCCCAGGCACTGGCCGCGACCTCCTGCAGTCGGCTCTGCCAGGGCGGCGTCATGACGATGATCGCGGCCAGCGCCGCCAGCCCGCCGGCGGCCGCCAACATGCCCGCGCCGGGCCGGCGCCGGCGCGGTTCGCTCGTCACCACCATCGGCTCGCGCTCGACCCGCCGCGGCTCGGCGCGCAGCGGGCGCGGCGGCGGGC
>QOZS01000077.1 GCA_003576705.1 Desertibaculum subflavum
CATTGGATAGAGGTCGCGCCATCGATGCTGGCCTCCAGCTCCAGCCAGCATCTTGAATCACAAATCGACCAAAACCGGAATCCCCGCCGATTCAACAAAGCCGTGAACCGCTCTAGCGTCTGGACTGAAGCGTCCGTTTGGCGATCACCATGCGGTGCACCTCGCTCGGGCCTTCGTAGATGCGCATGGTGCGGACTTTCTGCGCCATCAGCTGCAGCGGCATCTCCTTGGTCATGCCCATGGCGCCGAAGGCCTGCATGGCGTGGTCGATCACCTCGGTCGCCATCTCGGTGGCGAACACCTTGATCATCGAGGCCTCGGTGCGGACATCCTGGCCGGCATCCTGCTTCGCCGCGGCGTCCATCACCATCAGCCGGCAGGCGTGGATCCGCGTCGCCGCATCGGCGATCCACCATTGCACCGCCTGGCGGTCGGCGAGCTTCGCCCCGAAGGTCGAACGCGCCTTCACATGGTCGCACATCATGTCGAGCGCGCGGCCCGCCATGCCGAGGCACATCGGCCCCATCAAGAGGCGCCGCCGCGTCAGGCGCAGCTGCATATGGGCGAAGCCCTGGCCCGGCTCGCCCAGCAGCTGCGAAGCCGGCACGCGGCAATCCTCCAGCACCAGCTCATAGGTGCGATGCCCGCCCAGCATCGGGATCTCGCGCTCGATGCGGAATCCCTTCGTGCCCTTGTCGATCAGGAAGGCGGAGATGCCGCGATGGTCGCGCGCATCGCCGGTGCGGGCGAGCAGCACGGTGAAATCCGCCGCCGGCACATAGCTGACCCAGATCTTGCGCCCGTTGATCACCCAGTCGCCGCCGCAGCGCACCGCGCGCGTCGTCATGGCCGAAGGATCGGCGCCGGCGCCGGGCTCGGAAATCGCCGTCGCCGAGCGGATCTCGCCGCGGGCGTAAGGAACGAGATAGCGGTGCTTCTGGTCCTCGTTCGCCGCCGCGAGCAGCAGGCGCAGCACCGGCGATTCCGGCGGGAAGGCAAATGGCACGATCGAGCGCGACAGCGCCTCCTGCACAGCCATCAGCGCGGTGGTCGGCAGGTCGGCGCCGCCGAGCTCGGCCGGCGCGTCGAGCGCGAACAGGCCGAGCTCGCGGCATTTCGCATGCAGGGGGCCAAGCTCGGCCTCGGTCAGGCAAAGCTCCTCGCCCCGCACCTCGCGGGCCAGCAAGGCCGACTCGAGCGGCATCAGCTCGCGCGCGACGAAGCGCGCCACCAGATCCTGCAGCTGCCGGTGCTCGGCCGGCGCTTCCATCGACATCGCCGTCTCCGCAATTCCGGCCCCTTGGATGCCGGAGATCGCGGACGGGCGCTTTGATCTAGATCGCCCGGCCGATGGCAATCAGGCGCTCGTAATCCGCCGGCTCGTTGTAGATCTGGGCCGAGATGCGGAGCCAGTGCCGGCCTTCCAGCGGCATGACCGGCGCCACGATGCCGTGTTCGCGTATCAGGCGGAGGCTGAGCGGGCGGGTCACGCTGCGGTCGGCGACGCCCTCCTTCGGCAGGCGGATGGTGGCCATGGCGGCGCGATGCGCGGGCGCCGCGGCGATCTCGGTGCCCCAGGCATCGGCCAGCATGTCGGCCATCTCGCGGGCGAGCGCGTCGTTATGGGCGCGCACCGCCTCGGGACCGAGCGCCTCCAGATAGTCGAGCGCCGCCGGCGCGGCGAGCCAGGCGGAAGGGTCGCGGGTGCCGACATAGTCGAACTCGGCCGGGAAGCCCTGGCCATAGGGATGCGAGATCACCGTCGGATGCAGCTCGGCCTGCCGGTGCGGCGCCGCCCAGATCACCGCGCAGCCCTTGGCCGCGAAGCACCATTTGTGCAGGTTGCCGATATACCAGTCGGCGCCGAGCGCCGGCACGTCGAGCGCCACCTGGCCCGGCGCATGCGCGCCGTCGACCAGGACGGACACGCCGGCAGCGCGGAACGCGCCGATGAGCGCCGCCAGCGGCAGCACGGTGCCACCGGTCGAGGTGATGTGGTCGAGCACCGCGAGCCGGGTGCACGGGCCGATCAGCCGCGCCGCCGCCTGCACCAACCGATCGGCATCGACGAACGGCACCGGCACGGGGAGCGGCACGACCTCGACGCCGACGCGGCCGGCATGGTGGGCAAGCGCCTGCTGCACGGCGTTGTAGACCTGCGAGGTGGCGATCACCTGGTCGCCGGCCTGCCAGGAGAGCGAGGCGAGCACGGCGTTGATCCCGGCCGTGGTGTTCTCGACGAAGGCCCAGTCCGCGCCGTCGCCGCCGAGGAAGCGCGCCACGCGGTCGGCGGCCTGGCGCAGGGCCTCGGGCAGCACCTCGAAGAAGAACCCGGTCGGATTCGCCTCCAGCCGCGCCCGCCAGGCATCCTGCGCCGCCAGCACGACATGCGGCGTCGCGCCGAACGAGCCGTGATTGAGATGGGCAAGCCCCGGCGCCAACGGGAAGTCGCCGCGCCTTACGGCACCGAACGGCATGTTTCGCGGCATCTTCCCCCTCGCGCGCTGCAATCCTGACATCGATCAAAGCAGCCTGGACGCATCGGCCGCGATAATTAGGCTTGCATAGCACAATGCGGCGGGCATCCGGCTGCCGGCCAGCCCGCCGCGGTTCGAGGGAACGACCATGAGTTCAGCACCAGCCGCGGCGCCGAAGGCCGCGCGTTCCGATCTCCGCTTTGCCGTCATCGGCGCCGGCATGTCCGGCATTCTCACCGCGATCGAGCTGAAGAAGCGCGGCCTGGGCAATTTCACCATCTACGAGAAGGCGGATCGCCTGGGCGGTACCTGGCGCGACAACACCTATCCCGGGCTCTCCTGCGACGTGCCGAGCCATGTCTACGCCTATTCCTTCGAGCTGAACCCGGAATGGAGCCACCGCTTCTCCCCCGGCGCGGAGATCCAGAACTATTTCGAAGGCGTGGCGCGGAAATACGGCGTCGACCGCGACATCCGCTTCAACAGCGAGATCGTGCGCGCCGAATACCAGGGCGGCCGCTGGCAGCTGGAGACGCGCGACGGGCATCGCGACACGGTCGATTTCGTCATCGCCGCAACGGGCGTGCTGCACAAGCCGGTCCATCCGGCGATCGAAGGGCTCGACAGCTTCGCCGGCCCCTGCTTCCACAGCGCCCGCTGGGACCACTCCGCCACATTGGACGGCCAGCGCGTCGGCATCATCGGCACCGGATCGACGGCGATCCAGATCGTGCCGGCGATCGCCGACCGGGTGGCGAAGCTTTCGCTGTTCCAGCGCACCGCACAATGGGTCCTGCCGCTGCCCAATCCCGCCTATAGCGAGGGCGAGAAGGCGATGTACCGGGACAAGCCCGAGCTGCTGCAGCAATCCTACGTGCACTGGACCCGGCGCTTCGTCGACACCTTCGCCCGTGCCGTGGTCGGCGACCAGGACGAGATGGCAAAGATCGAGCAGGCCTGCCGCGACAACCTGGAGCAGAACGTCCACGACCCGGACCTGCGCGAGCGGCTGCGCCCCAACTACCGCGCCGCCTGTAAGCGGCTGATCATGTCCGACACGTTCTATCCGGCGATGCAGAAGCCGAATGTCGACCTCGTCACCGAAAGCATCGAGCGGATCGAGCCCGCGGGCGTGCGCACCAGGGACGGCCGCCTGCACGCGCTCGACGTGCTGGTGCTGGCGACCGGCTTCGACGGGCACAATTTCGTCCGGCCGATGCAAGTGGTGGGCGAGGGCGGCCGCGAGCTTGACCAGGCCTGGGCGCAGGCGAACGAGGCCTATCGGTCGGTCGCCGTGCCGGGCTTTCCGAACTTCTTCATGCTGGTCGGGCCGAACAGCCCGATCGGCAATTTCTCCGTCATCATGATCTCGGAGATCCAGATCGCCTATATCCTGCAGCTGGTCGACCTGGTGCGCAGCGGCAAGTGCGACGCGGTGGCGCCGAAGGCGGCGGCGACAGCACGCTTCAACGCCGATCTCCGCGCGGCGATGCAGGGCACCGTCTGGGTCAGCGGCTGCCGCTCCTGGTATCTCGACAAAAACGGCAACCCGGCGCTCTGGCCCTGGAGCTTCGAGCGCTTCCGCCAGGAGATGCAGGCGCCGGACTTAAGCGAGTTCGAGCTGACATAGCCCTCCCCCGCGTCGCGCAGCGGCGTGGGGGAGGGTTGGGTGGGGGTTTTTGTGTTTTGCCGAGCCGCGTCGCTGCGGAACGGAAAAAAAAGAAAACCCCCACCCAACCCTCCCCCGGCATTCGCCAGGGGAGGGCTTTCGCTACACCTTCCAGCCCAGCCAGTCGCACACCGCGCGGCCCATCACCTTCGCGCGGTCCGCATCCGACAGCCACGGCGTCGCCTCGTTGAAGGCCAGCACGCATTCCGGCCACGAGCACGGCATGCGGGTGATGTCGGTGCCCCAGAACATGCGGTCGGGACCGAAGGCGTCGAACATCTGCCGGTACCGCGGTCCCAGGCTGAGATAGGGCCAGCCGTCGGCGGCATAGCCGGGGCCGCCGGTCGCCTTCAGCGCCACGTTCGGATGCTTCGCCAGCGCCACCAGATCCGGCATGGTGGCGAAGGCCGCATCGCCCTTCTGGCGATGCACGCCGCCGCAATGATCGACGATCAGCTTGAGGCCGGGATGCCTGGCGGCGATCTCGCCGACCTTGGGCAGGAAATGTCCGGCGAGCAGCGCGATCGGCACGCCCGCCTTCTCCGCTGCCGGCCACAGCCAGTCGATGGTGCCGTCGAGCGGCCAGTTGCGCCGCTCCGGCGTCAGGAACACGAAGCGCAGCCCCAGCATGCCCGGCTGCTGCTTCCAGGTCGCGACGAGTCCCCGACTCTCGGGCTTCTCCAGCGGGAATTGGCCCAGGATGGCGAAGCGGTCCGGATGCGCCTCGACCGCCGCGATGGCGAGCGGGCCGGAATCCGGATCCCAGCTCGGCGGATGGATGATGGCGCGGGCAATGCCGGCATCGTCCATGTCGTCCAGCGCTTCCTCCAGCAGATACGGCGCCGCGCGATGCGGCGGCAGGGTCTCGCCCTTGGCCCAGAGATGGATCTGCGCATCGACGATCATCGCGCGTTCTCCTGTTTAGCGACGGTTGAGCCGCGCCGCCTCCGCCATCACCTCGATCGCGGCCGGATCGGCGGAGCGGACGGTCAGGCTGGTCGCGCCGCTCTCTTCCCAGTCCTTGTAGCGCTGCTTGATGCGGGCCGGCGGGCCGACCAGCGACTTGCGGTCGACCCATTCGTCCGGCACCGCCGCCGCCGCCTCGTCCTTCCGATGCGCCAGGAACAATTCCTGGATGCGGTCGGCGGCGTCCTGGTAGCCGCGGCGGATCATCATGTCCTTGTGGAAGTTCTTGTCCTTGTGGCCCATGCCGCCGACATAGAGCGCGACCTCGGGCTTGAGCTTGTCGAGCGCGGAGCGCACGTCGTCGTTCACCTCGACATGCACGCTCGCCTGGATCTCGAAATTCTTCATCGAGCGCCGGCCGTTCGTGCGCTTGAAGCCCTCCTCGAGCCAGCCCTGGTATTCCGGCAGCGCGCCGGGCACGAAGCCCAAGGGCAGCCACCCATCGGCGATCTCGGCGGTCAGCTTCACCGTCGCCTCGTTGCCGGTGCCGAGATAGATCGGGATCTTCGGGTTCATATGCAGGATCGATTTCAGCGGCTTGCCGACGCCGAGCGCGCCCTCGCCCTTGAACGGCAGGCTGATCTCCTTGCCGTCATGCGTCACCGGACCTTCGCGCTCGAAGATCTTCCGCATGATCTCGACATAGTCCTTGATGCGCCAGTACGGGCGCCCCCAGGGCTGCCCGTACCAGCCCTCGACGATCTGCGGGCCGGAGACGCCGATGCCGGCGATGAAGCGGCCGCCGCCGGCCAGCGCATCCACCGTCGCCGCCGACATCGCCGCATTGGCCGGCGTGCGCGCGGCGAGCTGCATGATCGCGGTGCCGAGCTTGATCCGCTCCGTCTTCGCCGCGAGATAGGCGAGCGGCGTGATCGCGTCGGAGCCATAGGCCTCCGCGGTCCACACCGAATCGTAGCCGAGCCGCTCCGCGCGCTGCACCAGCTCGACCGGCAGTTTCAGCTGCCCGCCGGAATAGCCGAGCGACAGACCGAGCTTCATGGCGTTCCTCCTCTTTTTCTCAGACCTGGCGCGAGACCAGGTTCCAGCCGATCTCCGACATGATACGCGCCGACTGGCCGCGCTTCAGCGCTTCCGGCGAGGCGGCGGTGCCGTCGAGGCCGCGCTTGTAGACGCCCTGCGCGATGGCGGCGAGGCGGAACAGCGAGAAGGCGACATAGAAATCCCAGTCCTCGATGCCTTGCCGGCCGGTGCGCCGGCAATAGGCGGCGACATAATCCTGCTCCGACGGCAGGCCGAGCGATTTCACATCGAGCCGGGCGAAGCCATGCGGCGGCTCGGTCAGGTAATAGCCGAGGCAGTTATAGGCGAGGTCCGACAGCGGATGGCCGAGCGTGCAGAGCTCCCAGTCCAGCACGGCGACGATGCGCGGCTCGGTCGGGTGCACGATGCAATTGCCGAGGCGGAAATCGCCATGCACGATCGTGGTCGGGTCATAGGCCGGGATGTGCTGCGGCAGCCAGGCGATCAGGTCGTTCATCGCCTTGAGGTCGTCGGTCTGCGAGGCGACGTACTGCTTCGACCAGCGCTCGATCTGCCGCGCGACATACTGGCCCTGGCGGCCGAAATCCGACAACCCGACGGCCGCATAGTCCACCATATGCAGCTTGGCCATGGTGTCGTTCATCGAATCGTAGATCGCGGCGCGCTCGGCCGGCGTCGCGTCCGGAATGGTCGGGTTGGTGATGATGCGGCCCTCGACGCATTCCATCACATAGAACATCTGCCCGATCACGCCGTCGTCGGTGCAGAGCGCATAGGTCTTCGGCACCGGCACGCCGGAGCCCTGCAGCGCCGAGATCGCCTTGAACTCGCGGTCCACCTGGTGCGCCGAGGGCAGCAGCTTGCCCGGCGGCTTCTTGCGCAGCACGAAGGACCGCTCGGCCCCGTCGACATCGGCGAACAGCACGAAGGTCGGGTTCGACTGCCCGCTGGTGAACTGCCGCACCTTCAGATCGCCGCGATAGCCGGGAATCACGCCGCGCAGATAGCGGTCGAGCGACGCCTCGTCGAATCGGTGCTGCGGCAGGACGGGGGTGGTATCGGCAATCACCGGCATCGGGCGCTTCTCTCCTTGGGCATTCGGCGAATGCCCGGCGGGACAGGCGTGGCCGCAAAGCGATGCCGCCCACCTGTCACGGGTTTCCTCCAATTCGGTCGCTTCTGCCTTCGGCGGCCGCTTCGGTTCGAGATACTTGGCGGTATGCTGCGAGTCAACGCAAGCGGGTCGGGAGGCGCTCGGTGGATACGGTGCTGGTCGCGGGCGCATCCGGCGTGGTCGGCCAGGCGGCGGTGGAACATTTCGCAGGCAGCGGCCGTTGGCAGGTCATCGCGCTGTCGCGCCGTCGGCCCGACATCGATCACGGCGCGACTTTCCGCCATCTTTCAATCGACCTGCGGGATGCCTCGACTTGCAAGGCTGCCGCCGCCGAGCTCACCGGCGTGACTCACCTCGTCTACGCGGCGCTGCACGAGCTGCCCGGCCTGGTCGCCGGCTGGCGCGAGGCCGCGCAGATGACCGCCAACGAGACCATGCTGCGCAACCTGCTCGACGCCCTCGGCTCGGTCGACAAGCTGCAGCATGTCAGCCTGCTGCAGGGCACCAAGGCCTATGGCGCGCATCTGCACCCCATCGCCATCCCGGCCCGCGAGAAGAGCCCGCGCGACGACCACGCGAATTTCTACTGGCTGCAGGAGGACCTGCTGCGCGCCCGGGCGGCACAGCAGGGATTCGACTTCACCATCTGGCGCCCGCAGATCGTCTTCGGCACCGCGCTCGGCGTCGCCATGAACGTGCTGCCGATCATCGGCATCCATGCCGCGATCTGCCGCGAGGAGGCCCGCCCCTTCGCCTATACCGGCGGCCCGCCCTATCCGCTCGAGGCGGTCGATGCCCGCCTGCTGGCGCACGCCTTCGAATGGGGAGCCACCGCCAAGGCGGCCCGCAACGAGACCTTCAACATCACCAACGGCGACATCTTCACCTGGCCGCATGTCTGGCCGGCCATCGCCGCGGCGCTCGGCGTCACGCCCGGCGAGCCGAGCCCGCGCGCGCTGGCGCCGGAGCTGCCGGGCAAGGCGGCGGTGTGGGATCGCATCGTCGCCAAGCATGGCCTCAGGCCCACGCGCCTCGCCGACCTGCTCGGCGAATCGCACCACTATCTCGACTACATCTTCGCCTGGAACGCCAAGGCGCCGCCGGCGCCGAAGCTGGTCAGCACCATCAAGCTGCGCCAGGCCGGCTTCGCCGATTGCATCGATACCGAGGACATGTTCCGCGCCGGCTTCCGCCGGCTGGTCGAACGGGGCATTCTGCCGCCGCCCTAGTTCGCCCGAGTCCCCCCACCGCATGACCGCGCCCGACGGCCTTCCCCTGCCCCAGCGCAACTGGGCGATCCTCACCATCATCGTCGGGCTGGCGGCCTCGGTGCTGTCGGCCGCCATCACCAATATCGCGCTGCCGGTGATCGCCCGCGATCTCGGCGTCACCGCCGCGCGCTCGATCTGGATCGTCAACGCCTTCCAGATCGCCATGGTGGTGTCGCTCCTGCCGCTCGCCGCGCTGGGCGACGTGCTCGGCTATGCCCGGGTCTACCGCGCCGGCCTGGTCGTGTTCGGCGTGGCTTCGCTCGGCTGCGCGCTGTCGGAGAGCCTGCCCGTCATCGTCGCCTGGCGCGTGCTGCAGGGCTTCGGCGCCTCCGGCATCCTCAGCGTCAACCCGGCGCTGGTGCGCTTCACCTTCCCGCGCGCCCGCCTGGGCCATGGCATGGCGCTGACCGCGCTGGTGGTCGCGACCGCCTCGGCGACCGGCCCCAGCATCGCCGCGGCGATCCTCGCCGTCGGGCCCTGGCAATGGCTGTTCGCGGTCAACGTGCCGCTGGCCGTGATCGCCTTCGTGCTGGCGCTGCGCTCGCTGCCTGAGAACGAGAATCTGCAATCGAGCTTCGATGTCGCCAGCGCCCTCCTCAGCGGCGCGATGTTCGCGCTGCTGGTCATCGGGCTCGATCTGGTCGGCCACGGCGAGTGGCTGCTCGGTGCCGGCGGAGTCGTCGTCGCATTGGCGCTCGGCGCCGTCTTCGTGCTCCGCCAGGGCATGATCGCGACGCCGATGGTACCGATCGACATCTTCCGCCAGCGCGTCTTCTCGCTGTCGCTCTTGTCGTCGTTCACCTCGTTCGCCGCCACCGCGATCGCCTTCGTGGCGCTGCCCTTCCTGTTCCAGGACGTGCTGCACCGCTCGCAGGTCGAGACCGGCCTGTTGATGACGCCCTGGCCGCTGGCGCTGGCCTGCACCGCGCCGATCGCGGCGCGCCTGTCGGACCGCTATCCCGCCGGCATGCTGGGCGGCATCGGGCTCGCGATCATGTGCGCGGGCCTGGTGGCGCTGGCCCTGATCGAGCCTTCGACCGGCCCCATCGACACCGTCATCCGCATGGCGGTCTGCGGCATCGGCTTCGGCCTGTTCCAGACCCCGAACAACCGGCTGATGATGTCGAGCGTGCCGCGCGAGCGGAGCGGCAGCGCCGGCGGCATCATCTCGACCGCCCGCGTGATGGGCCAGACTTTCGGCGCGGCCACCGTCGGCATCATCTTCGGCCTGACGGTGAACCACGCGCTCGGCCCCGGCCGCGCGCTCTGGTTCGCCGCCGCCATGGCGGGCTTCGCCGCCCTGGTCAGCCTGACCCGCCTGGTCGGACGCAAATAGCCGGTCCGCCTCAATCGGATCCCATGCGGCGCGCGCGGCCCATATCCTCCAGCTTGACCACGGTGGCGGGCATGGCGGCCGGTCGGCGCGGCCAGGCCGGACGCGGGCCGACATGGCGCAGATTGACGACCCGGCCGATGAGATCGAACCACAGGCCCGAGACGAGCGAGGCTGCCAGCCCGGTCAGGCACCAGCCGAGGATGGCGAGCGGCAGGTCGTTGAGGCCGACGGCGCCGAGGCCGCCCCAGCCGATCGGCAGGGCGGCGACCGATCCGAGCGTGCCCTGCCCGAGCGTGCCCCCGCCGAGCGCGCCCTGCGCCAGCGCGGCGACCAGGCGCAAGGTGTCGATATTGAGCGCCGCCGCCGCGACGATGGCGAGGCCCAGCGCCCAGCGGCCGGCGCGCCGCCGATAGGCGCCGGCCAGTCGATCCATCGCATCGGCATACCATTGCGCCAGCGCGGCCCCGAGCCGCGCCGGGTCGCCGCCGGCATCCGGGGCGAGGGCGAGCACGACCTGGGCGAGCGGGCTGCCGTCGTCGCGGGCCCAGCCGCAGATGCTGTCGAACCGCTCCCGCGGCGTGGTCTCCAGGCGGCCGGCGGTGGCAATCGAGAACACCGCGGCGGCGAAGCAGTTCGGCGGAATGTAGGACGGCGGGCAGCCGTCGGCGCCGCGCAGGCCCGCGAGCAGGGGATGCTCCTCGATCTCCCATTGCAGCGCCGGATCGCGGATGATCTGACCGAGCTTGCGGCTCAGCATTTCGGCCCGCCATCCGAAGGCCCCGGCCACCAGCTCCTGCATGGCGGTGGCCAGGATGCTGACCGGCAGATAGACCGCCAGCAATCCGAGGGTGACGTCGATCGCGGGCCCGAGGGTCATGCATCGTCCTCCTGCCGCTTGGCTGCCGCCGGGCCGGCAGCCGTCGCGTTCCGATACAACCGCAGCAGCGCCTCGCCGTCCGGGCTGCCGAGACCGGTGCCGGGGCGCCAGCCGGCCGCCGCGCCGCCGTCACTGGTGTCGTTGGCCGCCGCCGGCCGCACCGGCCGCAGCGAGCTCGGCCGGCCATACAGCAGCGCGTGCGGACTGCCGAGCGGGCGGCCCGCCGCCTCGCCGAGCAGCGCCACCACGCCGGCCCAGAGCGCGGTGACCGCGCTGGTGCCGCCGAGCGTGCGCCAGGCGCCGTCCACCACGATGCGATAGCCGCTGGCCGGATCGGCATGTCCCGCCACGTCGGGCACGCGCCGGCCGGCCGGTGGCGCGCCGCCGCCGGGGCCCGGATAATCGGCCGCCGCCTGATAGGCCGGGCGGCGGAACACGGCGCTGAAGCCGCCGCCGGTGCCCTGGTCGCGGTCGCGCCACACGGTCTCTTCGGCACCCGCCCCGAGCCGCGTGCCGCCGCAGGCCAGCACTTGCGGCGTCGAGGCCGGATATTCGACCGCCGCGCCAGCGGGGCCGGCGAGCTCCACGCCCGGCTGGTTGCCGGCCGCGGCGATCACCGTGATGCCGAGCCGCCCGGCATCGCGCAGCGCCGCCTCCATGGCGCGCAGGCTCTGCGCATTCCAGTTCGCCTCCGGGCTGCCCCAGGCAATGGCCAGCACCGAGGGGCGCAGCGTGTCGTCATGCACGGCACGGGCGACGGCATCGACAAAGCCGCGCGTGGTGTTCGGCGCGATATAGACCGCGATGGTGGCGCCCGGCACCGCGGCGCCGGCGACCTGGATGCCAAGCGCGATTTCCGCATCGGCCGCGGCATCGATGCCCGGCCGGCCCTCCGCCCCGTCGACGACCACTGGCACCACCTGCGGCGCCGGCAGGCCCATCGCGCCGAAGGCATGCACGGTATCCGACGGCCGCACGCCGCCGCCCAGCGCGATCAGCCCGATGCAGGGGCGCCGGCCCCCGGCCGCGCGGCCGGCGAAGCCGTAATGGCGCACCACCTCGCTCGGCAGGAAGCCCTGATCGGACAGGGCCGCCGGCGGCAGGGCGCGGCGCGGGCCGGCAGCCTGGCGGGTGTCGAAGCCGAGCACGGCATCGACCACCCCCGCCACGTCCTTCGGTGCATAGAGAGCGCCGGTCCGTGCCCGGAAAAGCTGATAGCCGTCGTTGTAGTAGTGCAGCCGAGTGCGGAAGGCGGCGCTGACCGCGCCGGCCGGCCCGGCCAGGGTGACCAGGCGCCGTACCGCGTCCTTGCGCGCGATCGAGAGGCCCAGACGGTGCGCGAAGGCCACGATCACGGCAATGTCATCACGGTGATCGACCATTCGACGGTCCAGCAGCGCCTCGCGGGTGGCCGTCAGGGTGTCGCCCTCCGGCTCGGCCGCCCAGAACCCGCCTTCCTCGGGCTCCGTCCGGTCCTTCAGATAGACGCTGATCTCGACCCGCTCGTGCTCGGGCACTGCATCGATCAGGCGCGCCCCGGCCGGCGCATCGCGAAAGCTGCCGGGAATCTCGATATATCTGTCTCTCACCGCCGGTCCCTCCAGTTCGATTGCAGCAGCAAAGCAGAGGTGCCGTGAGGCCAGCGTGAGGTGGGCGTGAAAGCCGGCACGGCGCGGCAGCTGCAGCGGATCGACGCCGGACCGATCAATGGTTGCGGGGCCGTTTCACGCTGGGTTCACGCTGATTGTTTTCAGATGGGCCGGTAGGTGAAGGTGGGGGATATCCGATGAAGCCACATGGCGGCAGCGCGCCGATCTTTTTCCGGGAGCGCAGCGGGCCGGTACCGCCCGCTTCCGGCCAGCCGGCGGCCGGGGCGGCCGCCTTCGGAGCCGATCGCCGCAGCTTCCGCAACTTCCTGCGCGCGCCCACCGCGGCCGAGCGGTTCAAGGTGTTCGGCAAGGACCCGGCGGCCGACGAGGCCGCCACGCGCGGTCTGCTTCGGCGCCTGGCGCGCTGCCTGCCGGACGAGCTCGACTGGCCGGCGCCGCCCCGCGGCGGCGCGCTGCCCTGGGAAAATCCCGGCATCCCTTGCGGCTACACCTATCTGGCGCAGCTGGTCGGGCACGATCTCGTGCTGACCTCGATGCACACCCCGAGCCTCGACCGGCCGGGCGAGGCGTTCCGCAACCTGCGCAGCTTCAGCCTCGACCTCGACACGCTCTATGGCGGCGGCCCGGTCGCCTGCCCGCATGCCTATGCGGTCACCGATTTCGACGACACCTACCGCACCAAGCTCCGGCTCGGCCCGATGCGGCCGTCGATGGACAGCGTGCCGGCGGCGAACCCGCCGTACCGCGATGTCGGCCGCGCCCGCATCTGCGGCGGCAACGACTTCCAGCGCCGCGGCCGCACCGATGCGCTGCTGGCCGATCCGCGCAACGACGACAATTCCAACCTGTCGCAGCTGACCACCGTGTTCATCCATCTGCACAATGCGATGGTCGACAGGCTGGCGGCCGGCGGCATCCTGCCGGCGGCCGAGACGGAGATGGAGCAGCTCGAGGCGCAGTTCGCCGTCGCGCGCCAGATCGTCCGCACCGTCTATCGCCGCATCATCCGCAAGGACCTGCTGCCGCGCATCCTGCATCCCAAGGTCGTGGCGCTGTACGACACCGCCTCGCCCCGTTTCATCGACGATGGTGCCGGCGAGCAGATCCCGCTCGAATTCTCCCATGCGGGCTATCGCTTCGGCCATGCCATGGTGCGGCCGCACTACCAGCTCAATGCGGCGGCACCCGACACCCAGCCGATCGACGCCATCCTGCTCACCACCTCGGCGCGCCAGCCCTGGAACACGCCGTTGACCGAGCTCTGGATCGTCCAGTGGTCGTTGTTCTTCGACGTCGCCGGCATGTCCCCGCCGGCTTTCAGCCGGCGCATCGGGCCCAGCATGGCCGGCAAGCTGGAAGCGACGCGCCGCCCGCAGGGGCCGAGCGAGGAGGAGATCTACAGCCTGGCCCATCGCGACCTGCTGCGCGGCGCCGCCGCCGGCATGTGGTCGGTCCGCTCGCTGATCGCCGAGATCCGACAGCGCCGGCCGGAGCTGATCGAGGCCTCCGACCTGCTCGGCAATTACGGCGCCACGCGCGCGCGGGTCGAGAGCTGGCTCAAGCTGTACGGCTCGCGCGTGCTGGAGTCGGGCGACTTCGCCACGCTCGCCGAAGAGCCGCCGCTGTTCTTCTTCCTGCTGTTCGAGGCCGCCTATGGCGACACCCGCGGCTGCCGCCTCGGCGTGCTCGGCTCCACCATCGTCGCCGAAACGCTGTACCAGGCGCTGGCTGCCCATGCCGGCGACTATCTGCCGGATGCCAAGATGGCCGAGGTGCTGGATCGCGTGTTCGGCGGCAAGGTGCCGGAGACCATGCCGGAGCTGCTCGACTACGTTGCCGACGCCGCCGGCCTGCGCGACGCCACGCCCGCCTTCCTGTGATCGACCACCACTGATTTCATCCGCAAACTGCGTTCACTGGCAACCCGACCGACGAGGGAGAGGAGAGTATCGATGCCGCTCAACAGGTTCTCGATCGAGGATCTCGATCACCAGAAATTCGGCGAGCTGATCAAGGCCTGGGCCATGGGCAAGAAGCCCATCCCCAAGGACATCGAAGGCTTCAAGCAGGTGATGAAGGACGAAGGCATCAAGGCGCATTACCCGCACGGCGAGAACGCGCTGAAGAAGCTCAACATCTTCCACGGCGAGGTGGAGCGGCTCGACATCCGCCTGCCGCCCCGGCGGCTGATCGTGGAATCGGAGGCCTATCTCTCCAAGCCCGGCAACACCTATCCGCTGCCGCGCTATTACGAGCTGGTGTTCGGCAACAAGCCGCACATCCCCGACCCGCTCGCCTTCCACTCCGCCCGCGTCGGCGACTACACGGTCGCGAACTGCGCCTGACCACAAAGCCCTCTCCCCCCTCTTCGAGGGGGAGAGGGCTTTCTAGTGCCCCGCCTTGGGCAGCGGGATGCCGGCATCGGCGAGGCCGCGGCGCAGCCGCTCCTGGTCCTCGCCGCGCCGGATCGGGAACAGATCGAGGATCCAGCGGCCGATATCCTCGTCTTCCGGCGGCTTCGCGCCGCGCCAATTGGCGCGGATCAGGGAGACGCAGCGCTCGGCCTCCTCGCGCGCTTCGGGCAGCCGGCCGAGATGCACCAGCGAGGCCGTGCGCCAGGCCCGGTTGCTGAACAGCGAATCGCCGGAGCGCAGCGCGGCATCGTGCGCCGCCTCGTAATCGCCGCAGAAGAAGCGGATGCCGGCGTGATAGCCCCAATGCGACAGGCTCGGCAGCAACGTCGCTTCCAGCGCCTGGTCGGCGAGCTGCCGCGCGCGCTCGAAATCGGCCATGAAGGCGCAAGCCTGGGCGCCGGAGATCAGGGTCCACGGATCGTGGTCGTTGAGGTCGCAGGCGAGGCCGAAATGCAGCGCCGCATTCTCGAACTGGCGGTCGAAGGCATAGGCCCAGCCGAGGCAGAGCTGGGCCCGCGAATCGATCGGATCCAGCCGCGTCGCGGTGCGCGCGAGGTCGAGCGTCTCGTGCTGGCGCGAGGGGTTGCGGAACACGCCGGGCTGGGCGATATGCGCCGTGTTGCCGAGCTGCACCAGGCTCGAATAGGCGGGCGCGAATTCCGGCGCCTGGTCGATGATGCTGCGGAACAGGCCGGTGGCCCGTGTCCAGTCGTCGGGCTGGAAGTTCAGGATCATCGTCTGGCCGCGCAGCCAGCGGTCGTAGAGGTCGAGCGAGACGTCGGGCTCGACCGCGAGGCGCATCAGCCGCTCGGCCGAGAGATGCACGTTGAGCGCCGTGGTGATGCGCCGCACCACGCGCTGCTGGGCCTCGAACCAGCTCTCGATGCGCAGCTCGAACCGGTCGCTCCAGACGAACAGGTCGGTCGCGACCTCCTTCAGGGTCAGGATCACGTTGACCCGGTCGCCGGTCTGGAAGGCGGTCGCCTGCACCGTGTAATGCCCGGCACCGCGCGGCTCGCTCTCGCCCGCCGGCAGCAGCGGGCGCTCGGTGACGCGCCATTCGCGGAACCGCACCAGACAGGCGATCAGCGAATGCCGGAAGCCGTGGATCAGGTGCATCTTCTCGGCACCGATCCCTTCCATGAAGAACGGCTCGACGCCGAGCACGATCTGCGCCGGCGGTTTGCGTGGCGCGGCGGCGGCACGCCCGGCCTCGGCCCTCGGCACCGCGACGGCGACCGGCGCCGGCGGTTGCGGTGGCTCGTAGGTGCCCTGCTTGATGTCGGCGACCAGCTGCTGGGTCTGGATCGAAGGCTCCATGCCGTATTCGTCGTCCAGCAGGTCCCACAGCGCCTTGTAGGCGCGCAACGCGCCGCCGATATCGCCGGCCTCGGCGCGGCAGCGCATCAGGTGGCGGCAGGCCTCCTCGTGGGTCGGGTCGAGGTTGATGATCGCCTGGGCGATGTGCTCGCTTTCCTCGCCCGCCCCGCCCGCCGCAGCGAGCGCCGATTCGAGCGCGCGCAGCAGCCGCTCGTGCAAGGTCTGCCGCCGCGCCAGCAGCCAGACGCGGAAGGAGGGGTCGAGGTCGTCGAGACCCTGCAGCAACTTGTCGGCGACCCGCGTGCTGTTGAGCAGCATGGGATGCACGCGGCGCGCCTCGGCCTCGCGCACCGCGGTCAGGATGTCGACCTCGACCTGGCTCGGCTCCAGCGCGATCTCGATCTTGTCGGCCTGCAGGCCGGCATAGCCGGTGCCGTCCAGGATCTGGCGCAGCTCGCGCAGCGCCTGCCTGAGCGAGCCGCGCGCCTTCTCCTCCTCCGATTCGCTCCAGCAGAGGCCGACCAGCCGCTCGCGCGTCTCGATCCCGGTCTCGCTCAGCGCCATGTAACCGAGCAGCGCACGCGACTTGCGGCCACGGATGTCCAGCACCTGATCATCGAGCCGGACGGTCATATGGCCAATCAGCGACAAATGCAGCACGCCACGCCGCGCGTACTCCGCGTGCGTCACGTTCCGATTTATGGTTGTAGACGCTAACGACATCTACGCCCTCAAGGGGATCACTTCCCCAACACCTGCCGAGGTTACAATAAACCCACCCCGCGGCTAGCGATTTCTCCACCGCCGGTGTCGGCGATCGCCGCCCGGAGCCGCGGCGTCAGCAAGACGCAGGGGTCCAATTGCAACCCGGGCGCGACCACCCGCGCCACCGGGATGGTGAACGCCGATCGCGACAGATCGATCACATAGGCATCCTGCCCCGCCGCGCCAAGCCGGCGCACGATCTCGGCGAGCGCCGCGTCGGGGCCCTGGTCGCCTGGTTCGGCATGTCGAAGCGGCGCGCCCTGGGGATGCAGCAGCGGGCAATCCGCGGCGTCGATCGCGGTGGCCCGCGCGACATGCTTGCGGTCGGTCTCGTTCAGCGCCGCGTCGCCGCGCTCCGCCCGCTTCGCCGCCACCACGTCGTAGGCGAGCTCGATATGGCACATCTCCCGCACCGCGGCGCGCGCCGCGGCGGCGAGGCCGGGCCGCGCCGCGTGGCCGCAGGCGAAGCCGCGCCCATCCGCCTCCACCGAGATCGCCGCGACGCAAGGCACGCCGAGATCGGTGGTGATGTCGAGCAGCCAGCTGCGCCGGTCGCGGGTTTCGCCGCGCAGCCGCTGCAGCAGCTCGGCCGCCTCCTGCATCGCCGGCTGCTCGAGCGCCAGCGGCCGGCCAGGCAGGCCGCCCCGCCACCAGAGCGCCGTGGCATCGCGCTCGATCAGCTCCAGCAGGCCGTGCAGCGCCGCCGCGGCGAAGCTGGTCCCGGCGCCGCAGCCGGTGCCGAGCGCGAAAGGCGGCGGCCAGGCCGGCGGGCTGTCCGGCGCGCTGGGCGGCGGGCCGGC
>QOZS01000078.1 GCA_003576705.1 Desertibaculum subflavum
GGCGACTGCCCCGGTGGCCCCGGGTCCGGCGACCGCGTCGCCGCAGCCGACCGCGCCGTCGCCCGTCGCCGCGGCGCCGGTGGCGCCAACCCAGGCGCCCTCACCCTATTGGGCGACCACCCGGCCGGTCGCGACCTTGCCGCCGCCGCCGACCGGCGGCTACGTGGCCCCGATCCGCGACACCCAGGTGCTCGAATCCACCTATATCGCGGCGCTGTCGCAATCGGCCGCCACGGTCACCACCGCCCCCGCCAATGCCGCTTTCGCCACCTCGCGGCCGACCGGGCTGCAGCGTCCGGCGACGACGGTGCCGGCCAATGTGCTGGATGCCTATCACGCCTCGGTACCGGCCGCCGCCTATATCCCGCCGACAACGGCCCCTGCCATCGCGCCCCAGGCGGGGCCGGCCCGGCTGGCGCCGATCGGGGCGGCGGGCGGCCTGCCGGCGGTGAACCAGAGCGTGCCATTCGACCGTGCCGGTTCTCGCCTCGTGGGGACGGTGGAGTTCCCCTCGGGCGGAGCGAACCTGGACCGGCGCGACCGGGAGGTCGTTTCGAGCGCCCTGGCGCAGCACAACACGCGTGGCGGCACCATCCGGGTGGTCGGCTATGCCCCGCGCAGCGCCGGCACCGTCGGCGCGTTCCGGTTGTCGCAGGACCGCGCCAACGCCGTGGCGCGGGAGCTGGTGCGCGAGGGCGCCAATCAGCAATACGTCTTCGTGGAGGCGCATGGATTTGGCGCCGATGGCGCCGCCAACCGCGTCGAAGTGTACCTGGAGAACTGATTCAGGCTAGGTT
Source organism: Desertibaculum subflavum (assembly GCA_003576705.1). Classification (GTDB taxonomy): domain Bacteria; phylum Pseudomonadota; class Alphaproteobacteria; order Ferrovibrionales; family Ferrovibrionaceae; genus Desertibaculum; species Desertibaculum subflavum. The sequence goes on from QOZS01000078.1 coordinate 798, forward strand.
GCGGCGCGGCAAACGACTCGCCCGCCGCGCATCTTTCGGACCGTGTCATGGAAGAATTCCACCGCATCAAGCGCCTGCCGCCCTACGTCTTCGAATCCGTCAACAAGATGAAGGCGCAGGCGCGCGCCGCCGGCGAGGACATCATCGATTTCGGCATGGGCAATCCCGACATGCCGACGCCGCCGCATATCGTCGAGAAGCTGGTCGAGGCGGCGCGCAACCCGCGCGCCCACCGCTACTCGGCCTCGCGCGGCATCGCCGGCCTGCGCAAGGCCCAGGCCGCCTATTACGGCCGCCGCTTCGGCGTCGATATCGACCCGGAAACCGAGACGGTGGTGACGCTCGGTTCCAAGGAGGGCCTCGCCAATCTCGCCCAGGCGATCTCCTCGCCCGGCGACAGCATCCTGTGTCCGAACCCGAGCTATCCGATCCATCCCTTCGGCTTCATCATCGCCGGCGCCACCTTGCGCCATGTGCCGATCGGGCAGGGGGTCGACTTCCTCGCCGCCCTGGAGCGCGGCGCGCGCCATTGCGTGCCGCCGCCGATCGCGCTGATCGTCAGCTTCCCGGCCAATCCGACGGCGATGACGGTCGATCTCGACTTCTACGGCCAGATCGTCGACTTCGCGAAGTCGCGCAACCTGTTCGTGATCTCCGATCTCGCCTATGCCGAGATCTACTTCGACGACAACCCGCCGCCCTCGATCCTGCAGGTGCCGGGCGCCAAGGACGTCGCCATCGAGTTCACCTCGATGAGCAAGACCTATTCGATGCCGGGCTGGCGGGTCGGCTTCGCCACCGGCAACCGGCGGCTGGTGCACGCGCTGACCCGCATCAAGTCCTATCTCGATTACGGCGCCTTCACGCCGATCCAGGTCGCCGCCGCCGCGGCGCTGAACGGGCCGCAGGATTGCGTGGCCGAGATCCGCGCCACCTACAAGGCGCGGCGCGACGTGCTGGTGCGCAGCCTCGCCCAAGCCGGCTGGGAGATCCCGAGCCCCAACGCCTCGATGTTCGCCTGGGCGCCGATCCCGGAGCGGTTCAACAATCTCGGCTCGCTCGAATTCTCCAAGCGCCTGCTGGCCGAGGCGCAGGTCGCCGTGGCACCGGGCGTCGGCTTCGGGGAATACGGCGACACCCATGTGCGCATCGCGCTGGTGGAGAACGAGCACCGCATCCGCCAGGCGGCGCGCTCGATCAAGCGCTTCCTCACGGCCGCCGATCCCGACGCGGTCAAGACCGCCAAACACCGGCTCGCTTCCTGATGCGCGCGTTGCAGGTTGGGCTGGCGGGCCTCGGCACCGTCGGCGGCGGTGTCGTTCGCTTGCTGGCCGCGCATGCCGACGTGATCGCGGAGCGCGCCGGGCGGGCGATCCGCGTCGCCGCCGTCGCCGCGCGCGACCGCGCGAAGCAGCGCGACCTGCCGCTCAACGATGTGCGTTGGGTCGACGATGCCAGGGCGCTTGCCACCGACACCTCGATTGATGTGGTGGTGGAGGTCATCGGCGGCGCCGACGGCGTGGCGCGCGAGCTGACCGAAGCTGCGCTGAAGGCGAAAAAGCCGGTCGTCACCGCCAACAAGGCGATGCTGGCGCTGCACGGCACCGCGCTGGCCCGCGCGGCGGAGGCGGCCGGCGTGCCGATCGCCTGCGAAGCGGCGGTGGCCGGCGGCATCCCGATCGTCAAGGCGCTGCGCGAAGGCCTGGCCGCCAATCGGATCGAGCGCGTGTTCGGCATCCTGAACGGCACCTGCAACTACATCCTGACCCAGATGCAGGAGAGCGGGCGCGGCTTCGCCGAGGTGCTGGCCGAGGCGCAGAAGCTGGGCTACGCCGAGGCCGATCCGAGTTTCGATGTCGACGGCATCGACGCCGCCCACAAGCTCGCCGTGCTGGCCGGCATCGCCTTCAACCGGCCGGTCGATTTCGGCGCCGTGCATATCGAGGGCATCCGCGCCGTCGATGCCATCGACATCGACTATGCCCGCGAGCTCGGCTACCGCATCAAGCTGCTCGCCATCGCGCGCCGCACGCGGGACGGCATCGAGCAGCGCGTGCATCCCTGCATGGTGGATGCCGAGCAGGCGATCGCGCATGTCGACGGGGTGTTCAACGCGGTGGTGGCCGAGGGCGATTTCGTCGACCGCACCATGTATGTCGGCCGCGGCGCCGGCGCCGGTCCCACGGCCTCCGCCGTGGTCGCCGACCTGATCGATGTTGCGCGCGGCAAGGTGCCGCCGCTCTACGGCGTCGCCGCGGCGCATCTCGCCGACATCCCGGCCGCGCCGATGGAGCGCCATGTCGGCGAGTACTATGTGCGGCTCACCGTCGCCGACCGGCCCGGCGTGATCGCCGATGTGTCGGCCGTCCTGCGGGACGAGCGCATCTCGATCGAATCCTTGCTGCAGCGTGCCCGCGCCGTCTCGGACGAGGCGGTGCCGGTGGTCATGGTGACGCACGAGACCGAGGAGGCGGCGATGCGCCGGGCGCTCGCCAAGATCGGCGCCCTCGCCTCGGTGACGGCGCCGCCCTGCATGATCCGTATCGAACAGCTCTAGAGCAAAGGGAGAGGGCCGAACCATGCCCGAGACGTCAGGCATCAAACGCCAGATGACCCTGGAAGCGGTGCGCGTCACCGAGGCGGCCGCGCTGGCGGCATCCAGGCTGATGGGCCGCGGCGACGAGAAGGCGGCCGACCAGGCCGCGGTCGACGCCATGCGCAAGGCGCTCAACATCCTCGACATCGTCGGCACGGTGGTGATCGGCGAGGGCGAGCGCGACGAGGCGCCGATGCTCTATATCGGCGAGAAGGTCGGCGGCGGCAGCGGACCGGAGGTCGACATCGCGCTCGACCCGCTGGAAGGCACGACGCTGACGGCGAAGGGCGGCCCGAACGCCATGGCGGTGCTCGCCTTCGCCAATCGCGGCGGCTTCCTGCACGCACCCGATGTCTACATGGACAAGATCGGTGTCGGCGCCGGCCTGCCGGAGGGCATCGTCGACCTGGACCAGAAGCCGGCCGACAACATCAAGGCGGTCGCCAAGGCGAAGAAGGTGCCGGTCGGCGACATCGTGGTCTGCATCCTCGACCGGCCGCGCCATGGCGATCTGATCGCCGCGGTGCGCGAGAGCGGCGCGCGGATCCGGCTGATCACCGACGGCGACGTCGCCGGCGTGATCGCGACCTCGGAGCCCGGCACCGGCATCGACATGTATATGGGCTCGGGCGGCGCGCCGGAGGGCGTGCTGGCCGCCGCGGCCTTGCGCTGCATCGGCGGCCAGATCCAGGGACGGCTCTTGTTCCGCAACGACGACGAGCGCGGCCGCGCCGCGCGCGCCGGCATCAAGGACCTGAACCGCAAGTACAACACGACCGACCTCGCCAGCGGAGAGGTGATCTTCGTCGCCACCGGCGTGACCGACGGCTCGATGCTGCAGGGCGTGCACCGCGTCGCCGGCGGCTTCACCTCGCATTCGGTCGCCATGCGCGCCTCCACCGGTACGGTCCGCTACATCAAGACCTTCCATCGCGGATGACGGGCGCCTCCTCGCTAAAGCCCTCTCTGCCCCTCAGGGGCGGAGAGGGTTTGGAGAGGTGGGGCGTGCCGCTTCTCGACGGCATTTGTCTGTGCGCAACGCATAAGCGCTCGCGCACATCCTGCCGCCGCATCCTCCCCACCTCACCCAACCCTCTCCCCCCGCGTTGCGGGCGGAGAGGGCTCTAGCCATGAGCGGCGCCCCCGCTTTCCTCGGCGTCGAGCGCTCGCTGACGGAGCGGCGCTGGGAAGCCCGCGCCGCGGATGCGCGACACGCGGCGGCGATCGCCCAGAGCCTGAACGTGCCGGAACTGATCGGCCGGGTGCTGGCCGGACGCGGCGTGGTACCCGACGAGGCGCCGCGCTGGCTCGACCCGAAGCTGCGCGACTGGCTGCCCGATCCGAGCCGCCTGCGCGACATGGACGCCGCGGCGGCGCGGCTTGCCGACGCGGTGCAGATGGGCGAGCGGGTGGCCCTGCTCGGCGACTACGACGTTGATGGCGCGACCTCCAGCGCGGTGCTGATCCGCTTCCTGCGCAGCTACGGCGCCGAACCGCTGGTCCACATCCCGGACCGCATGAAGGAGGGGTATGGCCCGAACGCGGCAGCGCTGCGCGCGCTTAAGGAGCGCGGCGCCGGCCTCGTGCTCACGCTCGATTGCGGCACGCTCGCGCATGAGCCGCTCGCCGAGGCGCGCCGCATCGGCCTCGACGCGATCGTCGTCGACCATCATCTGGCCGAGCCGGAGCTGCCGCCGGCGGTCGCCGTGGTCAATCCGAACCGTCTCGACGAGAGCGGCGGCCTCGGCCAGCTCGCCGCCGTCGGCTGCGCCTTCCTGCTCGCCGTCGCCACCGCCCGAACCTTGCGCGAGCGCGGCGTCGCCGGCGATCCCGCGCTGCTCGACCTGCTCGACCTCGTGGCCCTCGGCACCGTCTGCGACGTGGTGCCGATGACCGGCGTCAACCGCGCCTTCGCCGGCCAGGGGCTGAAGGTGCTGGCCAGGCGGCGCAATGCGGGGCTCGCCGCGCTGATCGATGCCGCCGGCATCTCCACCGCGCCGACCGCCTATCACCTCGGCTATCTACTCGGCCCGCGCGTCAATGCCGGCGGCCGGGTCGGCCGATCCGATCTCGGCACCCGGCTGCTCTCGACCGACGATCCGGCCGAGGCGGCGGCTCTGGCGGCCGAGCTTTCGCGCCTCAATCAGTCCCGCCGCGAGATCGAGGCGGAGGTCGAGGCGGCGGCGCTGGCGCAGGCCCTGGCCAGCGAAGCGCCGCTCATCGTCGCCGCCGGCGAGGGCTGGCATGCCGGCGTCGTCGGCATCGTCGCCGGCCGGCTGAAGGAACGCTTCCGCCGCCCGGCCATCGTGATCGGCCTCGAAGGCGGTATCGGCAAGGGGTCGGGCCGTTCCATCCCGGGCATCGACCTCGGTGCCGCCGTGGTGGCGGCGAAGCAGTCGGGCCTGCTGCTCAACGGCGGCGGCCACCCGATGGCGGCCGGGCTGACCGTGGCGGCCGACCGGGTCGCCGACCTCGCCGCCTTCCTGCACGAAAGGCTGGCCGCGCAGGTGACGGCCCGGACCGACCGCAACGTGCTGCAGCTCGACGGCGCCGTGGCCGTGGGCGGCGCCAACGCGGCGCTCGCCACCCTGATCGAGCAGGCCGGACCCTATGGCCCCGGCAACGCCATCCCGCGGCTGGCCATCGCCGATGCCCGGATCGGCTGGCGCGACGTGGTGGGGGAGCGCCATGTCCGGGTGAGCCTGACCGCGCCGGGCGGCGCCAAGCTCAAGGCCATCGCCTTCCGCGCCGTGGATACCGCGCTCGGCCGGGCCCTGCTGAAAGGCGACGGCGCGCCGCTGCACCTCGCCGGCACCCTCGGGCTCAACCATTGGCGGGGCGAGGCCGAGGCCCAGCTCGTTATCGACGACGCCGCGCCGGTCGCCGGCGCCGTTCCCGCTTGATCTCCCGGGCCTGCCCCGATAAACCCTGCCGGCGCCCACGACCCCATCGTCTAGAGGCCTAGGACGTCACCCTTTCACGGTGAAGACACGGGTTCGATTCCCGTTGGGGTCGCCAGCCGCCGCGCTACCGGTTGCCGTCTTCGCGCACGCTCAGCACCACGTCGTAGATCATGGCGACGATCACGCCGGCGGCGATGATGGCGAGCGGGATCGGCTTCACCCACCAGACGATGGTGCCGATGAAGGCGACGAAGAGCGCGATGCCGATCGCGGCGCAGATGATATTGGTGATCATGCCCGGCGTCTCCCCCGCTTGCCGCCGCCGACCTCGCCGGCCAGCCAGCGCGCCGTGCGCAGCAGCCGCGCATCGTTGCCCCGCCGGCCGACCAGCTGGACCCCGATCGGCATCCCGTTCTCGCCCCGCAGCAAGGGCAGGCTGACGGCCGGCAGGCCGAGATAGGTCCAGATGGTGCAGAAGGCCGGATTGCCGGTCGAGCCGAGCCCGACCGGCGCCTCGCCCGGCGCAGCCGGCGTCACCAGCGCATCGCATTGATCGAACAGCTCGTCGACCGCGGCGTTGATGCGGTCGATCAGGTCGACCGCCCGCCGGTACTCGAAGGCGAGGTGAGTGCGGCCGCGCGCGATCATGTCGCGCAGGCCGGCGCTCAGCTGATCGCCGCCGTCCTCGTATTCGCGGCGCAGATTGTGGGCGATCTCGACATCCATCACGATGCGATGCAGGTCGAAGACGTGATCGGCGATCTGCGGCAAGGCCGCCTCGGCCACGCGCTCGCCGAGCGCCTCGATCAGCTCGGCGAAGGCGGCATGGGTCTGCGGTTCCGCCTGGTCCCAGGCCGCGGTCCTCACCATGCCGAGCTTCGGCGGCAGGGGCGGCGCTTCGGCCGCCACCCGGGTGAGCGGCGGCGTCGCGATCGGTTGCGTGTCGGCATCGTCCGCGTCGAAACCCGCCATCACCTCGGCAAAGAGCGCCGCGTCCTCCACCGTGCGCGCGAACACGCCGACATGGTCCAGCGTGCGCGACAGGATGAGCGCGCCGCTGCGCGGGATCACGCCGTGGCTCGGCTTGAAGCCGACCACGCCGCAGAACGAGGCCGGCCGGATGACCGAGCCGTTGGTCTGCGAGCCGACCGCGCCCGGCACCATCATCGCGGCGACGGCAGCGGCGGAGCCGGAGGAAGAGCCGCCCGGCGTCCGCCTCGGATCGTGCGGGTTGCGCGTCTTCCCGGGATGCAGGCAGGCGAATTCGGTGGTCACGCTCTTGCCCATGATCACCGCACCGGCCGCGCGCAGGCGCGCGACGCAGGCGGCGTCGCGCCGCGGCGTGCGGCCGCTGTAGAGCGGAGAGCCGAGCTCAGTCGGCATGTCGCCGGTATCGAAGATGTCCTTGACGGCGACCGGCACGCCATGCAGCCGGCCGGTCGGGCGGCCCTCCGCGCGGCGAAGATCCAGCGCCTTTGCCTGCGCCATTGCGTGCTCGCCGTCGAGGAATTGCCAGGCCTGCACATCGCCGTCCGCCGCCTCGATCCGCGCGAGGCAGTCCGTCACCGCCTCGACCGCGCTCAACTCGCCGCGGCCGATCCTGAGCGCGAGCTCGGCGGCCGAGAGCGTATGCGGTGCAGCGGCAACCATGTCAGCGCGGCGTGTAGAGGTAGTCGGGCAGCGCGGTGACGATCTCCGGCCACACGTAGCAGATCACCATGCTGAGGAAGACCATGCCGACGAAGGGCAGCGAGCCGGCGAAGATCTGCGTCAGCTTGACATGCGGCGGCGCCACCCCCTTGAGGTAATAGGCGGCCATCGCCATCGGCGGCGTGTTGAACGAGGTCTGGATGTTGAGCGCCACCAGGATGCCGAAGAACAGCGGATCGACGTCGAACACCTTCAGCAGCGGCAGGAAGATCGGCACGAAGATGATGACGATCTCGCTCCATTCCAGCGGCCAGCCGAGCAGGAAGATGATCACCTGGGCCAGGATCAGGAAGGCGACCGGCGACATGTCGAGACTGGTGATGAACTCCTCCACCACGCTGTGGCCGCCGAGATAGGAGAACACCGAAGAGAAGGTCCATGACCCGATGAACAGGTAGCAGACCATGGCCGTGGTACGCGCGGTCAGGAACACCGCCTCGCGCAGGCGCCCGAAGGTGAGCGAGCGATAGGCGGCAGCCAGGATCAGGCTGCCGAGCGCGCCGATCGCGGCCGCCTCCGAGGGGGTCGCCAGCCCGAACAGGATGGCGCCGAGCACCGACAGGATGAGGACGGCGAGCGGGAAGAACGAGGTTGCGAGCGCCCACAGCACGGTGCCGAACGGCACCTCGGTCATCGACTTCGGCAGCTTCGGCGCCAGCTTCGGATTGATCATCGCCAGCACGATGACATAGACCACATACAGCCCGGCCAGCAGGAAGCCGGGAAAGAACGCCGCCGCGTAGAGCTTAACGGCCGAGATGCCGGCGGCCGCGGCATAGACGATCAGCAGGATGCTGGGCGGGATCAGAATGCCGAGGCAGCCGCCCGCGCAGACCACGCCGGCCGAAAGCCGGACGTCATAGCCCGCCCGCAGCATGGCCGGAAAGGCGAGCAGGCCCATCAGCGTCACCACCGCACCGACGATGCCGGTCGCGGTTGCGAACAGCGCGCAGGTGATGAGCGTCGCCACGGCGAGCGAGCCCGGCACATGGCGGGCGGCGAGCTGCACGCTATGAAACAACCGATCGAGGATATTGGCGCGCTCGACCACGTATCCCATGAACAGGAAGAGCGGCACGGCGGTCAGCACGTCGCTGGTGGTGACCTCGAAGCTCTTCTGCACCAGCAGGCCGAAGATGCGGTTGTCGAAGAACTCCTGGCCCGGGGTGAAATAGGCGTAGAAGCCGAAGCCGACGCCCATCGCCATCAGGGTGAAGGCGATCGGGAAGCCCAGCATCACGATGAGGATGAAGAGTCCCAGCATCACGATGCCGATCTGCGGGTCGGTCATCGCGCGGCGCCTCCGCTCGCACTGGATTGCTGCTGCGCCAGGATGATGCTCTCCATCTCCTCGACGTCGTGCAGCCGGGTCGGCCAGCGGCCCATGCGGATGCAGATGATGCAGCGCAGCACCTCGGCGATGCCCTGCAGAAACAGGAGGCAGCCGGTCACCGGCAGCAGCATCTTCAGCGGGAAGACCGGCATGCCGGCGGGGCTGAAGATGCTGAGCTCGCGGAAGCGGAGCGAGAGGGCGGCGAAGGTCCAGCCCGAGAAGATCAGCGCCGTGACGGCGGGAAAGAAGAAAATCAGATAGAGCACGAGGTCGATCGACGCCTGGGTGCGTGCCGGCCACAGCCGGTACAGCACGTCGCCGCGCACATGACCATTGCGCGACAGCGTGTAGGGCCCGCTGAGCAGCAGCAGGGCGCCATAGGTCATGTAGCTGAGATCGAAGGCCCAGGTGGTCGGCGCGCCGAGCACATAGCGAACGAACACTTCGTAGCTGACGCCCAAGGTCAGCACCATGATCATCCAGCCGAAGCACTTGCCGACCCAGGCGCTCAGCTGGTCGATCGTCCTCACCACCCCGGACATGCGGCGTGCCTCCCCGGACGCGACGATATTACGATGTCGTCGGCAGGCTCAAGAATAGGGCGGGGACACGGCATGCGCCATGACCCCGCCCGATCCGGTCAGTGTCGCGGCAACCCCCTAGAGGTCCAGCTTGCCGAAATGGTGCTCGTAGGCGGTCTGGTAGTCGGCCGAGTTGAAGAACTCGTAGTAGGCGACCCGCTTGGCCCAGGCCTTCTGCGAGTCCATGACCTTCTTCATGTAGGCGTCCTTGCCCAGCTGCTCGATCAGTCCGTCCCAGGCCTTGATCTGGGCCAGGAAGATTTCCTTGGACGTGCGGTGGACGGTCACCTTCTCCTTGTCCTTCAGCTCCTGCAGGTCCTTTGAATAGACGTCCATCGCCTTCCAGTAGTTGGCGGAGGAGGCCGCCTCGGCGGCATAGCGCAGGATCGCCTTGTGCTCGGCCGGCAGGGCCGCGAACTTGCCCTTGTTGAACATGATCTCGAAATACTCGGTCGCCTGGTGGTAGCTGCCCATCATGTAGTTCTTGGCGACGTTCTGGGCGCCGAACCGGCGGTCCGAGGTCGGGTTGTTGAACTCGAAGGCGTCGATCACGCCGCGCTCCATCGCCGGCACGATCTCGCCGCCCGGCAGCTGCGCCACCGCGAGGCCCATCGACTGGAACAGGTCGGCGGCAAGGCCGACGGTGCGGTATTTGAGGCCCTTCATATCGGCTGCGGTCTTCACCGGCTTCTTGAACCAGCCGAGCGGCTGGGTCGGCATCGGCATGGCGAAGAAGCTGGTGATGTTCAGCTTCAGGATGTTGTCCACCAGCTCCTGATAGAGCTCGAGCCCGCCGCCGTTGTAGATCCAGCCGAGGCCCTGCTCGGCGTTGAAGCCGAAGACCGGGCCGGTGCCGAACAGCGACGCCGCCTTGTGCTTGCCGTACCAGTAGACGGTCACGGTGTGGGCGGCGTCGAGCGCGCCGGTATGCACCGCGTCCTGCACGCTGAAGGGATGCACCACGGCGCCGCCGACCAGGAGGTCGATCTTCAGGCGGCCGCCGGCCATCTGGTTCACGCGGTTGCAGTAGTCGGCCGCCATCTCCTGGAAGATGTCGGACGCCGTCCACGACGTCTGCATCTTCAGGGTCGCGGTCTGCGCGCGCGAGACGTTCGGCATGGCGATCGCCGCGGCGGCGACGCCGGCACCGGTAAGGAACCGGCGGCGCGAGGCCCGCTTGGACGGAGTCTTGCTGTCGACAGTCTTGGCAGTCATGTCGCCTCCCCGTTCTTATCCCCGGATGCGGCGCTGCCTTGCGCCGCGATCACAAGCGATAGGTGCAAGCGTGGCATGAAAACGGGCAAACGCTAAAGGAATTTGCGCCGGCTTGCCTCTTTGTGATCCATCGCGCCGCCCGCCGCCACGAAGGCTCGACCTGAAGATCTCTTCAGTATCCGCCGCGGCCTCTGACAATGTATCCGCCGGACATTTCAATTCAGATCTTCGATGACAGATTTATTGCTCTCATATGACAACGACAATGATCCGAAGGTACACTCGAATTCACTGAGTTCTAACGACTGACCGCCAAGAAGTTGCTCCGGGATCGGTAGGGACCGAGCCGACTTTTGTCATTCCGGGGCGCTTTACGTGTCTGAGACCATTGGATTCGTCGCCGACTATTTGCCGCCCGTGGCTCCGAGCGAGACCTGCGGGGCGGTGTATCAACGCTTCAGCGCCGATCCCGACCTGATCACGCTGGCAGTGGTCGATGCCGGACGCCCGGTCGGCCTCGTCAACCGGCACGATCTGCTGCTCACCCTGGCGCGCGACTACGGGCGGGCGCTCTATGCGCTGAAGCCCGTCACCGTGCTGATGGATGCCGCGCCGCTGATCGTCGATGTCGGGACGGATGTGGATCTGCTGCAGGCGCATATCGTCGCCGAGAGCCCGAGCGCATTGGTGCGCGGCTTCCTGGTGGTGAAGGAGGGGCGCTATGCCGGCGTCTGCACGGCGCTGTCCTTGCTCCGCCTCACCGTGCTGCGCAGCGAGCAGCGCAGCCGCGATCTGGAAGCCGCCCGCCACGAGGCGATGCTGGCAAGCCGCAGCAAGTCGCAATTCCTCGCCAATATGAGCCACGAGCTGCGCACGCCGCTCAACGCCATCATAGGCTTCTCCGAAGTGCTGCAGACGGAGCTCTACGGTCCGCTCGGCACGGCGCGCTATGCCGAATATGCCGGCGACATCCATGCCAGCGGCCAGCACCTGCTCGCCATCATCAACGACATCCTCGACATGGCGAAGATCGAGGCGGGCCGCATGGAGCTGCGCGAGACGGCCGCCACCGCCGAGGCGCTGATCCACTCGACGGTACGCATCATCACCGAGCAGGTGCGCATCGCCCGCCTGCAGCTCAGCGTCGACATCGTCACACCGGTCCGCCTCCGGCTCGACGAGCGGGCGGCACGGCAGATGCTGCTCAACCTGCTCTCCAACGCCATCAAGTTCACGCCGCCGACCGGGCGCATCGTGGTCCAGGCGAGCCTCAGGGCGAGCGGCGAATTCGCCATCGACGTGCGCGATACCGGCATCGGCATCGCGCCGGAGGAGCTGGACCGCGTGCTGCGCCCGTTCGGCCAGGTCGACAACGAGCTGACCCGCCGCCATGCCGGCACCGGGCTCGGCCTGTCGCTGGTCAAGGCGCTGATCGAGCTGCATGGCGGCCGGCTCGCGGTCGAGCCGGCGCCGGGCGGCGGCACCCTGGCGACGCTGCTGTTCCCCGCCGCACGCGTGCTGGCCGAAGAGGCAACGCGGGCCATCGCCTGAGGCGCGCCGATTATCGGCCGCTTTCGCCACCGTCGCCGAGCCCGTAGTTTCTCCCGAATCGCTCCTTCCAGCCATGGGAATGCCATGCCCCGGCATATCGGCATCGTCGCCTGCTCGGCCGAAGGCGCCGCGCTCTGCTACCGCACCATCTGCGCGGAGGGCGCCGGCCTGCTCGGCGGCCACGCGCATCCGGAAGTTTCGATGCACACGCCCTCGCTCGCCGACTACGTCGCCTGCCTCGAGCGCGGCGACTGGAGCGGCGTCGCGGCGCTGATGCTCACCTCGGCCGGGAAGCTCGCGGCCATCGGCGCCGATTTTCTGATCTGCCCGGACAACACCATCCACCAGGCGCTGCCCGAGGTGCTGCCGCGCTCGCCCTTGCCCTGGCTGCATATCGCCGAGGTGGTCGCCGACGCGGCGGCGGCGCGCGGCTTCCGCAAGATCGGCATCACCGGCACGCGCTGGCTGGTCGACAGCGAGGTCTATCCCGAGAGCTTCGCGCGGCGCGGCCTGCAATACCTCCGCCCGAATGCGGCGGAGCGCGACGAGACCAACCGCGTCATCATGGACGAGCTGGTCGGCGGCATCCTCACACCCGAGGGCACCGCCTGCTTCCAGCAGGTCATCGCCCGCATGAAGGGGGATGGCTGCGATGCCGTGGTGCTCGGCTGCACCGAGATCCCGCTGATCATCGGCGACGCCAATTCCCCGCTGCCGACCCTCGATTCCACGCGGCTGCTCGCTCGCGCCGCGCTGCGGCGGGCGGTGCAGGGGTAGGGCGGCACGGCGCCGCCGTCGCCGAAACAGGGTTAAGCCGGCGACCTCGCGATCGAGCCGCGATGGCGGCCCGGGTGCCATGTGACCCCGCGCACAGCGCCGGCGTGACGGACCGCACCATCCGCGGATCGCGCGCCCCCGTATCCACTGCCAGAAGACAAAGAGGTGAGGCGGTGGACAGGTATTCCGGGCGGGGGACCGCGATCGACGAGTTCGGCGTGGTTGTTCTCTATATCGCGGCCCTTGGTTTCGGGCTGATCGTGGCGGCGGTCTGGTAGCCCGGCGCCGCCGGGCTCACTCCACCGTCACCGACTTCGCCAGGTTGCGCGGCTTGTCGATGTCGCAGCCGCGCGCCAGCGCGACGTGATAGGCGAGCAGCTGCAGCGGCAGGCCGAGCAGGATCGGATCGAGCTCGGGCTCCGATTTCGCCACCCGCATCACGCCGTCGACCGGCACCGGCAGATCGCCCTCGTGCGTGACGACGAAGACCGGGCCCTTGCGGGCGCGGATCTCCTCGATGGTGGAGATGTTCTTCGGGAACAGGTCGTCGCGCGGCAGCACGACGATCGTCGGCGTCTCCGGCGCGATCAGGGCAAGCGGGCCGTGCTTCAGCTCCGAGGCCGGATAGGCCTCGGCATGCAGATAGCTCACCTCCTTCAGCTTCAGCGCGCCTTCCATCGCCACCGGATAGCCTGACGCGCGGCCGACGAAATAGGCGTGCTCGGCGCGGGCAAGCTGGCTCGCCAGGCCGGCGATGTCGGCCTCCTGCGCCAGCACCGCGCCGATCTGTTCCGGCAGCGCCTTCAGGCCGGCGATCAGCCGCGCGCCTTGCGCGGTCGAAAGGTCGCGGATGCGGCCGAGATGCAGCGCCAGCAGCGCGAAGGCGGTCGCCGTGCAGGTGAAGGTCTTGGTCGAGACCACCGCGACTTCCGGCCCGGCATGGATGTAGATGCCGCGGCCGCATTCGCGTGCGATGGTGCTGCCCACCACGTTGACGATGCCGAGCACACGGCCGCCCTTGCGCTTCACCTCCTGCACGGCGGCGAGGGTGTCGAAGGTCTCGCCGGACTGGCTGACGGCGATGTAGAGCGTGTCCGGCTCGATCACCGGGTTGCGGTAGCGGAACTCGGAGGCCGGCTCGGCGCTGGCGGGCAGGCGGGCCAGCTGCTCGATCAGCTGAGCGCCGAGCAGCCCGGCGATATAGGCGGAGCCGCAGCCCAGAACTTTCACCCGACGAATATCGAGCAGCTCGCGCGCCGTCATCTCGATGCCGCCGAGATGGCTGGTCTGGAAGCGCGGCTCCAGACGGCCACTCAACGTGGCGCGCACGGCGTCGGGCTGCTCATCGATCTCCTTCCGCATGTGATGGGTGAAGCTGCCCTTGTCGAAGCTCTCGTCGGTCCAGGTGACGGTGTGGCGCACCTTCTCGGTCGGCCCGCCGTCCAAGGTGGAACTTGCGAAGCCGTCGGCCCGCACCTCGGCGATCTCGCCGTCGTCGAGATGCACCACGCTCTTGGTGTGGCGCACCAGCGCGGAGGGATCGGAGGCGACGAACATCTCCTTGTCGCCGATGCCGAGCACGACCGGGCTGCCGTTGCGGGCGACGACGATGCTCTCCGGCCGGTCGCGGTCCAGCACGGCGAGGCCCCAGGTGCCGGTGACGAGGCGGAGCGCGGCGCGCACGCGCTCCAGCAGGCTCTCGCCCGGCATGGCGGCGATCAGATGCGCCAGCACCTCGGTATCCGTCTCGGAGCGGAAGGCGACACCTTCGCCCTCGAGCCGGCGGCGCAACGCCGCCGCGTTCTCGATGATGCCGTTGTGGATCACGGCGATGCGCTCGGCCGTGTCGAGATGCGGATGCGCGTTCCTGTCGCTCGGCTCGCCATGCGTGGCCCAGCGGGTATGCGCGATGCCGGGCGAGCCGCGGAAGCGGGGCGGGACGACCTGCTCCAGGTCGCGCACCCGGCCCTTGCACTTCGCCGTGCGAAGCGCGCCGTCGCGCACCACGGCGATGCCGGCACTGTCATAGCCCCGGTATTCCAGGCGATGCAGGCCTTCCAGCAGGATCGGGGTCGCGTCGCGCTTGCCGATATATCCGACGATGCCGCACATGGGCCGCTGCTCCTCAGCCGTAGACGATGCGTCGGATCTGCCGCTCGCTATAGGCGGGCGCCTTGAAGCGCCGCGCCGCCACTTCGCGGGCGAGCCTTGCGAAGATCTCCGGGTTCGACCGGCCTTCGCGCTGCAGCTCGGCATGGCGCCGGCGGATGTAGTCCTCCGGCTGCTCGCTTAAGTAGGCCAGCACCTCGTCGACCAGCCGCCCGGCCTCGCCCGCCGAGAGGCGGGTCGAGCGCACCAGGTAGGCGACAAGGTGGTCGAGTTCGGTCAGATCCGACATGGGCCGGGAAATTCGCCGCGGGCAGGCCAGAACTCAAGCATTTTGCCCGGAGACGGGCAAGATCAGCTCAGAATGACCCACTCAACGCCGAAGAGGCCGCGCATCACCTGGGCGATATGGTCGGACTGGCCGTCGCTCAGCCCGTTGACCCTGATCTCGGCCCGCAGACGACCGTTCTGGTACTCCGCCGCCACTTTGCGCGGCACCAGGTTCAGCTTGGCGAACAGGCCGAGCGCCCGGAGCAGCAGGCCGGGATCGGCCTCCGCGTCCAGGCGGAAGCAGCGTTCGGTGAGTTCGGGGTTTTGTTCGGAAGCCCCGGCAAGCGGGGCAAGAGCGGCAGACATGACAACCTCGGATCGAACAGCAGCGAAAGATGGGCCTTGCCCCGACGTCTCAGCGAGACATCGGGCCCATAATTCGCGCGTCGATCCGCATGCAGGTCGTCATAGCGATGACAGCGTCCACCTTCGTCGCCCTCGCGTCAAGCCCAACCTCGGTCCCGGTCGGTCGCTCCGGGGCGCGTCACCGCGTGACCGCTGTATTGCATCATGCGTGAATATATTGTACCATACGGTATTCCTAGCTGGATACCGCTATGCCCGATGCTTATAATCCCCCGAAACGCTCGCTCGCGATGTGGTCTTACCTGATCCGCCGGGAGCATGTGCTCCGCGCAGTGCGCCACCCGGCGCTGACCCCGGCGGCCAAGCAAGTGCTGGTCGCCTTGAGCCTCGCGGTCGACGATCCCTTCATCCTGCCGGAACGGCCGCCGGTGAAGGCGCTCGCGCGGCATCTGGCGCTGGCGGAGCGGACGGTGCGGCAGGCGATCGCCGAGCTGGTCGAGCAGCTCTGCCTGACCTTGCGGCCGAACGGGCATTTCTTCCGCCCCGGCGAAGGGCCGCCTGCCGACCCGGTGGAACGGCCCGAGCTTGCCCGCGAATGGGCCTTCCTCGCCGAGGCCCGGGCCGACCCGAGCCGGGCGGAGCATGTCGCCATGCTGGCGAGCCTGCGCGACCGCGCCGTTGCGGCGAAGCGGATCGCCACGGCCGTCTCGGCCGAGCGGGCGCTCGGCCGGGTGCTGGCGGAACAGATGCGCCGCGGCGAGGCGCTGGTGACCGAGGAACAGACGCGCCGCGCTCCATCCGCCGCCGATGAGGACGAGGCCCCGCTCGGCATGCCCGAGACGGCCACCCTGATCCTGGTCTCCAAGGTCAATGCCGACCGGGCGCTGGCCCCGGCCGCCCGCCATGCCCTGATCGAGGTGATGCTCGACCGTGCCGACGATCCGGTCGACTTCCCGGAGGATGATCGCGACAAGAGCTGGGCCTTCCGCATATCCCGCCGCCACGGCATCACGGTGCGGGGCGCCCGCAAGGCCTTGGCCGAACTCGAAGACCAGCGCCTGATCGCGCAGGCCAACGGCGATGTCTGCGTCTACGAGAGCCGGCTCGAGGA
>QOZS01000079.1 GCA_003576705.1 Desertibaculum subflavum
CGGCGATGGCTCGATTCCGCCTCGCGAGCCAGCGCCGCGCGCTCGGCCGCGGCGCCCTGCGCCGCGCGCGCCTGGGCGACATCGGCCGCCAGCGCTGCCAGCTGCGAGCGCAGGTCGCCGAGCCGGTTGCGCTGCTCCAGCCGCATCGCCGCCGGCGTCGGCGTGCCGGCCTTCATGGTGTAGCCGTCCCAGCGCCACAGGCCGCCATTGCGGCTGACCAGGCGCTGGCCCGGGCGCAACAGCGGCTGCAGCCGGGCGCCGTCGGCCTCGTCGATCAGGCCAATCTGGGCGAGGCGGCGCGCCAGCGTCCCCGGCGCGGAGACATATTGCGCGAGCGGCGTGACGCCATCGGGCAGCGGCGCGGTTTCGTCATAAGGCGGCAGCTGGGTCCAGTGCAGCGGCGCGACCGTGTCGGTGCCGGCGCGAAGATCGTCGCCGAGCGCCGCCGCCAGCGCCACCTCAAAGCCGGGCGTCACCGTCAGCGCGTCGATCAGGGGCGGCCAGAGATCGCCTTCGCTGACCGAGAGCAGCCGGGCGAGGCCGCGCTCCTCCGCCGCCAGGCGGGTCTCGCGCCCTTCGGCCTCGCGCAGGGCTTGCGTCGCCAGGCGGTCGGCCTGGGTGGCCGACTCGAGGTCGCGCTCGGCAGCGGCCAGCGCCTCGCGCGCGCCGGTGAGCACGGCGTCGAGCCGTTCGGCCTCGGCAGCCGCGGCCTTGGCCGCCTCGTCATCGCCGGCATTGGCGCCGAGCCGCGCCTGTTCCTGCTCGGCCTCGTTGCCGCGCGCCGCGAGCCGCTCCAGACGGCGATCGATGCCGGCGAGATCCTGGGCCAGCCGGTTGCGCTCCGCCGTCTCGCGCGCCACGGCGGCGTTCAGGCGATCGAGCTCGGCCTCGACCTCGCGCTGGCGCTGCTCGGCGGCCTCCAGCGCGGCACGGGCTTCGGCCTCGCGCTCCACTTCGCCCGCGCCGGCCGCCGTCAGCGCCGCCGTTTCGTTCTGCAGCCGCGCCAAAGTCTCGGCCCCTTCCTGGCGCAGCTTCTCCTCGCGGGCGAGATCGGCCGTCGCCTGGGCCAGCCGGGCGGCCAGGGCCTCGCTCTCGGCTTCCTGGCGGCGCTCCTCCTGGTCCAGGGTCTCGCGGGCGACCAGCAGGCGTTGCAGCCGGGCCGCCGCTTCGGCCTCGGACTGGCGGAGCGGCGGCAGGGCGGTGGCCGCTTCGGCCTGGGCGGTGCCGGCCTGCGCCGCTGCCGCGGTGCGCTCGGCCATGGCCCGCTCGGCTTCGGCCAAGGCGCTGCGCGCATGCTCCAACGCCGCGGTCGCGGCGGCATGGCGCAGGTGGAAGGCGAGGCCTTCGGCGCGGCGGATATGGCCGGAGAGATTGCGGTAGCGCGTCGCCTGCCGGGCCTGGCGCTTCAAGCCCTGCAGCTGCACGTCCATCTGCTGCATCACATCGGTCAGGCGGGCCAGGTTCTGCTCCGCCGCCCGCAGGCGCAGCTCCGCCTCGTGCCGGCGGCTGTGCAGGCCGGTGATGCCGGCTGCCTCTTCCAGCAGCGCGCGCCGGTCGGCCGGCTTGGCGTTGATCAGGGCGCCGACGCGGCCCTGGCTGACCATCGCCGGCGAATGCGCGCCGGTGGCGAGATCGGCGAACAGCAGCTGCACGTCGCGGGCACGCACCTCGCGGCCGTTGACCTTGTAGGTGGAGCCGTATTCGCGCTCGATCCGGCGGGTGATCTCGAGCTCGCCGACATCGTTGAACGGGTTGGGCGCCTTGCGGTCGGCGTTGTCGATGCGGAGCGTGACTTCGGCCAGGTTGCGGGCCGGCCGCGCCGTGGTGCCGGCGAAGATGACGTCATCCATGGCGCCGCCGCGCATGCGGCGGGCCGAGGTCTCGCCCATCACCCAGCGCAGCGCCTCGACCAGATTCGACTTGCCGCAGCCGTTCGGGCCGACGATGCCGGTCAGGCCCGGCTCGATCGGCACCTCGGTCGGCTCGACGAACGACTTGAATCCGGCCAGGCGAAGCTGGGTGAACTGCACGCGGTACCCCTCCCCTTGAAACGCAACGACAGACCGACGTCAGTCCACCCGCCCGGATCGCCCGGCGCCGGTCAGCCCGACTTGGCCTTCCAATCCTTCAGCAGCGGGTCGAGGATCTTGGCGAAGCCCTCGACAGTACGGTCTCCGGTGAAGCGCTGGCCGTTGACGAACAAGGTCGGCGTGGACTTCACGTTGTCCTTCTGCTCGCCTTCCATGCGGTTCTTCAGCACCGCTTCCTCGACCGGCTTGGAGGTCATGCAGGCCTGGAAATCGGCCTCGCCGATGCCGCCGATCTTGGCGACCTGCTGCAGCGCCTTGATCGGGTCTCCTGCGCCGGTCCAGGCCTTCTGCTGCTTGAACAGCACGTCCATGAAGCCGACCCGGCGCTCCGGACCGGCGCAGCGCGCCAGCATATGGGCGCGCAAGCCCAGCCCTTCGAACGGGAAATCGCGGAAGACCAGCTTGACCGCGCCGGTGTCGATATAGCGCTTCTTCAGCTCCGGCAGCACTTCAGAATGGAATTGCGCGCAATGCGGGCAGGTCAGCGCCGCATATTCGACGATGGTGACGGGCGCATCGGCGCGGCCATAGACCAGATCGGCCGTGTCCGGCTTGATCTCGGCCCGGGCGGTGGCCGGGGCGGCGGCGAAACCGGCCGCGGCGATGGCCAGCAACAGTAGCTTTCGTAGGCTCATTCCACTGGAACCACTATATCTTGTGGGCGGACTATAGGCGGTCATTTCGGTCTCCACAACAGAGCGCGGCAGAGGATTAGCGCGCGAAGGCGGCGGCTTCGGGGCGGCAAAACGCGGCAGCCGCCGGGCGGCAATTTGCCCTCCCGGGCGCGTGAGCGCGAGGCACGATGGCGCGAGGCGTGCGGTCAGTCACGCTTCGGGTCGCGGGCCGCCGGCGACGCCTCCCCCTCGGCCCGGCGGCGCGACTGCGATTTGCGGCGCTTGAGGTTGTCGCGCAGAGCTTCGGCCAGCCGGCGGCGGCGCGCTGCGGCCTCGGCCGCTTCGTCCTTGGGCTTCATTGCGGCGTGCGCGAGCGCTCGATCTCGCGCTCGATATCCCGCATGCGCTGCTCGAACGCCTTCTGGCGATCGATGATGTAGTCGTATGTCTCGGGCTCGCGCACGTTGCAGACCGTCGGGTTGCGCAGGCAGTAATTCGCCCGGTCGTCCGCCAGGGCCGGCGGCGCGGGCGGCGGCCCCGCCGGATTGGGCAGTTCGGCCGGCCGGTTGGGCGGGTAGGCGCCGAGCGGCACGCGCCCGCCCGACATGCCGGGCGGATAGGCGCCGAGCGGCTCCGCCCACACCCCGGCGGCAGCCAGGGTCAGCAGGGCGGTAACGACACTGGCGGCAATGGGCAATCGGTGCATGCCCGGAATCTGGGGCAAGCGCGCCATTTCGCAAGCCGCCCGAAGGCGGCCACCCAAAGACAGCCCCCGGCGCCGGCCTATTGCGTGTAGATGCGCTGCTGCAGCCGCCGGTTCTGCTCCATCCACGACTCGGTGTCGCGGATGCATTGCTGCAGTTCGGGCGTGTTCGGCTTGGCGCCGCCTTGCAGGCAGCGGTCGCGCGCGCGCGTTTCGGCGTCGCCGCCCGAGGCGCAGGCGGCGAGCGACAGAAGCGCGGCGGAGGTCAGGAGCGTAAGACCGGTGCGGCGCACGGAGATCCCCTTCGGCGGTGAACGCTGTTCGATTGAGCTAGTGCGCGGGCACGGCGCGCGCCCATCACTTCCACGCGACCTGTTGCATGGCAGCCATGCCGTCGCGCAATGTGGCGGCCACGAAGACCCGTGGGAGGGAACGACAAATGTCCACGCCGCAGCCCTATGAGGTGCACGCGCTGAAATACGCTCACCATGTCCGCCAGGCGCGCGAGAATTTCATCGGCGGCGATCCGCATGACGGGCCGATGCCGCTCGACTTCTTCGTCTGGGTGGTGACGGGGCCCGGCGGCACCTTCGTGATCGATACCGGCTTCTCGGCGGAGACCGCGAAGGCGCGGAGCCGTGAGCACATCCGCTGCCCGGCCGCGAGCCTCAGCATGCTGGGCCTTGACCCGAACGCCGTCACCGACGTCGTGGTCACCCACATGCATTACGACCATGCCGGCAACCTGGACAAGTTCCCGAAGGCGCGCTTCCACATCCAGGACAGCGAGATGGCCTATGTCACCGGCCGCTGCATGTGTCACGCGCCGCTGCGCCATCCCTTCTCGGTGGAGGATGCCTGCCTGATGGTGCGGCACGTGTACGGCGGCCGCGTCTGCTTCCATGACGGCGAGGAGACGCTGGCGCCCGGGCTTTCCGTGCATCACATCGGCGGCCACACCGCCGGGCTGCAGGTGGTCCGCGTCTGGACCAAGCGCGGCTGGCTGGTGCTGGCCTCCGATGCCAGCCATTTCTACGCCAACATGAACGAGGTGCGGCCGTTCCCGATCGTGCTCGACGTGATGAAGATGATCGAGGGCTACGGCACGCTGAGAAAGCTCGCGGATTCGCAGGAGCAGGTGATCCCCGGCCATGATCCCAAGGTGCTGGCGCTCTACCCCGCCTCGAAGCCGGGCCTGGAGGGTATCGCCTGCCGCCTGGATCTCGGGCCGAAGGAGGGCTGAGCCATGGCGCTGCCGCTCGACCGCCTGCGCCAGATCAGCCGCGGCGACAAGCATCTCGCGCGCTTCGGCCGCGACTTTGCCTGCGCCATCCTGGTCGGCGACGGCGACGACGACTGGCTGATCGAGATCGACAAGGGCGAGGTGGCGCGGGTGACCAAGGGCCCGCTGATCATGCCGCGCACCGACATCACCTTGCGTGCCAGCACGGAGGCGTGGTCGAAGCACATCGAGGCCGTGCCGCCGCCAGGATATCACGACCTGTTCGCCATGCGGCGCTTCCGGCACATCCGCATCGAGGGCGATACCAAGCTGCTGGCGAGCTATCTGTTCTACATCAAGCGGCTGTTCGCGCTGCTGCGGCCGGTGGAGGCGCGGTGATGAACGTGGAGATCGAGCCGGTCACCGGCCGCTACATGCGCCTCGACTTCGAGGGCCGGCCGCACCGCATCTACTGGGAGGAAGCGGGGCAAGGCATTCCTATGCTCTGCCTGCACACCGCGGGATCGGACGGGCGGCAATATCGCGGCCTGCTGAACGATCCCGAGATCACCCGCGACTTCCGCGTCATCGTGTTCGACATGCCCTGGCACGGCAAGTCCTCGCCGCCGCCGGGCTTCGAGACCGAGGAGTACAAGCTCACGACGAAGACCTACAGCGACATGGTGCTGACCGTGTCGCGCGCGCTGCAGCTGGAGAAGCCCGTCGTGATGGGCTGCTCGATCGGCGGGCGCATCGCGCTGGTGCTGGCGATGGAGCATCCAAGCGAGTTCCGCGCCATCATCGGCCTGCAATCCGGCGCGGCGATCGAGCGCTATTACGAGCTCGACTGGCTGCACCATCCTGAAGTGCATGGGGCCGAGGCCTCCGCCGCCGTGGTCTCCGGCCTGATGGCGCCGACCTCGCCGGATGCCGATCGCTGGGAGACGCTCTGGCACTACATGCAGGGCGGGCCCGGCATCTTCAAAGGCGATCTCTACTTCTATCGCGGCGAGGACGGCGATATCCGCGACCGGTTGGGCCGCATCGACGTGACGAAGTGCCCGCTCTACCTGCTGACCGGCGAATACGATTACTCGGTGGCGCCGCAGGACACGCAGGCGGCGGCCGACCTGATTCCCGGCGTCAAGTACCAGGTCATGCCGAAGCTCGGGCATTTCCCCATGAGCGAGAATCCGGACCTGTTCCTTTCCTATCTGAAGCCGGTGCTGGCGCAGATTCGCGGGTCGCGCTGACGGGAACCGGCGCAGGTCGATAACCGTTTCTCCCGGTTGTCGATCGTCGTCGGGGAGCCCGCCATGCCGCGCCCGTTATGGGAAGGACATCTCAAGCTGTCGCTGGTGACCTGCGCGGTCTCGCTCTACACCGCCACGACGCGCACACGCGACATATCGTTCCATCTCCTGCACAAGGACACCATGAATCGTATCCGCATGATCCCGACCGATCCGGAGATCGGCCCAGTGGAGCGGAGCGACCTGGTCAAGGGCTACGAGGTGGAGAAGGACCAGTACATCGTGCTGGACAAGGAGGATTTCGAATCCGTCCGGCTGGAGGCGACCAAGACCATCGAAATCGATCGCTTCGTATCGGTCGATTCCATCGATCGCATCTACTGGGACGATCCGCTGTTTCTGGTACCGAACGGCAAGGTGGCGGTGGAGGCCTATGCGGTGATCCGCCAGGCGATGGAGAATGCGGGCCAGCTGGCGCTCGGCAGCGTGGTGCTGCACAACCACGAGCGCCAGATCGCCATCGAGCCGCGCGGCAAGGGCATGATCGCCTATACGCTGCGCAATCACGACGAGGTGCGCGATCCGGAAGAGATGTTCGATGACATTCCTGCCGTGAAGCCCGACAAGAAGATGGTCGAGATCGCGCTGAAGATCGTGGAGCAGCAGGAAGGCCCGTTCGATCCGAGCCGGTTCCGCGACCGCTACGAAGATGCGCTGCGCGCGCTGATCGAGGAGCGCCAGAGCGATGGCGGCGACGACGGCACGGTGCAGGCGGCGCCGCCGGCGGAATCCAACGTGATCGACCTGATGGACGCGCTGAAGAAAAGCCTTGCCGGCAAGGGGCGCGCGGCGAGCCGGCCCAAGACCGCCGCCAAATCGGCGCCGCGCCGCGCCGCGACGAGGCGCGCAAAATCCACGCCCAAGAAGCGGCGGGCCGCGCGCTAGCGCTGCTTCGCCAGGTCGGCGAGCGCGACGGCGGCGCGATCAAACTCCGCCCAGGGGTCCGGTTTCGCCAGGAGCGCCTTCACCTTTCCCATGTTGAATGCCTTCGGGTCGAGCCGGCGCGTGGCGGCAGACCAGGCGATCGGACAGGAGATGGTGGCCCCGGGGCGCGCCCGCGGCGACCACGGCGCGACGGCGGTCGCGCTGCGGCCGTTGCGCAGGTAGTCGATGAAGATGCGGCCACGCCGCTTCGCCTTCGACATGGTGGCGACGAAGCGCTTCGGCTCCGCCTTCGCCATCGCCTGCGCGATCGACTGGGTGAAGGCCTTCGCCGCGTCCCAGTCGGGCGGCTTGGATTTCGGGCCGGTGATCGGGACGACGACGTGCAGGCCCTTGCCGCCGGTCGTCTTGATGAAGGTTGTGGCACCCAGCCCCTCGAGCCGAGCGCGGAGCGTTTTCGCGGCCTCCACCACTTCGGCGAAGTCGAGGCCCTCGTCGGGATCGAGATCGAAGATCAAACGGTCGGGAATCTCCGGCTCGTTCGGGCGGCAGCCCCAAGGATGCAGCTCCAGCGCCGCCGCCTGGGCCAGCGCTTGCAGATCCTCCGCGGAAGTGATGGTGATGTAGGGCTGCTTGTCGCCCGAAACCTTGATGGTCGGCAGGTCCATCCCTGCCATGCCATGGCGCTGGAAGAAGCGCTGGCCCTCGATGCCGTCGGGCAGGCGGACCAACGAGACGGGCCGGTTGCCGACATGTGGCAACAGACGGGTCGCCACCAGTTCGTAGTAGGCGGCGAGATCGGCCTTGGTGACGGCGTCATGCGTGTCGGCCGCCGGCCACAGCACCTTCTCGGGCTTGGACAGCTTCGGATTCGTCCGGCGCTTCGACTTCACGTCTGACACGGCCTGCGGCTTCTCGCGGGTGATCTCGCGGGCGGGCTTGTCCTCGCGCACGCCTTTGAAGCTCGCCTGCCGCAGCAGCCCGTCCTTGGTCCAGGTGGCGAACTCCACCTCGGCGACGAGGCGCGGCTCGACCCAGTGCAGATCGGCAAGCCTCGGCGGCGCGCCGGCGGTGAAGGGCGAGGATGTGCGCTTCAGCGGCTTGAGCCGTCTCTCCAGATCGGCGGCGGTCGCGGCGTCGAAGCCGGTGCCGACCCGGCCGGCATAGGCGAGCTCGCCGCCTTCGCGGACGCCGACGAGGAGCGAGCGCAACCGGCTGGTACCGCGCCAGCCGCCGATCACCACTTCCTGCCCGCCGCGGCATTTCGCCTTGATCCAGGCGTCGCCGCGGCCGGAGCGATAGGGTGCGTCGGCGCGCTTGGAGACGATGCCCTCCATCTTCATGCGGCAGGCGCTTTCGATCAGCGTCGCGCCCGGCACGTCGAAATGCTCGCTCAGCTGCACCAGCGGCATCTTTTCTTTCTGCAGCAGGTGCTGCAGCCGCGCCTTGCGCCGCTGGAGCGGTTGCGCGCGCAGATCCTCGCCATCGACGAACAGCAGATCGAACACGAAATAGCGGAGCTGGTCGGTCTTCTTCGCCCGCAACGCGTCCTGCAGCCGCGCAAAATCGGCGACACCCTCAGGTCCCAGAGCGATGATCTCGCCGTCCATGAGGCAGTCCGGCAGCCCCGCGAGCTGGCGGGCGATGGCGCCGAAACGGCCGGTCCAGTCGAGGCCGTTGCGCGAGCGCAGCACGACTTTGCCCCCCTCGATACGGGCCTGGATGCGATAGCCGTCGAACTTCATCTCGTGCAGCCATGTCTTGCCAGCGGGCGGCGCCTCGGCGAGGCGCGCGAGCTGCGGCGCGACGAATTCCGGCATGGCAGAGACCTTGCGCTTGCGCGACGCCTGCGCCGTCTTCGGTTTGGGCCTGGGCTCGGCGGCTTCGCGCGCCGTGGCGCGCCGCGCGCCCTGCTTGTCCCAGACCGTGTCGCCCACCTGCGCCGCGACGGCGCGCTTGCCGGAGAGGCGCTTGCCGATCTTCTCCAGCGTGCGGCCGGATTTGACCGAGGTCTCCTCGGCGATGAAGGCATCGGGATCGTCGCTTGCCGCCGCGTCCTTCTCCTTGATCAGAAGCCAGTTGTTGCGCTTCTCGGCGTCGCGCCGGCGCATGCGCACCAACGTCCAGCCTCCCTGCAGGCGCTCGCCCTCGAGCTGGAACTTCAGCTTGCCGGCCTTCAGCGCCTTGGCGATATCGGTGCCTTCCTCCGGCACCCAGACGCCGCGATCGAAGAGCTGCACCACCCCGGCGCCGTAGCCGCTCGGGATGACGCCTTCGAACTCGCCGTATTCCAGCGGATGGTCTTCCACCTCGACCGCAAGGCGTTTGTCGGCGGGCGAGGCCGAGGGGCCCTTGGTCACCGCCCAGGATTTGTAGACGCCATCATGCTCCAGGCGGAAATCGTAGTGCAGGCGCGTGGCATCGTGGCGCTGCACGACGAAGCGAAGCCCGCGCCGTCGCTTCGGCCCGACGCGCCCGCGCGGCTCCGCGGTCGACCTGAAGTCGCGCTTCCGGTGATAGGTCTGCAACGACGATGGCATCGGTCACCCTCCGGACAACGAGGGGAAACGCGGCGCTTCGGAGACCAGTTCCCGAGCCCCAACCTTCCTGCAGCTGACCAGAATAGGTCTTCTCCGGCGGTGGCGCGCAATGGACAGCCCCACCGGAGGGAAGGGTCCGGTGGGGCTGTGTGCGACGCGCCCGGCTTGGGGGGAGGGGATCTGGGGGTCCGCCGGGCGCGCCGCGAAAGCAATCTCGCTTTGATGCCCTGTCTACGGGCCGCCTGTGCCGGCGGATTGTGCGCATCGTCACAAGGTTGACGGGCGGTGCACGGGGCGGCAGCGTCCGGCCATGCAACAAGAAATCCGGCCTGCATGCGTTCCGTCGGGCTTCACCCAGGCTTTCGACAGCGTCGCCTTCGCCGGGGCCAACGGCCCCCTCCTTCTCGCCCATGATCCGGTCCGCGTCGGCTTCCATGTCGAGCGGCGGCATCTCGACGGCGCCGAACAATGCCATGCCGGCATGCTGGCCTTTGCCGCCGACCTGCTGCTGATCGTGACCGGGCGCGCGCAGAACGAGGCGCTCGGCTTCGTCAGCACGATCTCGCTGAGCGGCGACAGCCTGGCGCCGGCGCGGCTCGGCGATTGGGTCGAGGGCGCCGGCGAGGTGGTGCATATGGACGGACGCACTTATATCGCGCAGTGCCTGTTTCGCGTCGGCCTGACCCCCGTCTATCGCGCCAACGGGGTGTTCCGCGGATGAGAAGCTGATGCCGGGCATCGCCATCGAGCTGACCGCCGTGGTGGTCGCGGTGACCGCGGAGGAGCCGCGCATCCTGACGCTGCGTTCCGGCAAGGCGCTGCCCTCGGGCTCGTTCGAATCCGGCCACCGCACCCTGCAGATGGGGCTGCGGGCGTGGGTAGAGAAGCAGACGCACCATCCGCTCGGCTATGTCGAGCAGCTCTATACCTTCGCCGACCGCGACCGCGTGCACGATGGCGGTCGCATCGTCTCGATCAGCTATCTCGGCCTCACGCGCGAGGCGGAAGCGCCGGCAGGCGGTACGGCACCCGGGTGGCGCGGCTGGTATCGATACTTTCCCTGGGAGGATTGGCGCGACGGCCCGCCCAAGCTGGTCGCGCGCCTGATCCTGCCGGGCTTGCGCGACTGGGCCAGGCGGGCGCCCGACGCGGTGGCGCGGAAGGCGCGCGGCCAGCGCATCGACCTCACCTTCGGCGCCGCGCCGTGGAACGAAGAGCTGGTGCTGCAGCGCTACGAGCTGCTGTTCGAGGCCGCCCTGGTGCCGGAAGCGCGCCGCCGCCGTTCAACCGGCGGCGAGGCGATTCCCGGTGAGGCGATGGTGCACGACCATCGCCGGATCCTGGCCACCGGCATCGCCCGCCTGCGCGCCAAGATCAAGTACCGCCCCGTCGTGTTCGAGCTGATGCCGCCGGCCTTCACCCTGCTGCAGCTGCAGCGGACGGTGGAGGCACTGGCCGGCCAACAGCTGCACAAGCAGAACTTCCGCCGCCTGATCGACACCCAAGGCCTGGTCGAGGAGACCGGCCAGATCTCCACCGAGACCGGCGGCCGCCCGGCCAAGCTCTACCGCTTCCGCCGCGAGGTGGTGGCGGAGCGCGCCGTTGCCGGCAGCAAGCTGCCCATCGCCCGCCCGATCTGACCACAGCGCGACATTGTGGATACGAATCTCCACTTGACTCACTTATACTCAGAGATAGCATAAGTCGCGACGGGCAATCGCCGCCCGTCTTTTTCGGCGCTCATAAATGCTCATCACGAGCATATAGGTGACCCATGTCCGAAACCGTCATTCCCTCCCCCGCCGCGCTTGCCCGCACCGCGCCGATCTTCGACCGCCTGCGCCATGTGATCCCAGAATTCGAGTGGCCCGCCTTCGCGTCTGATATCGACGCCATCGTCGAGTTGAAGCGCCACCGCAACGCCGTCGTGCTGGCGCACAATTACCAGACGCCGGAGATCTTCCACGGCGTCGCCGACATCGTCGGCGACAGCCTGGCGCTGGCGCGCGAGGCGACGAAGGTCGATGCCGAGGTGATCGTGCTGGCCGGCGTGCATTTCATGGCCGAGACGGCGAAGCTGCTGAACCCGGCGAAGACGGTGCTGATCCCCGATCTCGAAGCCGGCTGCTCGCTCGCCGCCTCGATCACCGCCGCCGACATCCGCCTGCTGCGCCAGCGCTGGCCCGGCGTGCCGGTGGTCACCTATGTCAACACCTCGGCCGCAGTGAAGGCGGAATCCGATATCTGCTGCACCTCCGGCAACGCCAGAAAGGTGATCGAATCCCTCAACGTACCCCGCGTCATCATGCTGCCGGACGAGTACCTGGCGCAGAACATCGCGCGCGAAACCGGCGTCGAGATCGTCACCTGGGCCGGCCATTGCGAGGTGCACGAGCGCTTCACCGCGACCGATATCCGCGCCTTCCGCGAGCAGCATCCCGGAATCGTCGTGCTGGCGCATCCGGAATGCCCGCCCGAGGTGGTGGCGGAAGCGGATTTCGCCGGATCGACCGCCGCCATGGCGGGCTATGTCGGTGCCAAGCGGCCGCCGCGCGTGGTGCTGGTGACCGAGTGCTCGATGAGCGACAACGTCGCCGTGCAGTATCCGGAGATCGACTTCGTCCGGCCCTGCAACCTGTGCCCGCATATGAAGCGGATCACCTTGGCCAAGATCCGCCGGGCGCTGGAGACCATGCGGCACCAGGTGACGATCGATCCGGATGTCGCCGGGCCTGCGCGGCGCGCGGTCGAGCGCATGCTGGAGGTCCAGCCGTGATCCCGATCCGGCTCGACCTCGCCGGCCGTCCGGTCATCATCGGCGCCGGCCTTGCCGGGCTGGCGACGGCGCTGCAGATGGCGCCGGAGCCGGTGGTCGTGCTGGCGCGCGAGCCGCTCGGCAGCGGCGCCGCCAGCGCTTTGTCACAAGGCGGGATCGCCGCGGCGATCGGGGCCGACGACGAGCCGGCGCTGCATGCCGCCGATACCATCGCCGCAGGCGACGGCCTGGTCGACACCGCGACGGCAAGCCGTGTTGCAGAGGCGGCACCGGCAGCGATCATGACCCTGCTGCGCCTCGGTGCGCGATTCGACCGCGACGGTGCCGACCGGCTGCAGCTCGGCCTGGAAGCCGCGCATTCGCGCCGCCGCATCGTGCATGCCGAGGGCGACGGCACCGGCCGGGAGATCGTGCGCGCCCTGGTCGCGGCCGTGCGGCGGGCGCCCTCGGTCACCGTCATCGAGCCGGCCGACGCGCGGCGGCTGGTCGTCGCCGACGGCGCCATCGCGGGCGTGGCGGCCCAGGGTCCGCTCGGCCCCTTCTACATACCGACACGGCGCGTCGTCATCGCGACCGGTGGCCTCGGCGCGCTGTACCGCCATACCACCAACCCCCTCGGTGCCGTCGGGCAGGGCCTTGCGCTCGCGGCCCGGGCCGGCGCCGCGCTCGCCGATATGGAATTCGTGCAATTCCATCCGACCGCGCTGGATATCGGCCGCGATCCGATGCCGCTGGTCAGCGAGGCAGTGCGCGGCGAAGGCGCGATCCTGATCGACGAGACGGGAGAGCGCTTCATGGCCGATGTGGCGGGCGCCGAGCTTGCCCCGCGCGACGTGGTGGCGCGTGAGGTCTGGCGCAGGCAGGCGCAGGGGCGCGGCGTGTTCCTGGATGCGCGCGCCGCGCTCGGCCACCGCTTCGCCGCTCGCTTTCCTGGCATCGCCGCTGCCTGCCGCGCCGCCGGCATCGATCCTGCCACGGCACCGATCCCGGTGCGGCCGGCGGCGCATTACCACATGGGCGGCATCGCCGTGAACGCGGCCGGGCAGAGCAGCGTGGCGGGACTCTGGGCCTGCGGGGAGGCCGCCTCGACCGGCCTGCACGGCGCCAACCGGCTGGCCAGCAACTCGCTGCTGGAGGCCGTCGTCACGGCCGGCTGGGTAGCGGAAAGCATGGCCGGTCAGCCGCCGCGCCGCGCCGGCGCCTGGCGCGCCGACCGCCTGCCGCCGGCGGCGAATGCGAAGCTGGTGCGCGGCATCGTCTCCGACCGGCTCGGCCTGCTGCGCGACCGGGAGGGGCTCGCCACCGCGATCGCGGCGCTGCGTCCGCTCGCCTTCGGCAACGGGCCCTCGGCCGATCCGGTCCTGGTGGGCCTGTTCATCGCCGCCGCGGCGCTGCGGCGCGAGGAGAGCCGCGGCGGCCATTGCCGCAGCGACTTCCCCAACCATGCGCCCGGCCCGCCCCGGCGCAGCGAACTGCATCTCGACGAACTGGCCCCGCCCCTCGCCGGCGCCGCGATTGCCATGGGAGATTGAGACATGTCCGAGCCTGCCCTTTCGGTGCCGCCGCTCCCCGCCATCATGCTGGAGCCGCTGGTGCGGGCCGCGCTGCTGGAGGATCTCGGCCGTGCCGGCGACATCACCTCGGATGCGATCGTGCCGGCCGACGCCCATGCGGTGACCGCGCTGGTCGCGCGCCAGAAAGGCGTGGTCGCCGGGCTCGACCTGGCACGGCTCGCCTTCCGGCTGGTCGATCCGCGCATCGAGGTGATGGTGGAGCGCCCGGACGGCAGCGCGCTCGAGCCCGGCGACCTGATCGCCACCGTCGCCGGGCCGGCGCGCGGCATGCTGACGGCGGAGCGCGTCGCGCTCAACTTTCTCTGCCACCTGAGCGGCATCGCCTCCGCCACCGCCGCGGTGGTGGACGCGGTGCGCGGCCACAAGGCGCGCATCACCTGCACGCGCAAGACCATGCCGGGACTGCGCGGCCCGCAGAAATACGCGCTGCGCGTCGGCGGCGGCGCCAACCACCGCTTCGGGCTCGATGACGGCATCCTGATCAAGGACAACCACATCGCCGTCGCCGGCGGCATCCGCCCGGCGGTCGGACGCGCCCGCGCCGCGATCGGCCACATGGTCAAGATCGAGGTCGAGGTCGACACGCTGGCACAGCTCGACGAAGCGCTGGATGCCGGCGTCGACGCCGTGCTACTCGACAACATGACGCCGGCAGAGCTCGCGCAGGCGGTGCGCATGGTCGACGGACGCGCGGTGACCGAGGCCTCCGGCCGCATCACGCTGGCGACCGCGCCCGCCGTCGCGGCGAGCGGCGTCGACCTGATCTCGATCGGCTGGCTGACCCACAGCGCGGCGGTGCTGGATATCGGCCTCGACCACCAGGAGCGCGAAGCGGCCTGGGCCTTGTGATTCCTGGGCGCTGTAGCGCCCTACAGCGTCGCGGCGAGGCGGAAGGCTTCTTCCATCGCGCGCTTGGCGTCGAGGCCGGCGGCCTGCTTCGCGCCGCCGATCACGTGGACCGGCACGCCGAGCGGCGCGAGCGCGGCCGCGAGCCCGTTCGCCGGCTCCTGCCCGGTGCAGACGACCACGGTGTCGGCGGGAATCACCTCGGGCTTGCCGTCGACCGTGATGTGCAGGCCGGCATCGTCGATCCGTTCGTAGCTGACGCCGCCGATCATGCGCACGCCGGCACGCTGCAGCACCAGCACATGCACCCAGCCCGTCGACTTGCCGAGGCCGGCGCCGAACCGCCCGGTCGAACGCTTCAGCATGGTGATCTTGTGCGGGGAGGCGAGCCTGGCCGGGCCTTGCGCCTTCAGGCCGCCAACCGTGGCGGCGCCGGAATCGATGCCCCAGAAATCGGCGAAAGCTTCGGCATCGGTCTCGGCATGGCTGCCCTGTTCGGCCAGATGCAGCGCGACGTCGAAGCCGATGCCGCCGGCACCGAGGATGGCGACGCGGTTGCCGACCTTGGCGCGGCCGGCCAGGACATCGCCATAGCCGACGACGTTGCTGCGCCCGATGCCGGGAATATCCGGCCGGCGCGGATGGATGCCGGCTGCCAGCACGACAGCCTCGCAGCCGTTCAGGTCGGCCGGGCCGCGCACGGCGGCACCGAGCCGGATCTCGGCGCCGGCACGGCGCAGCCGCTCGGCGAAATAGCCGACGCTGTCGGCGAACACCGCCTTGCCGGGCACGGCGGCGGCGAGATTGAACTGGCCGCCCAGCCGGTCGGCCGCTTCATAGAGCGTCACCTTGTGGCCGCGCTCCGCCGCCGCCGCGGCCGCCATCAGGCCGCCCGGCCCGCCGCCGATCACGGCGATGCGCTTGGCCGTCGATGCCGGCGCCAGGGCGAGCTCGGTCTCGCGCCCGGCGCGCGGATTGACCACGCAGGAGGTCGATTCGCTGCCAAAGTAATGGTCGAGACAGGCCTGGTTGCAGGCGATGCAGGGATTGATTCCCGCCGCATCGCCCAGCGCCGCCTTGGCGGCGATCTCGCCATCGGCGAGGAAGGGCCGGGCCATCGCCACCAGGTCGCAGAAGCCCTCGGCGACCAGCCGTTCGGCGGCACCGACATCGTGGATACGGTTCGAGGCCACCACCGGAATCTCCACCGCCTGCCGCACGCGGCGCACGGCGAAGGCGAAGGCGCCGGTCGGCACCGCCTGCGAGATGGTGGGGATGCGGGCCTCGTGCCAGCCGATGCCGGAGGAGAGGATGTCGACGCCGTCCTGCTGCAGCGCGCGGGCGAGCGCCACGATCTCTTCGCCGGTCGAGCCCTCGTCCACCAGGTCGAGCGCGGAGAAGCGGAACAGCAGCAGGAAGTCGCGGCCGGTCTTGGCGCGGGCGCGGCGCACGATCTCGCGCGCGAAACGCATGCGGCCTTCGAGCGAGCCGCCCCATTCGTCCTCGCGCCGGTTGGTGCGGCGGCACAGGAACTGGGTGATCAGATAGCCTTCCGAGCCCATGAGCTCGACGCCGTCATAGCCGGCCTCGCGCGCCAGCGCGGTCGATGTCGCGAAATCGTCGATGATCGCCTCGATCTCTTGGGCCTCGAGGGCGCGCGGCGTCCCCGGATTGATCGGCGCGCGGATCGCCGAGGGGGCCACGATCGCCTTGTGGAAGCCATAGCGGCCGGAATGCACGAGCTGCAGCGCGATACGGCCGCCGGCAGCGTGTACCGCCTCGGGAATCACCCGATGCGCCGCGGCGTCCTCGCGCGTCGCCATGATCGCCTTGTCGCCCTTCAGCGTGCCGAGCGCGTTGGGCGCGAAGGCGCCGGTGACGATCAGGCCGGCGCTCGCCCGCTCGGCATAGAAGGCGGCGAGGCGCGTCAGGCCGCCCGGCTCACCTTCCAGGCCCATATGCATGGAGCCCATCACCAGGCGGTTGGGCAGGCGGATGAAGCCGAGATCGAGCGGCCGGAACAGGTGCGGGTAGCCGGTCATTCTTGGTCGTTTCCCCCGATGACGTCCGCCCGAAAGCAGGCGGGCCGCCGGTTGCCCGGCGGCCCGCCATGATCAGCCCATCAACCGGCCGAAATCAACGCGCGCGAGATCAGTGCAGGTCGGCCCAGAC
>QOZS01000008.1 GCA_003576705.1 Desertibaculum subflavum
CATTGGATAGAGGTCGCGCCATCGATGCTGGCCTCCAGCTCCAGCCAGCATCTTGAATCACAAATCGACCAAAACCGGAATCCCCGCCGATTCAACAAAGCCGTGAACCGCTCTAGCGGGCTCAAGCTCGCGAAATTTCCTCATGATACCATAATATTGCTTATAGTACAAATATATAATCTATTGGGCGCTCGTGTCTAATTAAGAGGACGCATGACCCGGAGCGCAGCATGCGCCTGGCCCAGTAACCATATTGGACGCTGGCAGAACCTCGATCCCGGCCTATGCTTCGCAGTCCGATCAACGCGTTGCCTCTTAGGGGGATTGGTAATGCGTACCGCTTCAGTCGCAGCCATTGGCATGATGGCAGCCGCCTTGCTCGCTATGCCGGCGCAGGCGCAGAACAAGGCCGAGCCCATCGACTGCGCGGAATCGCTCCTTTACTTCACCGACGCCTACAAATGCTTCGCGACCCCATCCAGCGGCTCCGGTGGCGCGAGCGTTCGCATGTTCGTCATCAGCGGTACGCAGGGAAGCAGTTTCCGCTTTCTAGCCCGGCTCCAGGTGGCCGAAGGCGGCGCCATCTATCAGAACTACAGCACTGCCCAGTCGGCGGAGATCATCCGCTCGCTGGCCGGTGCGGTGCTGAAGTCGGCTACCGATGGATGGAGTGCGTACCAGGGTTTCGGCAGCACGGGTTATATGACGTTCAGATGGAACGGCCTTCAGTGCGTCGGCTTCGACCATGGCACCGGGGGCAACAAGCCGGATGGTTGGGGCATGTCGAGCGGGTGGCGGATGCTGCTACAAGGCCATTTCTGCGACGGCCAGGCGATAGCGAAGCCGGATGAGCGGCTCCGCGAGTTCCTCTCCGCCATCCGCATCGGCCCGGCCAAGGACGGGCAGAGCGCAATGGGCGGCAGCATCGTCGCCTTCAAGTCGAGCGGCGGCGCGACCACTGCTGCCTCGCCGAAGCCGCAAGCACCGACCACCGCGTCGCCATCAGCACCTGCCGCGCCCGTCAGCCCTGCGGCGACAACTCAGCCCCCGGCGCCAGCGCCAGATCGCGGTCCGGCCGCCATCGAAAGCGACCTGAGCGTGCTGAAGACGCTTCACGACAAGGGCCTAATCACCAAGGAGGAGTACGATCAGAAGCGGCGCGAGATTCTTGGCCGCATTTAGTCACTCCTATGCGGCGAGCAAATAACTGTGCGGGGCAATGTCGCGTCCACGAGGTCCCAGAAGCCGACTATCAAAGCCTACCGCTACAGACCTCGGAGGATTTCAGCACGCTTCGTTTGGTACTCGGACTCTGTCACAAGCCCATCGGACCGGAGTTTCTCAAGTAGACGCAGTCTTGCCTCAGCATCTCCACGCGTCGACTGTTGGCTCGCGGGCGCAGCCCCCTGAGGCCAATCTGAGTTCGCAGCAATGAAACGAAACGCCTGTGCTGCGGCGGCCTCGTTCCTCGGATCCCAAATGGCGACGTTTCCGACTGAGCATCCGCCGCTCATGCTACGCGCAGCATAAAAGCTCATGACCTTTCCGGCATATGGGAGCTCGCCCTCGAACTCATACCGAGCACCAGCATCCGTCTTGAAGTAGGTATCCCGCTTGATCTTCATTTCCCCTGCCGTGTACTCGCGCATTTGGGAAAGCGCATGCATGCGGTGCGTTCCGTGCGTGAAAGTCTCAGGCTTCTCAGAAGAGTAGCAGTAGCATTGGAGCGCTTCCCCATACTCGGCACGACCATCGAAAGAGGATTGGAAGGCCTGGGTGACACCATCCGGCTTCGGCACGGCGGCGTACTTTCCTTTGCCTGTGTGATATCGCACGAACTGGCACCCTGGAGCATCCTTCGCAAAGCTCACGGGCTCCATTCCCCTCGTGTCTGGACGGGTGGGATACAGCGGTACAGAAAACGTTTGGATTGCGCCGGACTTGGTTGCGCATCCTGCTAGCCCGATCAGTGAAACGAGTGTCCATCGCCAAAAATGGCGCCGCACTTCAGTGCGCTTGGTTCTCATGATCCCCCCAACCGGCCTAGCACGCCTAATTCAGTAAGCATCCAGGGTTCGCGAAAATCAACGTGCGGCAGAAATGGCCCGAACGTAGGGCGTCACGATCCCGTCCACGGATTAAGGATCTTCTTCACCGCGGATTTGAAATCGGCCGCGTTGCGGGTGACGAGCTTCAGCTGATGGACGTTAGCGGTGGCGGCGATGAACGCGTCCATGATGGCGATCGGCCGGCCCGCCGCCTCGCGGTGCGCCACCACCTCGCCCCAGCGATTGGCGACGGCCGGGTCCACCGGCAGCACGCGGCCCTCGAAGCGGAGCGGCACCTCGTCGCGCAGCCAGGCATCGAGCCGGCGGCGCCGCTGGCCGTCGGCCGGCCGCTTGATGCCGAGTAGGAACTCGGCGAGCCAGGCGATGACGCCCAGGCCGGGTCTCGGCTTCGCCCACTCGGAGACGACACTGGTGTCGAGCAGGAAGCTCACAAGCTCGCCTTGCGCGGGCGATCTTTCCGGCGCTTGACCTCGATGCCCGCATCGCGGAGCGGCGAGCCGGCGAAGAACTCCGCCAGGTTGCCGGTCCGCTTCGACTTCCGCTCCCATTCCTCGGCCGACACGACGACGGCCGCCGTTCGACCGTGCTTGGTGATGGTCTGCGGTCCTTTCGAGCGTGCCCGATCGAGCAGTTCGCTGAAACCGCGCCTTGGCGTCCGCGACGGTCCAGCGTGAAGCGTTGGGCGCTCCCGAAGTTGACTTATCGCGTCGACTCAAAATCGGATCGGGTCGCACGGTCCACCTGCGGCCTGAGGATAATAAAGCCTCGATCGCTCATCAGCGTTCGAAACTCCTTCTTGACCAGCTTGTGCGACGTTCCGCGCGGTATGCGCTCGTCACCCCGATATGTCCACAGTTCAGAGTGCGCGTAGTTCTCTTCCTCGGGAACATGATGAGGCCGGAAGGACTGCAGTTTGAAATCGGGTTGCGTTCCTTCCTTAGGAAGCTCCGAGGGGAGCTGGGTGACCAGGAACTGAACTATCCCACACTCGGGATTGTCGAAAATGACATCCCAAGGCGGCCCGAACTTTGACCAGTTTACGGAGGTGTTTTGATATCTGATCGAGTCTGGAAAGAGCCGATTCGCGTGCGTGTCGATCTCATCAGCCGTGCACCTAAGATATAGTCGGTGCCACAATCGGAAGCGCTGATCCTCCGGCCGCCCCCGTCTTTGCATTCGTCTGGGTCGAGAATGCGTTGACGAATTCGCGAATCCGAGCAGTTGCCCGCGCAATGCCGCCCGAGCTCTGTTCCACTTCCCACACAGTCGGGCGATCGCGTCTGTTTGTCGTGACGCCCAGCATCGTGCCATCATTAAGGCATTCGAGATCGCTGTACCGATCACCATCGACGAAGCAGATTGCTATTCCGCCTTCGGCCGACGCCGCCACGCGACTCGGCACGAATCCATCCCGCTCTAGTTGTTGAAGTATGGCGCGGCCCCATGTCAACGCTGAATCGGAAGGGCGCTCAAAGTCTTTGTCCCAAGTCTCAACGTTGCCAAAGCTATCCAACTTCTCAAAGAAGCCGATGAAAGCTGGGTCGCGGTCGGCATCTGAATAAGGAAGGGTCGAGTCCTCCACTATTGCCGTGAACTCCAGAATGGCTTTCGGGCGGAGCGTCTCGCGCAGCATCCCTGGATCGAACAATGACACATAGGACACATCGTCCTTGCTCAGCGACTCGACAATCGCCGGAGGAAAGTACGAAAGCGTGGCGATGTTCGTGTCCATTAGCGCGTGCGTCCCCAATGCTGATGAGCCGTCGTTGAAGTGAGATCTGCGAAACCTCGTACGATCCATTCGCGACCCAGGTCGAGAAACTGCATCATGCCGTCGTCATCGTTAGTTTGAGGTTTACCGCGGGCAACCAGTTGTAGCTGAACGATTTCCTGCTGGTCCGAACCACGGCGTACATGCCGAGCCGTAAATCGAAGTCGTCCGCGTTGTTCTGGGATCTCGAACCATCCATTGAGCGAAAGCGAACCCGGCAACGGAAGGAAGTTATCTGTGCCGCTGCCCCACCAGGGGCTGAACAAACTGAGTGATTCGGCGAACGTGTTCCAACCATCGCCCCGAAGGATGTCGTTCACGTAGGTCACTTCGCATTGTTGCAAGTCGAGCGCTCCAAGCCCCTGCTCAGCAACAAAACCCTTGAACCGACCCCATTCCCGCAAAAAACGCGGTCGCATCTCCGCTGTGTAGCGGGGATAGACGTTCTGTGGATTCCGCTTTCGCCAGTTGACCACAAAGCGATCGCTCTGCACCTGTATGAGATAGTTGTCGGGACGGGCGAGAAACCACGCGCGGCTTTCGTCCGAGTCGGTCGGTTCGCTCCGGGGGCCTGCTTCCCTGAACCACATGTCGTCGCCGAATCTCTCCATGATGTTTTCGATCGGCGGCTTGGTCTCTGTATCTGGATATTCGTCGGCGACCCGACTCCAGAAAAGCCCAGCATGCGGGTTGCGCCACCTCGGGAGTCTTGCGAAGGCTACAGAGATAGCCACCTCGGTGACCGGCGGCCGATCGAATTGGGGTAGCGGTCGTGGGAGCTCAGGCATGTGGGAGCGTCAATTGCTTCGGGCTCACCCTAGACTCGCTGCAGCAACATTTTTTTGACGCGGAGTGGGGTAACAGCTTTGCTGATTCGCCGCAAGCTGCGGCGTCCCACTCCACAGCAGGAGAAGGGTTATTGCTCAATTCAACCCCTTCAACGCCGCGATCACCGCCTCCGGCTTCTCGTAGTTCACCATGTGCCCCGCGCCCTTGATCGTCTCGAGCCGCGCGCCGGCGATCTTCGCCTGGAAGGCCGGGCCGTAGACCGGCGGGATCAGCTTGTCGTGCTCGCCCCAGATCAGCAGCGTGCGCGCCTTGATGCGGTGGATGCGGTCCGACAGGCCGCGATCGGGGATCGGGAACAGGAGCTTGCCGGCCATGCCGAAGCGCTTGGCGTTCATCACCAGGAACTGCACCAGGAAATCCAGGTTGTTCATGTCCTGGCCGGCGGTCATCAGTTGCACGCCGAACGCGGTGTCGTAGAACAGGTAGCCGGGGAATTCCGACGGCACCATGGCGAAGATGTCGGGGATCGGCGCGGCATCGAGCCAGAGCCCGGCCGGGCAGATCAGCGCCATGCGCTCGATCTCGTTCGGCGCCACCGCCGCCATCTCGGCCGCGATCATGCCGCCCATGGAATGGCCCATGACCAGCGGCTTCGATAGCTTCAGCGCGTCCATCACGTCGTAGCAGTGCAAGGTGACGTCGAGCATGTCGCGCAGGCGCTCGGCGCCTTCGCTGTCGCCGTAGCCCGGCAGGAGGGGCGCGTAGACGCGGTAGTGCTTCGCCAGCGCGGCGACGAAGGGGTCGTCGGGGAACAGGCCGCCGGCGCCGTGCAGGTAGAGGAGGGGCGTGCCTTCGCCGCCTTCGTAGACGCGCACTTGCGCGCGGCCCTGGGCGACATCGATCATGCGCGAGGTGATCATTCCGCCGCCTCCGCGCGCGCCGGCGCCGGCCGGAGCCAGAAGCGCTGGTCGTCCTTGTATTCGGGCCAGAGCTGGTTCAGCCGCGGCATCACCTTCTCGGCGAACAGCTTGCTGGAATGCCGCACCTTGTCGTCCGGCATGTCGCCGACCTGGAACAGGCAGAACACGTTGCCGACCCGGAGCGAGGTGATCAGGTCCACCATGCGGTCGTGCACCGTGTCGGGCGAGCCGGCGATGACATAGCCCTGGTCGACCAGGTCCTTCCAGGTGAGGGTCGGGTAGTTGCGCAGGTTGGCCTGGGTCAGCTGCGACACCGCGTTGGCCTGCAGGGTCTTGATGGTGCGGTAGCCCGGCGCGTCGGCGAAGCCCGGATAGACGTGCAGGCAGCGGTTATAGAAATAGTGCACGTGGCTCTTGTAGAGCTGCTCGGCCTCCGCGTCGGTATCGGCGACGCAGATCACCTGGGCGAAGCCGCCGCGATAGGGGCTGGCGTCCTTGCCCGACTTGGCGACGCGGTCCCAATAGCCCTTCATCAGCTGCTCGGCGCGCTTGTAGCCGGAATAGCTGAGGTAGCAGTAGACGTAGTCGTTCTCGAGGCAGAAATCGTAGGTCTCGAGCGAACCGCCGCCGGGGATGAAGATCGGCGGCGGGTTCTGGATCGGCCGCGGCCAGCAATTGACGTAGCGGATCTTGGTGTAGCGGCCGTTGAACGGGAACGGCTCGCGCGCCGCCCAGGCGCGGCGGATCAGCTCATGCGCCTCGGCATATTTCTCGCGGGTCAGCGCGGGGATGGTGCCGTAGGCGTAGTTGGTGTCCATCGAGGTGCCGACCGGGAAGCCGGCGACCAGCCGCCCGCCGGACAGCACGTCCAGCATGGCGAATTCCTCGGCCACGCGGATCGGCGGGTTGTAGAGGGCGATGGAATCGCCGAGCACCACCAGCGCCGCCTTCGAGGTGGTGCGGGCGAGCGAGGCGGCCATGATGTTGGGGGAGGGCATCAGGCCATAGGCATTGGCGTGGTGCTCGTTGACGCCGAGGCCGTCGAAGCCGAGCTCCTCGGCATATTCGAGCTGCTCGAGATAGGTGCGGTAGACCTCGGTGCCCTTGACCGGGTCATAGATCCGGTTCGGCAGGTCGACCCAGA
Organism: Desertibaculum subflavum; assembly: GCA_003576705.1. Lineage (GTDB taxonomy): Bacteria > Pseudomonadota > Alphaproteobacteria > Ferrovibrionales > Ferrovibrionaceae > Desertibaculum > Desertibaculum subflavum. Next base: position 6,694 of record QOZS01000008.1, read on the forward strand.
CCGAGCGGTGCTGTTCCCTGAAATCGTCCGGCAGATACGGCCAGGGCATCAGGTTGAACCAGGTGAACTTCATCGGTTTCCTCCCGCGCGCCCATTGGCGTGGCGCGTCTCGTTGGTATCATCGCATCTTCGTCATGCCCGGGCTTGTCCCGGGCATCCACGGCTCTCCACCGCGCTGCCCTAAGGCGTGGATGGCCGGGACAAGCCCGGCCATGACGTTGAGGGGATTGATCTGCGGCCCTTACTTCGCCATCCCCACCTTCTTGTTCACGAACTGCGTGGTGAAGGCGCTCTTCCAGTCGAAGCCGGCGGGGTAGATGCCGACCGAGACGGCGAAATCGGCGAAGCGCTGCCAGCGCGCCTCGTTCATGGCGCCGATGCCGTTCTGCTTCGACTCGCCGGAATCGACCAGGCCCATTTCCTTCATGGTCTTCAGCGAGAAGGCGATCAGCTCGTCGGTCATCTCCGGGTTGTCTTTTTTGATCAGCGCGTTCGCGGGGCCCGGATCGCCGTTGATATAGCTGTGCCAGCCGAGGATCGAGGCATCGACGAAACGTTGCACCACATCCGGACGCTCCTTGATCGTCTTGGCCTGGGTCTCGATCAGCGTCGAGTAGGTCTCGAAGCCATTGTCGGCGAGCAGGTGCACGACCGGCTTGACGCCGGCCTTCATGATGCTGAACGGCTCGCTCGTCGCGTAGCCCTGCTGCGTCGCGTTTTTGTCGGCGAGGAAGGGCGCGGGATTGAAGGTGTAGGGGCGCAGCTGGTCGTCGCTGTAGCCGTATTTCTGCTTCAGCCAGAGCCAGAACGAGGCGCGGCCGTCATTGGCGATCATGATCGGCTTGCCCTTGAGGGCCGCGAGGCTGTCGTTGCCGACGCCCGGGTGCGAGATCAGCACCTGCGGGTCCTTCTGGAACATTGCCGCCACGGTGACGACCGGGATCTTCGCCGTGACGTAGTTGTAGGAGTTGAACAGGTTGCCGCCCATGTTGAAGTCGATGCGGCCGGCGGCGAGCAGCTGGGAGTGGTTCACCTGCGGCCCGCCGGGGCGGAGCGTCACCTCCAGGCCGTGTCTGGCATAGATGCCGGTGGCGATCGCCTGGTAGAAGCCGCCATGCTCGGCCTGCGCCTTCCAGTTGGTGCCGAAGGTGACCTTGTCGGCGGCGAGAGTTGGGCCGGCGGCGCCGATCAGCAACGCGGCGGCGAGGCAGAAGCGCAACATGAGCGTAATCCCCCGGGTCTGAAATCCCTTGGGGCGGAGCGTGTCACGCGGTTGCCGTTAGCGTCAAGCAAGGCTAGAAGCCACGCATGTCCTCGCCCCAGCGCAAGCTCACCACCATCCTCTCGGCCGATGTCGAGGGCTATTCGCGCCTGATGGAGCTGGACGAGGAGGGCACGCTCACCGCGCTCAAACAGGCGCGCGCCGCCATGGCGCGGCTGATCGAGGCGCATGCGGGGCGGGTGATCAACACCTGGGGCGACGCGCTGATCGCCGAATTCGCCAGCGTGGTCGAGGCGGTGCGCGCCGCCATCGACATCCAGACCGAGCTGGCGCAGCACAATGCCGGCCGCGGCACCGATCGGCGCATGCTGTTCCGCATCGGCATCAATCTCGGCGACGTCATCGTCGACGGCAGCGACATCCTGGGCGACGGCGTCAACATCGCCGCCCGGCTGCAGGCCGAGGCGCCGGCCGGCGGCATCGTGATCTCCAGCACGGTGCACGACCAGGTGCGGGGCAAGATGACCGTCGGCTTCGACTTCCTCGGCAATCTCGCGGTGAAGAACATCTCCGAAGGTGTGCCGAGCTATGCCGTGCGCATCGGGGATGCCGAGCCGAGCCCGGCGCGGGCGCCCCTGCCGGACCGGCCGATGCCGGACCGGTCGATGCCGCTCTGGCTGGCGCGGCGCGAGCGCAGCCTCTACGCCGTGCTCCTGCCGCTCGGCTTCGCCGCGGTGATTGTGGTCGTCGTCAATGTCTTCACCTGGAGCGGCACCTTCTGGGCCAAGTGGCCCTTGCTCGGCATCGGCACCGCGGCGGCGCTCGCCTGGACCAAGCACCGCCTGTTCGGCGCGCGACGACGCTCGTGACCGCCCGGGCTCACCGCCATTGCGGCGTGCCGGGCTGGTGCACCCGGATGCGGTAGAGCGAGGTGGAGGCGGTGATGTAGAGGCTCCTGAGGTCGTCGTCGCCGAAGCAGAAATTCGCCGTGTATTCCGGCACCTGGATCACGCCGAGGCAGGTGGCGTCGGGCGCGAAGACGTGGATGCCGCCCGGGCCGCAGCAATAGATGTTGCCGCCGCTGTCGATCTTCATGCCGTCCGGCGCGCCGGCGCCTGCGCCTTTCGTCTCCGCCCAGACCTGGCCGCCCTTCAGCTTGCCGTCGGCCGTGACGTCGAAGACGCGGATGTGCTGGCGGTCGGTGTCGTTCACGTAGAGCCGCTTCTCGTCGAGTGAGAAGCAGAGCCCGTTCGGCTGGCCGAAATCGTCGGCGAGGAGCGTGAGTTTGCCGCCCGCCGGCTCGATCCGGTAGACGCCCTGGAAACTCAGCTCCTGCTCGCGCGGCACGCCGAAATGCGGCTTGCGGCCATAGGTCGGGTCGGTGAAGTAGATGCCGGCATCGTCGTGCTTGACCACGATGTCGTTCGGGCTGTTCAGTTCCTTGCCGTCGTGGTGGCTGGCGATGACGGTGATGGCGCCGTCCGGCTCGGTGCGGGTCACCCGGCTCGACGCATGTTCGCAGGTCAGAAGCCGGTCGCGGGTGTCCCAGGTGAGGCCGTTCGACTTGTTGCAGGGCTGGCGGAACGTGCTGACGCCGCCCTCAGCGCTCCATTGCCGGAGATGGTCGCCCGGCATGTCGCTGAACAGCAGGTAGTGGTCGCGCCCGTGCCAGAGCGGCCCTTCGGTGAAGATGAAGCCGGTGGCGAGCTTCTCGAAGCCGACCGACGGCCCGACCACCTCGGTGAAGCGGCGGTCGCGGATCTCGACGCCGGTCATGATCCTTGCGCCTTCTTGCGCGCGGCGACGGTGGTGCCGCCGACATACCAGTCCTCGGCCTCGACATCCTCGAACACGACCCAGACGGCGTCGCGCGGCAGCTCCGCCACTTCCGAGATCGCGTCGGTCACGCGCTTGGAGATCGCATCCTTCCGCGCTTGCGAGTGGCCTTTCAGGATACGGATGTTGACGAACGGCATGCTTGCCTCCCTTACAGTGCGAGCAGCTGATGGCGGAGCGCGGCATCGTCGCGCAGCGACGCGGCGCTGCCGGAATAGCGCACCTCGCCCTTTTCCAGAACATAGACCCGGTCGGCCACGGCGAGCGAGAACTCGACGCCCTGCTCGGCGAGCAGGATGGTGAGGCCCTTCTGCTTCAGCTCCAGCACGCGTTCCAGGAGCTGTTCGACGACCAGCGGCGCGAGGCCTTCGGACGGCTCGTCCAGGAGGAGAAGCTCGGGATTGCCGAGCAAGGTGCGCGCGATGGTCAGCATCTGCTGCTCGCCGCCGGACAGGAACCCGCCGGGCCGGTCGCGCAGCTCCTCCAGCTTCGGAAACAGCCGGTAGACCGCCGGGATGTCCCATCCGCCGGGCCGGCCGGCGACCTGGCGGGCGACGTCGAGATTCTCCCAGGTGGTCAGCTCGGCGAAGATGCGCCGGTCCTCCGGCACGAAGCCGATACCGGCCCGCGCCACCCGGTGCGGCGCCCAGCCGGTGATCTCCTTGCCTTTCCAGGTGACGCGCCCGCTGCTCGGCGGCGTGAGCCCCATGATGGAACGCATCGTCGTGGTCTTGCCGACGCCGTTGCGGCCGAGCAGGCAGACGCATTCCTGCGGCGCCACTTCGAGGGAGATGCCGAACAGCACGCGCGACTGGCCATAGGCCGTGTGGATGTCGCGGACTTCGAGCAGCGCGCTCATTTGCGCTCTCCGAGATAGATGCGGCGCACCTCGGCATTGCGCTGCACCTCGTCGGGCGTGCCTTCGGCGATCACCCGGCCCTGGTGCAGGACCATGATCTTCTCGGCGATGGAGAACACCACCTCCATGTCGTGCTCGGTGAACAGAAGCGTCAGGCCGAACTTCTCGGCGAGATGCTGCAGCAGCTTGATGCTGTCCCGCGTCTCGGCGGCCGACATGCCGGCGGTCGGCTCGTCGAGCAGCAGGATCTCGGGATCGCAGGCCAGCGCGATGCCGAGCTCGACCTGCTTCTGGTTGCCGTGGCTCAGCGCGCTGGCCGCCTCGTTGGCCTTGTCGGCGAGGCCGACCTGCTGCAGCAGCGCCGTCGTCTCGTCGCGGTACAGCGCGGCCGAGCTGGCCCAGAAATTCGTGCCGCGGCCGCGATGGGCGATATAGGCCGCCTGCACGTTCTCGAACACGGTCAGCTGCGGGAAAATGTTGGTGCGCTGGAACGACCGGCCCATGCCCATGCGGCAGATCCGGTGCGGCGGCGCTGCCGTGATGTCGCGCCCTTCCAGAACCACGCGGCCGGCATCGGGCCGCAGATGACCGGTGATCAGGTTGAAGAAAGTCGACTTGCCGGCGCCGTTCGGGCCGATGACCGCGGCGATCTGCTTCTTCGCGACGGTGAGCGACACTGCGTCGACGGCGACGAAGCCGCCGAACCGCTTGCTGACGCCCTCGACCTCAAGCATCGCGACCCCCGATGCGGCGGCCCAGCTTCGTCAGCGTGCCGACGATGCCGCCGGGAAAGACGAAGAGCAGCACGATCAGCACGCCACCCAGCACGAAGGGCCAGTATTCGGTATAGGAGGTGATCTGTTGGTTCAGGAGGATCAGCGCCGCGGCGCCGACCGCCGGGCCCCAGAAATGCGCCATTCCGCCGAGGATGGTCATGATCAGCGGCTCGGCCGACTTGGTCCAGAAGGCGAAGTCGGGAAAGACGCCGCGGTTGAAGATGCCGAACAGGGCGCCGGAGAGCCCGGCGAAGGCGCCGGACACCATGAAGGCGGCGAGCTCGTAGAGACGCACGTTGACGCCGATGAACTGGGCCCGCTCCGGATTGTCGCGGATCACCGTCAGCACGCGGCCGAAGGGCGAGAGGGTGATCCGTCGCAGCGCCGCGTAGCAGAGCGCCACCAGCGCCAGGGCCACGTAGTAGAACTTGTCGCTGACCCTGAGGTCGCCGATCAGCGGCAGCACCTCCATCCAGTCGAGGCCGGGATAAGGGACATTGGGCAGGCCCTGCTCGCCACCGGTGACGTCGTTCCACTTGAAGCAGATCGCCCAGACGATCTGCGCGAAGGCCAAGGTCAGCATGGCGAAGTAGATCTTGGTCAGCCGCACGCAGAAGAAGCCGAAGACCAGCGCGAAACCGGCCGCCATCAGCCCGCCGGCAATCCAGCTCGGCAGGAAGGGGAACCCAAGATTCTTCATCAGCAGTGCCGTCGTATAGGCGCCGATGCTGAAATAGGCGGCGTGGCCGAAGGTGACGAGGCCGGTGGTGCCGAGCAGCAGGTTCAGCGAGGTCGCGAACAGCGACAGGATGACGATATCGGTGGCGACGAAGGTGTAGAAGCGCGAGCCGAGGAACGGCACCGGCAACAGCACCAGGAAGACGATCAGGGTCCAGGGGATGCGGTTGATGAGCGGGCGAGTCATCGGAGCGGCCGCCCGAGCAGGCCCCAGGGCCGCACGATCAGGATCACCGCCATCAGGGCGGAAACGGCGAAGATCGAGAAGCGCGGGAAGATCAGGATGCCGAAGGACAGCACCTGGCCGAAGATCAGCGCGCCGAGGAAGGTGCCCCAGAACGAGCCGAGCCCGCCGATCACCACGACGATGAAGGCCTCGACGATGATGGCCACGTCCATGCCGGGCACGATGCTCTGCGTTGGCGTCACCAGCGCGCCGCCGAGGCCGGCCAGGAACGAGCCGACCATGAACATGCCGGTGTAGACCATCCCGACATTAGCGCCGAGGGAGCTGAGCATCTCGCGGTCCTGCGCCGCGGCGCGGACGATGCGCCCGACCGAGGTGCGCTGCAGCACGAACCAGAAGATCAGGGCGATGGTCGGGCCGAGCAGGATGATGAAGAGATTGTAGTGCGGCACGATGACGCCGAGCAGGTTGAGGCTGCCCTCCAGGCTCGGCGGCCGCGACACCGAGAGCTGTCCGGTGCCCCAGGTGATCTTGGCGACGTCGCCGAGGATCAGCACCAGCGCATAGGTGAAGAGCAGCTGGTAGAGCTCCTCCCGGCCATAGAGGTGGCGCAGCAGCAGGCGCTCCACCAGGCCGCCCAGGACGGCGATGCCGCAGGCCGCCCCGAGCGCGGCAAGCCAGAAGCCTTCAGTGCGCGGCCCGACCCACTGCACGAACTGGAACGCGAGATAGGCGCCCAGCATGTAGAACGAGCCATGCGCGAAATTGAGCACGCGCAGCACGCCGAAGATGAGCGAGAGGCCGGAGGCGATGAGGAACAGGAACATCGCCGCGGTGAGCCCGCCGAGGAACTGTCCGAACAGAAACGACGGTTCCAAGGCTGATCAGCCTGAAACCCTGCCGGCGGGGATGCCGGCAGGGCTCGCGAGGTAGCGCAACATGTGATGGATACCCGGTGCCGCGATCGGGCTCAGTCCATGAACGGCGCGGGGTCGATGTAGAGCACTTCCTGCATGGTGGCGTGGCCGAGCTTGGGGTCGTTCACCGTCTTGCCCCAGAACTGGCCGCGATTGGCCTGGTGGTCCTTCTCGCGCAGGGTCTGCTTGCCGATCGGCGTGTCGATGCTGAGCCCGGTCAGCGCCTTGGCCACCTTGTCGCTGTCGGTGCTGCCAGCCTTCTTGATGGCTTCCGCCAGGAACTGCATGGCGACGTAGCCGGTGACCGGCCAGGAGGAGGGGTTCTCCTGCTTGGTGTAGGTCCGGAGCTTGTCGATATATGTCTTGTGCGCCGGCGGGCCGCCCGGCCAGTTGTTGACGTCGTAACTGTTGCCCCAGATGCCGACGGGATAGTCGGCGCCCATGGTGCGCGCGCTCTCGATCGAGGCCGCCTCACCGGCGCCGATGAAGTTGTACTTCACCGCGTCGAAGTAGCCGAGCGGCTTGGCCTGCTTGGCGAAGGTGAGGAAGTGGCCGCCCCAGAGCGAGGAGAACACCGCATCCGGCTTCTTCGCCATCTGCGCGTTGATGAACGGCGTGTAGTCGGCCTCGCCCAGCTTCGGCCATTGCTGGTCGACGATCTCGGTATCCGGCTTGATCTTCTTCAGGTGCTCGACGAAGGCCTTGGTCACGTCCTGCCCATAGGCATAGTCGGGGCTGATGGTGGCGATCTTCTTCAGGCCCCATTTGGCGACGATCTCGGCCGCGGTGCGGCCTTCGATCGTGGTGTTGGAAGCGGAGCGGAACACATAGGGATGCAGGTTCGCCTTGGCGGTCAGCTGATCGGTCTTCGGGATCGGCGCGATGAAGACGATCTTGTTCTCTTTCGCGATGGTCGAGACCGCCGGGCCTTCGGCCGAGGTCAGCGTGCCGACCAGGAAATCGACATTGTCCTTCAGGATCAGCTCGCGCGAGACGCGCACCGCCTCGTCGGCATTGCCCTTGGTATCGCGCGGGATCAGCTCGAACTTGCGGCCGAGCACGCCGCCGGCGGCGTTGATCTCATCGACATACATCTGCGCGCCCTTCAGCGCCGGTTCGCCGAACAAGGCGCCCGGGCCGGAGAGGATCATCGGATAGCCGACCTTGATGGTCTTCTGCGCCGCGGCCTCCCACGGCGCGATCAGCGCCGCGATACCCGCGACGGCAAGCAGCATTCGGCGATGTAGCATGGTCAACCTCCCCTTGGTTTCCTTTATTGCAAATAGGAAACACCGGGGACGCGGCAGAAGTCAACTGGCTGCCCGAATGGGCGGCATGTTGCTTGGTCCGCAGGCAGGCCTCAGCTCGGCGGAAATTCCACCATCGCCTCGCCGCGCGCGATCTGCTGGCCCTGCTGATTGCGGATCTCGACATCGATCAGCAGCCAGCGGCTCTTCTCCGTCTTCCGCTTGGCGGTGACGTGGCCCTTCGCCGTGATGGTGTCGCCGGGGCGCACGGGGGCCAGCCAGCGCGTTTCGAGCCGCCGCTGCACGGCGCCCCGCGGATAGGCCCAGTCGGTCAGCATCCGGGTCAACAGGCCGAAATTGGTCATGCCGTGCATGATCACGCCGCCGAACTGGGTCTTGCCGAAGCTGCCCTTCATGTAGTCGTCGTCGAGATGCAGCGGGTTGTAGTCGAGCGAGCCGTCGCAGAAATCGCGAATGGTCTGCCGCGTCACCGCGAATGGGGCGCCGCCGACGGTCGCGCCGATCTCGATATTCTCGAAGGTATCGGTCATGGCGCGCCTCACACCGGTCGGATGGTCTGGCCGCGACCTGCGCAGATCACTTGGCCATGCTGGTTGAAGAAGACGTTGTCGTGCACCGCAAACAGACGATCCTTCTTGATGAACTTGTCGAGCGCACGCGCCTGCAGTGTGATCGTGTCGCCGGGGCGGGCGGGGATGTTGTAGCTCCAGGACTGGCCCGCGTTGATGGTACCGGGACTGCGCATCCAGTCGTCGGCCGGCGTGCAGGCGAACATCAGCAGGATATGGATCGCCGGCGGCGCGATCAGGCCTTTGTACGGCGACGCCTTGGCATAGGCCTCGTCGAAATAGAGCGGGTGCAGGTCGCCGACGGAGCGGCAGTAGGCGTGGATCGCTTCGAGCGTCAACAGATACGGGATCGTTTTGCGCGGCTCGCCCGGCACGATCTCGTCCCAGACCTTGCGGCTCTTTGCGTCCTTCCAGAAATCGGTCTCGAACTCGGCCGACATTCCGCTTCCTCCCGCGCGCGATTCTTCGATCGCGAGATTAGCGCAGAAGAAAGCGCGGGCGACCTGTTCGGACGCCCGCGCCTTCGATATCAGTCGGCTGTTGGAATCAGGCGGCTGCTTGGATCAGGCCGCCATGATGGCGCCGCGCGCGCCGGGCACGCGCAGCACGGCGGCCTTCAGCTTCTCCAGCGCCTTGGCCTCGATCTGGCGCACGCGCTCCTTGGTGATGCCGAGCTTGCCGCCGAGCTCTTCGAGCGTGGCACGGTCGTCCTCGCGCAGACGGCGTGCCGTGATGATCTGCCGCTCGCGCTGGGTCAAGCTGGCGAGACCCTGGGCGACCCAGTTCGACGCCGCCTTGCGCTCGCGGCTGGCGACCACCGTCTCCTCCGGGTTCGGGCCAGGATCGGGCAGCAGGGTCTCGAGCGTCTCGTCGCCGTCCTCGCCGATCGGCCCGGCCAGCGACTGGTCGCGGCTTGACAGGCGCTGATGCATGGCCTGCACCTCGGTGAGGGAGATGCCGAGATCCCCCGAAATCTTCTCCAGCGCCTCGGGCGTCACATCCTGACCCGCCGCGGCGAGCCGGGCGCGGAGCCAGCGCAGGTTGAAAAAGAGCGTCTTCTGGTTGGCCGAGGTGCCGCTCCGGACGATCGACCAGTTGCGCAGGACGAATTCCTGCATCGCCGCCTTGATCCACCACGATGCGTAGGTCGCGAAGCGCACCTGGCGGTCCGGGTCGAAGCGGCTGGCCGCCTGCATCAGGCCGACGGTGCCCTCCTGGACGAGGTCGGCCATCGACAGACCATAGTTGCGAAACTTACGCGCGATGGAGACCGCAAGGCGGACATGCGCGTTGATCAGCTCGTGCAGGGCCCGGTCGTCGCCGGCCTCGCGCCAGCGCCGCACCAGCTCCTGTTCGCGCTCGACGGTGAGAATTGGCGCCGCCATAGTGGACGCCACGTAACGCCGCGCTAGATCAGACCCGTGCAAGGACTCACTACGTGCCATGACTCGCCCTCCTGAGCTGCCCCGCCATCGGCCGGTATGCGCCGGTGGGGGTGTGGGACAGCTCGTTTGATAGCGAGTCGATACTAACTCGAATGGCAGGGGCAGGCAACTATTAATTTCGACTCGCTACGATCACGTCATGGAGACTAATCCTCACGCCTTCGGGCGCCGGATCGGCGAGTTGCTTGACCGCATCGCCCGGGTCGCTCGCGAGGCACAGTTCTCCGACGGGTTAAACCCGGCGCAATGGGAAGCGTTGCGTTACCTCGCGCGCGCGAACCGATATTCGCGTTCGCCGGGCTCGCTCGCCGAGTATCTCGGCTGCACGAAAGGCACGGTTTCCCAGACACTTATCGCCTTGGAGCAAAAGGGCTACGTGATCCGCGAGCGCGACCCGGTCGACCGCCGGGGCATGCGGCTCGAACTCAGCGAGGCCGGCCGCGCGGCGGTGGAGCGCGACCCGATCCTGGCCCTGGAGCGGGCCGCCGAAGGCCTGGACGACGACGTCCGCGGGCCGCTGGTCAAAGGGCTGAGCCGGCTGCTCTACGACCTGCAGACCGAACGCGGCATCCGCCGCTTCGGCGTCTGCCACGATTGCGCCCTGCATTGCTGCGATGGCCACGAGGCGCATCCGGCCGGCGCCAACCATTGCGGCGCCACCGGCGAGGAAATCCAGTCGGGCGAAGAGCAGCGCATCTGCGCCAACTTCGCCACCGCGGCGGAGTAGCGACCGCTCCGGCGCTATCTCGACTTCTTCTCCAAGCCTTCCCGCGCCAGCGCAACCGCTTCGCGCAGTGTCTCGTCGTCGCCGATGTGGTTGGCGAGGAGGAGGATGAGGCGGGCTTTCAGCTGGTCGGCGGCGGCGGCCGGCAGCCCCTCCTGTGCCGTGATCAGCGCTTCGTAGAAGCCGTCCGGGTCGGTCAGGTTCGGATCGGTGCGGAGCTTGGCCATGGGTCTCAGTATCCGAGGGCGCGATCGCGCGCCGATTTCACCGCATCCGCGTCGAACCGGCGCCAGCGTGCGGCAACGTGCTGATCGGGCCGCAGCAGATAGCAGGTGCCCGGCTGCGCGGCGAAGGCATCGTGCAGGCGCCCGTCCGGGTCGGCGAGGCTCTGCGGCGCACCCTGGCTTCGCGCCGCGCCGCGCGTCACCAGGATCGGCTCGATGTCATCGTCGAGTTCGACGAGAGCAGCCGGGGCCGGCGCGCCGTCGGCGAAGCATAGAAGCTGGAACCGGCGGCCCAGGCTGTCGAGCAGGTGCGATCCCGTTGCCGCGGGCGCCGGCAGGTTGGGGCAGGGGCCGCCCACCGCCACGCCCCCGGCGAAGCCGCCATCGCCGCCGTTCAGCGGCGAGCGGCGGTGGATCGTCGCCGTCGACAGCCGGCCGCTGTTCACCAGCGCCCGTGCGAAAGGATGCTCGCCGGCGAGATCCAGCACCGCGTCACGGAACACGCGCTCGGCCGCCGTCTTCGGCGTCAGGAATCGCGTCGAGCGGCTGGTCAGCAGAATGTTCTCGTCGGCCGCCTCGCCGCGCTCCGCATCGTAGCTGTCGAGCAGCCGGTCCGGCGCCTTGCCCCGGATCACATAGGCGAGCTTCCAGGCCAGGTTCTCGGCGTCCTGGATGCCGGAATTGCCGCCGCGTGCGCCGAACGGGGAGACCTGATGCGCCGCGTCGCCGGCGAACAGCACGCGGCCATGGCGCAGACGCTCCAGCCGCCGCCCCTGGAAGGTGTAGATGCTGACCCATTCGACCGTCATTGGATGCGGGCCCAGCATCTTCTGCGCCCGCGCGATCACCCGCGCCGGGTCCTTCTCCGCCTCGCGGTCGATATCGGCCCCGAGCTGGAAATCGACCCGCCACATGTCGTCGCCCTGCTTGTGGCAGAGCGCGGTGTCGCCGGGATGGAAGCTCGGGTGGAACCAGAAGCGTCGGTCGGCATTCGGCAGCGCCGCATGCACCTTGAGGTCGGCGATCAGGAAGCAATCCTCGAAGGTGCTGCCGTCGAACTTCAGGCCGAGCGCGCGGCGGGCCGCGCTGCGCGTGCCGTCGGCGGCGACCAGCCAGTCCGCCTCGGCGCGGTAACGCCCCGCCGGCGTCTCCACCTCGACGGCGACGCAATCGTTGCCAGGCGCCACATCGACGACCTTGCTCTGCCAGCGATGGTCGATCAGCGGCTGACGCGCCACCGCATCGACCAGGAACTCCTCGGTGTAGTACTGCTGCAGATTGACGAAGGCGGGGAACTTCTCGCCCGCCACGGCCTGCAGGTCGAAGTGATAGATCTCGCGGTCGCCGTGGAACAGGCGGCCGGTATGCCAGGTGTAGCCCCTGGCGCGGACCTGCTCGGCGACGCCGTGGCGGTCCAGGATCTCGAGCGTGCGCTTCGACCAGCAGAGGCCGCGGCTGCCTTCGGAGACCGTGTCGCCGTCCTCCAGCACGACCGACGGCACGCCATAGGCGGCGAGCTCGAGCGCGGTGGTCAGGCCGACAGGCCCGCCGCCGACGATGATCGCCTTGTGCCGAACCGTCTCGTCCCGTGCCTCCGGGCACGGCTGCCAGCCGTGGTGCTTGTATTGGTAGCTCATCCCACCCCTCGCCATCCTCCCCCGGGGCAGGGACAGGCTAGCCCGCCGCGGCGGGCTCGGGAACCACCGTGCCCTGCAGGCGATACGAATTGCCGCGGAACAAGGCGATGGTCTTGCCGGCGGGGTCGGTCACCCGGACGTCGTAGACGCCGGTCCGGCCAGCCTGATGGCGCTCCTCCGCGACGGCGACCAGCCGATCGCCCTTGCGGCCCGGCGCGCAGAAGGTGATCTGCGCCGTCTGCGCCACCGCGACCTGGTTGTAGGAATTGCAGGCATAGGCCAGCGCCGTATCGGCCAGGGTGAAGATCATGCCGCCGTGGCACATGTCGTGGCCGTTGACCATGTCGGGCCGGACCGTCATGGCGAGGCGCGAGGTGCCCGGCCCGACGGTCTCGATGACGATGCCGAGCGCCTGCGCGGCGAAGTCGCGCGCGTACATCGCCTCGGCGACCGCTTCGGCCAGCTTCTGTGCCGCCGCCATGGCTCAGCGGCCCTGGAAGCGGGCGGGGCGCTTCTGCAAGAAGGCGGCGACGCCTTCGGCGAAGTCCTGGGTGCGGCCGGCGATGCGCTGGGCGTCGCGCTCGACATCGAGCTGGGTCGCGAGATCGTTCGACCATGACTGGTCGAGCGCCCGGCGGATCAGCGCGAGGCCCTTGGTCGGCCCGTTCGCCAGTTTCTTCGCGACGGCGCCGGCCTCGGCCATCAGCGCGGCGTCGTCCACCACCTTCCAGATCAGGCCCCAGTCGAGCGCCGTCTCGGCCGAGATCTTCTCGCCGAGAAGCGCGAGGCCGGCGGCGCGGGCGCGGCCGGCGAGGCGCGGCAGGAAGTAGGTCGAGCCCGCATCGGGCACCAGGCCGATATTGCAGAAGGCCTGCAGGAAGCTCGCCGATTTCGCGGCGATCACGATGTCGCAGGCGAGCGCGAGCGACATACCGGCGCCGGCGCAGGGCCCGTTGACCGCCGCGACCAGCGGCATCTCCAGCCCGCGCAGCGACAGGATCAGGGGGTTGTAGTTCTGCTCCAGCGACAGGCCGAGATCCGGCGCGCCGCCATCGTTCGACGGCTGGCGGTCGCTCAGGTCGGCGCCGGCGCAGAAGCCGCGGCCGGCGCCGGTGATGACGAGGCAGCGTGCCGTGCCCGGCGCGCGGATCTGCTCCAGCGCCGCGCGCAGCTCCTCGTGCATCTTGCTGGTGAAGGCGTTGAGCCGGTCCGGCCTGTTCAACGTCAGGGTCGCCACCTGGTCGGCGATGGCGAGGGTGATGGTCTCGAAGCTCATTGGCCTGCGCTTCCTCTCCCGAACTTCCTTGGCGAAGTCTCTACGCGCCCGCGCCCTCGTCCAGCGCGGCCTGCGACACGACGCGATTGCGGCCCTGGCGCTTGGCGAGATAGAGGGCCTCGTCGGCGCGGGCGATCAGGTCGGTGATCGCCTCGCCGGTCTCGAAGCGCGCGGCGCCGACCGAGATGGTGACGGCGCCGACCTCCTCGCCGGTCGAGCGGCGGATCAGGCGGCGGGTGGCGATGGTCTGGCGCAGCCGCTCGGCCACCTGCACCGCATTGCCGAGGCCGCAGGCCGGCAGCAATACGGCGAATTCCTCGCCGCCATAGCGGGCGACGACATCGCCTTCCTTGGTGCCGTCGCGCAGGCAGCGGGCGACCAGCTTCAGCACCTGGTCGCCGAACTGGTGGCCGTAGCTGTCGTTGAACTGCTTGAAGTTGTCGATATCGGCGATCAGCAGGCAGAGCGCGGCGTCGGTCTCCATTGCCTCCGCGGTGGCGCGCAGCAGGCCTTCGTCGAACGCCTTGCGGTTGGCGAGGCCGGTCAGCGGATCGGTATTCGCCTCCTTGCGCACGTCGTCGAGACTGCGCTTCAACCGGTCGACCTGTTCGGCCGAGCTCTTGAGATTCTTCTCCAAGACGGCATTCCGCTCGATCGCCGTCTGGGTCTCGATCAGCAGGCGGCGGACCACCCCCTGCAGCCGCTCCGGGCTGGCGGCATCGCGCGTCACCTCGCCGGTGATGTTGACCAGGGCGCGGCCATAGGTCTTGGCCTCGGCGCCGGCATCGCCGACCAGGGTCTGCACTTCCCGCACCGTCTCGCCGAGGCCCTCGCTGACCTGGCGCAGCGCGCTGTCCTGCGCCGTGTTGCCGAAGAATCGCTCGTGCAACTCCTCGTTCAGGACGGAGGTGAATTCCCGCTGCTTGGCCAGCAGCAAGTCGATCGCCTTGTTCAGCTCGGCTTTGCTGCCGACGAAATATTCGTACCAGACAGCGAAGTTCTCGGGCGTCGAGGGGATCTTCAGCTCCGCCATGCGCATCAGGGCCGAACGCGTGAATGTCTCGGCTTGTTCGACCCCGTGTTGACGCGTCACCGGCAACCTCTTGCACTCGCTTGCGGCCGGACACTAGGCCGGCAGGGCGGCGCCCTGCAAGGGTCAGACCCCAAGATAGCGCTGCTGCAGGGCCGGATCGGCGGCCAGCGCCGCCGGCTGGCCGGACCAGACGATGCGACCCTTCTCCACGATATAATGCCGGTCGGCGATGCGGTTGAGGGCGGCCAGGTTCTTGTCGATCACCAGGATCGACTGGCCGGCCTGTTTCAGGCTCTCCAGGCAGCGCCAGATCTCGCGCCGGATCAGCGGCGCGAGGCCTTCCGTCGCCTCGTCGAGGATCAGCAGCATCGGGTTGGTCAGCAGGGCGCGGGCAATGGCCAGCATCTGCTGCTCGCCGCCGGAAAGCTGGCTGCCCATCTGATGGGCACGTTCGGCGAGACGCGGGAAAAGCTGTTCGACCCGGTCCTGCGACCACCGGGAATGCCCGGCGCCGCGCTCGACCGCCGTTGCCACCAGGTTCTCGCGCACCGTGAGGTTGGGGAAGATCTGCCGGCCCTCCGGCACCAGGCCGATGCCGGCCTGCGCCACGCGATAGGCCGGCAGGCCGCGGATCTCCTGTCCGCGCAGACGGATCGAGCCGGCGGCAGGCGGCGTGAGGCCCATGATCGAGCGCACGGTGGTGGTCTTGCCCATGCCGTTCCGGCCCATCAGCGTGACCACCTCGCCCTCGCCGATCGCGAGCGAGATGCCGTGCAGCACCTTGCTCTGGCCGTAGGCGGTCTCGATGCCTCCCACGGTGAGCAGCGGGCTGGCCATCAATGCGCCCCGTCGTCGTGGCCGAGATAGGCCTCGCGCACATCCGGATGGCGGCGGATCTCGTCTGCCGTGCCGCTGGCGATGGCCCGGCCATAGACCAGCACGGTGATGCGGTCGGCGAGGGCGAAGACGGCATCCATGTCGTGCTCCACCAGCAGCATGCCGACCTGGCCCTTCAGGCCACGCAGGATCTCGACCATGCGCGCCGATTCCTCGGGCCCCATGCCGGCCATCGGCTCGTCCCGCAGCAGGAGGCGCGGGCGCGTCGCCAGCGCCATGGCGATTTCGAGCTGGCGGTGCTCGCCATGGCTGAGCGCGCCGGCCGGCATACCGGCGCGCTCCGCGAGGCCGATCTGCGCCAGGATGTCGCCCGCCGGCCCGGTGAGCGCGGGATCGCGCCGCGCATTGCGCCAGAACCGGAAGGAATGGCCGAGCCGCGCCTGCACCGCCAGTGCGACGTTCTCGAGCACCGTGAAATCGCGCAGCACGGAGGTGATCTGGAACGAGCGTGCGAGGCCGAGCGCGCAGCGCCGGTGCACCGGCTCGGCGGTGATGTCGCGGCCGGTGAGGTGGATGCTGCCGGCGTCCGGGCGCAGCTCGCCGGCGACCTGGCCGATCAGAGTCGTCTTGCCGGCGCCGTTCGGGCCGATCAGCGCATGCACCTCCGCAGCGCCGACTTCGAGATCCAACTGGTCGGTCGCGACCAGGCCGCCGAAGCGCTTGATCAGGCCGTTGACCGCAAGGAGAGGGGCCTCAGCCACGGCCGCCTCCCGGGATCAGCCCGTCGATGCCGCGCCGGGCGAACAGCACGAGCAGCAGCAGCATCGGCCCGAACACGATCTGCCAGTACTCGGTATAGCTCGACAACACCTCTTCCAGCAGCAGGAACGCCACCATGCCCAGGACCGGCCCGAACAGACTGCCGAGGCCGCCCAGCACGACCGCGATGATCAGGTCGCCCGAGCGCGTCCAGTGCATCACGGCGGGGCTGATGAAATCGGCGCTGGTGGCGAGCAGCGCGCCGGCGAGGCCGCAGATCAGCGCGGAGATGACGAAGGCGGCGAGCCGGTAGCGGAAGGTCGGCAGGCCGATCGCGTTGGCGCGGCGGTCGTTCGACTTCGAGGCGCGGATCACCATACCGAAGCGCGAATTGGCGATCCGCCACACCGCGAACAGGGCGAGGCAGAGCAGAGCGAGAGCGAGATAATAGAAGCTGGGCTTGTGGCTCATGTTGATCAGGCCGGCGAAATCGCTCCGCGTGTAGATGGTGAGCCCGTCATCGCCGCCATATTCATAGAGTCCGACGCCGACATAATAGACCAGCTGAGCGAAGGCCAAGGTGATCATGATGAAGTAGACGCCGCGGGTGCGCAGGCAGATGGCGCCGACAAACAGCGCATAGAGGCCGGCGAACAGCATGGCGAGCGGCCATTGTACGAAACCGTTGGTGATGCCGTGATGCGCCAGGATGCCGACGGTATAGCCGCCGATGCCGACATAGACGGCGTGGCCGAAGCTGACCATGCCGCCGAAGCCCAGGATCAGGTTCAGCCCGACCGCGGCGAGGCTCAGGATCACGATACGGGTGAACAGGGTGATCAGGAACGGATAGGCGAAGACCTGCGCGAGCGTCGGCACCAGGGCAAGCCCGATCAGCAGCGCGCCGTAAACCACCGCCCGCGGGGTAAGGCGCATCTCACCCCCGCCGCGCGGGGAACAGGCCTTCCGGCCTGAGGAACAGGACGAGCGCCATCAGGAGATAGATCAGCATCGAGGCGAGGGCGGGGGCCAGCGTGTTGGCGGCCGGCGCCGACATGATGGCGCGTAGCAGCTCCGGCAGGAAGGCGCGGCCCATGGTGTCGATCATGCCGACCAGCAGCGCCGCCACGAAAGCGCCGCGGATCGATCCGATGCCGCCGATCACGATGACGACGAAGGCGACGATCAGGATGCTCTCGCCCATGCCGATCTGCGCCGTGGTGATCGGCGCCGCCATGATGCCGGCGAGCGCCGCGAAGGCGGCGCCGATCCCGAACACCAGGGTGTAGAGCAGGCGGATATCGACGCCGAGCGCCCCGATCATCTCGCGGTTGGAGGCGCCGGCGCGGATGCGCATGCCGAGCCGCGTCTTCGCCACCAGCCAATAGAGGAGGAAGGCGACCGCGCCGCCGACCAGAATCACGATCAGCCGGTAGATCGGGTAGTCGAGACCCGGCAGCAGCGGCACGGTACCGTTGAGCGCCGCCGGCAGCGGGATGGTGCGCCCGCCCGGGCCCCATACCAGGCGCACCAGCTCGTTGAAGAACAGGATCAGGCCGAAGGTCGCCAGCACCTGGTCGAGATGATCGCGGGAATAGAGGGTCGAAAGCGCCACGCGCTCCAGCACGATGCCGACCAGGAAGGCGGCCGGCAGTGCCAGCAGGGCGCCCAGCACGAAGCTGCCGGTCCAGTCGACGAAGGTCGCGGCGAAATAGGCGCCGATCATGTAGAGCGAACCATGCGCCAGGTTCACCAGATCCATGATCCCAAACACCAGCGTCAGCCCGGCCGCCAGCAGGAACAGCAGAAGGCCAAGCTGCACGCCGTTCAGGATCTGCTCGATCAGAAGGAGCATGCGTCAGCGCTATCGGGAGTCACAAAAACGGCGCGCAGGAGGGCTCCTGCGCGCCGGATATCCAGCAGGGCGATCACTTCATCGAGCACTTGGCGGCATAGCTGTCCTGGTGGTCGGTCAGGATCGGCGCCACCGTCTTCAGGGTGAGCATGCCCTGGGCATCCTTCACCACGGTCTGCTGGTAGAAGTTCTGGATCGGGAAGTGGTTGTTGCCGAACTTGAAGGCGCCGCGCACCGACTTGAAATCGGCCTTCTTGAGCGCCGCCCGCACCGCGTCCTTGTTCTTCAGATTGCCGCCGGTGGCGCGCACGGCGCTGTCGATCAGCATGATCGCGTCATAGCTCTGCGCGCCGTAGAACGAGGGATAGGTGCCGTGCTTCTTCTTGAAATCGGCGACGTATTTCTTGTTCGCCTCGTTCGGCAGGTCGTTGACCCAGCTTTGCGTGCCCGGCACGTCGAGCGCCAGGTCCTTCTGCAATGGCAGGGACAGGGCGTCGATAGTGTAGGTGGTGTAGAGCGGGATCTGGCCCTTCAAGCCGGCCTGTGCGTATTGCGTCAGGAACTGGACGCCGTGCGCGCCGGGAAAGAAAGTGAAGATGGCATCGGCGCCCGATGCCTTGGCCTTGGAGAGCTCGGCGGCGAAGTCGAGTTGGCCGGGCCACTTGGTCATATCCTCGCCGACCACCAGGCCCTTGAAGGTGCGCTTGACCCCGGCGACCATGTCGCGGCCGGCGGGATAGTTCGGCGCCACCACGTAGAGCTTCTTGATGCCGTCCTTGTTCAGCACCTCGCCCATCGCCATCGGCGTCTGGTCGTTCTGCCAGGAGGTGGAGAAGAACCAGGGTGAGCACAGCTCGCCGGCGATCTGCGAGGGGCCGGCATTGGCGCTGATCAGGAAGGTCTGGCTGTCGACGATCGGCTTGTAGGAGGCGAGCAGCACATTCGACCAGATGAAGCCGGCGATGAAATCGACCTTGTCGGCCTCGATCAGCTTTTCGGATTTCTGCTTGCCGACCTCGGGCTTGAAGCCGTCATCCTCGTAGATCATCTCGATGGCGAGATTGCCCATCTTGCCGCCGAGATGCTGGACCGCAAGCTCGACCGAATTCTTCATGTCGGCGCCGATCGCGGCCTGCGGGCCGGTATAAGTGCTGACGAAGCCGATCTTCACCTTGCCGGGCGCGCTGCCGCCCTGGGCCGCGGCCTCGGCCGCAAGCATGGCGAGCGCGGCCGTAAGGCCGATCATGGCTGCCTTCATTTTCGCCTCCCCTGAACCTGGCTTCGGCGATCGCCGGAGCGCTCCCTGCGTACCGGGCGGCAAGATAATGCATGTTGGGTATCCCAGCAAAGCCAAAGCTCGGCATAATGCAGCAGATTGAGCGGCCACGGCACGCGGCCGGACGGGAGAACTCGATGCGTATCGCCGTCGTCGGTGGCGGTCCGGGAGGCCTGTACTTCGCCTATCTCTGGAAGCGCCGGCATCCCAGCGACCATGTCGAACTGTTCGAGCTCGGTCCGGCCGACGCGACCTGGGGCTTCGGCGTCGTGTTCTCCGACGAAGCGCTCGAGTTCCTGCGCGCCGACGATGCGGAGACGGTGGACGCCATTGCGCCCCGCATGGAGCGGTGGAGCGGCATCACCCTCAATCTGAGCGGCGAGAGCGTGCTGATCGATGGGATCGGCTTCTCGGCGATCGGGCGCCTCGACCTGCTGCGCCTGCTACAGGAACGCGCCCGGTTGGTCGGCGCCAACTGCCGCTTCGAGACGCAAGTGCAGTCGGTCGACCAGCTTGCCGGCTACGACCTGATCGTGGCCGCCGATGGGCTGAATTCGCTGGTGCGGCGCAGCTTCGAGGGCGATTTCGGCACCTCGCTCTCCTACCTGAGCAACAAGTTCGCGTGGTACGGGACGACGAAGCGCTTCGACACGCTGAGCCAGAGCTTTGTCGCGACCGGGCTCGGCAGCTTCAACGCGCATCATTATCGCTATGCGCCGGACATGAGCACCTTCCTGGTCGAATGCGACGTTGCGACCTGGAACCGCTATGGCTTCGGCGAGAAGTCGGTCGAGGAATCCAAGGCGATCTGCGAGCGCGTGTTCGCCGCGGCGCTGGACGGCCATCCGCTGATCTCCAACCGCTCGGTCTGGCGCAACTTCCCCTGGATCTGGAACGAGCGCTGGTCGTTCCGCAACATGGTGCTGATCGGCGACGCCCTGCACACCGCTCACTACTCCATCGGCTCGGGCACGCGGCTCGCGATCGAGGACGCCATCGCGCTCGCCCGGGCGCTCGAGGCACGGCCCGGCGATCTGCCCGCGGCGCTGCAGGCCTATGAGGCGGCCCGCAAGCCGGTCGTGCAGAAGCTCGTCGCCGCCTCGCGCCGCAGCGCCGAATGGTACGAGCGCTTCCCGGAGCACATGACGCTCGACCCGCTCGATTTCGCCCTCGGCTACATCACCCGTTCCGGCCGCATGGACCTGGCGAGGCTGGCGGCGATGTCGCCCGGATTCATTGCCCGCTATGCGAGCGTCAAGGGAACGAAGCCGGATCCAACGCAGGGAGCCTCACGATGACCATCGTCGATCCGGTTCCGCCCGATAGTCCCGGCACGCGCGAGATCAGTTTCTCCGTTCCCGAGCGCTACAATGCGAGCCGGATATTGTTCGACAATCTCGCGGCCGGCCGGGGCGGCAGGCGGGCGTTGATCGGGCCCGGCGGCACGCTGAGCTATGCCGAGCTCTGCGCCGAGGCGTGTCGCTGGGGAAACGGGTTTCGCGCGCTCGGCCTTGCGCGCGGCGACCGCATCCTGCTGTTCCTCGACGACACCCCGGCCTATCCGGCCGCGTTTTTCGGCGCCGTGCGTGCCGGCTTCGTGCCGCTGCTGATCAACACGCTGACGCCGCCGGATCTGCTGCAATTCTACCTCGCGGATTCCGGGGCAGCGGTCGCGGTGGCCGATGCGGAATTCACCGGAAGGTTTGATGCGACTGCCTGTGCCGGAACCGCGCTGCGGACTTTGATCGCCATCAACGGCCCGCCGGAGGCCAGCGCCGCGCCGTTGGTCATAACGGCAGAAGACTGGCTGCGCGGCTTGCCCGACGCGCTCGAGGAGGCCGACACACACCGCAACGACATGGCGTTCTGGATGTACTCGTCCGGCTCGACCGGCCGGCCGAAGGGCATCGTGCATCTGCAGCACGACATGGCCTATACCGAGGCCGCCTATGCGCGCCCCGTGCTGCAGCTGACCGGGAAGGACATCTGCTTCTCCGTGCCGAAGATGTTCTTCGCCTACGGTTTCGGCAATTCGGTCACCTTCCCGTTCGCGGTCGGCGCCACGGTCCTGCTGCTCGGCGGCCAGCCGCGGCCGGAGACGATCTTCCGGGCGATCGCCGACTACAGGCCGACCGTCTTCTTCGGGCTGCCGACGCTCTACACCGCGCTGACCAAGGCTGAGGACGCGGCGGCCTGCGATTTCGCCTCGCTCCGCCTCTGCATCTCGGCCGCCGAGACGCTGTCGGCCGAGGTGTTCAACGGGTGGAGGGAGTTGACCGGCCTGGAGATCGTCGAAGGCCTGGGTTCCACCGAGGTGCTGCACATTTACCTGTCGAACCGCCCTGACCGGAAGAAGCCGGGCGCCGCCGGCTTGCGGGTGCCGGGCTACGAGATCGCGCTGAAGGACAAGGACGGCCGCGCGGTCGCGCCCGGCGAGGATGGCATCCTCTGGGTGCGCGGCGATTCCAACACGCCGCTGTACTGGAACCGGTCCGACAAGACGGCGGAGACGATCCGCGACGGCGGGTGGATCTATACCGGCGACCGCTTCTCGCGCGACGCCGACGGCTTCTATTTCTTCCGCGGCCGCGCCGACGACCTGGTGAAGATCTCGGGCCAGTGGGTCTATCCGCTGGAGGTCGAGCTCTGCCTTGCCGATCATCCCGACGTGCTCGAATGCGCGGTGTTCGCGATGGAACTGCCGGACCGGCGCATGACCCTGAAGGCCGTGGCGGTGATGAAACGGGCGGATTTCGATCCTGACGCCACGACGAAGGCCTTGCAGGATTACGTCAAAGGCAGGCTGCTGCCCTACAAGTATCCGCGCGAGATCGAGTTCCGGCGGGAGCTGCCGAAGACCGGCACCGGCAAGATCGATCGCCAGGCATTGCTCAAGTCCGCCCAGGCGAAGCACGCGAGCTAGGGCCGTCCACGCGTGGCGGGGCCGGGGGCTGTGAAGTCGATCATCGCTGCCGGCGCCTCCCTTCCATAATGTCGGCCGGGTCTGCGGTCGGGCCAGAGCGGCACCGCTGCGGTATGGTGGTCGCGAGGCGTTGGGGGCATCGGAAGTGGTCAGGTGGTTGGCATTGGCATTTCTGCTGTGGGCGGGCGCGGCCGCCGCGGCAGAGCGGATCGGGCGGGTCGAGCATGTGGAGGTCTGGGCCACCGGCACGCCGGAGGGCGGCACGAGCCGGCCCAAGCATATCGGCAACGGCGTCGAGGCCCGCGAGACCGTCGCTACGGTCGAGAACGGCGCGCTGCATCTGATTTTTCTCGACCGGACCGAGCTTCGCCTCGGCTCGGCCGCCACCGTGGTGCTGGACAGCTACGTCTATGACCGCGCCCGCGGCGGCGAGGCGGTGCTGCGGGTGGCACGCGGCATCACTCGGTTCATCTCAGGCCGGCTCGGCACCGGCCAGCTCCGCGTGCGGACTCCTTCGGTCGAGATCGGCGTGCGCGGTACCGATTTCTCGGTCTGGGTCGAGGCCGACGGCCGCACCACCATCTGGGTCAACGAAGGGGCGATCAGCGTTCAGCCGCTGGCCGGCGGCGCGGCGGCGGATGTCGCCCAAGGCGAGACCGTGGCGGTGGCGGCCGGCGCGACGGCGGTGCAGCGCGCCGCGCCGCGCCCGCTCACCGACCGTGGCCTGTTGCCGGCGATCGAGCTGAACCAGGAGCGCGCCCGGCCCTAGACGGCGCTGCGCCAGCTGTGCCGCGGCCGATAGCCGAGCTCGCGCCGCGCCTTGTCGATGCCGAGCAGGGTATCGAACGGCCCGAGATCTTCGCGGACCGGCACGCCGGGATAGTGGCGCGCCATCAGGTCGCGGCTCGGCGTCGCCATCACGGTGTCGGCCGCGGCGATGATGAAATTCTCCGCGCCCGCGATCGACTGCTCAACCGCGAGCCGGCAGGCCTGGGCGACGTCGCGCGCGTCGACCCAGCTCCACAGGTTCCAGGCACGCGACGCCGGTTCGGCCTGGAAACCCGGGATCATCGCGTAGTCCTCGGGCTCGAAGATGTTGGAGATGCGGAGCCCCACGAAACTCACGCCGGGCTGCCAGCGATGCATCTCGCGCGCCGCCTGTTCGCAGAGCAGCTTGGCGAGGGCATAGCCGGTTTCCGGCCGCAGCGGGTGCGCCTCGTCGATCGGCGCGTAGGCCGGAGGGCTGCGGGTCAGCGGCAGGCCGAGCACGGTCTCGCTGGACGCCCAGACGACACGCCGGATGCCGAGGCGCAGCGCCGCGCTGAACACGTTGTAGGTGCTGATCAGGTTGTTCTGGAAGATGGTGGCATCGGGCGCGATGCCGGGCGCCGGAATACCGGCCAGATGGATCACCGCGTCGGTGGGGCCGAAGCCGGTCCTGCGCCGGTCGACGCTGCCGGGCAGCAGGCCGAGCGCGTCGATCGCCTGGCCGAGATCGGTCAGATCCGCCTTGAGATAGTGGCAGAGCGGCTCGCGCGGCGGCGCGATGTCGACATTGACCACCTTGTGGCCATAATCCAGCAGATCGCGGATCACCGCGCGCCCCGCCTTGCCGCTGCCGCCGGTGACGACGATGCTTGCCATGATCAGCCCTCGGGCCAGGAGAAGCGGATATTGTTGTTCGACAGGCCGTCGAGGACGACCTGGATGCCGCCCGACTTGATCATCCATTCGAGCCGGTGGTCGCGGTACTCGCGGCGATAGCTGCCGACGGCGAGCCGCTTATAGGCATCGCCCATGGCGTCGGCGGCGGCCTGGAACTCGGCGAAGGTTCGGGCGACCGAGGGGCGGTCGCGGATCCGCTCCAGCCAGCGAGCGAGCCTGGAGCCGGATGCCGGCGCGAGATCGAAATAGCGCGAGCGATTGAGATAGGGCGCGACCGCAAGGTCGGCCCAGCCGAAGGCGTCGCCGTTGAACCAGTCGCCGAGGCCGAGCTGGTCGGCGAGCCAGGCCTGGATGGCCGCGGTCTGCCGCGCCGCGGCGGCCGCCATGGTCTCGGCCAGCGCGCCCTCGGCGCGGCGGAAGAAGCGGATCTCGCCCAGGCCCCAGTTGATCGCCTCGTAATGGGTGTCGCAGATCTCCTCGATCATGCGCGCCTTGGCGCGCGCCGCCGGGCTGGCCGGCAGGAGCGGCGGCGTCGGCCACTTGTCCTCCAGATATTCCAGGATGACGGTGCTGTCGAAGATGCGGGTGTCGCCGTCGATCAGGGTCGGCACCTCGACCCGCGGATTGGCGGCGGCGAAGGGCGCCGTGGTGGTCGTGCCCGAGCCGAGCGCTTTCGGCAGCTCGACCGCGAAGTCGATGCCCTTCTCGCGCAGTGCGATCTTGACCTTCTGGACATAGGAGGAGAGGGGGTGCTCGTAGAGCAGCATGCGGGCTCCGCGATCGAGAGGGGACGGCCGGCCGATGCTGACGCGCCGATCGCCTCGGCAAAAGCATTTTCTGTGCCGTCGCCTGTCGCGGCACGGTTGGGCTAGCATCGCGGCATGACCAGACGCGCCTTGCTCGCCTATCCGTTCCTGCCCGCCTTCCGCGCCAAGCTCGAAGCTGT
Organism: Desertibaculum subflavum; assembly: GCA_003576705.1. Taxonomy (GTDB): domain Bacteria; phylum Pseudomonadota; class Alphaproteobacteria; order Ferrovibrionales; family Ferrovibrionaceae; genus Desertibaculum; species Desertibaculum subflavum. Next base: position 31,666 of record QOZS01000008.1, read on the forward strand.
GTGCCCGGTGCTCGGCCCCTTCGACCCACGGGTCGGCTCCACCTTGAGTCCGGCGGAGGCGGCCGAGATCGGCGTGCTGGTCACGCTCGGCTCGCTGACAACGGACGGCGCGGTGATGGACCGGCTGCCGGGCCTCGGCCTCGTCTGCTGCTACGGCTCCGGCTACGAAGGTGTCGACATTGCCGAGGCGCGGCGCCGCGGCATCGCCGTCACCCACAGCCCCGGCGCCAATGCGGCCGCCGTCGCGGAGCAGGCGATGGCGCTGCTGCTGGCCTGCGTCCGCCGCACGGTCGAGGCCGACCGCATCGTGCGCACGACGGGCTGGAAGCGCGGCCCGGGCGGCGGGCTTGCGCCGGCGCGCGGGCTGGCGGGCCGCAAGCTGGGGGTCTTCGGGCTTGGCGCCATCGGCAGCTATATCGCCGCCTGCGCCGCGCCGTTCGGGCCGGAGATCGCCTATCACAACCGTGCGCCGCGGGCGGACGTGCCGTATCGCTATTTCCCGACGCTGCAGGCGCTGGCGGAGTGGGCCGATATCCTGATGGTCGCGGCGCGCGCCGATGCGAGCAACCGGCATGCGGTCAGCCGTGCGGTGATGCGGGCGCTCGGGCCCGAGGGCATCGTGGTCAATATCTCGCGCGGCAGCATCCTGGACGAGGCGGCGCTGATCGACCTGCTGCAGAAGGGCGAGCTCGGCGCCGCCGGCCTCGACGTGTTCGAGCACGAGCCGAACGTGCCGGACGCCCTGAAGCAATTGCCGCAGGCGGTGCTGACGCCGCATATCGGCGGCTCGACGGTGGGCGCGCAGGCGGCGATGCAGGACATGGTGGTCAGCAATGTCGCCGCCTTCCTGCGCGGCCAAAGGCCGCTGACGCCGGTGCCGGAGATGGCCGGCACGTGATCCCGGCGGCCGGGAAGATGGCGTGACTTCGGGCGGAACGCTCAGCGGCCCAGAGCGGCGGCGTATTGCTCCGGCTTGAAGCCGACCAGCAGAGGCCCGCCGAGATCGAGCACCGGGCGCTTGATCATCGAGGGCTGCGCGGCCATCAGGGTGATCGCCTTGGCCTCGTTGAGACCCTGCTTCTCCGCTTCCGGCAGGGCGCGAAAGGTGGTGCCGGCGCGGTTGAGCAGCACCTCCCAGCCGACCTGGCCGGCCCAGGATTTCAGCACGCCGCGCTCGATGCCGGCGGCCTTGTAGTCGTGGAAGGCATAGCCGATGCCGCGGCCGTCGAGCCAGGCGCGCGCCTTCTTCATCGTGTCGCAGTTCTTGATGCCGTAGATGGTAACGGTCTTCGGCACGCCTCGCTCCTGTTCCGATCCGGGCTCGCCTGGGACTCTGCACGGCCACAGCGTGAGCACAACCGATTCAGGTGCCGCCTCAGGGTCGCGTGAGCTGGTCGCGGGGCAAGGCCAGGAATCTTGCTTCACCACTATGGACGTTCACCAGCATGATCTGTCCGCCGTAGCTCACGGCGACGGTCTCACCGTCGGGTGAGAAGGCGAGATGCGGCTGATTGAGCCGCCCTTCGAGCGGGATCTCCCAGTAGAGCAGCCGCGACAGCGGATTCCAGAGTTTCAGCGATTCCTCCGACGCGGATGCCAGGAATGGTTGCTCGCCGGGCGCGAAGGCGACCGCTCGGACCGCGCTGCGATGCCCCTGGAACCGGCGTCGTTCCTTGCCGGAGCTCGCATTCCAGACCACGACCGCGTTGCCGGCGCCGCCCGCCAGCAGGCTGCCATCCGCGGAGAAGGAGAGCTCGGTCCGCGGCGCGCGCGGCGCCGGAATGAAGGCCGGATAGCTGTAGGGCCGCTGAACGGCCCAGCGAAATTCCAGCGTCCGCGCATCATAGACGGCGACACGGCCGCAGAGGTCGGAACCGGCGAGATGGTTGCCTGTCGAAGCCGCCGCCAGCGCGGTGATGCCGCAGATATTGCCCGGCGGGAATGGCGGGCGACCGAAGGTCCTCTCGAGCAGGTTTTCATACACGCGTTCGACTTTGTCGAGTGCGGTCCCGGTGCCGGCTGACATGATGAGGAAGGCGGCGCCGGCGGCACTCGTATCGATGGCCAGGCGATCGGCCTCGGCAAGAAAGACCAGGCTTTGCGTCAGCTGGCCTGCGATACGTCTGACGACGGCGCCTTTCTCGATGTTCCAGATCCGGATCGTCTGGTCGTTATAGCTGGCCGCCAGCCGAACGCCGTCGGGCGCGAAGGCGAGGGCATAGGGCGCCGCCGCGCCGTCTCTCAGTGCACGGAGATGCTGTCCCTCGCGCGGGTCCCAGATCCGCACCGCGCCGTCCCTTCCGGCGGCAGCGAGCAGGTCGCCTTGCGGGGCGAAGGCCAGCGCGACGACGGCAGCACCCGGCGGCACCGCGCGAACTTCCGGCGCTGGATCCGAACGGGCCGGCATGGCCGCTGCCCCGACAAAGACTGCCGCCAGAAGCATGGCAGGCCCGCGGCGGCGCCTGGGCCCGGGCCTTCGCTTGGGCCTGGGCAGCCACATCGTCCCGGCCGGTCAGTCCAGCGCCGCGATCACTTCGATCTCGATCAGGAAGTCGGGGTTCACCAGCGCGGTGACGCCGACCAGCGTGCTGGCCGGATAGGGGCCGTCGCCGAACACCTTGGCGCGGACGCCGCGCACCGCCGGTAGCTTGTCGGGCGTCAGGTTCACCACATAGGTGACCATCTTGAAGACCTTGGAGAAATCGGCGCCGACCGAGGCGAGCGCCGCCTTCAGGTTGGCAAAGACCTGCTCGGTCTGGGCCGCGAGGTCGCCCTTGCCGACGAGATTGCCGCCGGCATCGAGCGCGACCTGGCCGGAGATATGCGCCTGCCGGCCGGCGCCGACCACGGTGACATGGGTGTAGCCGGTCGGCTTCGCCATACCGGCGGGATTGCTGCGGTCGATGCTCATGGCCTTCTCCCTCTCTCAGATCTTGTAGCGGATGGTCACCTTGGCGGCGGCGGCGCGCGCGGCGGCGCGGGCCTGGTCGGTCGTGCCGTTCGGCATCAGCGCCAGCGCCACGCCCATGCGGCGATAGGGGCGGGTGGTCGGCTTGTTGAAGATGCGGAGGTCGAGATCGATGCCGGGTGCGGCGGGTGTGAGCGCCGCCGCGAGACCCTCGACGGTGAACTCGGTGGCGTCGCGGTCGGCCAGAATCACCGCGGAGGCGCTCGGGCCGTGCTGGGTGATGCTGGGGATCGGCAGGCCGAGGATGGCGCGGGCATGCAGGTCGAACTCGGTCAGGTTCTGCGAGATCAGGGTGACCATCCCGGTGTCGTGCGGCCGCGGCGACAGCTCGGAGAAGATCACCGCGTCGCCCTTGACGAAAAACTCGACGCCGTAGAGGCCATAGCCGCCGAGATTGTCCACCACCGCCTTGGCCTGGCGCTGTGCCTCGGCGATGGCGGCCGGCGCCATGGCGGTCGGCTGCCAGCTTTCCTGGTAGTCGCCGCGCTCCTGCCGGTGGCCGATCGGCGGGCAGAACACCACGCCGTCGCGGGTCCGGATCGTCAACAGCGTGATCTCGTAGTCGAAGGCGATGAAGCCCTCGACGATGACGCGGCTCCGGTCGCCCCGCATGCCGGCCACGGCGTAGTGCCAGGCCTTGTCGATCTCGCCCTCGGCCTTCACCGTGCTCTGGCCCTTGCCGGAGGAGGACATCACCGGCTTGACCACGCAGGGCAGGCCGATCTTCGCCACCGCGGCGCGCAACTCCTCCAGGCTCTCGGCATAGAGATATTTCGAGGTGGGCAGGCCGAGCTCGCCCGCCGCCACCTCGCGGATGCGGTCGCGGTTCATCGTCATCAGGGTGGCGCGCGCCGAGGGCACCACGTTCTGGCCGCGCTCTTCGTAGTCCTTCAGCACCTCGGTGCGGATCGCCTCCACCTCGGGCACGATGAAGTCCGGCTTGTGTTTGTCGATGGCGGCACTGAGCGCGGCGCCGTCCAGCATCGAGAACACTTCCGCCTCGTCGGCGACCTGCATCGCTGGCGCGCCGGCATAGGCATCGCAGGCGACGATATGGGCGCCGAGCCGCTTGGCCGAGATGACGAACTCGCGTCCGAGCTCGCCCGAGCCGAGCTGCAAAATCTTTGCGGTGGCGGCCATCGTGGTTCACGTCATCCGATTAATTACGGGGCAGTGGGGTCGCCCGGGCCGGCGTACTCTAATGTGGAATTCCCCGAATCACAGCCGGCTGTCGGCGGGTCGAATGTCTTATAAAGGGGGCCGATTGCGGAGGGGTCGACATGACGAACCCGATGTCGCTGGAGCGCTTCCCGCTCCATCTCGGCCTGGGAGCCAGGGTGGTGCCGCAGCCGGAATTCACCGGCATGGCCTGGTACCGCGCCTATGGCGAGCGCAATGCCGCCGATGGTGCCGAGGGCCGCCTCGTCTCGCTCTACACCTTCACGGAGAGCTGGACGAGCTGGGAGCGGCACCCGCTCGGCGACGAGGCAGTGATCTGCACCGCCGGCGAGATCACGCTGATCCAGGAGCTGCCGGAAGGTGTGCGAAAGATGACGCTCGGCACAGGGGACTACTCGATCAATCCGCGCGGCGTCTGGCATACGGCCGACATCTCCGGGCGCGCGACTGCGCTCTTCATTACAGCGGGCCTCGGCACCGAGCACCGCCCGCGCTGAACCGCCGCAGGGGGCAAGGGCCCGCCGGTGTTTGAACCGGCCCGCCCCTCCCGTGAAACCGATCAGCTGCGCGGATGGAGGCCCGGCGCTTCCTGGCCGGTTCGCGTCACGTACTCGGTGTAGCCGCCGGTGAACTGATGCACGCCGTCCGGGGTCAGCTCCAGCACCCGGTTGGAGAGCGCGGCGAGGAAATGGCGGTCATGCGATACGAACAGCATCGTACCCTCGAAATTCGCGAGCGCGGTGACCAGCATCTCCTTGGTCGCCATATCGAGGTGGTTGGTCGGTTCGTCGAGCACCAGGAAGTTCGGCGGGTCGAACAGCATCATGGCCATGACCAGCCGCGCCTTCTCGCCGCCGGACAGCACGCGGCAGGTCTTCTCCACATCGTCGCCGGAGAAGCCGAAGCAGCCGGCGAGCGTGCGGAGCACGCCTTGGCCGGCCTGCGGGAACGCCTTGTCGAGCGTTTCGAAGACCGTGTCGTCGCCATCCAGCTGGTCCATCGAGTGCTGCGCGAAATAGCCCATCTTCACGCTGCTGCCGAGGCTGACCGTGCCCTGGTCCGGCTTGGCATCGCCGGCCACCAGCTTCAGCAGGGTGGACTTGCCCGCGCCGTTGGCGCCCAGCACGCACCAGCGCTCCATGCGGCGCACCCGGAAATCGAGCCCGGCGTAGATCGAGTGGCTGCCGTATTTCTTGTGCACGTCCCTGAAGCTCGCCACGTCCTCGCCGGAACGCGGTGGACTGCGGAACTCGAACTGGACGGACTGGCGCCGCCGCGGCGGCTCGATCTTCTCGATCTTGTCCAGCTTCTTCACCCGGCTCTGCACCTGGGCGGCATGCGAGGCCCGCGCCTTGAAGCGTTCGATGAACTTGATCTCCTTGGCGAGCATCGCCTGCTGGCGCTCGAACTGCGCCTGGCGCTGCCGCTCGCTCAGCGCGCGCTGCTGCTCGTAGAAATCGAAATTGCCCGAATAGGTCGTGAGCGTGCCGCCGTCGATCTCCACGACCTTGCCGACGATGCGGTTCATGAACTCGCGATCATGCGAGGTCATCAACAGCGCGCCGTCATAATCTTTCAGGAAGGCTTCCAGCCAGATCAGGCTTTCGAGGTCGAGGTGGTTGCTCGGCTCGTCGAGCAGCATGCCGTCGGGCCGCATGAGCAGGATGCGGGCGAGCGCCACGCGCATCTTCCAGCCGCCCGACAGCAGGCCGACATCGCCGTCCATGCGTTCCTGGCTGAAGCTCAGGCCCGCGAGCACCTCGCGCGCCTTCGCTTCCAGCGCATAGCCATCGAGCTCCTGGAAGCGCGCCTGCACATCGCCGTAACGCTCGATCAGCGCTTCCATCTCATCGGCTCGATCCGGATCGACCATCGCGGCTTCGAGCCCCGCCATCTCGGCGGCCAGCGCGCTCACCGGCCCGACGCCGTCCATCACCGCCGCGACGGCGCTCTGGCCGGACATCTCGCCGACATCCTGGTTGAAGTAGCCGATCGTCATGCCGGTATCGATCGACACCTGGCCGTCGTCGGGCTTCTCCTCGCCGACGATCATTCGGAACAGCGTCGACTTGCCGGCGCCGTTCGGCCCGACCAGCCCCGCTTTCTCCCCCTTTTGCAGGCTCATCGACGCTTCGATGAAGAGGATCTGGTGGCCGTGCTGCTTGCTGACGTTGTCGAGGCGAATCATGAGGTCTGTGCGAACTAAAAATCGATTCCGGTAAGTGTGCCGTAGGGCGCGATCAGACTATCGAAGTCAGTGACAATCACTCCCACTCGATCGTCCCCGGCGGCTTCGAGGTGATGTCGTAGGTGACGCGGTTGATGCCGCGTACCTCGTTGATGATGCGGGTCGCGACCCGGCCCAAGAATTCGTGCGGGAAGGGGTAGTAGTCGGCGGTCATGCCGTCGGTGGAGGTGACGGCGCGGAGCGCGCAGGCCTGGTCGTAGGTGCGGCCGTCGCCCATCACGCCGACCGTGCGCACCGGCAGCAGCACGGCGAAGGCCTGCCAGATCGCGTCGTAGAGGCCGGCTGAGCGGATCTCCTCCAGATAGACCGCATCGACCTTGCGCAGCAGGTCGAGCTTCTCGCGCGTTATGTCGCCGGGGATACGGATCGCGAGGCCGGGGCCGGGGAAGGGGTGGCGGCCCACCATGTCGTCCGGCAGGCCGAGCTCGCGGCCGAGCGCGCGCACCTCGTCCTTGAACAGCTCGCGGAGCGGCTCCACCAGCTTCATGTGCATGCGCTCAGGGAGCCCGCCGACATTGTGGTGCGACTTGATGGTGACCGAGGGGCCGCCGAGCGGCGAGACGCTCTCGATCACGTCCGGATAGAGCGTGCCCTGGGCCAGGAAGTCGGCGCCGCCGACCTTCTTCGCCTCGGCGTCGAACACGTCGATGAAGGTGGCGCCGATGATCTTGCGCTTCTGCTCCGGGTCGTCGATGCCGGCGAGCTTGCCGAGGAACAGGTCGCTCGCATCCGAGTGCACGAGGCGGATGTTGAAGCGGTTGCGGAACAGGTCGACCACCTGCTCGGCCTCGCCGGCGCGCAGCAGGCCGTGATCGACGAAGACGCAGGTGAGCTGGTCGCCGATCGCCTCGTGCAGCAGCACCGCGACGACCGAGCTGTCGACGCCGCCCGATAGGCCGCAGATGACGCGGCCCTGGCCGACCTGGGCGCGCACCTGCTCGATCGCCTTGCGGCGGAAGGCGGCCATGGTCCAGTCGCCTTTGCAGCCAGCGATCCGGTGGGTGAAGTTCTTCAGCAATGCCGCGCCGTCCGGCGTGTGCACCACTTCGGGGTGGAACATCAGGCTGTAGAAGCCGCGCTTCTCGTCGGCGGCGACGGCGAAGGGCGCGCCGTCGCTGGTGCCCAGCACCTCGAAACCGGGCGGCAGCTTGGTCACCCGGTCGCCATGGCTCATCCACACCTGATGCTTGGTGCCGGGCTTCCAGACGCCCTCGAACAGCCTGCAATCGCCCTTCACCTCGACGAAGGCGCGGCCGAATTCGCGATGCGAGGAGGGCTCCACAATGCCGCCGAGCTGGGCCGCCATGGCCTGCTGGCCGTAGCAGATGCCGAGCACCGGCACGCCGAGCTGGAACACTTCTTCCGGCGCCCGCGGCGAGCCGGTCTCCATCACCGAGGCGGGGCCGCCGGACAGAATCACCGCCTTGGGCTTGAGGCGCTTGATCGCCGGCTTGGCGGCGTTGTAGGGCACGATCTCGGAATAGACGCCGCTCTCGCGCACCCGGCGGGCGATCAGCTGGGTCACCTGGGAACCGAAATCGATAATGAGAACGGTGTCCTGCTGCGGAGCCGCCATTGGGGTTCGCCTTATAGGTAGATCGGGCCGGGAATGGCGCCTGTATACTCGATTCCGCGGCCAGAAACAGGGGCCGTGGAACAGGGGCGAGGGATCCGATTCCGTGTCATCCAGCCGTGAGGCCGTGGGCGATCTGCGCCGCCGGATGCTGGCCGAGGCAGGCCCGACCGCCGCGCTGGCGGCCGAGGCGCGCCAGCTTGCCGAGTCAGCTAACGCCGCCGGCGATGAAGCCACGGAGTTCGAGGCCATTCATCTGCTGTTGACGCTGCTCGCCTGGCAGGGAGCCGTCGAGGCGGCCGCGCCGGCGCTGGCGCGGTTGGCGGCGCTGAATGCGCAACATCCGGGCGTGTTCGCCCACGGCGCCGAGTTTGCGCGGCTGGCCGGCGACCGCCGGGGTACGGCCGCGCTCTGTGAGGACGGCTGGCGGCTCGCCGAAGCGGCGCCGCTTGCCGAGGGCCGCGGCCTGCTGCTTGGCTGCTGGGCCTGGGCCTGCGAGGACCCGGAAAAGTTCGAATGGTGCGTCGAGACGGGCAATGCGCTCGACGTGGCCGACGCGCTCACCGATCTCGATATCGTCGCCTTTCACGGCCATGTGGCCGACGCGGCGCTCGATCTGGAGGACTGGGATCTCGCCATCGAGCAGGGCGAGGTGGTCGCCAAGGCGTTTCCACGCGAGGCGGTGCCGCCGCTGGCGGAGTTCCTCCGCAAGCGCACCCTCGCCCTCTATTACGCCGGGATGGGCGAGCTCGATCGGGAATTGGGCCAGTTGCTGCGCGACCTGGTGGACGAAGCCGAGCGCAATGGCTGGACGGCCTGGCTGCCGGCGCTCGATGCCGCGCTGGCGCTCGCGCCCGAGACGTGACTTGCGGCGCACCGGGTTCAGCGGCCAGGATGCGGCCGATATGATGAAGTCGATCCTGGTTCCGGCCGGTCTGGTCCTGCTCGCCGCCTGCGGCGGGGGTGGCATCGAGCGGCCATTCTTCACCGAGCCGCCGTCGTTCGTGTTGCCGACCGGTGCACGCAGCGACCGGAACCTGGTGGCGGTCTGCTACAGCTCGGCCACGACCAGCGCCGAAGCGCTCCGGACGCTGGTCGCCAGGGCCTGCGAGAGCCCGCAATTGCTGCGCCAGGACCTGACCGGGGGCTGCACACTGGTGCAGCCGGTGCGCGCGACCTTCGCCTGCAGCCGGATCGACCGCGAGGTCGCCCGGGTGGAGGTGCCCTACATAAAGGGCGGGGATGAGGGCCGATTCCGCCTGGATCCGGAAGTGCCGGGCGACGAGTCGAGGGAGCTGGTCCGATGAAATATGTGGTCGCCATCATCAAGCCGTTCAAGCTCGACAACGTGCGCGAGGCGCTGCTGGGCCTCGGCGTGCACGGCCTGACGGTTTCGGAGGTGCGGGGCTTCGGCCGCCAGAAAGGCCATACCGAGGTCTATCGCGGCGCCGAATATGCGGTGAGCTACCTGCCCAAGGTGAAGCTCGAAGTCGCCGTGGCGGATAGCCTGGTCGACCGGGTGGTCGAGGCGATCACCGACGGCGGCGCCACCGGCCAGATCGGCGACGGCAAGGTTTTCGTCTACGATCTCGGCCAAGCCATCCGCATCCGCACCGGCGAACAGGGCGACGAGGCGCTCTAAGCAGCCCGAATTCAGGGCGGCGCAATTTCAGGCAGCTGCACTTGAAATCTGCAATTGCTGGTCTTCTCGACGCGTGATACCTGCCCTCCCTGGGGCATTCGCCCGCGAATCGGGCACAAAGGGGGAGGCGCAGGTGGCGCGCAGATTCCTGCAACTGGCAGCCGCGGGGCTGTTCGTTCTGGCCGCGATGCCGGCTTTCGCCGCGGAGGCCAAGGCGCTCGACCCGGCGGCGACCGCCTGGGTGCTGACCGCGACCGCGCTGGTGCTGTTCATGACCCTGCCGGGGCTCTCGCTGTTCTATGCCGGCCTGGTGCATGCGCGGAACGTGCTCTCGGTGCTGATGCATTGCGCCGCCATCACCTGCCTGGTCTCGGCCGCGTGGTTCGTCGCCGGCTATGGCATCGCCTTCGGCGACGGGTCCGGCTCCGGCGGCTGGTTCGGCATGGACCTCTGGTTCCTCACCGGCATCGCCGTCGACACTTTGAAGGGCGAGCTGCCGGCCTCCGTGCACGTCGCCTTCCAGATGACCTTCGCGATCATCACGCCGGCGCTGATCGTCGGCGCCTATGCGGAGCGCATCCGTTTCGGCGCCGTGGCGATCTACAGCGTGCTCTGGGTGCTGATCGTCTACGCCCCCGTCTGCCACTGGCTCTGGGGCGAGGGCTGGCTCGCCGCCAACGGCGTGATGGATTTCGCCGGCGGCATCGTGGTGCATGCGACGGCCGGCGCCGCCGCGCTGGTCGCCGCCGTCATGCTGAAGCCGCGCCGCGGCTTTCCGCACGAAATGCCGCTGCCGCACAATCCGGGCATCACGGTGGCCGGCGCGGGCATGCTGTGGGTCGGCTGGTTCGGCTTCAACGGCGGCAGTGCGCTCGCCGCCGGCGGCAGCGCCGGCATGGCCCTGCTGGTCACGCATATGTCGGCCGCCTTTGCCGGCCTGACCTGGATGGCGATCGAGTGGTCGAAACACGGCAAGGCGAGCTCGGTCGGCCTTGCCACCGGCGTGATCGCAGGGCTGGCCACGGTGACCCCGGCGGCCGGCTATATCGGTGCCTGGGCGGCACTGCCGATCGGCATTGCCGCCGGCGCGATCTGCTTCCGCATGACGCACCTGGTGAAGCGGGTGTTCGGTATCGACGACTCGCTCGACGTCTTCGCTGTGCACGGCGTCGGCGGCGCGCTCGGCACGCTTCTGACCGCCGTGTTCGCGCTGCCGGCCCTTGGCGGCGTCGGCTATACACTTGCCGAGCGCGGCTTCGGCGAGCAGCTCGGCTGGCAGGCGATCGGCCTGCTCGCCGGCGGGCTGTGGTCGGCGGCCGCCACTTGGGGCATCCTGAAGCTCTGCGGTGCGCTGCTCGGCGGCATCCGGGTCGGCGCGGAGCAGGAGGCTGAGGGCCTCGACGTCACCGCGCATGGCGAACGCGGCTATGACCTCAAGCTCTAGGCCATCTGCCCAGGTTTGAGGCAGATCAATAGCGGCCCAATCGCCGAAGGGTAGGAGAGGGGCATAGGTGAAGGTATTGCCCCATGCTCCGTTTCCTAACGCTGGTGCCGCTAGTGCCGCTGGTCCTGCTGGGCCTGACCGGATGTGCCGCCCCGAATGACGGCAGCGAAGCCGCGGCGCAATGCCAGCGCCTGCGCGGCCTCTATGCCAGCCGCGCCATGCGGGTCGACATCTACAACCAGTACGGCCGGCTGGAGAACGATATCGGCGTCGACCTCTGCCGGCGCGGCCGCTTCGCCGACGGCGCGGCCGAGCTGACCCGCGCCGTGGAGCTGCTCAATCTCAACCTGGACCCGAGATAGGCGCGCTCAGATCTGCACCTGCAGCTCGCCGAGCCGCTTGGTGAGCTTGCGGTTCTCGGCGTAATCGACCGGCACGGCGATGATCGCCGGACCGGGCTGGCGGAACGCCTGTTCCAGGGCGGGCTTGAGGTCGCCCGGCTTCTTCAGGGTCTTGCCCCAGACGCCGAAGGCCTTGGCCAGCAGCTCGAAATCCGGATTGGTGAAGGCGAGGTCGAAGTGGCGGCCGGAGAACTGGTTCTGCTGCTTCCACTTGATCAGGCCGTACTCGTTGTCGCACCAGACCATGGCGACGATGTTGAGCTTCAGTCGCGCCGCGGTCTCGATATCCTGGAAATTCATCAGGAATCCGGCATCGCCGTTGATCGACAGCACGCGCTTGTCCGGATGCGCGAGCTTGGCGCCGATCGAGCCGGGCAGGGCGAAGCCCATCGAGCAGAAGCCGTTCGAGATCAGGCAGGTATTGGGCTCGTCGCATTGGTAGTAGCGCGAGATCCACATCTTATGGGCGCCGACATCGGAGAGCAGGATGTCGCCCGGCCCCATCACCTCGCGCACATCCCACAGAATGCGCTGCGGCTTCATCGGGAAGCTCTTGTCGTCTTTCTCGGCCGCGAAGTCGTCGAGGATCTTCGCGCGCAGCTTCGACCAGCGGCTGATCTTGTTGAGCGGCAGCTGGCGCTTCGGCGCGAAGCGGCGGTTCAGCTCCTCATTGAGCTGCCAGAGCGCATCGGCAATGTCGGCGACGATCTCCACCGCGATCGGGTAAGCGTCGTCCACCTCGGCGCCGGTGAAGTCGATATGCACGATCTTCTTGCCGGCGGTCTTGTTCCAAGCCGCGGGGCTGTATTCGACGAGGTCGTAGCCGATGGCGATCACCACATCCGCCTGGTCGATCGCATGGTTGGCCCAGTCCTTGGCCTGCAGGCCGATGGTGAACAGGCAATGCGGGTCGGCGCGCGGCACCGCGCCCTTGCCCATGAAGGTGTTGATGACGGGGATGCCGGTCTTGCGGGCGAGGCGGCGCAGCTGCTTGGCGGCGCGCTTCCGGAGCGCACCGTTGCCGGCCAGGATCATCGGCGACTTCGCCTTGGCGATCAGGTCGGCGGCCATGCGCACGGCCTTGTGATCGGCGGCCGGGCGACGCGTCTTCCTCACCTCCATCACCTTGGCGGAGGTGTCGTCCTTCATCAGGTCTTCCGGCAGCTCGATGATCGTGGCGCCGGGCTTCTCCACTTCCGCCAGCTTGAACGCCTTGCGGATCACCTCCGGTACGTTGCGCGGATGCGACACGGTCTGCGCCCATTTGGTGATCGGCCGGTACATGGCGATGGCGTCCATCGCCTGATGGCTCTCCTTGTGCAGGCGCTTGGTATCGGCCTGGCCGATGATGGCGACGAGCGGCGCGCGGTCCATGTTGGCGTCGGCCACGCCGGTGACGAGGTTGGTCGCGCCCGGCCCGAGGGTGCCGAGGCAGACGCCGGCCTTGCCGGTCAGCCGGCCATAGGCATCCGCCATGAAGGCCGCAGCCTGCTCGTGCCGGCACAGCACGAACTTGATCTTGCTGCCGATCAGCGACATCACGACATCGGCATTCTCCTCGCCCGGCAGGCCGAAGATGTACTCGACCCCCTCGGCCTCCAGGGCCTTCACCACCAGGTCCGATGCCTTCATGCCTTGTCCTCCCCCTGATCCAGCTTGTGGCCGGCCTGTTGCTGCCGCTGTCGCTCTTGCTCATGCCGCTGGGCATCCTTGGCGGCTTTCGTCAGGCCGTGGCGCGTGCGGTTCTCGGCGGCGAGGCGCTCTGCCTCGGCCCGCGCCTTTGCCTTCTTCACGCGTTTGAGATTGACGATCTCGCCCACGGCGTCCCTTCGCCTTCTTGTCGGCGGAATCCTGTCGCTTCGCTAAGCTAGGCTCACAGACCGGCCTGATGCAATGCGGGTCGGCCATCGAGGTGTCTGCGTGAAGCGTTGGCTGCTGGTACTTCTGCTGTTCCTCGCCGTCGTCGGTGCGGCGGGCGCGGCTCTGCGCCTGCTGGTCGACTGGGACGGCATCCAGCAGGAATTGCTCGCCGGCGCAGGTCGATCGGTCGGCCTGCAGATCGACTTTGATGGCGCCGTCGATTTCACGCTTCTGCCCCGGCCCGCGCTGAATATTGACGGCGTCCGGATCGCCCCGACATCGCAGCAGGGCGACCAGACGATCCTGGCGGCCGAGCAGGTGGTGATCAGGCCGTCACTGGCCGCCCTGCTGGTCGGGCGGATCGAGATCCAGGCTATCACTCTGGCGGGCGTCTCGCTCGCGCTGGAGCGCGATGCTTCGGGCACCGGAAACTGGGAGGGCCTGATGGAGGCCCTGGAACAGGGTGGCGACGAAGCTGGCTCGCCGGCGGCAACCCGGATCGTCATTGCCCGCGGGACGGTGTTCTTTCACGACCGCGCTTCCGGCCGCCAGGAAACCATCGGCAACATTGCCGGGCAGGTGACGCTCCCGGGCGAGATCGGCAGCTACGAGGTCGATCTCGCCTTCCTCTGGCGCGGCGTCGCGCTGTCGCTGACCGGGCGTGCCACGCAGCCGAGCGCCGACGGCGCCGCCTCATTCGACCTGGCATTGCGCGACGCCGAACTGGGGTCGCTCAATCTCAGCGGTCAGGCCAATCCGTCGGCGCGCCGGATCGAGCAGGGCCGCATCCAGATCGAAGGCCGGGATGCCGGGAAGCTGCTGGCCCGGTTCGGCAACAGCGGTGCCTGGCCGGCCTCGCTGCGCAATGTGCAAGCGACCGGTCGCTTTGCGGCGGATATCGGCAGTGCGACGTTCGACGACCTGCGCCTCAAGCTCGGCGATACGTCTGCGTCAGGCGGCGTGGTGGTGAGGTTCGGTGCGCAGCCGAGCGTCGACATCGCCGTGAATGCCCCTGTGCTCGATCTCGATCCGCTGCTGGCCGGCCTGTCGGCTGGCAAGCAGGTCGACAATGCCCCTGGCGCAACATGGCCGACCAATATCGCCGGGCGGCTCTCGCTTGGGATCGGCGCCGTGAACTATCGCGGCAGTGCGGTGCGCGACCTGAAGCTCGACGGGGCTCTGACGCAGGGGATCGTGGCGATCGAGCATCTGGAAGGCGTGGCGCCGGGCGGCACGGCATTCAAACTGACCGGGCGTGTCGAGAGCGCTTCGGCACCGCGGCTCCGCGGCCAGCTTGAGGCGCGGAGCGACGACCTCAGGACGTTTCTGACCTGGCTGGGCGCCGATCTCAGCGGCGTGGCCGCGACCAGGCTCCGGCGCGCCCAGATGTCGGCGGCGGTGACGCTGGATGAACGGGTGCTGCAGATGAGCGGCGTCAGGGCGGAGGCGGATTCCAGCACGGTGACCGGTCGGGTGGAGATTCCTTGGGACGGGAAGGCGGATATCGGCGTGGCGCTGGAGGTCGACCGGCTCGACATCGACGCCTACCGGCCGCCGTCCGGACCCGCACCGGCAGCGCCGCCGACAGCCGCGCTTCGGGGGGTGAAAGGCAGCATCGCGATATCGCGGGCAACGTTCGACGGCCGGCTTCTGCAGAACGTCAAGGCGGAAGGTCGCTGGACCGGCGCCGGCGCCGAGCTGCAGAGCTTCTCCGTCGAGGTACCCGGCGCGGCCTCGCTGCAAGGCAACGGGAAGGTGGAGGCGATCGGGCGGGCGCCGCGCTTCACCGGGCGCGTCAGCCTGGAGAGCCGCCAGGCCGGCGAGTTGATCCGCTGGCTCGGCTTTCAACCCTCGCCGGGGTTCGAGGCCCTGCAGGAATTCGCCGTTTCCGCCGAACTCGCGGCCTCCGAACAGGCGGTGTCGGCCAGCGGCATCGAGGCGAGCCTCGGCGATCTTCGCGTCACCGGCTCGGCCGGAATCGAGCTCGCCGGCGGCCGCCCGAAAGTGACGGCGGAGCTGAAGATTCCATCCTGGCGCGTACCGTGGGAAGCGGGCAAGGGGCCGGCATTCGATGCGCCGCGCCCGGTGGATTTCCGCTGGCTGTCCGGGTTCGACGCCGATCTGCGCCTGGCGGCCGACGAGCTGCACGCGCTTCGCTACACGCTGTCGGATGCGCGGGCGGCCATGACCATTCGCGAGCATGCGATCGAGCTCCGCTGGCTGAGCGGCCGGGCTTATGACGGCTGGCTGCGGGCGCGCGGTCGCCTCGACGCGGCAGAGGATCGGGTCACCTATGCCGCCAGCGTGGAAGGCGGCGACCTTGCCATCGAGCCGCTGCTGATAGACGCCGCCGAGTTCGGCGAGGTTGCCGGCAAGCTGCATCTCGCGGTCGAGGTCAAGGGTGCCGGCAGCACCGATATCGAACTGATCCGCTCGGCCGACGGCACCGCCCGCATCGTCGCGACCGAGGGAACCATGCGGGGCTTCGATATGGGCCGCATCGCCAAACGTCTCGCCGGCCTCGAGAACATCACGGATATCCCGAAGCTGATCGATGCCGTCGAACAGGGCGGGCAGACGCGCTTCAACCTCGTTCAGGGCGAGCTTTCCATCGCCTCCGGCGTCGCGCGGTCCGACAACGTACAGCTGCAGATCGAGGGCGGCACTGGCAAGGCGAATGGCTGGGTCGACCTTGCGGCCTCGACGGTCAGTCTGCGCGGGGAGGTCACCGTCGACGAGGCGCCGGGCAAGCCGACCATCGGCATCGTCGTCCGCGGCCCGCTGGAGGCGCCGGAGCGCGAGATCAAGACCGGCGAACTCAGCCGCTATATTCAACAGCGAATCAACGCAGCCGCCATGGGCAAGGCGCCGCCGCCGGAGGCGGAGATCCAGGCCGCCGTGCCTCATACGATCGAGCTGCCGAAGCCGCCGCGGCGGTTCCGCAAGCCGCCGACACAATAATCCGGCTTCAGCGCGCCGTGCCTTGCTCGTTGCGTGCTTGCGCCTCGCGTAGCACGAAGATGCGGATGGCGCTGGAGAGGTTGCCCTGGCGGCTGCTGTCGATCTCGGCGACCAGCTGGTTGACGGTCACGCCGCGGCGGCGTGCGATGGCGGTCAGCGCTTCCCAGAACTCGGCCTCCAGCGAGACCGAGGTGGCGTGACCTTCGATCACGACCGATCGCTTGCGGATGCCGGCGGCCACCGCGCAGCCGGCGGCTAGAGCAGCCCGCTGAAGAAGTCGTTGCCCTTGTCGTCCACCACGATGAAGGCGGGGAAGTCCTCGACGCGGATGCGCCAGACCGCCTCCATGCCGAGCTCGGGATATTCCAGCTGCTCGACCTGCTTGATGCAGTTCTTGGCCAGGATCGCCGCCGGACCGCCAATCGAGCCGAGATAGAAGCCGCCGTGCTTCTTGCAGGCCTCCGTCACCTGCTTGGAGCGGTTGCCCTTGGCGAGGCTGATGAAGCCGCCGCCATTCTCCATCAGCAGGCCGACGTAGGAATCCATGCGTCCCGCCGTGGTGGGGCCGAACGAGCCCGAGGCATAGCCAGCCGGCGTCTTGGCGGGGCCGGCATAGTAGATCGCGTGGTTCTTCACATAGTCCGGCAGGCCCTGGCCCTTCTCGACGCGCTCCGCGAACTTCGCATGCGCGAGGTCGCGTGCGACGATCAGGGTGCCGGAGAGCGAAAGGCGTGTCTTGATCGGATATCCCGAGAGCTGCTTGCGGATCTCGCTCATCGGCTGGTTGAGATCCACCTTGACCACACCGCCCGGCAGGGTCGCCTCGGTCGTCTCGGGCAGGTACTTCGCCGGATCGGTCTCCAGCTGCTCGAGGAAGATGCCTTCGCGGGTGATCTTGCCGAGAGCCTGGCGGTCGGCGGAGCAGGAGACGCCGATGCCGATCGGCAGGCTGGCGCCGTGGCGCGGCAGGCGGATGACGCGCACGTCATGGCAGAAATACTTGCCGCCGAACTGGGCGCCGATGCCGCTCGCCTGGGTCAGCTTGTGCACCTTCGCTTCCATTTCCAGGTCGCGGAAGGCATGACCGGTCTCGCTGCCCGTGGTCGGCAGGTCGTCGAGATAGCGCGTCGAGGCGAGCTTGACCGTCTTCAGGTTCAGCTCGGCGGAGAGGCCGCCGATCACGATGGCAAGGTGATAGGGCGGGCAGGCCGCGGTGCCGAGCGTCTTGATCTTGGCATCGAGCAGCTCCAGCAGCTTGTCGCCGCGGAGCGCCGCCGGCGTCTCCTGGAACAGGAAGCTCTTGTTGGCGGAGCCGCCGCCCTTGGCGATGAACAGGAACCGGTACTCGTCGCCGGTGGTGGCATAGAGGTCGATCTGCGCCGGCAGGTTGGATCCGGTGTTCTTCTCCTGGAACATGCCGATCGGCGCCAGCTGCGAATAGCGCAGGTTGGTCTCGGTATAGGTGCGGAAGACGCCGCGGCTGATCGCCTCCTCGTCGTCGCCATCGGTCCAGACCTGCTGGCCCTTCTTGCCGATGACGATGGCGGTGCCGGTATCCTGGCAGGACGGCAGCACCATGCCGGCGGAGACATTGGCGTTCTTCAGCATCTCCAGCGCGACGAAGCGGTCGTTCGCCGAGGCCTCCGGATCGTCCAGGACCTTGCGCAGCTGCGCCAGGTGGCCGGGACGGAACAGGTGCTGGATGTCGCGCATGGCGGCGCGGGTCAGCTCGGTGATGCCGGCGCCGGCGACCTCCACCACCTCGCGCGAGCCGGCCTTGACGACTTGCACGTGGCCGCCGTCGAGCTTGCGATAGGGCGTCTCGTCGTGGCCGTGCGGAAACAGCTCTTGATAGCGGAACTCGACCGCCATGGGGGCGCTCCCTGGAATCAGTTCAACGGAGAGAAGAGGGTCTGGATCACTTCTTGCGGAAAGCGTCGAGCGTCACCACTTCGGCGCCCTTGCGCTCGGCCGGCTGCTCGCCTTCCTTGTCCGCGCCGTTCGACGCCGGCCGGTCCTGCGCGCCGCGCTCGGGCGAGCGGAACGGCTCCGGCGTGGTGACGCCGCGTACCGGCTCCGGCGGCTTCGCCTGCGGCGCCACCGCCGGCACTGTCGCCTTGAACTGCAGGCCGAACTGCACGCTCGGATCGGCAAAGGCGGTGACGGCGGAAAACGGGATGGTCAGCTTCTGCTGGCTCTTGTTGAACGACAGCGTGACGCAGAAGCGCGCTTCCTCGATTTCCAGGCCCCAGAACTGGTGCTGCAGGACGATCGTCATCTCCTCCGGATAACGCTCGATGAGGAAGGACGGGATCTCGACGCCGGGCGCCTGGGTGCGGAAGGAGATGTAGAAATGATGGTTACCGGGAAGCCCGTGCGCCTCGACATGGCGCAGGGCCGCGCGCACCACGCCGCGTAGCGCGTCTTCTACCATCAAGTTGTAGTTCATCTGATCTGCGGCCATCCCGACGTCTGCCCATTCACTCCACTTTTCCCCCGTCGTCCGACTATGCACCAACCTGCGGCACGATGCTATCCGGGGGCCGGCTTCGCCGGTGCCGGCATCGGGCCGACCATCCGTGCCGGATCCAGCGGTCGATCGAACCAGTCCATGCCCCAATGCAGGTGCGGTCCGGTCACCCGCCCGGTGGCGCCGATCCGCCCGATCCGCTGGCCCTGCCGCACTTCCTCGCCGAGGGCCACCTCGACAGCGGAAAGGTGCGCATAGGTCGTAGTCAGCCCGTGGCCATGATCGAGGATAATCGTGCCGCCGGTAAAGAAAAGATCCGGCTCCGCCAGGACGACGCGCGCGCGGATCGGCGCCAGCACGGGGGTACCGGTCGGCGCCGCGACATCGACACCGTAATGCGGCGCGCGCGGCTCACCGTTCAGGATGCGCTGGCTGCCATAGACGCCGCTAATGATGCCCTGGGCCGGCCAGGCGAAGGTCTCGGCGAACCAGGGAACGGCGCTGTCGGTCGCCTTCGCCGCCCTGACCTTCGCCACCTCACGCTTGATTCGCTCCAGCTCCTCCGGGCTTGGCGTCACCTGCGACGGCGGCAGGCCGTCGATGCGCTGGATCTGGTAGTCGCGCCTGGCGACTTCCAGGCGGCGGGTTTCGCGCACGCCGTCGGGCAGCGTGACCACGAGCGTCGCTTCGGGCTTCTGGTCGCGCGCGAAGCCGAACAGGAACCGGCCGTCAGCGCCGACCCGCAGGGCGCGGCCATCGAGCGCGGCCTTGGAGCCGGCCGGCACCTGGCCGACGATCAGCCCGCCCTGGATAGGCTCTCCCTTGAGCAGCACCGGCTCGGCCCGTGCCGTCGCTACGGCAGCGACCCACAGCAGCAAGACCAGGAAGCGCTTCAAGCGCCGCCTTCGCGCATGCCGCGCAGGGCGGCGACCGCGTCGAGATAGGGCTCCTGGCGGTCGACGCTCCAATAGCGCAGCTGGTCGAGCGGGATGCGCTCGCGCGTCACCTTGCAGACCACGTATTCGCCGGGCACGACGATGTCGAACCGGCCATCGCGATAGCGGACCTTGGCCTCACGCTGTCCGGGCGCAAACATCAGAGCAGCTTTCCTTGTTCCGGCTTCGGCGGCGCACGTCCGGTCCGCCGGGTGGCCGTCTCCTCGACCTGCACGCCGACGCCGCCATCGGCGAATTCCACCACGAAAT
The DNA here is from genome assembly GCA_003576705.1 of Desertibaculum subflavum. Taxonomy (GTDB): domain Bacteria; phylum Pseudomonadota; class Alphaproteobacteria; order Ferrovibrionales; family Ferrovibrionaceae; genus Desertibaculum; species Desertibaculum subflavum. Next base: position 51,617 of record QOZS01000008.1, read on the forward strand.
GGCCCGCCGTGCGAGCGCTGCCGGCGCTGGCCAGCGCCGCGCCCTCGGCGGTACGGGCAAGCGCAAAGCCGCGCGCGAGCACGGAGCGGTAGGAGAGGCTCTCCAGCAGCTTGGCGCAGGCGACGAGCTGCTGGTTGCGCTCCGTCACGACGCGGCGCGCAGCAATCCGCAGCGCATCGAAGCAGCGGCCGAGATCGCGCCGGCCGCGGACGATTTCGAGACGCATGGGCTCTGCCCTGAGGCGCTGCCCCAGCCCGGCGAGGCGCTCGCTCTTCTGGCGGGTCAGCGCCGCCAGGGCGCGCTCGATGCGGCCGGGCGCCGCGGTCTCGGCCAGATGCAGGCGGCGTTCCTTGAGCAGCACGAGCAGCGCCCGGCGCAGGTGCTCGGCCGCGTCGTCGATGCGCTGCGCCGCCGCCTGGATCAGCCGGCGCGGATCGCCGAGGCCGCGGCCGAGTGCCGCCACGCGCTCGCGCCGGATGTCCAGAACGCGCTGCGTGCATTCGACCAGCCGGCGATGCAGGTCCATCACTTCGACGACGAGCTCGGCCCGCACCGGCACCGCCATCTCGGCCGCGGCGGTCGGTGTCGGCGCCCGCCGGTCGGAAGCGAAGTCGATCAGGGTCGTGTCGGTCTCGTGCCCGACGGCGGAGATCAGCGGGATCGCCGAGGCGGCGGCGGCCCGCACCACCGATTCCTCGTTGAAAGCCCAGAGATCCTCGATCGAGCCGCCGCCGCGCGCCACGATCAGCAGATCCGGGCGGGGGATCGGGCCGCCTTCCGGCAGGGCGTTGAAGCCGCGGATCGCCGCCGCCACCTGTTCGGCCGCGCCTTCGCCCTGAACCAGAACCGGCCAGAGCAGCACCCGGCGCGGGAAGCGGTCGCGCAGCCGGTGCAGGATGTCGCGGATCACCGCGCCGGTCGGCGAGGTGACGATGCCGATCACGTTCGGGATGTGGGGCAGGGGCCGCTTGCGCTCGGCATCGAACAGGCCTTCGGCGGCCAGCTTCTTCTTGCGCTGCTCGAGCAGCGCCATCAGCGCGCCGACACCCGCCGGCTCCATCCGCTCCACCACCATCTGGTAGCGGGAGCGGGCAGGATAGGTGGTGATGCGGCCGGTGCAGACGACCTCCAGCCCATCTTCCGGCTTGAACGATAGCTTCTGCGCCGAGCCGCGCCACAGCACCGCGTCGAGATTCGCGTCCGCGTCCTTCAGGGTCAGGTACATGTGGCCGGAGGCGGCGCGCTTGAAGCCGGAGATCTCGCCGCGCACACGCACCAGGCCGAACGTGTCCTCCACCGTGCGGCGGAGGCGCTGCGACAGCTCGGAAACGGTCAGTTCCGGCAAGTTGCCGGGGGCAGGGGCGTTGCTCATCGGGCGGCGTTGCGTGGCGAGCGGTGCATGTTACAAGGGGCCGGCGATTCGAGAAATCCGAAGGTTGGCATGAAGGTTCTGCCGTGAAGGTACTGGTCGTCGGCTCGGGCGGTCGGGAGCACGCGCTCTGCTGGGCGATTTCGGCTTCGCCGTTGCTCGAACAACTCTACTGCGCCCCGGGCAATGGCGGTATCGCCGAGGTTGCGACCTGCATCGACATCAAGGGCGAGGACCTGGACAGTATCGTCGGCTTTGCGCGCGAGAAGGCGATCGACCTCGTCGTCGTCGGTCCCGAGGTGCCGCTGGTGGCCGGCCTGGCCGACAAGGTCGCAGCGGCCGGCATCAAGGTGTTCGGGCCGAGCCGGCAGGCCGCGATGATCGAGGGCTCCAAGGCCTTCATGAAGGACCTCTGCACCCGCCATGGCGTGCCGACGGCAGCCTATGGCGAGTTTACTGAGATCGGCGCGGCCGAAGCCTTCATCCGTTCGCGCGGCGCGCCGATTGTGGTGAAGGCCGATGGCCTCGCCGCCGGCAAGGGCGTTGTCGTGGCGGCGACGGTGGAGGAGGCGGTCGCCGCGGCGCGCGAGATGCTGGCCGGCCAGTTCGGCGCGTCCAGCGCGAAGCTGGTCATCGAGGAGTTCCTGCCCGGCGAGGAGCTCAGCTTCCACGTCCTGGTCGACGGCCGGAATTGTCTGCCGCTCGCCACAGCGCAGGACCACAAGCGCGTGCATGACGGTGACCGCGGCCCGAATACCGGCGGCATGGGCACCTATTCGCCCTCGCCCGCGGTCGACGCGGCGCTGGAGCGCGAGATCATGGAGCGGTTGATCCGTCCGGTGGTCGCCGGCATGGCGGCGGAGGGTCGCCCGTTCCAGGGGGTGCTCTATGCTGGCATCATGCTGACGCCCGACGGGCCGAAGATCTACGAGTTCAACTGCCGGTTCGGCGATCCGGAATGCCAGGTGCTGATGGCCCGCCTGCAGAGCGACCTGCTGCCGGCCCTGATCGCCACCGCCGACGGCGTGCTCGACCATTTCGACCTGCGCTGGCGCAACGATGCGGCGGTCTGCGTGGTGATGGCGGCGGACGGCTATCCGGGCGAGCCGCTCAGGGGCACCGAGATCCGCGGCCTCGACCGCGCCGGGGCGCAGCCCGGCGTCACCGTGTTCCATGCCGGTACGAAGAAGGACGGCAACCGCATGCTCGCCAATGGCGGGCGCGTGCTCGGGGTCACCGCCACGGGGACGACAGTCGCTGCCGCCCAGGCCCGCGCCTACCAGGCGGTCGACCTGATCGATTGGCCGCAGGGCTTCTGCCGCCGCGATATCGGCTGGCGCGCGATCGAACGGGAGAAGCGGAAGTAGGGTGGTGCTGTAAGCACCTCACCCTTCGAGACGCGCTCTTCGAGCGCCCCTCAGGATGAGGTGCTCGACTGAAATGTTGCAGTAGCCCTCATCCTGAGGGCCGGCGCAGCCGGCATCTCGAAGGGTGAGGGCGGTCCCACCGCCGCTCGACGCTACTCCACCAGCTCGATGCGGTAGGTTTCCATCACCGGGTTGGCGAGCAGTTTCCGGCACATCTCCTCGATGGCGGCGCGCGCCTTGGCCGGGTCCTTCTCGTCGATCTCGAGCTCGATCAGCTTGCCCTGGCGCACGTCGCGCACCGCCGGGAAGCCCAAGGTGTGCAGCGCGTGATTGATCGCCTTGCCCTGGGGATCGAGCACCCCTGACTTCAGGGCAACGTGCACTTTCGCCTTCATCGCATCACCCCAGTCACTGCATCACCGCAGGGCCTTTGAGGTCACGAGGCCCGCCCTCGGGCAGGATGCCGAGGCGGCGGGCCACTTCCTGATAGGCCTCGGCGACATTGCCGAGATCGCGGCGGAAGCGATCCTTGTCCATCTTCTCGTTGGTCTGCAGGTCCCACAGCCGGCAATTGTCCGGGCTGATCTCGTCGGCGAGCAGGATGCGCATCTCCTCGTTCTGCCAGTGGCGGCCGAATTCGAGCTTGAAGTCGACCAGCCGGATGCCGATGCCGAGGAACAGGCCGGACAGGAAATCGTTCACCCTGAGGCCGAGCGCCATCATCTCGTCGATCTCTTGCGGCGTCGCCCAGCCGAAACAGGTGATGTGCTCCTCCGACACCATCGGGTCGTTCAGCTCGTCCGACTTGTAATAGAACTCGACGATCGAGCGGGGCAGGTTGGTGCCCTCCTTCAGGCCGAGGCGCTGGGCGAGCGAACCGGCGGCGACGTTGCGCACCACCACCTCGATCGGGATGATCTCCAGCTCCTTGATCAGCTGCTCGCGCATGTTGAGCCGGCGGACGAAATGCGTCGGCACGCCCATCTCGTTCAGCCGCATCATCAGATATTCCGAGATGCGGTTGTTCAGCACGCCCTTGCCGACGATGGTGCCCTTCTTCTTGTTGTTGAACGCGGTGGCATCGTCCTTGAAGTACTGGACGAGCGTGCCGGGCTCCGGCCCTTCGAACAGGATCTTGGCCTTGCCCTCGTAGATCTGGCGGCGGCGGCTCATGGCCTTCCTCTCGAACCTCTGCGGGCGCCGCGTCGATTCGTTCGATTCGGTGCCCTGAATGCGTTCGGACGCCGTCGGGCAGGCCCGAGGCGTCCGGTCGGGCGGACCATACCCGAACTGCCAAGGGCGGTACAATGGAATGCAGGCCGCTGTGGCGGTTTTGCGCAGCGATCCGGCCTGACAAATCGTCCCGGACACCCTACATAGAACCCGGGAACCGGGCGGCCGGCACCGGCCGTGGCATGGGAGCAGGAGCCTAAGCGTATGACGTCATTCAAGGATCGCGAGGTTGCGGAAGAGGCGAAATACGCCCTCGACGAAGAGACCAAGTTCAAGATGGAAGCCCGGCGCAACAAGCTGCTCGGCCTGTGGGCGGCGGAGAGAATGGGCATGACCGGCGATGCGGCCGAGGCCTACGCGAAGGCCGTGGTCGCCAGCGATTTCGAGAAGGCCGGCGAAGAGGACGTGTACGAGAAGGTCGCGGCCGATCTCAAGGCGCGCCACGTCACCGTCACCGAGAAGGAACTCAGGGCCAAGATGGCGGCGCTGCGCGAGGACGCCCGCAAGCAGATCGTCGGGCAGTGAGGCGCGGGGCGCCGCCTCAGGCGGCGCCAAACACCCGACGGAAGATCGTGTCCACATGCTTGAGGTGATAGCCGAGATCGAAGGAGGCTTCTAACTCCTTGATTGGCACCGATTTCGTGACCTCCGGATCGGCCTTCAGGAAGCCCAGAAAATCACCCTCGCCGCGCCAGACCTTCATCGCATGGGTCTGCACGATGCGATAGGCGTCCTCGCGGCTGATGCCGCCTTGCGTCAGCGCCAGCAGCACGCGCTGCGAATGCACTAGGCCGCCGAGGCGGTCGAGGTTGCGCCGCATGTTCTCCGGATAGACCACCAGCTTGTCGACCACGGAGGCGAGGCGCACCAGAGCGAAATCGAGATGGATGGTCGCGTCGGGGCCGATGCCGCGCTCGACCGAGGAATGCGAGATGTCGCGCTCGTGCCAGAGCGCCACGTTCTCCAGCGCCGGCGTCACTGCGGAGCGGATCAGCCGCGCGAGCCCGGTCAGGTTCTCGGTCAGCACCGGGTTGCGCTTGTGCGGCATCGCCGAGGAGCCCTTCTGACCGGGCGAGAAATATTCCTCTGCTTCCAGCACCTCGGTGCGCTGCAGATGGCGGAATTCGGTGGCGAGCCGCTCGATCGAGGAGGCGATCACGCCCAAGGTGGCGAAGAACATCGCATGCCGGTCGCGCGGGATGATCTGGGTCGAGACCGGTTCCGGCTTCAGACCGAGCTTCTTCGCGACGTGCTCCTCCACGCGCGGGTCGATATGCGCGAAGGTGCCGACCGCGCCGGAGATGGCGCAGGTCGCGATCTCCTCGCGCGCCGCCTGCAGTCGCCTCTTCCCGCGGTCGAACTCGGCATAGGCCTCTGCCATCTTCAGGCCGAAGGTGACCGGCTCGGCATGGATGCCGTGGCTGCGGCCGACGCAGACGGTCAGCTTGTGCTCGAAGGCGCGCTTCTTCAGCGCGGCGAGCACGAGGTCGATGTCCTTGAGCAGGATGTCGGCCGCCTGGCTCAGCTGCACCGCGAGGCAGGTATCGAGCACGTCGGAGGACGTCATGCCCTGGTGCACGAAGCGCGCCTCCGGCCCGACATGCTCGGCAAGGTTGGTCAGGAAGGCGAGAACGTCGTGCTTGATCTCGCTCTCGATCGCGTCGATGCGCTCGACCTCGAATTTGCCGCGTTCCCAGACCGCCTTCGCCGCTGCCTTCGGGATGACGCCGAGCTCGGCCTGGGCATCGCAGGCATGCGCCTCGATCTCCAGCCAGATGCGGAACCGGTTCTCCGGCTCCCAGATCCGGGCCATTTCGGGGCGGGTGTAGCGGGGGATCATTGGCTCAACAGGTCCTTCAGGCGGGGGCCCGCCACTCTTTCGCGTCGTTCCAGCGGTAAAGCAAGAGCATTCCGCGGGCGAGATGCCGCACCACGCCATGGCCGGCGATGGGCTCGAGCGGGGTCGCGGGCACCGGCAGGTCGGCAACCGGCCGGCCTTGCACCGCCTCGGCCAGCAGCCGGCCCATGATGGTGGCGAAGGCGACGCCGCGGCCGTTGCAGCCGAGCCAGCCGATGACGCCCGGCGCCAGCTCGTGCAGGTGCGGGATCTTGTCCTGCGTGGCGCCGACATAGCCGTTCCACACGTAGTCGAACTTCACCTCGCCGAGCTGCGGAAACAAACGTTGCAGCCGGACCGCGATGCGCCGCTTCACCCGTGCATCGTCGGCGATCTGCACCAGCAGCGCCCCGCCGGAAACCAGCCGTCCCTGCGCGTCCCAGCGAAAGAAGTAGAGATCGCCATGCGTGTCGGAGACCGCCTGGTTGCCCGGCACGATCGACTTCCGCACGTTGTCGGAAATCGGCGTGGTCGCCATCTGGTAGGAGCGGATCGGCACCACGGTCTGCTTCAGGCCGGGCCATAGGTCGTCGGAATAGGTGCCGGTGGCGATCACGATCTTCGGCGCCGTCACGGCGCCGTGCGGCGTCTCGACGCGCCAGGCATCGCCGCGCCGCTCGAGCCGCGTGGCCGGCGATCGCGTATGCACGGCGGCGCCGGCTGTGATCGCCGCGCGGGCGAGGCCGCGCGCATAGCCGAGCGGGTTGATGTGCCCGCCGGTCCGGTTGGTCCAGCCGCCATGCCAGTAGTCAGAGCCGAGCATCCGGTCGAGCCGGGGCTTGTCCAATAGCTCGACCGGCGCGCCGAGCGCCGCCCATTGCTCGACCCGGCGCTTCGCCAGGCCAAGCCGGCCGGGCGTATGCACCGGCTGGATCCAGCCGTTCTGCACAGCTTCGCAGTCGATGCCGTGCTTGCGGATCAGATCGAAGACGAGGCTCGCAGAATCCCGCACCACGCCGGCGAAGGCCTCGCCCTTCGCCTTGCCGAAACGCTTCACCAGGTCGCCCGGATCGGCGCGCGAGAGCGTCGGGATCACCTGTCCGTTGTTGCGGCCCGAGGCGCCCCAGCCGATCTCGGTCGCTTCCAGCACGACGGCCTGGCTGCCGACCTCGGCGAGGTGCAGCGCCGTCGACAGGCCGGTATAGCCGCCGCCGATCACCACGCAATCGGCGTCGCGCTCGCCTTTCAGCGGTCCGGTCTCCGGCGGCGGTACAGCGGTGGCGGCCCAGAGCGAGGGCGCGTGGGCGGCCTCGCTCACCGCTTCGTCTCCACAAAGTCGAAGACAACCCCGGCGGCATGTTCGGCCCGCACCCGCACGCGGCCGTCGGCAGGACGGTCGTGCAGCATCCCGTTCTGCGCCAGCACCGCGGCGGTGCGGCCGGTGCCTTCGACCCAAAGCTCCACCGCTGCGACGTAGGTCTCGCCCTGCGGCGCCAGGGCGCCGTCGTAGATCACCCGCGCGCGATCCGGCGAGATGAAGCGCACCTGGCGGCCCTTGCCGGCATCGACGGTGATGTCGCCCCACTGGTCCATCTTCGGCTCCGCCCCGAAAATGCGCGCATAGGGCGCCGAAGTGGTGGCCGGGTTCGGCGTCGTCACCACCAATGCGGCGATGCCGGTCACCGTGTTCGGATGCCGCTGGTACTCCGGCAGCCAGACCAGCTCGCGGGTGAAGTGCTGGCAGACGAAGACGGCGAAGGCCGGCACGGCGTCCTCCGGCACGCGCACGACCTTGAACTTCGCGTCGCGGCTGCCTTGCGGCGTGTCGACCGGCCGGCCGAATTCGAGCGGCGCCGTGGCGGCATAGCCGCAGGCCTGGAAATGCTGCTGCGCCGCGCCGGCATCCTCACTCGCCAGCGCCACCGATTTCAGCCCCTCGCCCTGGCCGAGGCGCTGGCGCCAGGTGGCGTTGTTCTCGGTCGGCTGCAGCACGCCGAGCAGCTCCATATAGTCGGTCTGGAACATGATGCAGTAATTGCCGGTGCCCATATGCGGGCTGTGCGTGCCGCGCGGCGTCAGCGCGAAGCCGAGCTTGCGGTAGCGCTCGGCGGCCTGGTCGAGGTCGCGCACCAGGATGACGACATGGTCGATGCCGGTGATCGGCCCGATACTCTGCGATGGCATGGCGTTTCTGCTCCCCGGCCCCGAACGAATGCCCGCATGATAGCATCGGCCTGCGGATGGCCTAGTCGCGAGGGGGAGGAAATCCCGTATGGCGCTGCGCATTCTGTTTCCGGACGCCCGGTTCGAGAACGAGCCGGATATCGAGCGGGCGGTGGCCGGCGCCGATGCCGAGCTGATGATCCACGATGGCAAGTCGGCCGAGGAGATCCCGGATGCCGTCTGGGCCTCGGCGGATGCCATCATGTTCTACAACACGGTGCTGGCGACCGATGCCGTGGCGGCCAGGGCCGGCAGGTGCCGCATCGTGGTCCGCTGCGGCGTCGGCTACGACAAGATCGACGTTCAGGCCTTCGGCCGCCGCGGCATTCCCGTCTGCAATACGCCGGATTACGGCACCACCGATGTCGCCGACATGGCGCTTGCCATGCTGCTCGCCTTCGCCCGCGGCGTGGTCGGCTACAACGAGGCGCTGCGCCAGGACCCGGTCGGCAACTGGCACTGGAACCGCGCCGTGCCGGGTGTCCGGCGTCTGCGCGGCGCGACGCTCGGCGTGGTCGGCCTGGGCCGGATCGGCACCGCGGCGGCCCTGCGCGGGCGGGCCTTCGGCATGGATGTCGCGTTCTACGACCCGCACCTGCCGAACGGCACCGAGCTCGCCCTCGGCTTCCGCCGCTACCGCTCGCTGGACGAACTGCTGGCGACGTCAGACGCGGTGACGGTGCATTGCCCGCTGACCGAGGAGACGAGGGGCCTGATCGGCGAGGCGGCGATCGCGGCGATGCAGCCGGGCGCGCTGCTGATCAACACGGCGCGCGGGCCGATCTGCGATCTTCGCGCGATCGAGAAGGCACTGCGCCAGGGCAAGCTTGCCGGCGTCGGCCTGGATGTCCTTCCTGTCGAGCCGCCTCAGGCGGATGACCCGCTGATCGCCGCGTGGCGCCGCGACGAGCCGTGGATCCGCGGCCGGCTGATCCTGGCACCGCATGCCGCCTTCTACAGCGCCGATGCCTTCGCCGACATGCGACGCCTCTCCATGGAGACGGCGATGCGCTATCTGCGCGACGGGGTGCTGCAGAATTGCGTCAACCTGCCGTGGCTCAAGCGGAACGGCTGAGCCGGACGGAGAGGGGATATGCCGCCATCGCTACCGAGGACGGAGTACACCTGGACCGGCGACACTGCGATCGCCTGCCAGCAGCGCGGCCAACACGGCCCGCATCTGCTTTTCGTGCCCGGGTTGATCTCGCATCTTGAAGTCGCCAATGAGTGGCCCACCTGGGCGCAGTTCCTCGATCGGCTCGGGTCCTTCACCAGGCTGGTTACCTTCGACAAGCGCGGCCAGGGCCTCTCCGATCGGATCGGCATCCATCCTTCGCCGGAGGAAAGGCTGGATGACATTCACGCGGTCGTCCGGATGGCCGGCGCCGATCATCCCTATGTACTCGGCTTTTCGGAGGGCGGCGCCCTTGCCATGCTCTATGCGGCAAGCTTTCCGGACCGGGTGCGCGGCCTCATCCTGTACGGCAGCATGGCTCGCTTCTGTGCGGCGCCGGACTATCCATACATGTGGTCGCACGACGCGATGCTGCGCTCCGTGAAGTACTGGGGGACCGGCGGATCGCTGAAGAGCTTCGCGCCATCGCTGGAACGGGAGCCGAACGGGTTTACCTACTGGGCTCGACTGGAGCGGGAAGCGCTGAGCCCGGGAGACTATCAACGTAGTCTCAAGGCCAATGCCAATATCGACGTGCGCGCAATCCTGCCCAGCATTCGCGTACCGACCTTGGTGATCCATCGGGCCACGGATGCCGCCGTGCCGGTCGACAATGGGCGCTATCTCGCCCGTCACATTCCCGGCGCGGAGTATCTCGAATTGCCGAGCGGCGAGCATCTCCCCATCGATGGCGACGCCGAGCCGATCATCAAGGCGGTTGCCCGCTTCGTCGCGGCGGATGCCACGGCGCTGGAACCGGATCGCGTTCTGGCGACCGTCATGTTCACCGATATCGTCGATTCAACGGCGCGCGCAACGCGGCTGGGCGACAGAGATTGGCTTGCCTTGCGAGCGCGTCACGACCAGGTGGTCGCACGCTGCATGGAGCGTTATCGCGGCCGGCGCGTTCACAATACCGGTGACGGCATCCTGGCCGTCTTCGATGGGCCCGGCCGCGCGATCTCATGCGCACGTGATCTGCACCGGGAGCTGTCCGCACTGGATCTGGCGATCCGTGTGGCGCTGCATACGGGCGAGATCGAGTTGCGCGGCGACGAGGTCGGCGGCATCGCCGTGCATATTGCGGCCCGTATTCTGGCTCTCGCGGGCGCTGGCGAAACGATGGTGTCGCGGGTAGTCACCGACCTTGTCGTCGGCGCCCTGTTTGACTTCGTCGATCGCGGACAGCATGCGCTGAAGGGGGTCGACGGAAGCTGGCAGATCTACTCCCTGGCCGGTGGTGGATAGCCGGTGGGCATCGACCGCCCCGCGAGTTTGCAGGATGCCCGGCCAACGCCCCCACGCGTGCCGCGGGCCAATGGCGACTACGACCTTGCGATCGTCGGCGCGGGCGCGGCCGGCATCGCCGCGGCGCGGCAAGTGCAGGCGGCACGCCCAGATCTGTCCGTCATCCTGCTGGAAGCATCGGACCGCGTCGGCGGGCGGGCCTGGTCGGTCATTCCGAATCAGCTCGCCGGGGCGGCCGTCGATCTCGGATGCGGCTGGCTGCATGGCGCGCGCGGCAATGAGTGGACGCGCATCGCGGGCGAGCTTGGCCTGACCGTCGACCGCACGCCCGCGCCGTGGAGCGATGGCGGCCGCCGCCTGGAGTTCGACCGCGAGGCGGAGCGCGCCGCCCGCCGGGCCATCGATGCCTTTTACGCCCGCGCCGACAATTGGGACGCGACGCAGCCCGACGCGCCGCTCTCCGATCTGCTTGAGGCCGGCAATCCGTGGAACGGCCGCATCGGCGCCCTCGGCACCTATATCAACGGGGTCGAGCTCGGCGAGGCTTCGATCGTCGATCTCGGTCGCTACGATCCCGGCCCCGGCCCCGATTGGCGGGTGCGCGAAGGCTATGGAACGCTGGTCGCGCGCTATGCCGCGCCTGCTCCCGTCGCGCTCGAGACGGCCGTCACCGCCATCGACCATCGTAACCGCGATCGCATCGAGGTCGAGACCGGGCGCGGTCGCCTGAGGGCGCGCGCCGTCATCGTCACCGTGTCGACCAGCGTCCTGGCGCGCGAGGCAATCCGCTTCGATCCGCCGCTGCCACGCAAGATCGAGGCGGCGAGCCGGCTGCCGCTCGGCGTCAACAACAAGGTCTTCCTGCATGTGCGGGATGCCGACGACCTGCCGGCCGATACCCGCGCGATGGGTGCGCAGGATCGGTCGGCCACCGGCTCCTATCTGATCCGCCCGTTCGGCCGGCCGATCATCGAAGGCTATTTCGGCGGTCAGCTTGCGCGCGACCTGGAGCGGGCGGGTGGGGAGGCGTGGCTCGCTTTTGCCCGCGACGAGTTGGCGCGAACACTGGGCTCCGAGATCCGCGACCGGCTCTCGGTTGCGGCGATTTCGGCCTGGGCGTCGGCGCCGCATATCGGCGGCGGCTATTCCTATGCGAAACCCGGTGCGGCCGACGAACGCGCCGCGCTGGCGGCGCCCGTCGACGCGCGGCTGTTCTTCGCCGGCGAGGCCTGCTCGACCCTCAAGTTCGGCACCGCGCACGGCGCCTTCGAGAGCGGCGTCGCCGCGGCGTCAGCGGCAATGAGCGGGCTGCCCCCGGCTGCGCGATAGTGCGGCTCAGGGAACGAAGCTCACCTCTGCGGTGCCGAGCCCGGCAAAATCCACGCGGCAACGATCGCCGGGCTTCAGGTAGCGGAGCCCGGTGCACGATCCGCACGTGACATACTGGCCTTCTCTCACGCCGCCCGCCTCGCGCATCATCTCGACAAGGGCGACGGCGATGCCGAGCGGATCGCCGGTCGGATGGCCGCCGATCTGCGACAACACCGGCGCGCCGTTGACACTGAGCGTTACGGCAAGCTTGCCGAGATCGAGGCCGCGCCAGGCCGTCACCACGGCACCTGGGACGAAGCCGCCGTTGCTGACATTGTCGGCGAGCTTGTCCAGCAGGCTCGCCGCATCGGAATCGGCATAGCGGCTGGTCACCACCTCGATGGCGGCGAGCGCATCCACCGCCTCGGCCACCTCCTCGCGGGCATAAGGCGCAGGCCGGTGCGGCAGATCCCGGCGGAAGCGGAAGGCGACCTCGCCCTCGACGCCGCATTGCGGCACGTCGGCGACTGTGAAATGCGCCGGCGAAGCTTGAATCGCAGATGCGTAGATTGGCGCCCGCATGCCGGCGGAACCGTCCGCCGGCACGCTCGCCTTGAATGCGCCGACGGGGAGGGCCAGCGCCGCCGTAACCGCGTCCTGGATGGCATGCGCCTCGGCAGCGCTACGCGGCCGGATGGCTTCCGGCAGCAGGGCAATACGGGTTCGCGTGCGCCGTGCCGCCGCCAGCAACTCGGCGGCCTCGGCAATCTGCTTCGGTTCGATGGCGGCGGCTCCTTAGCTCTGGATCGCGAGCGTCGCATGATGCGACCGCGCAGGGCAAGCCGCCGGGCCTAACGCTTCTGCCGCGTCGGACCGAAGGCGAGCCTGGTCGCATGAAGGCGCAGGTCCTTGGGCCATTGCGCGACATGCTGCTTGAACCGCGCACGATCGCCGGCGAACAAGGCACGGATCGCTTCCTCGAAGCCGGGCAGGTTGCCGCCCATCGCCGCCATGAAGCGGTAGGCGGCTTCCTGCGCGGCGCGGATGCGCTCACGGTCGCCGCCATTGCGACGCGCCTCTTCCACGAGCTTGCGCAAGGCCACCGACGCACCGCCGGGCTGCGCCGCCAGCCATTCCCAATGCCGCGGCAGCAGGGTCACTTCGCGGGCGATCACGCCGAGCCTTGGCCGTCCGGGACCGCGCGCCTCGGACGTCGGCGGCCAGCGCGGCGCCAGGCGCGCCAGCACATCGGCGGGGCTGCCGCGCAGATCGAGATCGATCACCCGGCCGGTCGTGTCGGCGAAAACGAGGAGCGGCCCGGCCGCATCTCCATCGGCAGCCGACTTCACTGCGAGCGCGACCTTTTCGAGGCTGCCGGCGGCGAGGCGGCGGGAGCCGTCGAAGGCCGTGCAGGGGAGGGAACGAAGGTCTTCCATGGACGCAGCGGATAGCATCCGGGACGGCGCGCCGTCAATTTTACCCGGATAAAACCTTGTCGATCCGCTTCGGCCCTGCTATGCACCGCCGCTCGAATGGCGCGAGAAGACAGATGCAGCGCGAGGACAGGAAAGCGGCGATCGCTGCCTACAAGGAGCGCAAGGCCGTGGCCGGCATCTATGCGGTGCGCTGCGCCGCCACCGGCGAGATCTGGATCGGCCAGACACCGGATGTCGACGCGGTGCAGAATCGTATCTGGTTCAGCGCACGCATGGGCAGCAATCCCTGCGCCGGCCTTCAGCGCGCCTGGAACGCGCATGGCGCCACCGCGATCACCTTCGAAGTGCTGGAGCGTTTGAAGCCGGAGGATTCCGCCTATATCCGCAATGCCCAGCTCAAGGAGCGGGCGTCGCATTGGCGCACGACTCTCGACGCCGACACGATCTGAGAGCTGCCCTCGCCGGACTTTAGTGGGATTTCGGCAGCGCAGCCCCGAGCTTCTCCGCCCATGGCGCAAGGGCCGGCAGGATCGACGCGTGCAGCGGCACGCCCTCGCGCAGGGCCGCGGCGCGGCGGGCGAGGCCGCGCTCGCCCGGCAGCCGCACGGCCTCGACATCCGGGCGTGGTGGATTGACGCGGATCTGCGTTGCCAGCCAACCGGCTTCCGCAGTGAAGGCATCGCGGCCGCCGAATGCCTCGGGGTCGAACACCAGCACGAAAACATTGGCGCCCCATTTGTCCTGCGCCCGGGCGCGACCCTGGCCGGCCAGGCCGTTGGCCATCGCCTCGACCAGCAGCGCCAGGCCGTAGCCCTTGTGGCCGGCTTCCATGCCGCCGAGCGGCAGGATGGTGCCGGGCGGGTTGGTGAACAGCGCATTCGGATCGTCGGTCGGATGGCCGGCCGCATCGAGCAGCCACGGGGCCGGAAAACGGACGCCTTCGCGTGCCCGGCGCGCCGTCATGGCGTTGGTGGTGATCGAGGCGGAAATGTCGATCATCACCGGCGCACCATCGGTCGGCCAGGCGGCGGCGATCGGGTTCGGCGTATAAAGCGCCCTGGTGCCGCCGAACGGCGCCACCGATCCCTGGTTGGGATCGGCGGAGAACAGCAGCATGACCAGGCCGCGATCGGTCACCCGCTTCAGATAGGCGGCGAGGCAGGCGATGTGGTGCGAGCGGCGAATGCTGATGCCGCAGAGGCCGTGCAGCGGCGCGCGCTCGCAGGCGAGGTCGACCGCCTGGCGCACAAGATAGGGGCCGGGCAGGCGCTGCCCATCCCAGGCGACGGCCGGGCCGCGGTCGGACAGCACGACCGGTTCGCCGCCCTTTGCCATCCTGCCGCCGGCCAACTCGTCGAGATAGGCCGGCAGCTGGGCCAGGCCGTGGGTGTCGTGGCCGAGCAGGTCGCCTTCCACCAGCACTTCGGCCACGGTGATGGCGATGCGCCGCGTGACGCCCGACTTTTCCAGCAGCGAAGCGGCAAACAGAACGAGGTCGGCGGCAGCGTATCGAGGCATCGAATCCGTCGTGTTATGGTGCTGATGCGAAACCTTAGCAGTTCAGTGCCGGGAGGAAGCCCCATGAGCCTCGACCTCGAGAGCGGCGAAGCCTTCGCCGCCACCCATTGGGGCACCTACCAGCCGGAAGTGCGCAACGGCCGCCTGGTCGAGATGCGGCCCTTCGCCGGCGATCCCGATCCCTCGCCGCTCGGCAATTCGATGCCGCAGGCCGTGGACGGGCCGACCCGCATCCGCCGGCCGATGATCCGTCAGGGCTGGCTGAAGCATGGGCCGCGCCGCGATGCCGGCAGCCGCGGCGCCGAGCCATTCGTCGCCGTGCCCTGGGACGAGGCATTGGACCTGTTGTCTCGCGAGCTGAAGCGGGTGAAGTCGAGCCACGGCAACCGCGCCATCTATGCCGGTTCCTACGGCTGGGCCTCGGCCGGGCGGTTCCACCACGCGCAGAGCCAGATGCGGCGGTTCCTCAATCTGTTCGGCGGCCACACTGCCGCCGTCGGGTCCTATTCCTATGCCGCGGCGCAGGCGGTGCTGCCGCATATCATCGGCTCGACCGACGGCTGCATGAACGGCCATACCGACTGGTCGTCGATCGCCGACAATACCGGGCTGATGCTGATGCTGGGCGGCCTGCCGGCGAAGAACGCGCAAGTCAGCTCCGGCGGCACCGGCCGCCACCATGTGCGCGAGCACCTCGAGGCGGCGAAGGCGAAGGGCGTCGAGTTCGTGCTGGTCTCGCCGCTGCCCGACGACGCGCCGGATTTCCTGGCCGCCGACTGGACGTTCATCCGTCCCGGCACCGACACGGCGCTGCTGCTGGCGCTCGGCCACGTCCTGCTGAGTGAGGGCCGGCATGACCGCGCTTTCCTCGATCGCTATTGCGCGGGCTTCGACCGCTTCGCGACATACCTGTCGGGCCAGAGCGACGGGATTGCCAAGACGCCGGACTGGGCCGCCGCGATCACCGGCATTCCGGCGCCGGCGATCACCGCGCTGGCGCATCGCATGGCGGCGACGCGCACCATGATCGCGCTCAGCTGGTCGATCCAGCGGGCTGAGCACGGCGAGCAGCCCTATTGGGCGGCCGTCGCGCTCGCTGCCATGCTCGGCCAGATCGGTTTGCCCGGCGGCGGCTTCGGTTTCGGCTATTCGGCGGTGAACGGCACCGGCAACGTGATCCGCCCGGCACGCTGGCCGTCGCTGCCGATGGGCGAGAACGCGGTCAAGGAGCCGATCCCGGTCGCCCGCATCTCGGACATGCTGCTGCATCCGGGCGAGCCGTACGATTTCGACGGCACGCGGCGGACCTATCCCGATATTCGCATGGTCTACTGGGTCGGCGGCAATCCGTTCCACCACCATCAGGATCTCGGCCGCCTGGTGCGCGCGCTGCAGCGGCCGGAGACGGTCGTGGTGCACGAGAGCTATTGGACGCCGCTTGCGAAGCACGCCGACATCGTGCTGCCGGCGACCACGACCCTGGAGCGCAACGATCTCGGCGCCTCCAATCGCGACGATCACCTGATCGCCTCGCGCCGCGCGATCGATCCGGTGGGCGAGGCACGCGACGACCATACGATCTTCGCCGGCCTCGCCGAGCGGCTCGGCCTCGCCGAGGCCTTCACCGAAGGCCGCAATGAAGAGGGCTGGCTGCGCCATCTCTTCGCCATCGCACGCCAGCGCGCCGCCGAGGACGGCGTCGATATGCCGGATTTCGACAGCTTCTGGCGCCAGGGCTGGTTCCGCCAGCCGCCGCCGGAGCGGCCGAACGTGCTGCTCGAAGGCTTCCGCGCCGACCCGGCCGCCAATCCCTTGCCGACGCCCTCGGGCAGGATCGAGATCTTCTCCGAGCTTGTCGCGGGCTTCGGCTATGACGACTGCCCGGGCCACCCGGCCTGGCGCGAGCCGGCGGAATGGCTCGGCGCCGCCAAGGCGAAGCAATATCCGCTGCACCTCTTGACCAACCAGCCGGTTACCCGGCTGCATAGCCAGTACGACCACGGCACCGTCAGCCGCGCCTCGAAAGTGCAGGGGCGGGAACCGATCCGCCTCAACCCTGCCGACGCCGCGGGGCGCGGCATCAAGGCGGGCGACGTGGTCCGCGTGTTCAACGATCGCGGCGCCTGCCTCGCCGGTGTCGTGCTCGACGCGGCGATGCCGGCAGGGATTGCCCAGCTTTCGACCGGCGCCTGGTACGATCCGGCCACGCCGGGCGACCCGGACGCGCTCTGCGTGCACGGCAATCCGAACGTGCTGACCCGCGACAGGGGCACTTCCAAGCTCGGCCAGGCGCCGAGCGCGATGAGTTGCCTGGTGGAAGTGGCACGGTTCGACGGGCCGCTGCCGCCGGTCCGCGCCTTCGATCCGCCCGACGTGGTGGAGCGCTGACCGCTGCCGATGCCGGGGCGCTGGACGATCCTCGCCGCGCTGTTCGTTGCGCGGCTTTCGATGGGCTTCCAGTTCCAGGTCGTCGCGGCGACGGGGCCGCTGCTGCAACACGATCTCGGTCTCGATTTCGGCGAGCTCGGCCTGTTGATCGGTCTGCACATGCTGCCGGGCGTCTTCATTGCGCCGCCGGGCGGCTGGATCGGGGCGCGGTTCGGCGACAAGCGCATGGTGTTGCTGGGCCTGGCGCTGGTGGCCGCGGGCGGTGCGGCGGGCGCCCATGCCGACAGCTTCGCCGCGGCAGCTGCCGCGCGGGTCGTGTCGGGCACCGGCGCCATCCTGCTCAACGTGCTGATGTCGAAGATGGTGACCGACTGGTTCGTCGGCCGCGATCTGGTTCTGGCGATGGCAATCTTCATCACCAGCTGGCCCGTGGGATTGTCGCTCGGTCTGCTGGTGCTCGGCCCGCTGGCGGCCGGCTTCGGTTGGGGCGCGGCGTTTCTCGCCACCGCCGCAATGGCGATCGTCGGCCTGGTATCCGTTGCGGCGGTCTATCGCCCGGCCGCCGGCGCGGTGACCCAGGCGCTGAATCCACGGCTCGACCGTGACGAATGGCGCGGCATTCTGCTGGCCGGCTCGGTCTGGGGCCTGTTCAACGTGGCGTTCATCGTGCCCCTCAGCTTTGCGCCGTCCCTGCTGGTGGAGCGGGGCCTCGACCTCGCCGCCGCAACCTCGCTGACGAGCGTCGTCAGCTGGATCAGCGTCGCCGCCGTGCCGTTGGGCGGCCTGATCGCGCATCGCGGCGTCTCGCACACGGCGATGATCCTGGTCGGGGTCGCGGGCCTGGCGCTGCCGCTGCTGGCCTTTCCCTTCGCACCGGTACCGGCGCTGTGGCTGCTCCTGGTCGGTCTTGTCGGCGTCTCGCCGGCAGGCGCCATCATGGCGCTGCCGGCGCAGTGCCTCAGGCCCGAGAACCGGGCGTTCGGGATGGGGATCTATTTCTCGTTGTTCTATCTTTCGATGGCTTTGCTGCCCGGTCTCGCCGGAAAGCTGCGCGATGCGAGTGGCGCGGGCTGGGCACCGTTCGCCGCCGGCGCTGCCTTCGCGGTCGGCGCCGGCTTGGCCCTGCTGCTGTTCCGGGCGGCGCGGCGGCCCAGTACCGCGGTGACCGCAACAACCTGAGGGAGGGAAGTCATGGATCTCAAGCTCGCCGGCCGCAAGGCCGTGATCACCGGCGGATCGAAGGGCATCGGCTTCGCCGCCGCGCTGGCACTCGCCAAGGAAGGTGTCGATGTCGCGCTGATTTCACGCGCGCAAGGCGCGCTCGACGAGGCGGCGGCGAAGATCCGCGGCCAGGCCAATGTCGGCGTCGAAACACTCGCGGCCGACCTCGCCACCAAGGCAGGCATCGCCAGCGCCATCGACCGCTTCGGCGATGCCGACATCCTGGTGAACAATGCGGGCGCCATCCCCGGTGGCAACATCCTGGAAGTCGACGGCGACCGCTGGCGCCAAGCCTGGGACCTGAAGGTGTTCGGCTATGTCGACATGTGCCGCGGCTTCTTCGAGAAGATGTCGGCGCGCGGCAAGGGCGTGATCGTCAACATCATTGGCCTCGCCGGCGAGCGGCTGGACCACAAGTACATCGCCGGCACGGCCGGCAACGCCTCGCTGATCGCCTTCACCCGCGCGCTCGGTGCCGGGTCGATCGACAAGGGCGTTCGCGTAGTCGGCATCAATCCGGGCCCGGTGGCGACCGACCGGCTGGTCACCCTGATGAAGAAGCGCGCGACCGACGCCTTCGGCGATCCGGAGCGTTGGCCCGAGCTGACCAAGCAGATGCCCTATGGCCGGCCGGCGCATCCCGAGGAGATCGCGCCGGCCGTCTGCTTCCTGGCGTCGGACCTGTCCGCCTATACGACCGGCGTCGTGCTCACCATCGACGGCGGCATCGCCTTCCGCGGGTGAGGCGTCACTTCGGCTGGTGCAGGAAGGCTTCGGGCGGGACGAGCGAGAGCTTGTCCTGCCCCGGCTCCTGCCAATAGAGCTGCAGGCAGGCGCCGCCCTTCTTCTGGAAATAGTTGAAGTCGAAGGGCACGAGGCCGGGCGCCGACACCTTCACCACGGCCGGCTTGCTCATCCGGTCGCCATGCACCTTCGGATCTTCCAGCGCGAGCCTGCCGTCGAGCTTGAGGCGGATGCCGTCATTCGACTTGGCGACGATCTGGTACTCGCCGGCCTTGCCGAAGCGCAGGAAGCCTTCGCCGCGGATGCCGTAATTCTCGATCACGCCAGCCTCGTAGAGCTTGCCGTTGCCGCCGCAATCGTCGAGCGCGGCAAGCGGCTTCGGTGTCCAGCCCGGCTTTTCGGCGATCAACTTCTCGAACTGGTCGACATGCTCGAAGGCGGCATACCAGTAGCTGACACGAATCCCGGGCTTAAGCGCCTCGGCGGAAACCGTGGCGGGCGCGACCTCCATCGGCGCGGCCGCTACGCCCGAGGCGAAAGCGAGCCCGGTCAGGGTGGCGAGAATGGCTGTCGTGACTCCGTTCATTGTTCGTCGGTCCCAGTGTCGTGAAGCATGCAACGACATATCACGCCGCGGCCGGCGTGTCGGCTGCCGCGACATAGCGCGCCGGCGTGGTGCCGAGATTGCGGCGGAAGCTCTCGATGAAGGCGCTCGGATTCTGGTAGCCGAGATCGAGCGCCACGGCGGTGACCTTCTCGCCGGCGGCGAGCAGGCGAAGCGCTTCCAGCAGGCGAGCGCGGCGGCGCCAGGCCCCAAGGCTCATGCCCACTTCGGCAGCAAAGCGCCGGGTGAGGGTGCGCGCGCTCATCCCGATCTCACCGGCAATCCGTGTCGCCGGGCGATGATCGGCCGGCCGGGCGAGAAGCGCGTCGGCGAGCCGGCGGAGCCGCCGTTCCTGCGGCAGCGGCAGGCGCAGCGGCTCGTCGGGCAGGGTGCGGATCTCGTCGAGGATCAACGCATCGATGTGGGTCGCCGTCTCGCCTTGGCGCCGCTCGCCCAGCGCGATCGCGCGGAGGATCAGTTCGCGCAGCAGGCCGGAGACGGCGACGGCGCGGCATTCCACCGGCAATCCCGGCGCCGCACCGGGTCGCACATAGATCGTGCGCATCGATACCCGTCCCAGCATGCGGATCGCATGCGGCACCCGGCCCGGCACCCAGAGCGCGCGTTGCGGCGGGACGATCCATGTGCCGCCCGGCGTCTCCACCTGCATGACGCCCGTCAGCGTGTGCAGAAGCTGTGCCCGAGGATGCGAATGCCGCGGCAGCCGCGCGCCGTCGGCGAAGTCGCGCGCATAGGCGACCACCGGCGCCCGTGCGCGCTGCAGGCGGTCGACGTCCGGGGACAACCGGGCAGCTGGGGGGCGTGTGTCCATTGTCAGGTATATCTTGGCCGAATGGCGCGAGACGGCCAAGGCCGAATTTGGCTAGATTCCGGACGACCGGCGGAGGATTCCAGGCCATGCCCGAGATATCGATGCGCTCGCTGCTGCTCAATCTGGGGCATGCGCTCGATCACTTTTTCCTGCTGATCTACACCACGGCGGTCATCGCCATGGCGCCGGAATTCGGGCTCAGTTACGGCGAGATGCTGCCCTATGCGACCGGCGCCTTCATCGCCTTCGGGCTCGGCTCGCTGCCGGCCGGCTGGCTCGGAGACCACTGGAGTCGCCACGGCATGATGATCGTGTTCTTCATCGGCATCGGCCTTGCCTCGCTCGCCACCGGGCTGGCCCGATCCCCCTGGCAGATCGGCATCGCGCTCACAGTCGTCGGCATCTTCGCCGCGATCTACCATCCGGTCGGCATCGCCATGCTGGTGCAGAACGCCAGGGCGGTCGGCCTGACGCTCGGCGTCAATGGCCTTGCCGGCAATCTCGGCGTCGCGCTCGCCGCGCTGATCACCGGTTTTCTCGTCGATATTTACGGCTGGCGTATGGCATTCTACCTGCCGGGCGCGCTCTCGATCCTGCTCGGCATCGCCTTCTGGCTAACGGTGCCGAAGGAGGATTTGGCGCCGGCCAAGCGGGCGCCGAAGATCCTGCCGCTGCCACGCCAGCTTTTGATCCGCGTCTTCGTGGTGCTGACCGCCACGTCGATCTGCGGCAGCCTGATCTTCAACGTGACCACCGTCTCGATGCCCAAGCTGTTCCAGGAACGGCTGGATCAGATTGCCACCACGGGCAGCGAAATCGGCATCTATGTCGCCATCGTGTTCGCGCTGGCGGCGCTGGCCCAGCTCTTCTCGGGCCATCTGATCGACAAGCATCCACTGAAGGCGGTGTTCCTGCCGGTCGCACTGGTGCAGGTGCCGCTGTTCTATCTCGCCGCGACGGCCGACAACCTGCCGCTGCTGGTGCTGGCGACGGCGGCGATGTTCCTCGTCTTCGGCCAGATCCCGTTCGGCGATGCCATGGTCGCCAAGTTCTTCGACGATCGCTGGCGCTCGCGGGTCTATGCGCTCCGGCTCACCGTATCGTTCAGCGTCAGCGCGATCGCGATCCCGATCGTGGGCATCGTTCACGCCACGGGCGGCGGGTTCACCCTGCTGCTGCAGCTCCTCGCGGTGGTCGGCATGTTCACGGTGCTCGCCGTGCTGTTCCTGCCGAACGAGCGACAGGCTATCGCCGCGGCGGCGCCGGCGGAGTAGGGGGCGGGGCCTCGGCCACGCGGCAATCGAGCACCCAGACATCGTAGACAGGGTGCTCCATCGCGGCGACGGCGGGGCTGGAGGCGAACATCCAGCCGCTATAGACACGCTTCACCTCGCCGTTCGGCTGCACGTCGTCGATCTCGAGGAAGGCGGCGGACTCCGGCGGTTCCTCCGGCGGGCGCTTGCGGCAGGCGCGCACGGTTATGCGGAGGCGGTTGAAGCCGACGGTCTGGCCGACCGGCGCCTCGAACCGGCTCACGCGCGCCGTGACCTTGTCGAGCCCCTGCAGCACGGCGGCGGTGCCTTCGAGCGATTCAGCCCGCGCGCCACCGCCGAGCAGCGCGGCGACGGCAACCGCCAGGGCTGCGCAGCCGTGCCGCTTCACGGCTTCGCCGCCGCGAAGCGCAGCCGCACATAATCCGCGAACCAGCGGCCTTGCTCGTCGCGCAGCAGCGGCGCCAACAGCCGTTCCGCTTCGGCCACGGCGGCGGCGCGTTCGCCCGCCGGCAATGCGGAGAGAAAGGCCGCACCGAAGGTCTCGATCCAACCGGCCAGGCCGGTGGGGAGCAGGGTCGGCCGGTGGATCAGCTCGATCCGATCGACCCTGAAGCCGCCCTTCGCGAGTCTGGCCGCATAGGCATCGGCGGTCGGGAAGTACCAGGGGTCGAGCGGCGCCGGATCGACCCCGCGCGCGAGCATGACGGCGCGGAGCGCCGTGCGGCAGGCGACGACATTGCCGAAGCCGCCGAACTCGCCGACGAAACGCCCGCCCTTGCGGAGCGACTGCGCCACGCCGGCGATCACCGCGTCGGCATCCTTGATCCAGTGCAGCACCGCATTGCTGAACACCGCGTCGAACTCGTCGGCGAAAAGCAGCTGCGTTCCGCTCATCACGCGCGCATCGAGCCCGCGTGCCTTGGCGGCGCCGACCATGTCCGGCGCCGCGTCGACGCCCACGACCCGGCAGCCGAGCGCCACCAGCTTCTCGGTCAGCGCGCCGTCGCCGCAGCCAAGATCAAGCACCCGCTCGCCGGCAACCGGCGCGAGCCATTCCACCACAGGCTGGCCGAGATCGGCGACGAAGCGGGCATTCTTCGCGTAAGTGTCGGCGCGCCATTGCTGACCCGCCGCAAGCGCCTCGTTCACGGCTTCGCGCCGCTGCCGCTGCCGCTGGTCGACGAGAAGATCGCCTGGCCGATCAGGTCGAGCAGGCTGACGGCGCCCTGTGTGTAGCGCACTTCCTCGCCGGCCTTCAGCATGTTGTCGGAGCCGCCCGGCTCGAGCGCCAGGTAATTGCCCCCGAGCAGGCCGAGGCTCGCGATCTTCGCGGCGCTGTCGTCGGGGATCTTGATGCTGCTGTCGACGGTGAAGTTGACCACGGCGCGGTAGCTTTCCGGATCCAGCGACTGGCCGGTGACGGTGCCCACCTTGATACCGCTCATCCGCACATCGCCGCCGATCGCAAGACCGTCCACCTTGTCGAACTTGGCGACCAGCGCATAGCCGCCGAGCCCCCGATTGCCGGTGCTGGTATAGGCGTAGGTGAGAAAGAACCCGGCAACGGCGATCACCACCGCGCCGATGATCGTCTCGACAATGCTCCCCGACATCAGCCCTCTCGCCTCACTCCGGTTGCCAGGCCTCGTAATCGCCCGTCGCGCGCGCCCGCTTGCCGCCGCGCTCCAGGGCGCCGGCCGGACGATAGGCCTCCGGCGTGCCGGTCAGGTTGGGCAGATGCTCCTTCTGCCAGGCCAGCGGCGGCGTCGCGATCGGGAAAGTGTCGGTCGTGTAGTGCAGCCAGGCATGCCATTCGGGCGGCACCTTGGAGGCCTCGGCCTCGCCCTGATAGAGCACCCAACGCCGCCGCTCGCCCTTCTTGTGGCGGAAATAGCGGTTGCCGTAGGTGTCCTGGCCGACCTCCTCGCCGTTGAGCCATGTGTAGAACCGCGTGCGGACGGTCATGAGCTGCGGGACTCGCGATGCCTGCTGAAAAAGCGGCGCGGACTATGGCATCGCCCCCCTGCATCGTCCAGCAAGGCGGCTCGCAAAAGCATCGTTGCCACCTGCCGTGGCCCTGTGGATAAAATCCCGCAGTCATCCAGAGTCGCGCAGGCTTCAACCCCCTTTGGAGCCTTTCCGACAATAAAACCCGGTTGACCCCCTTCCCCCACCGCCGCTAGATTTTGTGCCCCAGAGACAGCGCATCACAAGATGTTGCGTCTCCGGGAGAGGGGACTGTCGCATAAGTCCCTTGAATCGCTTCACAGAATCGGGGGCCCGGGACCATGCGCATCCAGCGTCACTTCACCACCAAAGGGCAGGATCCCTACGCGGCGATCGCCTTCGCGCAGACCAGCAGCGAGATCCGCAACCCCGACGGATCGGTGGTGTTCAGGCTGGAGGGAATCGAGGTTCCGTCGGATTGGTCGCAGGTCGCCTGCGACATCCTCGCGCAGAAATATTTCCGCAAGGCCGGCGTGCCGGCGCGCCTGAAGCCGGTCGAAGAGAACACGGTGCCGAGCTGGCTCTGGCGCTGCGTCGCCGATGAGAAGGCCCTCGCGGCCCTGCCGAAGGAACAGCGCTATACCCAGGAGACCAGCGCCAAGCAGGTGTTCGACCGGCTGGCCGGCACCTGGACCTATTGGGGCTGGAAGGGCGGCTATTTCGACAGCGAAGAGGACGCGCTCGCCTTCTTCGACGAGATGCGCTTCATGGCGGCGCGCCAGATGGGTGCCGCCAACTCGCCGCAATGGTTCAACACCGGCCTGCACTGGGCCTATGGCATCGACGGGCCGGCCCAGGGCCATTTCTATGTCGACTACAAGACCGGCCAGCTCAAGCGCTCGGAAAGCGCCTACGAGCATCCGCAGCCGCATGCCTGCTTCATCCAGTCGGTCGCCGACGACCTTGTGAACGAAGGCGGCATCATGGACCTCTGGGTCCGCGAGGCGCGTCTGTTCAAGTACGGCTCCGGCACCGGCACCAATTTCTCGGCGCTGCGGGGCGAGGGCGAGAAGCTGTCGGGCGGCGGTAAGTCCTCCGGCCTGATGAGCTTCCTGAAGATCGGCGACCGCGCCGCCGGCGCCATCAAGTCGGGCGGCACCACGCGGCGCGCCGCCAAGATGGTGACGGTGGATATCGATCACCCCGATATCGAGCAGTACATCAACTGGAAGGTCGTCGAGGAGCAGAAGGTGGCGAGCATGGTGGCCGGCTCGCGCCTTGCCGCCCGGCACCTCAACGCCATCATCGCCGCCTGCCACAGCGGGCAGGAGGGGCCGGGCCGGTTCGAGCCGAAGGACAACCCGCTGCTCAAGCGCGAGATGATCGCCGCCCGCAAGGCGATGATCCCGGAGAACTACATCCTGCGCGTGGTGCAGTTCGCCCGGCAGGGATATACCGCGATCGAGTTCCCGAGCTTCGACACCGATTGGGACGGCGAGGCCTATCTGTCGGTTTCCGGCCAGAACTCGAACAACTCGGTTCGCGTCTCCAACGCCTTCCTCGAGGCGGTGGAGCAGGACGGCGACTGGGACCTGGTGCGCCGCACCGACCGCAAGGTGTCGAAGACCCTGAAGGCGCGCGAGCTGTGGGAGCGTGTCTCCTACGCCGCCTGGGCCTCAGCCGATCCGGGCATCCAGTACGACGGCACGATCAACGAGTGGCACACCTGCCCGGCGGATGGCCGCATCAACGCGTCCAATCCGTGCTCCGAGTACATGTTCTTGGACGATACGGCCTGCAACCTGGCCTCGCTCAACCTGATGACCTTCCTGAAGGCCGACGGGTCGTTCGACATCGAGGGCTTCCGCCACGCGGTCCGGCTGTGGACCATGGTGCTGGAGATCTCGGTGCTGATGGCGCAGTTCCCCTCCCAGCGCATCGCCGAGCTCTCCTATGTGTTCCGCACGCTCGGCCTGGGCTACGCCAATATCGGCGGCCTCCTGATGGCGATGGGCCTCGGCTACGATTCCGACGAAGGCCGGGCGCTCTGCGCCGCGATCACTGCGCTGATGACCGGCGCTTCCTACGCGACCAGCGCCGAGATGGCGGGCGAGCTCGGGCCGTTCCCGGGCTTCGAGCGCAATCGCGAGGCCATGCTGCGGGTGATCCGCAATCACCGGCGGGCTGCCTGGAGCAAGACCGAAGGCTTCGAGGAGCTGTCGGTCGCGCCGGTGCCGCTCGATGCGGCGAACTGCCCTGACCGGGCGCTGGTGGCGGCAGCGCGGGCGGCCTGGGACGAGGCGTTGGATCTCGGTCAGCAGCACGGCTATCGCAACGCCCAGGCCTCGGTCATCGCGCCGACCGGCACGATCGGCCTGGTGATGGATTGCGACACCACCGGCATCGAGCCCGACTTCGCCATCGTGAAATTCAAGAAGCTGGCCGGCGGCGGCTATTTCAAGATCATCAACCGCACCGTCCCGCGCGCCCTCGCCAAGCTCGGCTATGCGCAAGGCCAGATCGAGGAGATCGTCGCCCATGCGGTCGGCCGCGGCACCTTGAACGGGGCGCCCGGCGTCAACTGGGAAAGCCTGAAGCGGAAGGGCTTCGACGACGAGGCGATCAACCGGGTCGAAGGCGGCCTCGGCAGTGCCTTCGACATTCGTTACGCCTTCAACAAGTGGACTCTCGGCGAAGCGTTCTGCACCGATGTGCTGAAGTTGCCGGTCGAGAAGCTGGACGAGGTCGGTTTCGACCTGCTCGCCAGTCTCGGCTTCAACAAGGCGGAGATCGAGGCGGCCAACGCCTATTGCTGCGGCAGCATGACGGTCGAGGGCGCGCCGCACCTCAAGGCCGAGCATCTGCCGGTCTTCGATTGCGCGAGCCCCTGCGGCCGCGACGGCAAGCGCTTCCTCTCCGCCGAGAGCCATATCCGCATGATGGCGGCGGCGCAGCCCTTCATCTCCGGCGCCATCTCGAAGACCATCAACATGCCGAACCAGGCGACGGTCGAGGATTGCCACCGGGCCTACATGCTGTCGTGGAAGCTCGGGCTCAAGGCGAACGCGCTCTACCGCGACGGCTCCAAGCTGTCGCAGCCGCTTTCGGCCGTGGTGCTTGAGGAAGAGGCGGCCGAGATCGCCGCCGAAGTGGCGCAGGCGCCGGCGGCGCAGCGCGCGACCATCGTCGCCGAGCGCATCGTCGAGAAGCGCATCGTCGAGCGCCTCAAGCTGCCGAACCGCCGCAAGGGCTATGCGCAGAAGGCGGTGGTCGGCGGCCATAAGGTCTATCTGCACACCGGCGAGTATGCCGACGGCAAGCTCGGCGAGATCTTCATCGACATGCACAAGGAAGGCGCCGCCTTCCGCAGCCTGATGAACAATTTCGCCATCGCGATCTCGATCGGCCTGCAATACGGGGTGCCGCTCGAGGAATTCGTCGACGCCTTCACCTTCACCCGGTTCGAGCCGAACGGCATGGTGGAAGGCAACGACGCCATCAAGATGGCGACCTCGATCCTGGACTACGTCTTCCGCGAGCTCGCCATCTCCTATCTCGGCCGCAACGACCTCGCCCATGCCGAGCCGGACGACATGCGGCACGACTCGCTCGGCGAGGGCGCGGAAGAGGGGACGATCTCCCCCACAGCTGCGCCGAGCATCGCCAAGATCGCCTCCAACGGCTACGTGCGCTCGAAGCTGGTGGTGCTGGCCGGCGGCAACCGGGGCGAGGCGACGGCGTCCGCGGGCGGCGCGGTCGCCGTGGCGAGCGGCACCGGCGCCACCGCCATCGCGCTGTCGAGCGAAGTGATCGAACAGGTCGACGGCCGGCTGCAACGCATCCGCGAAGCGCGCATGAAGGGTTACGAGGGGGATGCCTGCGGCGAATGCGGCAATTTCACCCTGGTGCGCAACGGCACCTGCCTGAAATGCGACACCTGCGGCTCGACCAGCGGCTGCTCGTGACCGTCGCCGCACCGAGGTGACGATCACGGCCCGCTCCACGCCGGCGATCGATCTCGCGATCGCCGGCTCGCCGCGCGAGATCACGGCGATCCAGCGCTTCCGCTATCAGGTCCTGGTCGAAGCGCAGGGCGGCGAGAGCGCGGATGCGGACCGCAAGCATCGCATCGTCGCCGATGCGGTGGATGCCGCAGCCCAGCATCTTTTTGTGCGCACCATCACCGGCGCGCTCGCCGCCACGGTGCGTCTGATCCCGGCGGCGATCGACGTTCTGCCGCCGGCCGGCGCCGATGCCCTCAGGCTCGGCGGGTTTCTGAATTTCGGCCGGCAGGCTGCGTGCGTGCAGGACCGGCTGGTGGTGGGCGAGGCGGGGGCCGCCGGCATCATGGCGACCCTGCTGGGCGGTGCCGTGCGCGTGGCGCGGCAGATCGGTGCCCGCTTCCTCTGCACGGCGGTGCCGGCGAGCCAGGTAAAGGCCTTCGAACAGCTCGGCTATCGCGGCTATGCGGAAGGCTTCGTCGACCGTGACGACCAGTATCTCGTGCCGCTGGTGCTGCTGACGGAGGACTATATACACCTCGCCACCGTCAACTCGCCCTTCGCCCGGCTGATCGTGCGCGAGGACAATCCGCGCACCACCGCGGACTGGTTCGCCAAGACCTATCCGGCGCCGTCACGGACGGGCGCCAAAGGCGTGAGCGAGGACCAGATCTGGGAGCGTCTGACCCAGACCCTGCGGCAGAGCCCGCTCGAGGGCATACCCCTGCTGCACGACCTCTCCTACGCGGATGCCCGGCGTTTCGTCGGCGTCGGAAGGCTGAAGCGCTGCCATACGGGTGACGTGCTGGTACGACAGGGCGATGTCGGCCGCGACATGTTCGTCGTCATCGGCGGGGAGGTCGAGGTGCGCCGGATCGACCGCAAGGGCGCGAGCAAGCGGGTCGCCGCGCTCGGCCGCGGCGACGTGTTCGGCGAGATGGCCTATCTCTCCGAGGCGCCGCGCACCGCCGACGTCGTCGCGCTGACCGAGGGGGAGGTGCTGGTGCTGAACCAGCAGACCATGCAGCGCGCCATCCAGGAGATGCCGGCGGTGGCGGCGCGCGTGCTGTTCAACCTGTCGCTGATCCTGAGCGACCGGCTCGGCAAGACGACGGCAAAGCTGGTCTAGCTAGGTGAAAGCGCGACGCAGCGCGGCGCCGATCTCCTCCGTCGCCACCGCCGCCGCGTCGATCAGCCGCCCCATGCCGAGGAAGCCGTGGATCATGCCGTCGAAGGGACGATGTACGACCTGGACGCCGGCGCGCTGCAAGGCCTCGGCATAGGCACGGCCCTCGTCACGCAGGACATCATATCCGGCGGTGATGACCAAAGCCG
This sequence comes from Desertibaculum subflavum, assembly GCA_003576705.1. GTDB lineage: Bacteria > Pseudomonadota > Alphaproteobacteria > Ferrovibrionales > Ferrovibrionaceae > Desertibaculum > Desertibaculum subflavum. Next base: position 80,679 of record QOZS01000008.1, read on the forward strand.
GCGGCAGGCCACGGTGGTCCGGCGCGTGTAGCGGCGACGCGCGCCAGTCGCGCGTCTCCGGCGCGGCATTCAGATAGTGGTCGATGAACCAGGCCATGGCGGCCGCCGTCAGGCCGACGCCTTCGGCGTGCTCGCGGTACGAGGCATGGCCGCGGGTGAAATCGGTGACCGGGTAGACCAGCACCTGGTGGCGCAGGGCAGGCCCGCCGCGTTCCCGCGCCGCCAGCGCGGCGACGGCGGCGAGATTGCCGCCAGCGCTGTCGCCGCCGACGGCGAGGCGCCCCCGATCGATGCGCAGCTTGTCGCCATGCTCGGCGAGCCAGGTCAGGACGGCATAGGCGTCCTCCGCGGCTGCCGGGAACTTCGCCTCCGGCGGACGGCGGTAGTCGACGCTGACCACCGCGGCGCCGGCCGCATTGGCGAGCGCGCGGCAGATGCCGTCATGGGTGTCGAGATCGCCCATCACCCAGCCGCCGCCGTGATACCAGATCAAGGCCGGCAGGACGGCGCCGGCCGCGCTGCCGACGGGGCGGAAATGGCGCACCGGGATCGGCCCGCCCGGTCCCGGCAGGCTCAAATTCTCCACCCAGGCGACCGGCGCGGGCGGCGGCACCACGGCGGCGCGGCCTTCCTTGTACTGCCGACGCGCCGCGTCGGGCGAGAGCGTCTCCACCGCCGGCCGACCGGCCGCAGCGGCGAGCTCGAGGGCATGGCGTGCTTGCGGATCGAGCGTCATGGGCGGATCAACCCCGGAAGAAAGGCCGCGCGACGGGCCGGTGGTTCAACTCGGCGGCACCACGCGGATGTGGAGTTCCTTCAGCTGCTTCGCCGCCACCTCGCCCGGGGCGCCCATCATCAGGTCCTGCGCCTGCTGGTTCATCGGGAACAGGATGACCTCGCGGATGTTCGGCTCGTCGGCCAGCAGCATGACGATGCGGTCGATGCCGGGCGCGATGCCACCATGCGGCGGCGCACCGTAGCGGAAGGCGTTCAGCATGCCGCCGAAGCGCTTCTCCACTTCCTCGGCCGGATAGCCGGCGATGCGGAAGGCTTCCAGCATGATGTCGGGGCGATGGTTGCGGATCGCGCCCGACGACAGCTCCACGCCGTTGCAGACGATGTCGTATTGGAAGGCCAGGATGTCGAGCGGGTCCTTCGACGTCAGCGCTTCCAGCCCACCCTGCGGCATCGAGAAGGGATTGTGCGAGAAATCGACCCGCTTCTCGTCCTCGTTCCACTCGAACATCGGGAAGTCGACGATCCAGCAGCACTTGAAGATGCCCTGCTCGATCACGCCGAGCTCCTCGCCCAGGCGCGTGCGGGCGAGGCCGGCGAGCCTCGCCGCCTTGTCGGCCTTGTCGGCCGCGAAGAACACGGCATCGCCATCCTTCAGGCCGGCAGCGCTCTTGATCTTTGCCAACCGGTCCGCGTCCAGGTTTTTGGCGATCGGCCCCTTCGCCTCGCCGGCATCGAACACGATGTAGCCGAGGCCGGCGGCGCCTTCGCTGCGCGCCCATTCGTTCATCTTGTCGAAGAAGCTGCGGGGCCGGCCAGCGGCGCCCGGCGCCGGAATGGCGCGCACCACGGCGCCGTTCTCGATCGCCTTGGCGAAAATGCCGAAGCCGGAGCCGCGGAAGGCCTCCGTGACGTCGGCGATGATGATCGGATTGCGCAGGTCCGGCTTGTCGGAGCCGTATTTCAGCATCGATTCCCGGAACGGGATGCGCGGGAAGGGCCCCGGCACCTTGCGGGAACCGGCGAACTCCTCGAACACGCCGTGGATCACCGGCTCCACCGCGGCGAAGACGTCGTCCTGGGTGACGAAGCTCATCTCCAGGTCGAGCTGGTAGAACTCGCCGGGGCTCCTGTCCTTGCGGGCGTCCTCGTCGCGGAAGCAGGGCGCGATCTGGAAATAGCGGTCGAAGCCCGACACCATGATCAGTTGCTTGAACTGCTGCGGCGCCTGCGGCAGGGCGTAGAACCGGCCGGGATGCATGCGGCTCGGCACCAGGAAGTCGCGCGCGCCCTCGGGCGAGGAGGCGGTCAGGATCGGTGTCTGGAACTCGGTGAAGCCCTGGTCGTGCATGCGCCGGCGGATCGAGGCGATCACCTTCGAACGCAGCACGATGTTCTGGTGCAGCCGGTCGCGCCGCAGATCGAGGAAACGGTATTTAAGGCGAATCTCCTCCGGGTATTCCTGCTCGCCGAACACCGGCATCGGCAGTTCCTCGGCCGCAGAGAGCACCTCCAGCGTCTGCGCCTGCACTTCGACATGGCCGGTCGGCAGGCTCGTGTTCACGGTCTCAGGCGTCCGTGCGACCACCTTGCCGGTAATGCAGACGACGCTTTCCGAGCGCAGCCCCTCGGCGATCCTGAAGATGTCGGAACCGGTCGTCAGCACGCATTGCGTAACGCCGTAATGGTCGCGCAGGTCGATGAACAGCAGGCTCCCGTGGTCGCGCTTCCGGTGCACCCAGCCGGACAGGCGGACGATCTCGCCGACTTGCTCGGGCCGGAGGGCGCCGCAGGTATGGGTGCGATAGGAGTGCATGGACCGGGGACCTAGAGATGGGGAAGCCGGGAAAACACACAGCCATCTATGGCTTGTCAAGGCAAGGCGCGGTTAATGGCCGGTCAGAGCCCGGCCAGGCCGCGGAACAGGGCAAATCCGGCTGCGAGCGCAGCATAGATCAGCAACGCCGAACGCAGGCCGAAGCGGGCGAGGACATGCACCGGGGGACCGCCGCCCGGCACCGCCTGGCTCGCAATGGCGACGGTCAGGCTGACGATGGAAAGCGATGCGAAGGCGCCGTGCCCGGCGGCGGCATTGTGAATGGCCGCGAAGTCCCAGGCCAGGCCATGCGCCGCGCCGAGTGCCGTCACGGCCGGAAGGAACAATGCGTTCCCGGCCACGGCCGAGCCGGTGGTGAAGCCGCCGAGCATGCCGAGCGCGGGGGCGAGCGGAACCAGGACGGCGAGCGGGAGGCCTGCCGCCCCCGCGAGCGCGATGCGGAGCAGCCCCGTCTGTTGCATCACCTGGGCCAGCAGGATGAAAGCCAGAACCACGGCGACAGGGCGAATCGCGCGGCCGAGCGGAACGCCCCAGCGGAAGCCGCTGCCGCGCGCTGCCAGGATTGTCGCAACGATCAGCAATGCCAGACCGGGCGAGGCGAGCGGCGAGATCGCGAGGTCCCCGCCGCCGATGACCAGCACATCGTCAAGGAATGTGGCGATCGGGGGCACCAGGCGGACCAGCAACAGCAGAATCAGCGCCGCCGCGAAAGGCGCGAGGCCGCGCAGGCGCGCGAGGTCGCCGAGGCCGGGCCGGAAACGGCCGCGCAATGCCTCCCAGCCGATCCCCAGCAGGGCGACGCCGAGCCCGGCCAGCACGCCCGACGTCTCGACCAGCAGGAAGCGCGCATTGAGATGCAGCAGCGCTGCCAGCGCCAGTGCCAGCAGCACGGCAAAGACGGCGTGCCGCCTGAGCGCATCCGGCCCGCCGATCGTGGCAATCCCGATCAGCCCGACCACCACCAGCGCCGGCACTTGCAGCACGGCGCTGACGGCACCGAGCAGGTCCGGCGGCATGCCGGCGAGCGCCGCGCCGATCAGAGTCGCCAGCGCCATGGTCCCCCAGGCCATGATGTGCATGCCGAGCAGGGCCACCGGCACGCCCACGGCGGGGCCGAGCAGGCGGATCAGCACCGGTACCGCGAGCAGAAGGGAAATACCGAATCCGGTCAGGCACTCGAGCGCGGGGAACAGGCCGAGCAGCAGGATCACGGCGCAACGCTGCGGATCCATGCCGAGCGACCGCAGGCCCTCGGCTGCCTCCGTCAGCGCCCCGCGGCGGTCGAGTTCATGGTTGAGGATCAGGCCCGGCACGATCACCGAGGCCGCGCTCACCGCGATCGCCAGCGCCGTCTGGCCGGCGGCGCCGAGCGCCGGCCAGTTCAGCGTCGCGGATTCGATGGTCGCCGCGGCGAGCGCCGCGAGGGCAAGGCCGATCGCCGCGCCGATCAGGGGACCGGCCCGCAACACCAGAATCGCCGCCAGGGCGGCGGCGATCGGGGTCAAGGCGTACAAGGGGATGAGCAAGCGGGCCTGTCGGTTCGGATTGCGGCCGGAAGGAAGGTGCCGCAGACTACATCACTCAATTCCCAACCGGAGGCTGATTATGAAAGGCATGCTCGGGGCGATGGCGGCTGCGGCGACGCTCGGCCTGATGGCCCAGATGCCCGCTGCGGCGCAGCAGAAGTTCATCACCATCGGCACCGGCGGCGTCACCGGCGTCTACTATGCGGTCGGCGGCGCCGTCTGCCGCCTGGTGAACAAGGACCGCAAGACGCATGGGCTGCGCTGCTCGGTGGAATCGACCGGCGGCTCGGTCTTCAACGTCAACACCATCAAATCCGGCGAGCTCGACCTCGGCATGGCGCAGTCGGACGTGCAGTTCAACGCCACCAAGGGCGTCGCTCAGTTCAAGGAGGGCGGCGCCTATGGCGATCTTCGCTCCGTGTTCTCTGTGCATCCGGAGCCGTTCACGGTGCTGGCCCGCAAGGAGGCCGGCATCACCAAGTTCGAGGATTTCAAGGGCAAGCGGTTCAATGTCGGCAACCCGGGCTCGGGCACGCGCGCCTCGATGGACGAATTGCTTACAGCCTTGGGCTGGAAGATCTCCGATTTCGCTCTGGCATCGGAGCTGAAAGCCGATGAGCACGGCCCCGCGCTGTGCGACAACAAGATCGACGGCTTCTTCTATGCCGTCGGCCATCCTTCCGCGAACATCCAGGACCCGACCACGACTTGCGGCGCCAAGCTCGTGTCGTTGACCGGTCCGGCGATCGACAAGCTGGTGGCGGACAAGCCCTACTACGCCAAGGCGACGATTCCGGGCGGGATGTACAACAACAACCCGAACCCGACGGCGACCTACGGCGTGCTGGCGACCATGGTGACCTCTGCCAAGGTGCCGGACAACGTGATCTACGCTGTCACCAAGGCCGTGTTCGACAATTTCGACGAGTTCAAGAAGCTGCACCCGGCCTTCGCCAATCTGGACCCCAAGAAGATGGTGAAGGACGGCAACTCCGCGCCGCTGCACACCGGCGCGGCGAAGTACTTCAAGGAGAAGGGCCTCAACTGAGGCAAGGGCATCCCGGCGCCGCGCGGATGCGGCGCCGGGCCTGCCGCCATGACGTTGCGGCGAGACGGGGCAGGGGACGCCTCCGTCTTGCAAGTCTCTCGGGGGAGCACAGATGACCGACGCGGCCCGCCGGACGGCCAGCGAGGCGGAGCTTCAGGACATGGTGGCCGCCGCCGATCTCGGCGGCCGCAAGCTCACCGGCATATCGGGACGCGCGCTGTTCTGGACCGCCGTCGCCTGGTCGCTGTTCCAGCTGTGGTACGCCTCGCCGCTGCCCTTCATCTTCGGCGTATTCATCCTGAACGACACCGAGGCGCGGTCGATCCATCTTGCCTTCGCGCTGCTGCTGGCATTCCTCGCCTATCCGGGCTCGCGGGGCGCGCCGCGCGACCGGGTGCCGGCGGTGGACTGGACGATTGGCCTGCTCGGCGCCTTCGTCGCCGCCTATATCTTCTTGTTCTATGTCTCGCTCTCGACCCGGCCGGGGCAGCCCAATTGGGCGGATATGGTGGTCGGGGTCGGCGGCCTCGTCATCCTGCTGGAGGCAACCCGCCGCGCGCTCGGCCCGCCCTTGGTCGTCGTGGCGCTGGTCTTTCTCGCCTACACCTTCCTCGGGCCCTACATGCCGGAGGTCATCCAGCACAAGGGCGCTTCGGTCGAACGGCTGATCTCGCATCAGTGGCTGACCACCGAAGGCGTGTTCGGCGTCGCTCTCGGCGTCTCCACCGGCTTCGTCTTCCTCTACGTCCTGTTCGGCTCGCTGCTGGAACAGGCCGGCGCCGGCAACTGGATGATGCAGGTTTCCTTTGCGATGATGGGCCACCTGAAGGGCGGGCCCGCCAAGGTCGCGGTGGTGTCCTCGGCGCTGAACGGCGTCATCTCCGGCTCGTCGATCTCCAACGTCGTCTCCGGCGGCATCTTCACCATCCCGATGATGAAGCGCACCGGCCTCACGGGCGTGAAAGCCGGCGCGATCGAGACGGCGTCCTCGATCAACGGCCAGATCATGCCGCCGGTGATGGGCGCCGCCGCCTTCCTGATGGTCGAGTATGTCGGCATTCCCTATCCCGACATCGTCAAGCACGCGGCGTTGCCGGCGATCATCTCCTATATCGGCCTGTTCTACATCGTGCATATCGAGGCGCTGAAGATCGGCGCCGAGCCCCTGACGCGGGCGCATCAGCGCGCGCCGGCGCAGCGTGTCCTGGTCGGCGCCATGGGGCTCGCCGGCACCGTCGCCGTGATCTGCGGCCTCTATTACGCCATCACCGGCATAGCCGCGGTCTTCGGTGCTGCCGCGCCGTGGATCGTCGCGGCGCTCGGCATCGGCCTCTATGTCGGGCTGCTCGCCTATGCCGCCCGCTTCGACGACCTGCTGCCGGACGACCCGCATGCGCCCGTCGTGACGGTGCCGGCCACCTGGCCGATCGCCCGCACCGGCCTGCATTTCATTCTGCCGATCGTGGTGCTGCTCTGGTGCCTGATGGTGGAGGAGCTGTCGGCCGGCCTGTCCGCCTTCTGGGCCACCGTCACCATCATGGCGATGCTGGCGACCCAGCGGCCGCTGATCGAGCTGTTCCGCGGCGGCCGCCAGTTCGGCGCCGCGGCCGTGCGCGGCATCCGCGAGCTGATCGAGGGCCTGCATCTCGGCGCCCGCAACATGATCGGCATCGGCGTCGCCACCGCCACCGCCGGCATCGTGGTCGGCACGGTCACCTTGACCGGCATGGGCCTGATGATGACGGAGTTCGTCGAGCTTTTGTCCGGCGGCAACGTCATCCTGATGCTGGTGCTGACGGCCTTCGTCAGCCTGATCCTCGGCATGGGCATCCCGACCACGGCGAATTACATCCTGGTGGCGACCCTGATGGCGCCGGTGATCGTGGAGCTCGGCGCGCAGGCAGGCCTCGCCATCCCGCTGATCGCCGTGCACCTCTTCGTCTTCTATTTCGGCATCATGGCCGACGTGACGCCGCCGGTCGGGCTCGCCGCCTATGCCGCCGCGGCGATCTCCGGCGAGGATCCGATCAAGACCGGCTTCCAGGGCGCTTTCTATTCGCTGCGTACCGCGCTGCTGCCGTTCATCTTCGTGTTCGAGCCGCGCATCCTGCTGATCGACATCCATGCCTGGTGGGAGGTGCCGGTCGTGGCCGTGGCCGCGACCATCGCCATGATGCTGTTCGCCGCCGGCACGATGAGCTGGTTCCTGGTGAAGAGCCGGCTGTGGGAATCCGCCGCCCTGCTGCTCGCCGCCTTCGTCCTCCTGCGGCCGAGCTTCTTCTGGGACATGATCCATCCGCCGTACCAGGTGCTGCCGCCGGCGCAACTCGAGCAGGTGGTCGCCGGAATCCCCGAGGATGGACGAATGGTGATCTCGGTCTCCGGCACGACGATCGAGGGCGACGATTATGAGAAGACCGTGAGCATCCGCCTCGGTCCCGCCGGACCGGCGCGGGAACGGCTGGCGACGGCCGGGCTTCGCCTGGCGCCGGGTCTCGGCGGCGAGATGCAGGTGGCCCAGGTGCGGTTCAGCTCCTATGCCAAGAAGGCGGGGCTGGAGGCGGGCCAGAAGCTGGAATCCGTGCGGGTGCCGACCGAGCGGCCTTCGCCCTTCGTGATGATGATTCCCGCCCTGGGCCTGGCCGGCCTGGTGACGATTTTGCAGTGGATGCGCCGTCGGGCAACATCGCCGGCGTCGCATGGCTGAGCCGCCTCCCGCAAAACATTACATAACTTATTGATGTATATTATATTTTTCGAACCGGTGAATTGCTGCTGATTTTCCTCACGGCGCGGCGGGTGGTGCTAGACTTCCGCCGAGTCATGCAGACCATCACCGACACCGACACCCTGGCAGCCCTATGCGGGCGTTTGGCGGCCGCGCCCTTCGTCACGGTCGACACCGAGTTCATGCGCGAGAGCACGTTCTTCCCCAAGCTCTGCCTTGTGCAGGTCGCCGGACCGGACGAGGCGGCGGCGATTGATCCGCTCGCCGAAGGGCTGAAGCTCGATCCGTTCCTCAAGCTGCTGCGGCGCAAGCAGGTCACCAAGGTGTTCCACGCCGCGCGGCAGGATCTCGAGATCTTCCTCAACCTTATGGGCGAGCTGCCGGTGCCGGTCTACGACACCCAGGTCGCGGCGATGGTCTGCGGCTTCGGCGAGCAGGCATCCTACGAGACGTTGTGCGCCAGGCTCGCCAAGGCGACGATCGACAAGTCGTCACGCTTCACCGACTGGAGCCGGCGGCCGCTGTCGGAGCGACAGGTGACCTATGCGCTGTCCGACGTCACGCATCTGCGCACCGTCTACCAGAAGCTCGAAGCGCGGATCGCCAAGTCCGGCCGTGCCGGTTGGGTGGCGGAGGAAATGGCGACCTTGACCGACAAGACCACCTATGTGGTCGAGCCGCGCGAGGCCTGGCAGCGCATCCGCACCCGTTCGCACAATCCGAAATTCCTGGCCATTCTGCGTGAACTCGCCGCCTGGCGCGAGCTGGAGGCGCGGGCACGCGACATTCCGCGCAACCGCGTGCTGCGCGACGAGGCGCTGCTCGAGATCGCCAGCGACCCGCCGAAGGATGCCGCCGCGCTGGCGCGGGTCCGCGGTTTTTCTAAGTCGATGGCGGAAGGGCGCCACGGCCAGGCCATTCTCTCCGCGCTGGCCCGCGCCGAGGCTTTGGAGCCGGCGCAGTACCCACGGCTCGATCGAGAGCCGGACCGGCCGAAGGCTTCGGGCCCCTTGATCGAGTTGCTCAAGGTCCTGCTCAAGATGAAGTGTGACGAGCACGACGTGGCGCAGAAGCTGGTGGCGACGGTCGACGATCTCGAGCATCTCGCGGTCGACGATGAAGCCGACGTGCCAGCCCTGAGCGGCTGGCGGCGCGAAGTGTTCGGCGAGGCCGCGCTGGCGCTCAAGCGCGGCGAGTTGGCGCTCGCCGTACGACGGGGCCGGCTGACGGCCATTCCGACCGGGGCGCGCGAGGAGCCGATGCCGGCGCTGGCCGCGGCGCGTTAGCCAGTGTGACCTGCGCCACAGGCCTCTCTTGACCCGGACGCCCGCCGCTTTAAGTGTAGCTGCACTGATTCCGGAGGGGCGGGCATGGTGCAGAGTGGGGTGAAGCGGCCGCTGCTGGTGCTGCTGGCAGGCGGGCTGACGCTGATGATCGCGTTCGGCACCCGGCAAAGCTATTCCGTCTTCCTCAAGCCGATGACCAGCGATCTTGGCTGGTCGCGCGAGGCCTTCGCGCTGGCGCTCGGCCTCGCCCAGCTGCTCTGGGGCGTGGCGCAACCCTTCGCCGGCGCCATGGCGGTCCGCTACGGCGCCGCGCGGGTGGCCGCGATCGGGGCGCTCGTTTCCGGCGCCGGCATGGTCGCCTCGGCCTTCGCGTCCTCGCCCGGCATGTTTCAGCTGACCGCCGGCGTCATCGTCGGGACGTTCGGCGCCGGCGTCGGCTTTGCCACCATCCTCGCCGCCATTGCGCAATCCTATCCGCCGGAGAAGCGCACCATCGTCATGGGCATCGGCACATCGCTTGCCTCCTTCGGGCAGTTCGTCTTCGTGCCGCTCGGTCAGGAATTCATCGTCGCCTATGGCTGGCAGACAGCGCTGATCATGATCGGCAGCTGCGCCTTCGCCGGCGTGTTCCTGGCAGGTGCGCTGCCCGGCGCGCCGCCGGCGCCGACCGGCCACCAGCAGAGCTGGTCGGAGGCCACGCGAGAGGCGCTGGCGCATCCCGGCTTCCTGATGGTGTCGGCCGCCTATTTCGTCTGCGGTTTCCACGTCGCCTTCATCGGCGCGCATCTGCCGGCCTATCTCAGCGACCAGGGCCTGGACCCGCGCATCGGCGCTTGGGCGATCGCGATGATCGGCGCCGGCAATATCATCGGCAGCACGGTGGCCGGCTTGCTGGGGTCGCGCTTCCGCAAGCGCATCGTGCTCGGCCTGATCTACTTCCTGCGCGCCGTCGTGATCACCGCCTTCATCCTGCTGCCGACGACGGTGGAAACCGCCATGGCCTTTGCCGTCGCGATGGGCCTGCTCTGGCTTTCCACCGTGCCGCTGACCACCGGTATCGTGGGCCAGATCTTCGGCATGCAGCACTTCGCCATGCTGAACGGTTTGGCCTTCATGATGCACCAGGTCGGCGCCATCATCGGCGTCTGGTTGGCCGGTCGCCTGTTCGACACCACCGGCTCCTATGCGGTCACATGGTGGATTGCCGTGGCCCTTGGCGTAATCGCGGCGGCGTTCTGCTTCCCGGCCAACGACCGCGCGATCGTTCGCCAACCGGCGCCCGCGATGCGCTAGCATCGCGGGCATGGAACCCGCCCAGACCCATCTGCTTGCCGCCGCCGCCTTCTGGCTGGCGGTGCATATCGGCCTTGCCGGGACAGCCCTGCGCGGCCGGCTGATCGGCGCCCTCGGCGCCAACGGCTTCAGGGGCCTGTTCTCCGTGCTGTCGGTGGTCGGCCTCGGCCTGCTGATCTGGACCTACAATCGGGCGGGCCAGCCGGAAGCTTTCCTCGGCCTATGGGCGCCGGAGCGGTGGACGTACTGGGTGCCCTTCCTGGTCATGCCGGTCGCGTTGCTGCTCTTCGTCGGCTCGGTCACCGCGCCGAACCCGACCGCCGTCGGGGCGGAGGGCCTGCTGCAGAGGCCCGATCCCGCCCGCGGCATCCTCCGCATCACGCGGCATCCGATGCTCTGGTCCTTCGTCCTCTGGGCCGCAGCGCACATGGTTCCGAACGGCGATTTCGCCTCGCTCGTGCTGTTCGCCACCATCCTCGTCACCGCGCTGTACGGCATGCCGAGCATCGACCGCAAGCGCGCCGCGGCCGACCCGCGGGGTTGGGCCGCCTATGCCGGCAAGACATCCATCGTGCCATTTGCCGCCATCGTGAGCGGGCGCAACCAGCTCGTTCTATCGGAGATCGGCCTGTGGCGTATCGCCGTCGCGCTGGTGGCGTGGATCGTTCTGTTCGTGGTGCACGGGCCGGTGCTCGGCGTCAGCGCGATCCCGTTCTGAGCTGTCACTCACAAGCAGATCCGGGGAGAGACATGGAGTACCAGCACATCCTGTTTGCGGTGCAGGACGGCATCGCGCGCATCACCCTCAATCGTCCCGAGGTCTACAACGCCATGAACATCCGCATGGCGCAGGACCTGATGCATGCGGCGATTGCCTGCGACGAGGACCCATCCATTCGCTGCGTCGTGCTGACCGGCGCCGGCAAGGCCTTCGGCGCCGGCGGCGATCTCGCGAGCTTCGCCAAGGCCGGCGACAGCGTGCCGGCCCTGATGAAGGAGATGACCGTCTACTTCCACGCCGCGGTGTCGCGCTTTGCGCGCATGAACGCGCCGATGATCGTGGCCGTCAACGGCGTCGCGGCCGGCGCCGGCTTCTCCACCATGCTGATGGGCGATATCGCCATCGCCGCGGAATCGGCGCGCTTCACCCTCGCTTACACGAGGGCCGGCCTGACGCCGGATGGCGGCTCGACCTATTACCTCGGCCGTGCCATCGGGCTGCGCCGCGCCGTCGAGCTCGCGCTGACCAACCGCTCGCTGACGGCGCGCGAAGCCTTGGACTGGGGCATCGTCAACAAGGTGGTGCCGGACGCGGATCTGGCCGCCGAGACCGATGCGCTGGCCCGCGCGCTCGCCGCCGGCCCGACGCGCGCCTTCGGCGGCGCCAAGCGCCTGCTGGCCCAGGGCCTCGAGGAATCGCTGGAGACCCAGATGGAGCACGAGGCGCGCGGCATCGCCGACGCCGCCCGCGGCGCCGACGGCCAGGAGGGCATCGCGGCGTTCCTGGCCAAGCGGGCGCCGAGCTTCACCGGTCGCTGAGGCAGCCTTCGGCAGAATCGGGCAAGCTTCGCGGGCGATGCCGTTCGATCCACTCGCTCTGCTGCTGGCGATCCCGCTCGAGCTCCTCGTTCTCGGCGCCCTCGGCCCGCGGCGGGCAATCCAGGCCCGCTTCGCCCGCCTGTTCGACCGCCTGGACAAGGCGGAGCGTGGGCGCCGCACGTTGCAGATCCGCGGCGCCATCCTGGTACTCGCGGCGCTGATTGCCGGCGCCGCGGCCGGGCTGGCGCTGCAGACGATCGCCGAGCGCTCGGCCTTCCCGCTCGCGGTGACCGGCGTAGCGGCGGCCCTGACGCTGCGTTCGGGCGCCACGGCGCGTGCCGTCTTCGCGGCCGCGGTCGACGGCGATTTCCAGTCGAATCGCCAGCGGGTCGCCTTCGTCGCCCGCGGCCTGGTCGACGGGCTGATCGCGCCGGCGCTCTACTTCCTGGCGGGCGGGCTGACCGCGGCCATGGCCTATCGCGCCACATCGTTGCTGACCGATGCGGCCGGGGATCGGCTCAGCATCGCGCTCGCGGCACGCCGCCTGCGCGCTTTCCTGCTGCTGGTGCCCGGCCTGCTAGGTGCCGCGCTCGTGGTCGTCGCCGCGGTCTTCGTGCCGCGCGGCAATCCGCTCGACGCGCTGCGCCATGCCGTCGCACCGGGGCGTGCTGCGCGGGGCGTGCCGGCCGGCCGCACCGTCGCGACGGCCACCGGCGCCCTCGGCATCGTCGTCGAGGGCAATGGCGGTTGGCTCGGGCCGGTAAACGGCCGCGCCCGCCTCGACGTGACGGACATCATCCGCACCGGCATTCTGTGCGGGGCGGCAGCCGCCGTGGCGCTGGCTGCCCTCATCGTGCTCGCCGTCATCGGGCTATGATGCTCGCCGCCACCGAAGGGAAGTGACCCATGTCGGACCTCTCCAACCAGCGGATCGCCTATTTCAACGGGCGCTATGTGCCGGAATCCCAGGTGCTGGTGCCGTTCCGCGACCGCAGCTTCAAATACGGCGACGCCGCCTTCGACATGACCCGCACCTTCGACGGCCGGCCGTTCAAGCTGAAGGAGCATGTCGAGCGGTTCTACCGTTCGCTGCGCTACCTGCGCATCGATCCCGGCCTGTCGCCGGCGGAGATGATCGCGGTTAGCGAGGAAGTCGTCGCGCGCAACGCCCATCTCCGGCCGAAGGACGGCGACTGGTGGGTCGGCCAGCGGGTCTCCCGCGGCGTCGACGCGGTCGGCGACGAGGGTTGGGAGCAGAGCGGGCCGACGGTCATCGTCGAATGCCTGCCGCTGCCGCTGGCGCAGCGGGCCAGCCTGTTCCGCGACGGCATCGACGTGCTGGTGCCGTCGGTCCGGCGCACCTCGCCCTCGGCGCTCAGCCCGCGCGCCAAGACGCACAACTACCTGAACACGATCATGGCCGATCTGGAGGTGAAGGCCGAGAACCCCAAGGCCTGGTCGGTGCTGCTGGACGAGAACGGCAATCTCGCCGAAGGCATCGGCAGCAACATCTTCCTGGTCCAGGAAGGGCGGCTCTTCACGCCGCGCGAGCACTACGTGCTGCCGGGCGTCAGCCGGCAGACGGTGATCGATCTCGCGCGCGAGCTCGGCATTGCCTGCGAGGAGAAGGACCTCGACATGTTCGACGCGGCCAATGCCGACGAGATCTTCCTGACCTCGACCAGCCTCTGCCTTTGCCCGGTGCGGAGCGTCAATGGCCAGGCGGTCGGCTCCGGCCAGGTGCCGGGCCCGGTCACCAGCCTGCTGACCGGCGCCTACAGCCGCTTCGTCGGCTGCGACTTCGTCGCGCAGTACCTGGCCAAGCTCTAAGGACCACGCTTTGAGGCTAGCTCTTCGCCTCGGCGCGGCGCAGCGCGTCCTGCAGCAGCGCGGCGTTGGGGGCTTCGACTTCGCGGCGAATGACGATCGCCTCTGGCGTGATCGCGCGGCCGTAGTACTTCTGGTTCATCGAATCCCGGCTGGCCAGCACGGCGCCCTCCAGGGATACGCCGCCGAACAGGCCGCGCGACTTGGCGAAGGAATAGATATCGGCCCGCAGCGCCGTGGTGGTGGATGCTTCCACGCCCTTGCCGATCGGCCCGACGGCGATCGAGGCGTCGGCGCCGAGCTTGACCTGGTTCGACAGCACGGCGCGGAGCCCGTTGTCGGTCATGATCAGCAGCATCACTTCGCTCGCCTCGGCGCCGATCTGCAGGCCGACCGAGCCGGCTCCCATGGTGATGAAGGAGGGCGCAGTCCATGCGCCGGTATTGGCGTCACGGCCGACCAGGACGCCGTTGCCCCCCTCGCCGCCGATAATGAAGCCGGCCTTGAAGATGCTCGGGAACACGATGACGCCCTTGGCGCGCGGCAACAGACGGCGCATCTCGGCGAATTCGGCGTCGCGCACGAAACCGTCGACAGTGATCCTGGCACGGTCGACCAGATCCTGCTCCTCGGTCGCGAAGGCGGGACGGGCGAGGAGCGTGAGTGGCAGGGCAGCGACAAGCGCGCGCCGGGTCAACATGGTTGCCTCCGTCGAGTCTGGCGATTCTCGTTTGATATTCTACATCAAGCGGGACGATAGCGTGATGGAAGCCACGTAAAGACGGCAGGAATCGGGCAGGACCATGGCTGAGCGACCGCATCACCATACGGGCAAGGGATATCGCAATCCGCCCGGCAGTCCGGCCCGCAAACATGACCGCCGGGAATACTGGAGCTTCATCTGGCGCCGCATCGTCTCCCGGCAGGCCGCGCCCATTGTGCCGCTGGACCATGCGCTCGACGGCGAGGCGGTGCTGCAGGGCATCGCCGCCGCCGGGGCACGCGACAGCGTCACCTGGCTCGGCCATGCGGCCTTCCTACTGCGCCTGGACGGGCGAACGGTGCTGCTCGATCCCTATCTGGGCGAGTTCGCCGGGCCGATGTCGCGCGGGCCGCGGCGTTTCGTGCCGCCGGCCCTGGCGGTCGAACAGCTGCCGCCGATCGACCTCGTCCTGGTCTCGCACAATCACTACGACCATCTCTGCGAGCCGACGGTGCGGGCGCTGGCGCGTCGGCACCCTTCCGTCGTCATGGTGCCGCTCGGCCTCGGCAAGTTCTTCCGCCGGCGCGGCTTCGGCGATGTGCGCGAGCTCGACTGGGAACAGGCGAGCGAGGCGGGCGGTCTCACCGTCACCGCGCTGCCGGCGATCCATTGGTCGAAGCGGACGCCGTTCGACCGCAACCGCTCGCTCTGGGCCTCGTTCGCCGTCGCCGGCGCGCGGCGCAGGATATGGTTCGCCGGCGACACGGCCGCCGGACCGGTCTTCGAGGAGATCGGCCGCCGACATGGCCCGTTCGATGCGGCGCTGGTGCCGATCGGCGCCTACGAGCCGCGCTCCATCATGGAGGCGCATCATGCCAATCCGGAGGAAGCGGTGGCGATCGGCCGCGCCATGCGGGCCGACAGGCTGATCGCGATGCATTGGGGCACCGTGGTGCTGACCGACGAGGATCCGTTCGAACCGCCGGATCGCTTCCGTCGCGCCGCCTTGGCCGCGGGCCTCGCCCCGGAGCAGGCGCTGGTGCCGCGCATCGGCGAAACCATCGCGCTCGACGACGGATGGCCTTCCAACCGGCCCTGAGCGCACTAGGCTAGCGGGATGACCGACGATCGCCTGCGCCACCGCACCCATGAATGGCTGCCGCCCGAGCCGGATCTCGAGCGGCTGAAGACGCTGCCCGGCCTCGACTATCTGCGCGAGCTCTATCTCGGCGATCCGCGGCGGGTGCCGATCGGCCAGCTGATGGGCTTCCGGCCGGTGCGGTTCGACGCAGGCCTGGCGCTGTTCGAGGGCTTCCCCGACGAGTTTCACTACAACCCGATCGGCAGCGTGCATGGCGGCTTTGCCGCGACCATGCTCGATTCCGCCATGGGCTGCGCCGTCCACACCGTGTGCAAGGTGGGCCAGGGCTACACGACGGTCGAGATCAAGGTGAACTACATCCGGCCGATGACGCGCGCCACCGGCCGCGTGAGCGTCGAAGGGCGCGTCGTCGCGGCGGGCAACCGCATCGCCACCGCCGACGGCAAGGTCACCGACGAGGGCGGCCGGCTGATCGCCCATGGCAGCACGACCTGCCTGATCTTTCCGCTCTGATATAGTTCCACCCACAAATCCCGGGAGGACGTCATGCAGCTCAAGGATCCAAGCCTTCTGC
Source organism: Desertibaculum subflavum (assembly GCA_003576705.1). GTDB lineage: Bacteria > Pseudomonadota > Alphaproteobacteria > Ferrovibrionales > Ferrovibrionaceae > Desertibaculum > Desertibaculum subflavum. The sequence goes on from QOZS01000008.1 coordinate 96,877, forward strand.
GCCAGCAGGCCTATATCGACGGCGCCTGGGCCGATGCCGACGACCGGACGACGCTCGCGGTCGGCGACCCGGCGACCGGCAAGCAGATCGCCACCGTGCCGAAGATGGGCGCCAAGGAGGCGCGCCGCGCCATCGATGCGGCGGAAGCTGCCTGGCCGGCCTGGCGCGCCAGGACCGGCAAGGAGCGCGCGGCGATCCTGCGCCGCTGGAACGACCTGATGCTGGCGAATGCTGATGACCTCGCGCTCATCATGACGACGGAGCAGGGCAAGCCGCTCAGCGAGGCCAAGGGCGAAATCGGCTACGCCGCGTCCTTCATCGAGTGGTTCGCCGAGGAGGCGAAGCGGATCTACGGCGACACCATCCCCGGCCACCAGGCCGACAAGCGCATCGTCGTCATCAAGGAGCCGATCGGCATCGTCGGCGCCATCACGCCGTGGAACTTCCCGGCGGCGATGATCACCCGTAAGGCGGGTCCGGCGCTCGCCGCCGGTTGCGTCATGGTGCTGAAGCCGGCAAGCCAGACGCCGCTTTCGGCGCTCGCGCTCGCCGTGCTGGCCGAGCGCGCCGGAATACCGAAGGGCGTGTTCAACGTGCTGACCGGCTCGGCCTCCGCGATCGGCGGCGAGATCACCTCGAACCCCAAGGTGCGCAAGCTCACCTTCACCGGCTCGACCGAGATCGGCAAGGTGCTGATGCAGCAATGCGCCGCGACGGTGAAGCGGACCTCGATGGAGCTCGGCGGCAACGCGCCCTTCATCGTGTTCGACGACGCCGACCTTGACGCCGCGGTCGAGGGCGCCATCGCCTCCAAGTACCGCAACACAGGCCAGACCTGCGTCTGCGCCAACCGGCTGCTGGTGCACGAGCCGGTCTACGAGGCCTTTGCGAAGAAGCTCGCCGACGCCGTCGCCAAGCTGAAGGTCGGCAGCGGCGTCGAGCCCGGCGTGCAGCAGGGTCCGCTGATCGACATGAACGCCGTGCTGAAGGTGGAAGAGCACATCGCCGATGCGGTAGCGAAGGGCGCCAAGGTGGTGGTCGGCGGCCAGCGCCACACTCTCGGCGGCCAATTCTTCCAGCCGACCGTGCTCGCCAACGTCACGCCCGACATGAAGGTGGCCAAGGAGGAGACCTTCGGGCCCGTGGCCCCGCTGTTCCGCTTCAAGACCGAGGCGGAGGCGATCCGCATGGCGAACGATACCGAGTTCGGCCTCGCCTCTTATTTCTTCGCCCGCGACATCGCTCGCGTCTGGCGCGTCTCCGAGGGACTGGAATACGGCATCGTCGGCATCAATACCGGCCTGATCTCGACCGAAGTGGCGCCGTTCGGCGGGATGAAGGAGTCCGGGCAGGGCCGCGAAGGCTCGAAATACGGCATCGAGGACTACCTCGAAGTCAAATATCTATGCATGGGCGGTATTCAACCCATTACCACCTGAAGGGGCACTTCGGCTTGAGAGTGCGTTAACAAACGAGTAGCATTCGCGAGTACCTGCAAACGATGTGGTTAACGCAAAATGCGCCGCAGAATTCGCCGTGCGCGGAGCAATGCCGATACGGCCCTGGCCGGGAAGGTGCTGTCGGCGATCCTGACCTGGACCGCCGTGGGCGCTGTCGCGCTGCTCGCCTTGGTCATCCTGCCGGGCCTTGCCCGCCTTGTTCCCCTGCCGGAGGACATGTTCGCCGCCGCGACGTTGCTGCGCGCCGGCCTGGCCGGGCCGACGCTCGGCCTGGTCTTCGTCGGCTGGCTGCTCGGCGTGCTGGCGATCTGCACCCTGGCCGCTCTGCGCCGCCTGTGGCGCGCGCCCGTCGTGACGCCCTGGATCAGCCGGCCGACCGCCGGCCGCGGCGCCTGACGATCCCGTCGGCAATCCGGCGCCGCATCCAAGCCTGACAAGCAAAGCTTGGCCGTCGTAGGCTGAGCTTGCCCGTGGCGGAGAGGGATTACGCATGAGCTTCGACTACGACCTCTTTGTCATCGGCGCGGGCTCGGGCGGCGTGCGGGCGAGCCGCATGTCGACGAGCCAGGGCGCCAAGGTCGGCATCGCCGAGGAGAGCCGCATCGGCGGCACCTGCGTGATCCGCGGTTGCGTGCCGAAGAAGCTCCTGGTCTACGGCTCGAAATTCGCCGAGGCCTTCGAGGATGCCGCCGCCTATGGCTGGACGGTGGGGGAGCGCAGCTTCTCCTGGCCCGCGCTGATCGCCAACAAGGACACGGAGATCGACCGGCTCAACCGGGTCTATATCAGCCTGCTCAAGAATTCCGGGGTCGAGATCCATCCCTCGCGCGCGGTGTTCCTCGACCCGCATACGCTCCAGGTCGGCGACCGCCGCATCACTGCGAAGTACATCCTGATCGCGACCGGCGGCCGGCCGACCGTGCCGACGATCCCCGGCATCGAGCACGCCATCACGTCGGACGACGCCTTCCATCTGCGCGACCTGCCGCGGCGCATCGCCGTGGTCGGCGGCGGCTATATCGCGGTCGAGTTCGCCGGCATCTTCCACGGCCTCGGGGCCGAGACGAGCCTGCTCTATCGCGGCGAGCAGATTCTGCGCGGCTTCGACGACGACGTCCGGCACCACCTCGCCGCCGAGATGAAGAAGAAGGGCGTCGGCATCGAATGCCGCACCGAGGTCAAGCGGATCGACCGGCGGGATGACGGCGCGCTGGATCTCGAGCTCGGCGGCGGCCGCAAGCTCACGGTCGACGCGGTGATGTACGCCACCGGGCGCTCGCCCAACACGCGCGGCCTCGGCCTCGACAATGCCGGCGTGACCATGCGCGAGGACGGCGTCGTGCCGGTCGACGGCTTCTCGCAGACCAACGTGCCGCATATCTACGCGATCGGCGACGTCACCAACCGGGTGCAGCTGACCCCGGTCGCCATCAAGGAAGGCATGGCCTTCGCCGCCACCGTGTTCGGCGGCCGCCCGACCCGTGCCGACCATTCCGATGTGCCGACCGCGGTGTTCAGCCAGCCGGAGGTCGGCACCGTCGGCCTCGGCGAGGCGGAAGCGCGTATCACCTGCGGCGCCGTCGACATCTACAAGACGACCTTCCGGCCGATGAAGCACACCCTGACCGGCCGGGAGGAGCGCACCTTGATGAAGCTCGTCGTCGACCAGGCCACGCAGCGCGTGGTCGGCGCCCATATGGTCGGCCCGGATGCCGGCGAGATCATCCAGGGCATCGGGATCGCGGTGAAGATGAAGGCGACCAAGGCCGATTTCGACGCCACGGTCGGCATCCATCCGACGGCCGCGGAGGAGTTCGTGACCATGCGCGAGCTGTGGGCGCCGCCAAAGGCCCAGGCAGCGGAGTAGGGGGCCGGCGAATAGATCGGTAGCGGCCGCCGCGCCGGTTCGGGCCGAAGCCGGCGCCAAACCAGCCCTGGCGTTTGGGGCTGCGCTGGCTCCGAGGCGCCTGATCCCGGGCTTGCTTACATGGTCGATGCGCTCTAGAACAAAAAACGAACACGCCATGACGATCGCAGCACGCAATCTCGATCTCGCCCGCCTGCAGGCGATAGCCGATCGGACCGGACGGGACGAGAGCGCGGAGGAGGTGCTGCCGCTCGGCCTGCCGGCGATCGACCGTATCCTGCCGGATGGCGGCCTGCGGCGTGGCGCCTTGCATGAGATCGAGGCGCCGGGCGACGACATGGCCGGTATCGGCTTTGCCCTCGCCTTGGCGGCCCGGGCGGCCGGCGGCGGCCCCATTTTATGGTGCCAGGCCGGGTCGGCGCCGGATCCAGGGCCTCTCTATGGACCGGGGCTGCGGCAGTTCGGCCTGTCCCCCGCGGCGCTTCTCGTGGTCCGTCCGGCCAAGCCGCGGGACGTCCTGTGGGCGATGGAGGAGGGGCTGCGGGCCGGCACCGTGGCCGCCATCATCGGCCAGGGGGTGGTGCCGGATATGATCGCCAGCCGCCGGCTGCAACTTGCCGCCCGGATGCATGGCCGCCTTGCCATATTGGTATTGCCGCGCCGTCTCGCCGCCTCGCCTTCGAGCGCCGAGACGCGCTGGACCGCCAGCGCGGCACCATCGGCCGAGGGGCCGGAAAACCGCTTGCCGCGCTGGCGCTTAACCTTACGCCGCTGCCGCCGGGGCCGGGGCGGAGACGAGCAGTGGCATGTACATTGGGATCCCGGACGTTCTATTTTCGTACCAGGCTAGGTTTTACTTGGCAGGCAAATTCAATATGGTAAATGGCGCCAAAAGACAAAATAAGCCTTGTTTACAGCGTAGTTACACGCTATAAATAGATCGCCGCCGCACATCGTCGGCGGCGCAAGCGGGGAATACAGGGGTCCGTACGCCGAGGGGCATCCCCCCTCCACGTAATTTTGTTGTCTTCTTGCGAGGAAGAGGAAAAACAAAAATGCCTGCGCCGCGTGGCCAGAACGGAAATGATTTCAGGGTCGGACAGATGGTGGTCTTCCCGGCCCATGGCCTGGGTAAGATTACCGGCCGCCGCAGCGAGATCGTTGCCGGCCATAAGCTCGACATGCTCTCGATCGAGTTCTTCGATCCGAAGATGACCTTGCTCGTCCCCGTCAACAAGATCACGTCCTGCGGCATTCGCGCCACCAGCACGGCCGACACCATGAAGGCCGCGCTGGAGAAGCTGAAATCGCCGCCCAAGGTCGGCCGCGGCCCCTGGCTGAAGCGCGCCCGCGTGCTGGAGGCCAAGGTCAATTCCGGCAACCCGATCGAGGTGGCCGAGGTGATCCGCGACCTGCGCCCGAAGAGCGAGGACCAGGAACGGTCCTATGCCGAGAAGGTGATCTACGAGCGCGCGCTCGAGCGCCTGACCCGCGAGCTCGCCGCGGTCGAGAAGATCGACCGTGCGACGGCGAGCAAGAAGGTCGAGAAGCTGCTCAAGGTCGCGTAAGCGCCAGTTCGCTAAAAGCCGAAGCGGCCGCGGATCACTCCGCGGCCGCGTTCGTTTTGCAAGCCGGTACCGGAAGCGGTCAGGCGACCGCCCGCAAGGCCGACATCAGGTTGCGCGCCAGAACCGGCTTGGCGCAGGTCGCCGCCACGCCGGCGGCGCTGAGATCCTCGCGGCGGATCTGTTCGATGAAGGCGCTGATGGCAACCACCGGAATCGCGGCGAGACCGGCATCGTCCTTGAACCAGCGCGCCACTTCGAGCCCCGAATTGCCCGGCAGCTGAATGTCCATCAGCACGATGTCCGGGCGGTCCCGCCGGGCCAGATCCAGCGCTGTGCGCCCGTCCAGCGCATGCAGCACACGAAAGCCATCGGCGGCCAGGATATCGCTCACCAGTTTGACGTTCAGGACGTTGTCCTCAACGACGAGCACGGTCTTTCCGGTCCCCCACATGGTCCACCTCCAGCCACCCGGTCCGCCTGGATTGTCGCCCGGCTCGGTTGCACCGCCATTAAGGCCGGCGGCGCACCAGATGCCGCTCGAGCAGACGGAATGCCTTGTCGTCCAGCACCAGGAACTCAACCGCAACCTCCGCCGCCTGGGGCGGGGCGCGGACAATCCTCGCCTTGATGTCCAGCCGCTCACAACTCCCGTCCGGGAGTAGTACGGCGGTGATCCGAATCGGATCACCCGTCCCCAGATCGGCCGCCCCCGGCTTTGTCGCAGCAAAGCCGCCGAGGCTCCAATCCTTCGCCTCGTATTCTTCGCCGCCCATCACAAAGTGCAGGACCGGCCGCGCGGCGCGCTGATTGCGGCGACGATTGCGCGCGCTGACAGCAATCGAAACGGTGACGAGGCCCATCCCGCGGCGACTTCCTATGTTCGACTTCAGCCCTCGATGGGCGGCCGCGTCAAGTCCAATCGGAAATCGTTAAGATCTTCCGTAGAGCTGGTCGGGCGCGACCAGCGGCGCCGCCAGCGACACCACCGCATCCTGCCGCAGCGCCTGGAAGAAGCAGTTCCGACGGCCGGTATGACAGGCAACGCCCTCCTGATCGACCAGCAGCAGCAGCGTATCGCCGTCGCAATCGACCCTGAGATCGACCAGCCGCTGGACCTGACCCGAGGTCTCGCCCTTGCGCCAGAGCGCGCCGCGCGACCGCGACCAGTAGCAGACCCGTCCGGTGCGCAGGGTCTCCGCCAGCGCATCCCGGGTCATCCAGGCCATCATCAGCACTTCGCCGGTATCGTGCTGCTGGGCGATGGCGGGCACCAAGCCCGTCGGGTCGAAGGCCACGCGGGCGATCAGCTCGGCGATAGCCTGCGGTGCAGGAGGCGACATGGCGGGAATCCGGGAAGCGACAAAGGAGAAATGATATCACGTGCGGAAGCGCCATGATAATTTCTGCCGCTTTGAGAAGGCGAGGGCCGGCAATGGCGGAGCAGAGCATTCCGGATGCATGATGCGGCGCCGATACAGGCATTTCCCGACCATGCGCACGACCATGCCAGCTGTGTGGCGGAAGCCCTGGCGACAGCCGAGCGCATCTGCAACGAGCGGGGGGTGCGGCTGACCGCGCTGCGCCGGCGCGTGCTCGAACTGGTCTGGAACTCGCATCAGCCGGTCGGCGCCTACGACCTGCTGGGGGAACTGGCCCGCGGCGGCCGCCGGGCGGCGCCGCCCACGGTCTACCGGGCGCTGCAGTTCCTGCTCGACCAGGGGCTGGTGCACCGGATCGAATCCCGCAACGCCTTCATCGGCTGCGCCCATCCGGAAGACCGGCATGTGGTGGAGATCATGCTGTGCTCGCAATGCGGCCGCGCCGCCGAGCTGCCGGACGACCGCATCGCCAGCGCCGTGCGGGCGGCCGCGAAGCGGCTCGGCTTCGAGGTGCAACGCCAGACCATCGAGGTGACCGGCCTCTGCGCGGAGTGCCGGACAGCGCCCGCCGGAGCGGCCGCCGAGCGAAGCTGAGCCCGGCTATTCGGCCGCGGCGGCCTTGGTGCCCTTGAGGGCGGCCGCGCGGCGCTCGAAGCCCGCCGTCAGATCCGCTTTCAGATCCTCGATGTTCTCCAGGCCGGCATGAATGCGCAGCACCGTGCGGTTCGCGTCCCAGGGCCGCGCGGTGCGGAAGTGGTCGGGATGCGCCCAGATCATCAGGCTCTCGTAGCCGCCCCAGCTGTAGCCCATGCCGAAGAATTCCAGATGGTCCATCATCGCGGCCAAAGCGGGGCGGGGAGTCGGCTCGATCTCGATGGCGAACAGGCCGGAGGCGCCGTGGAAGTCGCGCTTCCAGATCGCGTGGCCCGGATCGTCCGGCAGGGCCGGATGCATGACGCGGATCACCTCCGGCCGGGCCCTCAGCCAGATCGCCAGCTCGACGCCGGTCTTCCAGTGCTGGGCGAGGCGCACGGCCAGCGTGCGGAAGCCGCGCTGGCCGAGATAGAGATCGTCCGGGCCGACGGCATAGCCGAGCTCGCGCCCGGTATCGCGCACGCGCGTCCAGGCTTCCTTGGTTGCGGTGACGGTGCCGAGCATCGCGTCGGAATGGCCGACGATGTACTTGGTCGCCGCCTGGACCGAGATGTCGACGCCCTTCTCGAACGGCTTGAAGTAGAGCGGCGAGGCCCAGGTGTTGTCGCAGATCACCGTGGCGCCGCGCGCCTTCGCTGCGCCGGCGATGGCGGGGATGTCCTGCATCTCGAAGGTGAGCGAGCCCGGCGCCTCGACATAGACGACCTTGGTGTTCGGCCGCATCAGGCCGGCGATGTCGGCGCCGATCTCCGGCAGGTAATAGGTCGTCTCGATCCCCATCTTCCTGAGGAAGCCCTCGCAGAGCTTGCGCGTCGGCCCGTACACCGTATCGACCATCAGCACGTGGTCGCCGGACTTCAGGCTCGACAGCATGGCAACGGTCACCGCCGCCAGGCCCGAGGGCACCGCGAAGCTGCGATAGCCGCCCTCGAGCGCCGCCACGGCATTTTCGAAGGCGAAGGAGGTCGGCGTGCCGCTGCGGCCGTAGACGGTGACCTGTTCGTCGCGCGCCCGCGCCGCCTGCGCCGCGTCGAGGGCGTCGAGCGTCGGATGGATCACCGTCGAAGCGTGGTAGACGGGCGGATTGACGACGCCGTGCTGCTTCGCCGGATCCCGTCCGGCCACCACGATTTTGGTTTCGTCACGCATCGAACTCGGCTCCCGCGCAGAATTGCTGACGGCATGATGACAGCGGCACGCCGTCCCGCAAGCCTGGAGCGAAAGTGACCGCGCCGGCCCGGCTGAACACAAGGCAGGCATTTTGGGCGACTTGCCGATCGATTGACCGCAATTCGCCCAGGCAGGCGGCAAATCGGCGAGTCGGAGCGCTTGTGGGCATTTTGAAGGCCGTGTTACGGTCGGTTACTTCCGGGACCCTGCCTGAACGGCGAGGTTGCCGGATGATGTGGGTCAAGACAGGGATGGTAGACCATGAAGAAACTGGCGCTCGCCGCGGCCGCGGCGACCCTTCTCATTGCCGGCGCCGCCGAGGCGGGGCAGACGGTCGACGCGATCAAGAAGCGTGATTTGCTGCATTGCGGCGTAAGCACGGGCCTGGCCGGCTTCTCGCTGCCGGACAGCCAGGGCAAGTGGAGCGGCCTCGACGTCGATATCTGCAAGGCGGTCGCCGCGGCGCTGCTCGGCGATGCGAACAAGGTGAAGTTCGTCCCCTCGAACGCGCAGCAGCGGTTCCCGATGCTGCAATCGGGCGAGGTCGACATCCTGTCGCGCAACACCACCTGGACGCTGACGCGCGACACCTCGCTCGGCTTCAACTTCGCGCCCGTCACCTATTACGACGGCCAGGGCTTCATGGTGGCGAAGAAGCTCGGCGTGAAGAGCGCCAAGGAGCTGAACGGCGCCACCGTCTGCGTGCAGCAGGGCACCACCACCGAGCAGAACCTGGCCGACTACTTCCGGGCCACCAAGATGGAATTCAAGCCGGTGGTGTTCACCGAACTGAAGGAAGTCGAGGGCGCGTTCTTCTCCGGCCGCTGCGACGTCTACACCACCGACGCTTCGGGCCTCGCCTCGACCCGTGCCGCCAAGGCCGGCAATCCGGACGATTACGTGATCCTGCCGGAGATCATCTCCAAGGAACCGCTCGGCCCCACCGTCAGGCACGGCGATGACGAGTTCTTCGACATCGTGAAGTGGACGATCTATGGCCTGCTCGACGCGGAAGAGAAGGGCATCACCGCGGCCAATGTCGACGAAATGAAGAAGAGCGCCGATCCCGGCGTCCAGCGCCTGCTCGGCGTGACGCCCGGCCTCGGCAAGGCGCTCGGCGTCGACGAGGAGTGGATGGCCCGGACCATCAAGCAGGTCGGCAATTACGGCGAGATCTTCGAGCGCAATGTCGGCCAGAAGACGCCGCTCAAGCTCGCCCGCGGCCTCAATGACCTCTGGACCAAGGGCGGCCTGATGTACGCGCCGCCGCTCCGCTAAGGCATCGGAAGCCGCCGGAACGCAAGTCCCGGCGGCTTCTCCTTTTCCAGGGGCCGAGGTATGGCAGCACGCACGGAAGGCAGGGCGGCGCCGGGCGGGGCAGCGACGGGCGCCGTGTCGGCGCCGAAAGGGGCCTGGTGGAACGACGCCAATGTGCGCGCCGTCCTCTATCAGATCCTCACCGTGCTGGTGATCCTCGGCATCGGCTGGTACCTGGTCTCCAACACGCTCGCCAATCTCGCCCAGCGCAACATCGCGACCGGTTTCGGCTTCCTCGATCGCGAGGCCGGCATGCCGATCGGCGAGCACCTGATCAGCTATACGCCGGCCAGTTCCTATGGCCGCGCCTATCTGGTCGGCATGCTGAACACGATCTTCGTGTCGGCGATCGGCATCGTGCTCGCCACCATCCTCGGCACCATCGTCGGCGTCGCGCGGCTGTCGTCGAACTGGCTGATCGCCAAGCTCGCCTCGGTCTATGTCGAGGTGATCCGCAACATTCCGCTGCTGCTGCAGCTCTTCGTCTGGTACGGCGTGCTGCTGGCGCTGCCGCCGGCGCGGCAATCGCTGAGCCCGCTGCCGGGAATATTCCTGAGCCAGCGCGGCCTCTACTTCCCGGTGCTCTACGAGCATCCGGTCCATGCCGTGATGCTGATCCTGCTTGTGCTCGGCGTCGTGCTGACTGTCGTGGTCCACCGCTGGGGCAAGCGCCGCCAGGCGCTGACCGGCAAGCCGTTCCCAATGCTCGGGCCGGCGCTCGGCCTGATCTTCGGCCTGCCGCTGATCGCCTGGGCGATCGCCGGGGCGCCGTTCGATCCGAACGTGCCGGCGATGAAGGGCTTCAACTTCCAGGGCGGCGCCTCGGTGACGCCGGAATTCGTCGCGCTGCTGCTCGGCCTCGTCACCTATACTGCGGCGTTCATCGCCGAGACGGTGCGGGCCGGCATCCTGGCGGTGCCCCGCGGGCAATGGGAAGCGGCTCGGGCGGTCGGCATGTCGGAGACCCGCATCCTGCGCCTGATCGTGCTGCCGCAGGCGTTGCGGGTGATCGTGCCGCCGACCACCAGCCAGTACCTCAACCTCACCAAGAACTCATCGCTCGCCGTCGGCATCGCCTATCCCGACCTGGTCTCGGTCGGTTACACGATGATCAATCAGACCGGCCAGGCGGTCGAGGGCATCGCCATGATCATGGCGGTGTACCTGACCCTCAGCCTGCTGATCGCCGCCTTCATGAACTGGTACAACAAACGCATTGCGCTGAAGGAGCGGTGAGATGACGGACATCGCCGCCGGCTCCGTATCGCGCCCGCCCGCCGCCCAGACCGGCGTCGTCGGCTGGCTGCGCCAGAACCTGTTCAGCAACTGGTTCAACTGCGCGCTGACCTTCCTCGCCCTCTACGTCATCGTCGTGGGCGGCAAGGCGCTGGTCGACTGGGCCCTGCTGGACGCCACCTTCGTCGGCACCTTCGAGGATTGCCGCAAGGGCACCGGCGCCTGCTGGGCCGTGGTCGCCGAGAAGCGGCATTTCATGCTGTTCGGCACCTATCCCTACGAAGAGGCTTGGCGCCCGGCCGCGGCGACGGCGCTGTTCATCGTGACCTTGCTGGTCTCCACACGGCGCAGCCTGTGGGGACGGCCGCTGATGATCGGCTGGATCGCGTCCTTCATCGTGATGGGGGTGCTGATGCGGGGCGGCGTGCTCGGCCTGACCCCGGTGACGACGGAGAACTGGGGCGGCTTGCCGCTCACCCTGATGCTGTCCTCGATCGGCATCATCGCGGCTTTCCCGCTCGGCCTCGTCCTCGCGCTTGGCCGCCGTTCCACCATGCCGATCATCAAAGCGCTTTCCGTGGCCTTCATCGAGCTGGTGCGCGGCGTGCCGCTGATCTCGGTGCTGTTCATGGCCTCGGTGATGTTCCCGCTGTTCCTGCCCGAAGGCGTCACCATCGACAAGCTGCTGCGCGCCCAGGTCGGCATCATCATGTTCGCCGCCGCCTATATCGCGGAAGCGGTGCGCGGCGGCCTCCAGGCGGTGCCCAAGGGCCAGTTCGAGGCGGCCGACGCGCTCGGCCTGTCATACTGGAAGAGTATGCGGCTGATCATCCTGCCGCAGGCGCTGCGCATCGTGATTCCGCCGCTGGTCGGCATCTTCATCGGCATGTTCAAGGACACCTCGCTGGTGCTGATCATCGGGCTGTACGACCTGCTCAACGCGGTGCGCACCTCGATCAACGACCCGAACTGGCGCGCCTTCGGCACCGAGGCCTATATCTTCGCCGCCGCGGTGTTCTTCGTGTTCTGCTACTTCATGTCGAAATACAGCCAGTATCTCGAGCGGCTGCTCGCCGCCGGCCGGAACCGCTAAAGACGCACCGCCGAGGACGCCGATGGTCGACCAGCCCTTCATCCAACTCAACCGCGTCAACAAGTGGTACGGCGAGTTCCATGTGCTGCGCGACATCTCGCTCTCCGTCGCCAAGGGCGAGCGCATCGTGATCTGCGGGCCGTCTGGCTCCGGCAAGTCGACCATGATCCGCTGCATCAACCGCCTGGAGGAGCACCAGCAGGGCCAGATCTTCGTCGAGGGCATCGAGCTGACCAATGACGTCAAGAACGTCGACGCCATCCGTCGCGAGGTCGGCATGGTGTTCCAGTCGTTCAACCTGTTCCCCCATCTGACCGTGCTGGAGAACCTGACCCTTGCACCGATCTGGGTGAAGCAGATGCCGAAGGCGGAGGCCGAGGACATCGCCATGACCTATCTGAAGCGGGTCCAGATCCCCGAGCAGGCGCACAAATATCCGGGCCAGCTTTCGGGCGGCCAGCAGCAGCGCGTCGCCATCGCGCGCTCGCTCTGCATGAACCCCAAGGTCATGCTGTTCGACGAGCCGACCTCGGCGCTCGATCCGGAGATGATCAAGGAAGTGCTCGACGTGATGGTCGAGCTCGCCGAAAGCGGCATGACCATGCTCGTGGTGACGCACGAGATGGGCTTCGCCCGCACGGTGGCCGACCGGGTGATCTTCATGGACCGCGGCGAGATCGTCGAGGAGGACACGCCGGAGGAGTTCTTCACTCATCCGAAGAGCGACCGCACCAAGCTGTTCCTGAGCCAGATCCTCGGCCACTGATTTTCAACGTCGTGGCCGGGCTTGGCCCGACCACCCACGCCTGTCAGCCAGCGCACCGCAAGTCGTGGATGCCCGGGTCAAGCCCGGGCACGACGTGGAGAGAATGGAACGTCACACCTTCGGGTCGACGAAGGCCTGCAGGCGGTCGTAGACGACGAAGCCCATGCGCTGGTACAGCGGCAATGCCGAAGGGTGGTCGAGCGTGCAGGTGTTGACGGTGAAGAGCTGCGGCGCGCGGCTCCAGGCCATGTCGATCGCCTGGGCCAGCAGCCAGCGCCCGGCGCCCTTGCCGATCGCTTCCTTCACCAGGCCGAAATAGGCGAGGTTGATGCGGCGCGGGTGGTCGCGCAGGTCGAGCTCGAAATAGCCGGCCGGCCAGCCGTCCATGTAGAGCACGTAGATCTCGGTCTTCGCGTCGCCGAGAATGGCGCCGAGCGACTTGTCGTCGAGCCGCTTGCGGTCGACCCAGTGCCAGTCGCGCCCGACCACGTCATAGAGATAGCGGTAGTACTCGATCGGGCAGTTCTCCGCCCTAAGCAGGGCATGCCGACCGGCCGGTGCCGCCACCACCGGCAGCACCGGCCGCGCCGGCATCTGCAGGAATGTGACCGTGGTCTCGATCAGCCCGCTGTCGTCGCCCGCCCTGCCGGCCGCGGCCATCAGCCGGTTTCCACCGGCGTGTCGCTGCGGCCGCCCCATTCGGTCCAGGAGCCGTCATAGACGGCGAACTGGCGGTGGCCGAGCAGGTGCAGCGTGAAGACCAGCACGCAGGCGCTGACCCCCGAGCCGCAGGTCGCCGCCACCGGCTTGGCGAGATCGATGCCCGCAGCGCGGAACTTGGCCTTCAGCGTCTCGGCCGGCAGCAGCGTGCCGTCGGCAGTGAAGAGAGCGCCGTAGGGCAGGTTCTGGCTGCCCGGGATACGGCCGCCGCGCAGGCCGGCGCGCGGCTCGGCCTCGGTGGCGCGGAAGCGCCCTTCGGAGCGGGCATCCAGCACCTGCTCGCGGCCGCTCTTGACGATGGCCTGCATCTGCTCGAGATCGCGCACCAGCGTACTGTCCAGCCGGGCGGTGAAATGCCGCTCGCGCGGCATCGGCGCCAGGTCATCCACCGGCCGTCCTTCCCGCTTCCACTTCGGCAGGCCGCCTTCCAGGATCGCCACGTCCTTGTGGCCGAAGGCGCGGAACATCCACCAGGCGCGGGCGGAGGCGATCATCTGGCCGGAGCCGTCATAGATCACGATGCGGCTGCCGTCGCCGAGGCCGAGCTTGCGCACGCGGCTGGCGAACTTCTCCGGGCTCGGCAGCATGTGCGGCAGGTCGCTCGGCTTCTCGGCGATGTCGTCGATATCGAAGAACACGGCGCCAGGAATATGCTCCGCGTTGTATTCCGCCCTTGGATCGCGCTTCTGCGCCGGCATGTACCACGACGCATCGACGATGCGCACATCCGGCGCGTTGAGGCGCTCGGCCAGCCAGGCAGTCGTGACCAGTGCGTCAGGGTTGGCAAAGGCGTTCACGGCGTTCCCTCGAATTCCAGCAGCACGCGGCGGTTCTGCCGCCCCTTGCTCTCGATCTTGCGCACGCGCACCGGTCCGATCTCGCCGGTGCGGCTGACATGCGTGCCGCCGCAGGCCTGCAGGTCGAGCCCGTCGACCTCGATCAGGCGCACGCGGCCGGAGCCGCGCGGCGGCTTGACCGACATGGTCTTGACCAGATCGGCATTGCCGTCGAGCTCGGCATCGGTGACCCAGCGAAATCTGACCGGGCGGTCGGAGGTGACGAGCTCGTTCAGCTTCGCGGTGATCGCGTCCTTGTCGGGCGGCGCCTCGCTCATGTCGAAGTCGAGCCGGCCCTTGCCGTCGCTGACCTGGCCGCCGGTGACGGGGTAGGGCAGCACGGCGGAGAGCAGATGCAGGCAGGTATGCATCCGCATCAACCGGTGCCGGCGGTCCCAGTCGAGCTCCAGCACGGCGCGGCTGCCCGGTGCGGGCCGCGGCACGTCTGGCGCGATGACGTGCACGACCTCGTCCGGCGTTGCGCCCTTCACCGCATCGACGATGGCGATGGTGGTGCCGTCGGCGAACCTCGCCACGCCGGTATCGCCGGGCTGGCCGCCGCCGGTCGGATAGAACACCGTGCGGTCGAAACGCAGACCCTTGTCATCGGCGGCGATCAGGGTCGCGTCGCAGCTGCGCAAATAGGCGTCGTCGCGGAACAACAGCTCGGTCACGGTGGCGCGCTCCTAGAGCCAGGACGGCGTCGGGAGACCCTGCTGCTTCAGGAACTCCGGATTGAACAGCTTGCTCTGATAGCGCGCGCCGCCGTCGCAGAGCAGGGTCACGATGGTGTGCCCCGGCCCGAGCTCGCGCGCGAGCCGGATCGCGCCGGCAACGTTGATGCCGGTCGAGCCGCCGAGGCAGAGCCCCTCGTGCTGCAACAGGTCGAAGATGATCGGCAGCGCCTCGGGATCCGGGATCTGGTAGCTGAAATCGGGCTTGAAGCCTTCCAGGTTGGCGGTGATGCGGCCCTGGCCGATACCCTCGGTGATGGAGTTGCCCTGCGCCTTCAATTCGCCGGTCGTGTAATAGCTGTGCAGCGCGGCACCCATCGGATCGGCGAGCGCGATCTTGACCTTGGGATTGCGCTCGCGCAGCGCCATGGCGACGCCCACCAAAGTGCCGCCGGAGCCGACCGCGCTGACGAAGCCGTCGACCTTGCCGTCGGTCTGGCGCCAGATTTCCGGGCCGGTCGTCGCGACATGGGCGTCGCGGTTGGCGGTGTTGTCGAACTGGTTGGCCCAAACGGCGCCGTTCGGCTCGGTCTTCGCGATCTCCTCGGCGAGGCGGCCGGAATACTTCACGTAGTTGTTCGGGTCGCGATAGGGCACCGCCGGCACCAGGCGCAGATCGCAGCCGCAGAGCCGGAGCATGTCCTTCTTCTCCTGGCTCTGGGTCTCCGGCATGACGATGACGGTTCTGTAGCCGAGGGCATTGCCGACCAGCGCGAGGCCGATCCCGGTATTGCCGGCCGTGCCTTCCACCACCGTGCCGCCCGGCTTGAGCCGGCCGGATCTCTCCGCATCACGGATGATGTACAGCGCCGCGCGGTCCTTTACCGAGCCGCCCGGATTGAGGAACTCCGCCTTGCCCAGAATGGTGCAACCGGTGATTTCCGAGGCCCGCTTCAGCCTGATGAGCGGCGTGTCGCCGATCGAACCGATGAAGCCTTGACGCACGTCCATGGGCAAAGAACCTCCTTACGCCCGGGGACTATAGGGTGGCCCACCCCCCGATCAAGCCATGCCGCCCGCGGGTCGGCGCAGGTCGAACAACCGAGGGAAAATCAGCCGAGCGCCTTGGCGGCGACCAGGACCTCGTCGACATGGCCGGCGACCTTCACCTTGTGCCAGACGTTCCGCACCTTGCCGGTACCGTCGATCAGGAAGGTCGCGCGCTCGATGCCCATGTACTTGCGCCCGTACATGCTCTTCTCGACCCAGACGCCATAGGCCTCGGTCACCTTGCCGTCGATATCCGCCGCCAGCGTGATGCCGAGCTTGTGCTTGGCCTTGAACCTGTCGTGGCTCTTGGCATCGTCGCGCGAGCAGCCGATGACGACGGCGCCGGCCTTCTTGAACGCGTCCGCCTTGGCGGTGAAGTCGATCGCCTCGCGCGTGCAGCCCGAAGTGTCGTCCTTGGGATAGAAGTAGAGCACCACCTTCCTGCCGCTCAGGTCCTTCGACGCGACCTTGCCGCCGCCATCGGTCGGCATGTTGAAGCTGGGGGCCTTGCTGCCCGGTTCAATCGCCATCGCCCTCTCCCGCACCTGATCCCGCAGCGGCGAGAATAGGGGCGCCGGGCGGCGCATCAAGCGCCTCGGCCGGCCTCGCGATATGCGCCTCGTAGCGCCCCGCGACCCAGGCCTCGACGCTCTTCAGCCGGCGCGCCAGGCCCGCATAGGTGGCGCAGCCGCCGACCTTGGCGATGAAGCGCCCGAGCCCGGACGAGGCTCGCTGCGGCTCGAAGCGGCCGGAGACACAGAGCCGGAGCACGTTCTGGACGGCGCGCAGAAACAGGATCGCCTCGGTCAGTCGCCGTGCCTCGGCCGCCGGCAGAAGCCGCACATTGCCGGCCGTGCGGAACACATCGGCCGTATTGCCCGTCAGCAGCGACGGATGCGCTGCCGCATGACGCAGCACGAGGTACTGGGCGAGGAATTCTAGGTCGAGCAGACCGCCCCTCGCGTACTTGACCTCCCAGGGATCGGTCGCGGCATGTTGCGCGGCGATCTTGCGCCGCATATCGGCAACGTCGGCGAGCAGCTTGTCGGCATCGCGCGGTGCCGCCAGCGTGTCGCGGATCACCGCCGCGACCTCCTCACCGAGCGAGGCGTCGCCACCCACCACGCGCGCCCGGGTCAGCGCCATGTGCTCCCAGGTCCAGGCCTCTTCGCGGTGATAGCGCGCGAAGGCCGCGAGCGGCACCGCGATCGGCCCCTTGGTGCCGGAAGGCCGGAGCCGCATGTCGACGTCGTAGAGCTGTCCCTCGCCGGTCAGCGCGGTCAGCGCATTGATGTAGCGCTGAGTGAAGCGGGTAAACCACACCGACGGCACCAGCGGCTTCGCGCCGCTGGAGCTCTCGGCGTCCGGGGCATGGTCGTAGACGAGGATGAGGTCGAGATCCGAGCCGAAGGTCATCTCCCGCGCGCCGAGCTTGCCGAGGCCGACGATGGCGATGCGCCCGCCCGGCACGCGGCCGTGCTGCCGGACGATATCGGCCTCGACCGGGCCGGCCAGCGCATCGAGAACGCCGTCGGCAAGGTCGCTCAGGGCAAAGCCGACTCGCTCGACGTCGAGGCTGTGGCCGAGCATGCGAGCGCCGATCTGGAATCGGCTCTCGCGCGTATAGCGCCGTGCCATGTCGAGCACGTCCTGGATGTCGCCGGCATGGGAGAACAGGGCGCCGATCTCCGATCGGATCGCCTCGCGTTCCGGCGGCGGCAGGCGGAATTCCGGCGACAGGATCGCGTCCAGCAGCGCCGGCGTGCGGGCCAGCACCTCGGCAAGCCGCGGCGCCGTCCCCATGATCTCCGCCAGCATGCCGAGGATGCCCGGATTGGCGTGCAGGAGCGAAAGAATTTGCACGCCCGCCGGCAGGTTGCCGAGAAAGGTGTCGAAGGTGTTGAAGGCGAGGTCGGGATGCGCCGTCTTGCCGAGCGCGGCGAGCAGCGACGGCACCAGCTCCGTCATCAGCTCGCGCGCCCGGGCCGAGCGCATCGCCCGCACATGGCCGTGATGCCAGCCGCGCACCGTCGCAGCGATCCGGGCCGGTTCGCGGAAGCCCATTTTCGTCAGCGTCTCCAGCGTGTCGGGATCGTCCTCGGTGCCGGTGAAGACGAGATTGCCGCCGCTGCTCCCCAAGGTCGGCGCGCTTTCGAACAGCGCCGCATAGTGGCGCCGCACCATCTCCAGACGACGCCGGAGGTCGCGCTCGAACGGCGCCGGCTCGTCATAGCCCATGAAGGTGGCGATCCGGGCGACGCCATCCGCCGTCGCCGGCATCTTCTGCGTCTGCTGGTCCTCGACCATCTGCAGCCGGTGCTCCAGCGTGCGCAGGAAGCCATAGGCCTCGATCAGTTCGTGCCCCACCGCTTCGCTGACCCGCCCCGTCGCCATCAGCGCCCGCAAGGTCTCGCAGGTCGCGGCCGAGCGCAGTCGCCGGTCGCGGCCGCCCGAGATCAGCTGCTGGGTCTGCGCGAAGAACTCGATCTCGCGGATACCGCCGGCGCCGACCTTGATGTCGTGGCCTTCGATGGCGATCGTCTTGTGGCCCTTATGCGCATTGATCTGGCGCTTGATCGAGTGAATGTCGGCGATAGCGGCGTAATCGAGATTCTTTCGCCACACGAAGGGCTCGAGCCGCGCCAGCAGGCGGGCGCCGGCATCCAGGTCGCCGGCCACCGGGCGTGCCTTGATCATGGCGGCGCGCTCCCAGTTCTGGCCGAAGGATTCGTAATAGCTCTCTGCTGCCGCCATCGACATCGCCACCGGCGTCGCCCCGGCATCGGGCCGAAGCCGCAGGTCGACCCGATGCACATAGCCGTCGGCGGTGCGCTCCTGCAGCGCCTTGACGATGCCGTGCACCACCCGCGAGTAGATGTCCCGTGGGAACCGCGTGCCGGTCAGGCGGACATGGTCCTCGTCGAAGAACACGACGAGGTCAATGTCGCTCGAATAATTGAGCTCGTCGGCGCCGATCTTGCCCATGCCGATGACGGCGAAGCCGGATTCGCGCTCCGGATCGTCCGGATGCGGCAGCTCGATATCGCCGGCCAGCGCGCGCTGGCGCAGGTAATGCGCGGTCGCCGCGCGCACCGCGGCGTCGGCAAAGCGGGTGAGGCACCAGGTGATGCGGTCCAGGGTCCACAGCCCGCCGATATCGGCGATGGCGATCAGCAGGGCGGCGCGTCGCCGGGCGCGGCGCAGCCGCGTCATCAGCTCGGCCTCCGACTCGCCCGGAATGCCGACCCCGGCATCGCCGAGCACCTTGGCGATCTCGGTATCCGGATCGCTGGCGAGCAGTTGCAGCAGGAAGCGCCGCTCCTTGAGGACACAATCGCCGAGAAACGGGCTGTTGCCGAACAGGGCTGCCGACA
Source organism: Desertibaculum subflavum (assembly GCA_003576705.1). Lineage (GTDB taxonomy): Bacteria > Pseudomonadota > Alphaproteobacteria > Ferrovibrionales > Ferrovibrionaceae > Desertibaculum > Desertibaculum subflavum. Next base: position 116,041 of record QOZS01000008.1, read on the forward strand.
AGGCCTGTCCTTGGGGTGATTCCATGAACGCCTGCAGGCCGGGCGCCAGGTCGGCCTCCTCGGGATCCTCGGTGCTCAAGAGGTCGTGACGGCCATGCCGCGCGCGATCGGGATCGGCCGCTTGCGGAAGTCGCGCCAGCCGTTCAAGAAGGGGAAACTCGGTCATTCGTCCACGGCGTATTTTGCGGCAGAGTGAGGGGCGGGGCTCCGCGGCGTCAAGTTCAGGAACGGATGGCCCGTCCTTCGGTTGGGGTTGGAATGCGCACGGTCCGCCTCGTCGGCGCCTTCATCACGGCGGTCCTGCTCGTAACCCTGGCGGTCGCGCTGCGCCTGGCGGCCGGGCCGATCGCGCTCGGGCCGCTCGCCCCCTGGGTCGAGGATGCCATTGCCGGCCTCTACCCGGATGCCGCCATCAGTCTCGACGATGCCTCGATCGCCTGGAACCGGACGGAGGGCACGCTGGACCTGCGCCTGGTCAGCGTCCGTGTGCTGGCGCGCGATGGACGTCCGATCGCCGATCTGCCCGACGCCCGCCTCGGCATCGACATCGCGTCCCTGATTGACGGCGAGGTTCGCCCCACGCGGCTCGACGTCGTGGGGCTCGCATTGCGTGTCGTACGGGCGGCCGACGGCAGCTTCGGCGTCGGCACGCATGACGGCGCCTCGCCTGCGGACGAGCCGACGGACCGCGGCGAGATGCTGCGCCAGCTGCTGGATGAGAGTCCGGACAGCCCGATCGCGAAGCTGACCCACCTGCGGCTCATCGACGTCGCGCTCACCGTCGAGGACCGGGTGCTCGGGCGCACGTTCCAGGCGCCGCACGCCACCGTTTCGCTGCGGCGCGACCAGCGCGGCATCGAGGCGGAGCTTGCGGCCGAGGTGGCGCTGAACGGCAGCCGACCCCGTCTGCGCGCAAGCGCGCTGTTCGATCGTGACAGCGGCAGATCCGTCGTGCAGGCGGTGATTTCCGAATTCAGGCCCGGCGATCTCGTCGCCGTGGCGCCGGGATTGGCCGCGGTCTCCGGGGTGAATCTGCCGCTGACCGCGCAGCTGCAGTTCCGCGCCGATTTGAACGGGCTGACCTCCCCGGTGACCGTCGTGATCGAAGCGGCGGCGGGCGAAGTCAGCCTGCCGACGCTCGAGCTCGACACCGTGCAGGTGACGCGCCTGGTCGCCCACGGCACGGTGGCACAATCGCTCGACCGCGTGCGCCTCGATGCGGCGGCGCTGGACCTGGACGGTCTGTCGCTGCGCATGAACGGCGAAGCGGAACTGCATGAGGGCACGCTGGCCGGCCTGGACGTCGTGCTCAACGCGGATCCGTTCACCGTCGCGACCTTGAAGCGGCTGTGGCCCAAGGCCGTTGGCCGCGATGCGCGTGCCTGGATAGCCGAGAACATCCTGGCCGGCAGCATCCGCGATACCCGGGCGCGGGTGCGCCTGACCGGCGCGCAGCTCGCCGGAGCGGAGCCGATCCCGGCCGATGCGGTCAATCTCGAATGGCGCGTCGAGGGCGCCGAGGTACGCTATTTCAAGCCGCTGCCGACGGTGACCGCGGTCGGCGGCACCGCCCGCATGTCGGCGCAGCGGCTCGACATCGCCATCTCCGAAGGTCGCGTCGGCGAGCTGACGGCCAGCCAGGGAACCGTCGTGATCACCGGGCTCGACCACAAGGACCAGTTCGCCGATATCACCATCACCGTGGCCGGGCCGACGGCGCGCGCCCTCGAACTGCTCGACCGCGAGCCGCTGCGCTTCGTCCGCCGCTTCGGCTTCGAGGCGGCGGCGGCCGGCGGCGGCTCGCGCACCCAGGCGCGGTTCAAGTTCCCGCTGGCCAAGAGCCTGTCGGTCGACGATCTCGACGTGAATGCCAGCTCCGACATCATGGGCTTCACCTATCCGCAGGTGGTCGACCGGTTCCGCGTCAGCGACGGCACCATGACGCTCAAGGTCGACCGCCAGCAGCTGACGGCGCGCGGCAAGCTCGCGCTCAACGGCGTGCCGGTGCAGCTCATCTGGGCCGAAAAGTTCAGCGGTCCGTTGGCGAGCCGCTACGACATCACCGGCGTGCTCGACGACGCGGCGCGCGAGGCGCTGGGCCTCTCCACCGCGCCCTATATCCGCGGCACATTCGGTGCCGACGTCGCGATCGAGATCAACCGCGCCGGCGATGTCCTGGCCGATGGTGCGCTGGACCTGGCGGACGCCACCCTCACCATCGCGCCATTGCGCTGGGAGAAGCCGCCGCGCATGGCAGCCGCGGCGAAGTTCCGCGTGCAGGCGCCGAAGGGCAAGCCGATCCAGGTCGACAGCGTCGAGGTCAAGGCGACCGATTTCCTGATGCGCGGCCGTGCGACCATCGGCCCCGGGGTGGAACGACGCTTCGAGATCGCCACCCTGAAGCAGGGTGCCAACGACCTGTCCGTCGTCGCGACGGCGAACGAACAGGCGACCATCGTCGAGCTCAAGGGCGCCAGCGCCGACCTGCGCCCGCATCTGAACCAGATCGACGGCGCGAAGCGGCCACAGACGCCGGGGCCCCCGGCGTCGCCGGAGCCGCCGACGCAAGTGCGGTTCGCGCTCGACCGCGTCGTGCTGTCGGACGACGTGGCCATTGTCGGCGTGCAGGGCCATGCCGAGCAGCGCGACGATCGCCTGAGCCAGCTGGTGGCGACCGGCACGGTCGGCGACAAGGGCGCGCTCGAGGTCAACATGGTGCCGGTGGAGCGTGGCCGGCGCCTGACCATCACGTCGGCCGATGCCGGCGCGGTGGTGAAGGGCCTCGGGATCACCAAGGACGTCGTCGGCGGCACGCTCAGTCTGCATGCCGATCTTGCGGATGACGGCGCCGAGGACAGCCGGACCAGAGGCACCTTACGGATCGAGGAATTCAGGTTGCTGCGGGCGCCGGCCATCGCCCGCGTCCTCTCGATTGCGGCGGTGACGGGCATCGGGGAGATGCTGAGCGGCGAAGGCGTGCACTTCGTCCGGGCGAACATTCCCTTCGCGATGCAGGATTCCAAGATCCGGCTGGACGGCGCGCGCGCCTGGGGCCCTTCGATGGGGCTGACCGCGGAAGGCACGATCGACCGCAGCAACGACACGCTGCTGCTGACCGGAACCCTGGTCCCGGCCTATGCGATCAACGCCGTGCTCGGCAACATTCCGCTGCTCGGCCAGCTCCTGGTGGGGCGCAAGGGCGAAGGTGTGTTCGGCGTGACGTACCGCATGTCGGGCCCGGTCGGCGATCCCAATGTCGAGATCAATCCGCTCTCGGCGCTGACGCCGGGCTTCCTCCGCCGCATCTTCGAGTTTCCGGAGAGCCAGCCGGCGCCGAAGGAAGCAGGTCCGGCACCGGGCGAGGAGCAGCCGAAGTAAGGCTCAGCCGCGGGCGAGGGCGCGGCTGCGCGGCATGGTCGTCATCACCCACCAGTCGCGTAGCGCATCGGCATCGATCGGACGGCTGATGTGATAGCCCTGGGCGTAAGGGCAGCCGAGATCCGCGAGCAGGGCCAGGGTCGCGGCGTCCTCCACGCCCTCGGCCACCACGTCCAGGCCGAGCAACCGGCCGAGATCGATGGTCGACTTGACGATCGCCCGGTCGCGTGGGCTCTCCAGCATGGTGCGGACCAGCGACCGGTCGATTTTGATCTCGTCGAGCGGCAGCCGGCGCAGATAGCCGATCGAGCTGTAGCCGGCGCCGAAATCGTCGATCGCGATCTTGAAGCCGAGTCCCTTCAGGGCGGCGAGCACCGCCCGGGCGCGATCGATGTCGCGGATCAGGATCGATTCGGTGATCTCCAGCGTGACGGCGCCGGCCGGGATCGGGCAGCGCGCCAGCAGCGCCTGCATCCCCTCGACGATGCGCCAGCCGCGCAACGACACGGCTGACAGATTGACGGCGACCAGCGGCTGGATGCCGTGCACGCTCCAGGCGGCGAGATCGGAGAGCACGCTGCGCAGCGCCCAGAACGTCAGATCATCGATCAGGCCGGTGCGCTCGGCCAGCGGGATGAACAGGTCGGGCGGCATCAGGCCGCGGCTCGGATGCCGCCAGCGGATCAACGCCTCGGCGCCGACCGGCTGGCCGCTGCGGATCTCGATCTTCGGCTGATAGCTCAGGAAATATTCGTTGCGCTCGGCCGCCTGGCGCAGATCGATCGCCAGCGCATGCGCCTCGGCGGGATCGGCGGTCGGCCCGCCGGGGAAGGCGGCGACGGAGGAGGGGCTCTTCTTGGCCTCGGCCGCGGCGGCGTCGACGCCGATCAGGAGCGAATCCGCCGTGTCGCCGTGCTCCGGCCTGGCGGCGACGCCCACCACCACATGCAGGCGCACCGGCTGTCCGGCAACATGGATCGGCTCGGCGAAGGCCTCGACCAGCTTGCGCGCGGCGCCGACGCCTGCCTTCAGCGATGCGCCCGGGGCCAGCAGCACGCCGAACTGGTCGGCGCCGAGATGCCCGACCACATCCTCCTTGCGCACGGCGCGGCGCACGCGATCACCGGCCGCCGCCAGCACGGCGTCGGCGAAGCGATAGCCGAACATCTGGTTGATGCTGCGGAAGTCCTGGATGTCCAGCATCAGGAGCGCGACCGGCCGGCCGGCCGCGCGCGCCTGCGGCACGGCCCGCTCCAGGGCCTTGACGAAGCTCGGACGCGCGAGCAGCCCCGCTGCCGGATCGCCGCCGGGCACGCCCTCGCGCGCCGCACCGTCGCGACGCAGATAGCCGCATATCGTCAGCGCCAGCCGCTCCTCGACCAGCCCGTCGCCGATCAGGCAGGCATCGCCGCCCTTGTCGATCAGCGCCTTGGCATCGGCGAAGCCGTTGCGCTCGCCGAGGAAGACGATCGGCGTCGAGCAGCCGAGCTGGCGCAATCGGGTGATGGCGGCGACCGTCTCGCTGTCGGCAAGGTCGGAATCCATCACCATGGCATCGACCGCGCCGGCCTGCAGCGCCTGCAGCGCGTCGGCCGCGTCGCTCTTCGCCGTGAAATGGACGACTTCGCCCTGCGCGGCGAGCAGCGCTTCGAGCCGCGCCGCGCGCCGCTGCGGCTCCGGTCCTGCCAGCAGCAGTTCCAGCCGGTGCGTGCTCATGCCGCGCGCCCGCATCCAGCGGCGGCGCGACGGAAGGAACGCCCCCGGCGGTGGAGATGGAAAAGCGCGATCATCAAGGTTCGACGCACGGCATGGTTTAAATCTCGGCGCAGGGTGGCCCGATTGCGCCTAACGTGCCGTGAAGAAGAATGGTTAAGCGATCGTCGCGCGCAGCATCAATAGGTGCGCTTGAGCTTCAGATGATCGTAGCGGCTGGCGGATTCCACGCGAATGCCTTGCGGCGCGCCCCGTCGCACCACTTCGAGCTCGATCGTCACGCCGGCTTCGCCGCTGGCCCAGAGGCGGCGATAGAGATCCGGCACCGAGCCAACCGCTCGTCCGCCGACCTGCACGATCACGTCGCCCGGCTCGATTCCGGCCTTTTCGGCCGGGCTGTCGGGCGTGACCCGGACCACGATCGGATGGCCCGACATATCCATCACGTTGATGCCGAGCCAGGGGCGGACACGGCCGCCGCCTTTCCCGGCCTCGATCAGATCGGCCAGGACGGGCGGCAACAGGTCGATCGGCACGAACATGTTGCCGGGCCTGGCTCGATCGGCCTCGGTCGCATTGCCGACCGCGAGCGAGCCCACGCCGACCAGCTTGCCGTCGCGGTCGACCAGCGCCGCGCCGCCCCAATTGGGATGCGGCGGGATGGTGAAGATCGCCTCCTCCAGCAGATACTCCCAATAGCCGGCGAATTCGCGCCTGGCGACGATCTCGGCTGCAAGCACGCCACCGGCGCCGCCATGACCGACCGCCAGCACTGGGTCGCCGGCGCGCGCGCCGGCCGACTTGCCGATCGCGATCGGCTTGATCCTGAGCGGCGCCAGCGCGCGCACCAGGCCGAAGCCGGTATCGTAGTCGTAGCCGACCACATCGGCCGGCACCGGGCTGCCGTCGGCGCGATAGAGCGTGACAGCGCTCGCCTCGACGATCAGGTAGCCGATGGTGAGGACGAGGCCGGCATCGTCGATCACGATGCCGTTGCCTTCGCGCTGCGGCCCGAGGGTCGCCGCGCTGCGGGCGTCGCCCGGCACCTCGGCATGCAGCCGCACGACGGAGTCGACGGCCGCCTTGATGGCGGCCGGATCGGCGCCGGCATTGACGGCCGGAAGCAGCAGCCCCGCGGCGAGAGCCAGGGCCATGCTGCGGCACCATCGGGCAAAGACGGCCATGCGACGACCTTGCGTCGGCTGAATGGCGCCCAGGTTAGCCTGCGCCGCCGTGCGCGTCATCGCCTTCCAGGGCAGGCCCCGGTAAGTTCGACGCGAAGGCAGCAGGGGTGGAGACATGGTGCGGATGTCGATCGGGGAGCTGAACGCCTTCCTCGAGCGGGAGTTCCCGGAGATCGGCTGGATGGGCATCGAGATCCGGCGCGTCGACCGGCGCAGCATCACCCTCGGCATGCCGGCTCAGCCGCGCAACCTCCGCCCCGGCGGCACCATCTCCGGGCCGGCGATGATGTCGCTGGTCGATCTCGGCATGTACCTGCTGGTTCTGGCCCAGATCGGCCCGGTGCCGCTTGCGGTGACCACCAATCTCAACATCGATTTCCTGCGCAAGCCGCCGCCCGGCGATCTCCGGGCCGAGGGCGAGCTGCTCAAGCTCGGCCGGCGCATCGCGGTCGGCGATTTCCGCATCTACGGCGCCGAAGGCGACGAGCCGGTGGCGCGCGCCTCGCTCACCTATTCGATCCCGCCGGACCGGGCGTAGACCGCGGGTTTCCGCGACCTTTTCTCTCGGTATCATAATACCGTCCAGAAAATGGCGGATTTTCGGGCCGTTTCGGGTTGACGCGGAGAGTCCGCCTGACTAGGTTCCGCGACCTTCGCGCCGGGCTCGCCCGGCCGCGGCAAACCAATGCAAGGGCCAAGGTCATGAAGACCTATTCGATGAAGCCCGCCGAGGTGAAGAAGAACTGGGTCGTCATCGATGCCGATGGCCTGGTACTCGGCCGGCTCGCCAGCCTGATCGCCATGCGGCTCAGGGGCAAGCATCTCGCCGCCTACACGCCGCATGTCGATTGCGGCGACAACGTTATCGTCGTCAATGCCGCCAAGGTGCATCTGACCGGCCGCAAGCGCGAGCAGGAAGTGTTCTACTGGCATACCGGCCATCCGGGCGGCATCAAGGGCCGCACGCTCGGCCGCATCCTGGACGGCCGCTTCCCCGAGCGGGTGCTTCAGAAGGCGGTGGAGCGCATGCTGCCGAAGGAAAGCCCGCTGGCGCGCAAGCAGCTGGGCAATCTCAAGGTCTATGGCGGGGCGGAGCACCCGCACGAGGCGCAGCAACCGACCAAGCTCGACATCGCCGCGCTCAACCCGAAGAACAAGAGGAGGGCCTGAGCATGGCCGAGGGCCGCGTACTTTCCGACCTGCGCGGGCTCGGGCAGACCGCCCAGCCCGCTGCTTCTCCCGCCGAGCCGAAGATCGACGCCCAGGGCCGCGCTTACGCGACCGGCAAGCGCAAGAACGCCATCGCCCGCGTCTGGGTGAAGCCCGGCAACGGCAAGGTCACCGTCAACGGCCGCGAGAGCACGACCTATTTCGCCCGGCCGGTGCTGCGCATGCTGATCGCCCAGCCGTTCCAGGTGGCGAGCCGGCTCGGCCAGTACGACGTCTGGTGCACGGTCGTCGGCGGCGGGCTGTCGGGCCAGGCCGGCGCGGTGCGCCACGGCATCTCCAAGGCGCTGTCCCTGTTCGAGCCGGCGCTGCGGCCGGTGCTGAAGCAGGGCGGCTTCCTGACCCGCGACCCGCGCGTGGTGGAGCGCAAGAAGTACGGCAAGCCGAAGGCCCGCCGCAGCTTCCAGTTCTCCAAGCGCTGACATCAGGGCGCTCGGGCGCTACACGCTCCCTTCATTGGGGGCATGCGAAAAGGGCGCCTTGCGGGCGCCCTTTTTGTTTTAGTCTCCACCCAGCGAAGGAGAGGACGGCTCGACAGTGACCAATATTGCACCCGCCGGCGGCATCCGGCTTCCGTTTCGCGGCGTGCTGCCGCGCATTGCCCCGGATGCCTTTATCGCGCCGACGGCCACCATCATCGGCGATGTGGTGATCGGCTCACTCGCTAATATCTGGTTTGGCTGCGTGATCCGCGGCGACGTCAACGAGATCCGCATCGGTGCCCGGGCCAATATCCAGGACGGCACCATCGTGCACGTCGCCCGCAACAAGTTCGGCTGCTACATCGGCGACGACGTGACCATCGGCCATCTCGCGCTGATTCACGCCTGCACCTTGGAGCCCGGCTGCTTCATCGGGATGCAGGCGACGGTGATGGACGGCTGCGTGGTGGAAAGCGGCGCGCAGGTCGCGGCCGGCGCGCTGGTGACGCCGGGCAAGCGCGTGCCGGCGGGCGAGCTCTGGGGCGGACGGCCGGCCAAGCTGCACCGCCTGTTGAGCGACGAGGACAAGGCCAATCTCGGCAACACGGCGAAGCACTACGCCAAGCTCGGCGCCGAGTATCGCGAGACACTGACCGGAAGCTGAATCCGGCGGGAGGAGCATGATGGCGGTGGCAGCGGCTGCGGGCAGTCTCGGGCGCGACGCGCGGGTGATCGGCTTCATCGGCGTCGCGCACGGCATTAGCCATTTCTACCAGCTGATCCTTCCGCCGCTCTTTCCGGCCATCAAGGACGAGCTCTCGATCTCCTATACGGCGCTCGGCTTCGCGGTGAGCCTGCTCTACGCGGTGTCCGGCATCTGCCAGACGGCGGCGGGCTTCGTGGTCGACCGTTTCGGCGCGCATCGCGTGCTGGTGGGTGGCCTGGCCCTTTGCGGCGTGGGCGCGATTCTGGCCGGACTCGCCCAGTCCTATCCGATGCTGCTCCTGGCCGTGGTCATCGCGGCGCTCGGCAACAGCGTGTTCCACCCGGCGGATTTCGCCATCCTGAACGGTTCGGTCAGCGCCGGCCGGATCGGCCGCGCCTACAGCATGCACGGATTTCTCGGCAATCTGGGCTGGGTCGCGGCGCCGGCCACGATCTTCCCGCTCAGCCTGATGATCGGCTGGCGCGGTGCGCTGATGACGGTCGGCCTGATCGGCATCGTCGCCGCCATCGTCATCGCGACCCAGTACCAGGTGCTGCGCGACGACCGCAGCGCCGCGCGCGCAGGGCATGGCGGCGCCGGGGAGCCGACGGCACCGACGCCGATCGGTGTCTTGTTCTCGACGCCGGTGCTGCTCTGCTTCTCGTACTTCGTGTTTCTCGCGATGGCGCTGATCGGGCTGCAGAGCTTCCTCGTCTCCACCCTCGAGCAGCTCTATGCGGTGCCGGTGGAGGCAGCGCAGATCGCGCTCACCGCCTTCCTGTTTGGCAGTTCGGCCGGCGTGCTGGCCGGCGGCTTCCTCGCCGATTGGACGACCCGGCACGATGCGGTGGCGGCCATCGGCCTCGCGATCGGTTCCTCCATCGCCCTTCTGCTGGCGCTCGAAACGCCGCCCGCCGCGCTGCTCGCCGTGTTCCTCGCCGTCACCGGCTTCGCCATGGGATCGACCAACCCCTCGCGCGACATGCTGATCCGCGCGGCGACGCCGAAGGGCTCGTCGGGCCGGGTCTACGGCTTCGTCTATTCCGGCCTCGATCTCGGCTCGTCACTGACGCCGGTCGCCTTCGGCTGGTTGCTCGATCATGGCGAGCCGCGCCTGGTCTTCTATGCCGTCGCCGGCGTGCTGGCGCTGGCGATCCTGACCGTCGCCGGCGTGGGCCGGCAGGTGCAGCGGCTCGCGGTGGCGCCGGCGGAGTAGGGCGCGCGGCTACATCGTCACATAGGTGCCGGGCGCATCGCCCAGCACCTTGAGCTTGCCGTCGCCGGGCTGGCGCGCCGGAACCTTCGGGCCTGACAGCTTCGAGAGCCAGCGGTGCCAATCGTCCCACCACGATCCCGCCAGCTCCTGCGCGCCGGCCGTCCAGGCTTCGAGCGTCGCGGGCGGCGTCTTCGCCTCGTTGATCCAGTGCTGGTACTTGCCCTGATGCGGCGGGTTGATCACGCCGGCGATATGGCCTGAGCCGGCGAGCACGAAGCGCACCGGCCCCTGATAGAGCTGCGTCGCCTTGTAGACCGATTTCGCCGGCGCGATGTGGTCCTCGCGCGAGGCCTGCAGATAGACCGGGATGGTCACTTTGCGCAGGTCGATCGGCACGCCCTTCATGACCAGGCCGCCGGGCTCGGCCAGCAGGTTCTTCTGGTACATGTTGCGCAGATAAAAGCTGTGCATCTCCGCCGGCATGCGCGTCGCATCGGCGTTCCAGAACAAGAGATCGAACGGGAACGGTTCCTTGCCGAGCAGGTAGTTGTTGACCACGAACGACCAGATCAGGTCGTTGGCGCGCAGCATGTTGAAGGTGGCCGACATCTCGTTGCCGTCGAGAAAGCCGCGCTCGCGCATCAGCTCCTCGATGTAGAGGAGCTGCTCCTCGTCGATGAAGACGCGCAGCTCGCCCGCCTCGGAGAAATCCACCTGCGCGGCGAAGAAGGTGCAGGCCTTGACCCGGTCGTCGCCGGTCGCCGCCATGTAGGCGAGGGCCGAGGCCATCAAGGTGCCGCCGATGCAATAGCCGATCACAGTCAGCTCGCGTTCGCCGGTCGCGGCGTTCACGGCATCGATCGCCTCGACGATGCCGCGCGCCATATAATCTTCGAAGCTCACCTGGGCGAGCTTGGCGTCCGGATTGACCCAGGAGATCACGAAGACGGTGTAGCCCTTGGCCACCATCCAGCGGATGAACGAGTTATCCTCGCGCAGATCGAGGATGTAGAACTTGTTGATCCAGGGCGGCACGATCAGCAGCGGACGCTGATAGACCTTCGGCGTCGTCGGCGTGTACTGGATCAGCTCCAGGATGTCGTTCCGGAACACCACCTTGCCCGGCGCGGTCGCGACGTTGATGCCGACCTTGAAGGCCTGCATGTCGGTCATCTTGATGGCGAGCCGGCCCTTGCCGTCGTCGAGATCCTGCAGCATGGCCTCCAGGCCGCGCACCAGGTTGTCGCCGTTGGTCTCGAAGGTCGCCTTCAGCACTTCCGGATTGGTCAGCACGAAGTTCGACGGCGCCATCGCGTCGACGAACTGCCGGGTATAGAAGTCGACCTTCTTCGCCGTCGCCTCGTCCAGGCCCTCGACGCTCTGTACCGTCTTCTGCATCCACCGCGCGGTCAGCAGGTAGGACTGCTTGATGAAGTCGAACACCTGGATCTCGTCCCAGGCGGCGTCACGGAACCGCCGGTCGCCTTTCTCCGGCTTCACCACCGGATCGGTCGCGGTGCCGACGAATCGCGCGGTCGCGTTGTGCCAGAGCTCGGCATAGGCGCGCAGCAGATCGAGCTGGGCCTCGATCAGCTTGGCCGGCGAGGTCAGCATGCGCGCCGTCATTTCCAGGAACGCACCGCCGATATTGAGCGGGTCGGGATCGCCCGGCTGGCGCGACTGCCGGGCCAGGAAGTCGAGCACCAGTTGCTGGCTGTGCCCGGCGATCTTGACCATGTTCCTGGCGAATTCCGCCGGGTCCGGCAGCTTGATGTCGCTCAGCCCATTTTCGGCCATGGAATCATCCCTATACTGCGGCCGAGGCGATCGACGGAGGCAAGCCCGACCGTCGCCCGGTCCTTATTCTGATTGGTGACAGTGTTCTGCTACAGTGACCGCATTCTTATCATTGCGCACAAAAAGTGAGGCGAGTACGACGGAGACAATCGCCCCGGAAGGAAATGATAGGTGCGCAACAGCGCATCTCCAAGCCGGGGCACCAGGAAAGTTGGAGGCAGGTTCGCACATGTCCGCCGCGTCGCCCGTTCGGCGCCACCGTTCCGGTCTCTTCGGGCTGCTGGCGCTCGGGAGCCTCGCCGCCTGCTCGTCGGTGCCCGATTGGGCCAACCCGGTCGCCTGGTACGACGGCATGTTCGGGGACGAGGTGAGCCCCTCGAGCACCACGCCACAGGGCCAATCGACTTCTGAGGGCCGGCAGCGCCTGGAAGAGGCGCAGCAGACGCCGGCGCCAAGAGTCGGCACCGTGCCGGCGCGGCCGCGTCCCACCTCGCGCGAGGAGCGGAATACGGTCGCCGCCGGCCTTGCCGCCGATCGCGAAGCCGCCCGCTATACCGACGAAGAGCTGCGCGGGCGCCCCGCCTCGGGCGGCAACCTGGCGCCGCCCCCGGCGCCTGTCGTCGCGGCTGCGCCGCCTGCCCAGCCTGCCGCCCCCGCCGCGCCAAGCGCGCCGCAG
>QOZS01000080.1 GCA_003576705.1 Desertibaculum subflavum
CGGCCCCGCCGCCGCGGCTGCGCCCGCCGCCCGTGCCGCCGCCGCGCCCGGCACGGCCGAAGATGTCGGACAGGATATCGTCCAGCCCCGGCCCGCCGCCGCCGCCGAAATTGAACGAGAAGCCTTCGGTCGCGCCGCCGCCGCCCGGCGGCTGGCGGAAGCCGGCGAAGGGCCCGCGCTCGTTGCCCGCCTCGTCGATCTCGCCGCGGTCGAACCGGGCCCGCTCCTTCTCGTCGCCGATCACCGCATAGGCGGCGCTCACTTCCTTGAAGCGGTCGGTGATCCGCGGGTTGTTCGGGTTGCGGTCGGGGTGCAGCTCCTTCGCCAGCTTGCGATAGGCGCTCTTGATGTCGGCCTGGGCCGCGTTGCGCGGCACGCCGAGAACTTGATAGGGATCCTTCATCGCCACTTTGGCTGCTCCGACATCACCCCTAGATGGGCATGGCCGCCTGAAAATTGAAGTCTAGCCGGGGGGCGGCGCGTTCGTCTCCACGGCATCCGGCGCCGATTTCGGCGGCAGTTCCTGCGGCTGCGCGGGCGCGCTGTCGGCCGGCGGCAGGCCGAGCCTGTCGCGCGCCGGCGCAAAGCCCGCCTTGGCCGAGGCTTCGAGCAAGGCGCGGGCCAGTTCGGCATTGGCCGCCACGCCGCGGCCCTGCGCGACCATCTCCGCCAGATAGAACTGCGCCGCCGGATGGCCGGCCCGGGCGGCTTCGCCCAGCCATTTCACCGCCATGGCGTCGTCCTGCGCGACGCCTTCGCCCAGCATGTAGAGATGGCCGAGATTGGCCTGGGCATTGACCAGGCCGAGCTCGGCGGCGCGCCGGAACCAGGCGGCGGCCTGGACCGCATCCGGCTCCACGCCCAGGCCCTGGCGATAGAGCTGGCCCACATTGCGCATGGCGGCCACGTCGCCGGCATCGGCCAGTTCGCGCCAGACCGTCATCGCCCGGGCGTAGTCCTTGCCGGCGAAGGCCTGATAGCCTTCCTCGAAGCGGCGCGCCCGTGCCCGCTCGATCGGCGACATTGGCCGCGTCTCCTCGGCGGGCGAGCGCGTCGCCTCGGCGGCGTCGTCGCCGGCGCAGCCGGCGGCGGCCAAAGCCACCGCCGCGGCCGCCAGCCAGCGCATCGTCCTGCCGCCGGGTCGCGTCAGTTGACCACCTTCCAGCTGCCATCCGCCTGCTTGCAGGCGCGGCCCTTCGCGGTGTCGGACGAGCCGCCGGCCGCGACCGTCTGCTGGAACTCGCGGCAGGTTTCGCCGCCCTGCGCCACATAAGCGTTGGTGGTCGGCGTCACGCTGCCGCTGTTGCCGGTATTCGGGTTGCTCCAGGTGGTGCTCTGGCCGGTGGCGTTCTGGTTCATCGCCGTCTGGCTCGCCTGTTCGGCGCGCGCCCGGTCCTCGCGGTCCATCGACTTGCCGACCTGGCTGCCCAGCAGGCCGCCGATCAGGGCGCCGGCCGCGGCACCCCAGAACCCGCCGATCCAGTGGCCGGCCAGGCCGCCGGCACCCGCACCGACAATGGTGCCGGTGGTCTGCTTGCTTTCGCAGGCGCCGACCAGGGCCAGCAAGGCCGCTGCGGCCGCCACAACTTTCATTCTGCGCATCGTTCGCTCCGCCTTGGGAATCGCGTCGCCCCCGGCGGGAATTGTAGTCGAAGCACGAATTGGGTGGGAAGCGTGGCCGTCGGTCAGCCGGCGACGACGCGCGCCCCCGGCACGATCAGGTTGCCGCCCACCGCCTTCAGCCCGGCCTGGTCGCTCGCCAGCGCCGCCTTGCGGATCGCCTGCAAGGTGCGGCCGGCCGTCGTCTCGTTCCAGAACCAGTCATCGACCTGCCGGCTGGAGGGCCGGGCGCCGTCCGATTGCGCTGCCTCGCTGTAGAAGGCCTTCAGATCGTCGGCGCAGAATTTCAGCAGCTGGGCCGGCGACAGGCCGGGCCGCGGGCTCGCCGGCAATGCGCCGCTCAGGCCGGCGGTGAGATGGCCGGCCCAATCGGCGGGGGCGAGGCCGGTCAGGCCCACCGTGCTGCGCCGGCGCCGCTGCACATGCGCGGCCTGCGCCGGCGCCAGGGCGCGGATCTCATCGGCAAGGGCGAGGCCCGGGGCCAATGTTACGGCCGGCCGCCAGCCGGGCAGCGGCAGGCGGCCCGGCGCCTCCTCGGCGAAATCGACGATGGTGGACGGCGCCCGCGCCGTCGCGAACAGGCCGAGCGCGGCGCGCAGCACGCGGGTCTGGAAGGCCGCATCCTCCGGCTCGCCGAGCGGCCGGCCGAGCTCGAACGGCACCCACAGGCCGCGCGGCACCTTCACCTTCTCCATATGCAGGCGGATCAGACCGACCACCACGGTCGGGATGCCGCGTGCCTCCAGCATCAGGCCCAGCGCGCTCACGGCGCGCGTGCAGAAGGGTCAGACGGGGAGGAGTAAGGCGGCGGTCACTCCCTCGGCCTTCAGGCCCGCGGCGATGGCGTCGGCCGTGGCCGTCATCTCGCGCGGATCGGTCGAGCCCATGACGGTGAAATGTGTGTCGGCGACGCCGCCGATCGCGCCTTCGGCCGCGAGCTCGGCCAGGCGGTCGCGCGGCAGCACCAGGTTGGGATCGCGCACCCAGCCGTGGCGGTCGAAATTGACCGAGATATGGCTCATCAGGATGTCGGAAGCCGGCCGGTCGTTCGGGACGGTGCGGAAATCGGCGGCGCCGGGCAGGAAGGGCAGCTCGCCGCGCCCGATCAGCGCCGCGGAAGACACGATCGCCACCTTGCGCCGGTCGAGCGGCGGGCCGTCGACGAAGGGCTGGATGTCGAAGCTCGGGCAGTCGAGATCGATCAGCCGCTGCCGCGTCGCCGGATTGATGTCGTCGAGCCGTGCCATGCCGCCTCCCCAGTCGGAACAGAGGCTATCCGGCCAGGGACGGCCCGCCAACCTCACCGCCCTGCATCGAATCGCCAACCGCAGGCTATGGTCGCAGGCGAATGACCGCTCCGCTGTTTGTCCTCGGTGCCACCGGCCAGATCGGCGACCGTCTCGGCCGCCGCCTCGCCGGCGCCGGTCGTCCGGCGCTGCTGCTGGCGCGGCGGATCCCCCAGGCGCCAGGCGGGTTCGAATGGCGCGAGGCCGATCTCGGTGAGCGGGTGGCGTTCCCGCCGCTGCCGCCGGTCGGCATCGCCACCGTGCCGCTCTGGCTGCTGCCGCCGCATCTCGAGGCGCTCCAGGCCGCCGGCCTCCGCCGCCTCGTCGCCTTCTCCACCACCTCGATCTTCGGCAAGGCTACAACCCGCAGCGCCGTGGAGCGCCGGCAGATCGACGCGGTGCTGGCGGCCGAGGCGGCGCTGCAGGGGGCCTCGATCGGCGTCACCCTGCTGCGCCCGGCGCTGATCTACGGCGCCGGCCGCGATGCCGGCGTCACCGCTGCGGCGCGCTTCATCGCCCGCTTCGGCTGCTATCCGCTCTGGGGCCCGGCCGCGGGCCTGCGCCAGCCGGTGCATGCCGACGATCTCGCGGCGGCCGCGCTGGCGGCGGCGGACCGGCCCGACCTCGCCGGCCAGGCCTTCAATCTCGGCGGCGGCGAGATGCTCGGCTACCGCGAGATGATCGGCCGCATCTTCGACGCCCTCGGCCGCCGGCGGCGCCTCGTCCCCGTGCCGGGCCTGCCCTGGCTCGCTGCCGCCTATGGGCGATTCGGGGGCCCGGCCACGCTGACCGCCGATGCGGTGCGCCGGATGAGCCACGATCTCGCCTTCGACGATGGCGCCGCGGGGCGGGCCTTCGGCTATGCGCCGCGGCGCTTCCTCGCCAGCGGCGTTAACGATCTCGTCTTCCCGCCGGCGCAAATAGTTAATGAAATGTATTCGTAATGATACAAATGAGAGCAATAGTTAAAGTCGCACCGTGTCGAATCTTTTGACAAATTAATCTTCGTTAACGACTTGGTAAGGCTATATTTGGCTGTATAAAGCCAGTTCCAAGTCTTGGCACAACCGCTGCATTGAATGTTCGCAGCAAACCTGGGAAAGCCTGCCTTTAGACCCAGGAATGCCATAGCGGAGGGTTTGGCTATGTCTCGGTCTCGGATTGCACTCTTGGGGGTTTGCGGGGTTGTCGGCGCCACATTGCTGGTGAGCCCGCTGGTGAATTGGCAAGACGGCGCGCCGCCGGCGCAGACCGGGGCCTACGATCCTCTGCTTTCGGAAGCGAGCTGCGGCGACACCGCCAGCCAGCTCGCCCTGTCCCACCGTCCGGCCAGGGAGGGCGAGATCCAGCTCGCCTCGCTGGAGAAGGAAGAGCTCGCCTTCCTCGAAGGCATCCAGCCGGCCGGCGGCGAAGGCGACGGCACCGGCACCGGCGGTGACGGTCCGGGCGGCAACGGCCCGCTGAACGAGGTCCTGAAGGATCTCGACGATCAGACCCAGAACGGTGACGGCGGCGATGGTGGCACCGGTGGTGGCGGTGGCGGTGGCGGCGGCGGGCCGTTCATCACCAGCTTCGCGCCGGGCGACCCCGGCAATCCGGGCAACCCTGGCGACCCCGGCAATCCGGGCAACCCTGGCGACCCGGGCAATCCCGGCAACCCTGGCGATCCGGGTAACCCGGGCAACGGCCCCGGCGACGAGCCCTGCACGGAGAATTGCGAGGAGAAGCCGATCCAGACCGCCTGCGAGGGTGATTGCACGCCGCCGACCGAGACCCGCCTCCAGGAGGTGGAAGTGCCGGAGCCGGCCGCGCTCGGCCTGTTCGGCCTCGGCCTGCTGATGCTGGGCATCGGCCGCCGGCGCTCGAAGTGACGTGAGGCGTTGCGCAACTCCGTGCTGTACCGAGCAGAACTGAAGTAGCGTTTCCCAAGTAAAGGACGGCGGCGCTCCCCACCGGGCGCCGCCGCTCGCTTTTTCAGACCTGCCATTCCGCCCGGGCGCGGAGCTTGGCATTGCGGAAGGGCGGGCCGGCGCTTAGCTTCCCGCCGTCTTTCCGCACCCATCGCAGACCCGGACCCATGCCCTTCCTTTCCGACGCCCTCGGCCGCATCAAGCCCTCGCCCACCCTGGTGGTCACCGCCAAGGTGGCGGAGCTCAAGGCGCAGGGCCGCGACATCATCGGCCTCGGCGCCGGCGAGCCGGATTTCGACACGCCCGACAACATCAAGGCCGCCGCCAAGAAGGCGATCGACGCGGGCTTCACCAAATACACCGTGGTCGACGGCACCATGGAGCTGAAGCAGGCGGTCTGCGGCAAGTTCAAGCGCGAGAACGGCCTCACCTACGAGCCGAAGCAGATCAATGTCGGCGTCGGCGGCAAGCACGTGCTCTACAACGCGCTGATGGCCACCGTGAATGTCGGCGACGAGGTGATCATCCCGGCGCCCTACTGGGTCAGCTATCCCGACATGGTGCTGCTCTGCGGCGGCACGCCGGTCGCCATCCCGACCACGGCGGAGAACGGCTTCAAGGTGAAGCCGGTGCAGCTCGAGCAGGCGATCACGCCGAAGACCAAGTGGGTGATCCTCAACTCGCCGTCCAACCCCACCGGCGCGGCCTATGACGCGAGCGAGATGAAGGCGCTGACCGACGTGCTGGAGCGCCACCCGCATGTCTGGATCCTGACCGACGACATGTACGAGCATCTCGTCTACGACAATTTCGTCTTCACCACCCCGGCGCAGGTGGCGCCCAAGCTGTACGACCGCACGCTCACCGTGAACGGCGTCTCCAAGGCCTATTCGATGACCGGCTGGCGCATCGGCTATGCCGGCGGCCCCACCGAGCTGATCAAGGCGATGTTCACCATCCAGTCGCAATCGACCACCAATCCCTGCTCGATCAGCCAGGCGGCGGCGGTCGAGGCGCTGAACGGCCCGCAGGGCTTCATCCGCGAGCGCGCCGCCGCCTTCAAGCAGCGGCGCGACCTCGTCGTTCGCATGCTGAACGAGGCCAAGGGCATCGACTGCCCGAAGCCGGAAGGCGCCTTCTATGTCTATCCCTCCTGCGCCGGCACCATCGGCAAGAAGACGCCAACGGGCCGCGTGATCGAGAAGGACCAGGATTTCGTCGAGGCGCTGCTCGATGCCGAAGGCGTCGCGGTGGTGCACGGCGAAGCCTTCGGCCTCGCGCCCTATTTCCGCATCTCCTACGCGACGTCCACGGAAGCGCTGACCGAAGCCTGCAAACGCATCCAGCGCTTCTGCGCCAGCCTGAAGTAGAGCGTGCACTTAACCCTCTCCCTGGGGGAGAGGGTGCCCGGCAGGGCGGTGAGGGGCACCGCTTCGGCGTCGCATCGATTGCGGCAGAGGGCGCACGGGCGGAGAGCGCACCCCTCATCCGGCGCTTCGCGCCACCTTCTCCCCCAAGGAGAAGGAGTTTGTTGGCAGGAGGAATCGACCCATGAAGATCGCCATCATCGGCGCGGGCGGCGTCGGCGGGTATTTCGGCGCGCGGCTGGCCGCCGCCGGCAACGAGGTGCATTTCGTGGCGCGCGGCGCGCATCTGAAGGCGATGCGCGAGCACGGCCTGAAGGTGAAGAGCCCCTGTGGCGACATCGCGCTCGAGCCGGTCAACGCCACCGACGACGCGAGCTCGATCGGCCCGGCCGATATCGTCCTCTTCTGCGTCAAGCTCTACGACACCGAGAGCGCGGCGGCCAAGCTCGGGCCCCTGGTCGGCAAGGACACGCTGGTGATCCCGCTGCAGAACGGCGTCGACTCAGCCGAGCGCATGGCGGCCGTGGTGCCGCCGGCGAACGTGGTCGGCGGCGTCGCCTATATCTCCGCCACCATCGCGGCGCCCGGCCAGGTCGCGCATCTGAACAAGGTGCACAAGCTCGATTTCGGCCGGCTCGACGGCCAGCCCGACGCGCGCCTGGCCAGGTTCGAGGCCGCCGGCAACGCGGCGGGCTTCGTCGCCCTGCACCGCACCGACATCACGGTCGCGCTGTGGGAGAAGTTTCTCTTTCTGGCCTCGTTCGCCGCCGTCACCGCGGCCGCCCGCGTCGACAATGCCGGCATCCAGAAAGTGCCCGAGCTCTCCGCGCTGCTGCACGATGCGATGGCCGAAGTCGCCGCCATCGCCAAGGCGAAAGGCATCCAGCTCGCCGCCGACGCGGTGGCGCGGAACTACAAGTTCGTCGCCTCCATGCCCGGCCCCATGAAGGCCTCGATGGCGCACGACCTCGACCGCGGCAACCGCCTCGAAGTCGACGGCCTCTCCGGCACCATCGTGCGGATGGGCGCCGCGCTCAACGTGCCGACCCCGGTTCACCGCGCGCTGCACGCGATCCTGCTGCCGCACAAGGACGGCAAGCCTAGCTGATCCACCCGAGCAGCAGCGACAGGGTCACGAACGACAGCGCGGTGGAGAGGAAGATCGCCCCGGCCATCGGCGCTTCCGCCACCTGGTAGCGCGCCGCGAAGACATAGGCGTTGATGCCGGTCGGCAGCGCCGCGAGCAGCACGCCGACCTGCACATAGAGCGGCGGCAGCGCGAAGACCGGCACGGCGAGCAGCCAGAACACCGCCGGGAAGGCGATGAGCTTCAGCGTCACCATCAGCGCCGTCTGCCCAAGGCTGCCGCGCAAGCCATAGCCCGCGAGCGAGGCACCGAGCGCGAACAGCGCGCAGGGAACACCCGCCGAGCCGATCAGCCGCACGAAATCGTCGAGCGGCTTCCAGAGCGGCAGGCCGACCAGATTCCAGGCCAGCCCCGCCATCAGCCCGATCATGACCGGGTTCTGCAGCGAGGCGCTCAGCAGCATCTGCGGCAACCGGTCGAGCCGCACCGCGCCCGCCCGCGCCGCCTCGATCCAGATCGAGATGCCGCTGAAGAAGGTCAGCGCATGCGCCGCGATGATCAGGAACAGCGGCAAGGATGCCTGGTCGCCGAAGGCGAGCAGCACCAGCGGCACGCCGAGCAGCACGTTGTTCGAATACGACGCGCCCATGCCGATGATCGCCTGCGCATCGCCCTTGGCGCCGAACAGCAAGCGCGCGACAAGCGCCGCCACCAGGCAGACAAAGAGCGCGCCGCCGAAATAGCTGAGCAGGAAATCCCACGGCACCTCGGCCGGCAGCTCGGCCCGGGCGAGCGCGCGGAACAGCGCCAGCGGAATGGCGAAGCCGAACACGAAGCGCGACAGCCCCTGGTTCATCGCCTCGCCGAACAGGCGCGTCTTCGCCGCCGCGAAGCCCGCGAGCACCACGCCGAACAGCGGCAGGATCAGGTCCAGAACGATCGGCAAGCGGCGGCCCCCTCGCGCCGCGCGCAGTGTCGATGATTCGCGCCAGCGCCGCCAGCGGAACGGGCAGAGCGGATCGCCTGGCATTGCCCGATTGGCCCTTGTGGCGGCCCCGCCCCGTCGCCAGTCTCGGTCCGTCGCGCCCATCATCCGGTCGGAGCTACCTCTTCCGCATGGCATCAGATCCCGCACAGGCCGTGCGGCAACCGGCCGGCCTGCTCGCCCGCTTCGCCGGGCTGGTCGCCTGGGCCGACCGGATCGGCGCCGCGCCGGCCGACAGCAGCGAGACCGCGCTGCAGAAGCGGCTCACCATCCTGCTCTCGCTCGGCCTGCTGCCGTTCACGGCGCTCTGGAGCGCGATCTATTTCGCCGCCGGCGTGCCGCTCTCGGCCGTCATCCCCGGCCTCTACTCGCTGCTCACGCCGATCAACACCCTGGTCTTCGCCTGGACGCGCAACCTCAGGGCCTATCGCTTCCTGCAGCTCCTGATGTTCCTGCTGCTGCCCTGGCTGCTGATGCTCAGCCTCGGCGGCTTCCGCGAATCCAGCGTGGTGATCATCTGGGCCGGGCTCTGCCCGCTCATGGCGCTGCTGATCGAGGATCTGCGCGACACCATCGTCTGGATCGTCGGCTTCGTCGCCTTGCTGATCGTCAGCGCCATCCTGCAGCCATACCTGACGGCGCCGGGCCTGCCGGAGGCCTTCGTCACCTGGCTGTTCGTGCTCAATGTCGGGCTGATGATCGTGATCGGCTTCGTGCTGCTCTACTACTTCGTCGGCCAGCGCAACTTCTTCCAGGAGCGGTCCGAGCTGCTGCTGCTCAACATCCTGCCGAAGGAGATATCCGAGGCGCTGAAGGCCGGCCAGCGCACCATCGCCGCGCAGCACGAGGCCGCCAGCATCCTGTTCGCCGATGCGGTGGCCTTCACGCCGATGGCCGCGTCGATGACGCCGCTCCGCCTGGTCGACCTGCTGAACGACATCTTCCAGTGCTTCGACGACCTGGTGGAGCGCCACGGGTTGGAGAAGATCAAGACCATCGGCGATTGCTACATGGTGGCCTCGGGCGTGCCGCGCGCCCGCGCCGACCACGCGATCGTGCTGGTCGACGTCGCGCTCGACATGCAGGCGGCCGTCGCTTCGCGCCGCTTCGGCGGCCACCGGCTCGCCTTCCGCATCGGCATCAATTCAGGCCCGGTGGTGGCCGGCGTGATCGGCCGCAAGAAGTTCATCTACGACCTGTGGGGCGAGGCGGTGAACCTGGCCAGCCGCATGGAAAGCCAGGGCCAGCCCGGCACCATCCAGATCACCCGCCACACCTACGACCTGGTGCAGCACGCCTTCATCTGCGAGCCGAAGGGCACGATCCAGGTGAAAGGCGCCGACGAGATGGAGATCTGGCACGTGGTGGGGAGGCGGGGGGAGCGAGTGAGCGAGGCGCGGTGAGCGGCGGTGGCTTCAGGCCCAGATCAATCTACAAGCGGCTCGCCAAGCCCATAGACAGTGCCGGTAGTGTCGCTGTGCGGAACCGCGGATGTGCAATTGAAATCAGCGCGTTGGTTCGAAATTCGGTGGAAGCGGCTACTCGTGATCTTCGGGAACACGATGATTTCGACTATAATTTTATAGCGATTCTCGGGTGGTTGGGGCGCCGCTCTAGAATGCAACCATCAAGAGGTGAGGCTCCATGTCAGAGGCGACGGAAGGAGCGAAGAGAAATTTCTGGGATCGCTTCTTAGTGGGCGTTGGCACGGAGCCAAGGCCTGTTCCGAACGTCCGCGGGGCTTCCGGCATAGAGCACCCAGTATTGGCGGTCGGTGTCGATGACAAGGCGCGACGAATTGTTCTCGTCACTGAGGAGTTCAACGCACGCAACGCCGCGCTGATGCAGGCCGATGTACAAGCTACCATCGCTGCGAAGGTAATCGTCGCGCGCACAATTACCGCCGATGTGGGCCAAGTTGTCGCCGCCATGTTGCGCGAATTCGGGTCGATCGAGAATTTTTTCAAGACTGATGAAAAAGACACCCAGAAGCCAAGCGAACGAAGTCAGAAATTTCTCGATGCGAACCTAGGCATGGTGAAGCCGTTTTTCGAAAGTGGGAATCTCGGCCGTGTGAACCAGGTGATTTCGCTGCTCTATCAGTTTGGCGTAGTGGAGATGGTTCGCGATGGCGTCGACTCGAACGCCTCTCCATTTTTTTTCAATGGTCTGGACCTTTCTAAGCTGCTGACGGGTGACGCGGCCGCAATGGATCGCGCATTCGGGGTGTGTCCTCTGTTGCTGACAGACTTCTCGCCGGAGGATGTCGAAATCATCAACAGTGCCAGTGGCCCTGAGGTCGTTCGAGATGTCCTAAGTCGCCTTGGTATCGGGCAGTACTTCTACCCTCCGCCGGACCAAGCGGCGCTCGCGCTTGTTGATCGTGGCGTGCGCGACCCGGGTCACGTCCAGGATCTGGTGGGCCGCGCCCGGGAATTGGGACATCCGCATGGACCATCCGAGATCGTCGAGGCTAAGGTCATCGATATCGTTGATGCGTTGCAAGAACGCGGGCTCGTGATCGAGGGCGAAATGGGGATGGAGATGACCGAAGCGGGACGAATCGTTCGCCAGACAGTTAAGTTCAGATCGCGCGAGGGATTGGTATCAAAGTTGATCAATCGTCTTGAGGTGAAGATCAACTTGAAGGACTTACTCAAGTAATTGAATTTATCGACCTACGGGTTTTGAATAGGAGCGCACATTTCACGGGGTAGGCCTGATTGCTTTGGTAATGGCCTCACTCGTCAGAACAAGCCGAGGATCTGCCGGAGTTTCTGCGAAGGCGTTCGAAAGGCTGACGCTCAAGACCGCGCCGGGGAGATTACTAAGCCCAACAGCTCAGCGACCCATCGGCGCTGGAGTCCGGTTTCAGTTCGCCGTGGGCGTAGTGCTCAAAAAATTTGACTAATCTACAATAATATTGCATAATTCGGCTTTCTTTTTCGGATTTTGCCATACCCACGCCCCAGACTGAACCCCGCAAGCGCTCTCCCTACGAGTGGTCGTTCCGGCTGCGCCGGCGCCACATCCTGCGCACCGTCCGTAACCCCAGCCTGTCGCCAGCGGCGAAGCAGATCCTGGTCGCGCTGGCGCTGCGTGATGACGATCCCTTCGTGCTGCCGGAACGGCCGCCGGTGGCGGCCCTCGCCCGGCATCTCGCGCTGGCCGAGCGCACGGTCCGGCAGGCGATCGCCGAGCTGGTGGCCGAGGGCTGCCTCACTTTCCGCTTCACCGGCGCCGGCCGCCCGGCCCGGGCGGATGAGGAGGTCTGGGACCCGGAAGAGCGGCCCGACATCGCCCGCGAGCACGCTTTCATCCGTGCCGCTACCGCGCTGCCGAGCCGGGCCGAACATCTGGCGATGATGGCGCGGCTCCGCGACCGGGCGGTGGCGGCACGGCGCATCGCCACCGCCGTCTCGGCCGAACGCGCCTTGGGGCAGGCGCTCGGCATCGGGGCGAAGCCGCGCTGCGGAACAAATGCGCAGCTGCCGGCCGTCGCTGAACCTGAGGTACAGCTCGCCCCGCCGCATGAGGAGCTGGCGGCGGTGAACGCCATCAATATCGACCGCGCGCTCTCGCCCACCGCCCGGCATGCCGCGATCGAGCTGTTGCTCGATCCGGTGGACGACCCGGCGGACCGGCCCGACGATATCGACTTCTACTGGAGCGTCCGGCTGGCCGGCCGGCTCCGGATCACGGTGCGGGCCGCCCGCAAGGCGCTGGCCGAGCTCGCCGACGTGAACCTGATCGCGCAGGCGCGGATCAAGACCCACGGCGAGGGGCGGGTGATGCCCGGCAGCGAGATCTGCATCTATCCCGGCCGCATCGCGGAACGGATGCGCCGCGGAACGGATGCGCCGCCGCTCTTGGCCCTCGAGCCGGCCGATCCGGTCGAGGCGCATGTCCGCCGGCTGGAAGCGCTCCGCGATCTCGCCTGCGACGCCGGCCTCGCGCCTACGGCCATCACCGCCCAGCACGCCATCGGCCGCGCGCTCGACTTCGCGGAAGAGCGGGCGGCAGAGGCGGAGGACGCGGAAGAACCTGCGGCGGAGGCGGTTTCAGCGCCTGCGCCTGCGCCCGTGCCGCCGCGCATCGACGTGCTCGGTTTCGTCCGCCACCTGCTCGACACCGATCCCACGATGGGCCCGGTGATCGCCGACGTCATGGCCGAGATCCGCAACTTGCCGCAGCCCGAACCTGCAATCGCAGAGGCCGCGGAATGAAAGCCCTCCCTCGCGTTGCGCAGCAACGTGGGGGAGGGTGGGGTGGGGGTTTTTGTGTTTTTCCGCGCCGCCGCGCCAGGGATGGGCAAAACACAAAAACCCCCACCCCCGCCTCCCCCGGCTTCGCCGAGGGAGGAGCAATGCCGTTTCGCATCGGGATGGAACGGATGCACGTCGCCGCGCCACGAATCAGAACACGTCGATCTCGTGGCCCTGGAAGCGGATGGCGCGGCGCACGCGGTCGATGATGGCCGCGCGCGTTGCATCGTCGATCGTCCCCGCCTGATGCGGCGGCTCCCAGTGCCGGATCGATCCGCTGTAGAGCACCATGGCGGGCTCGCCGGTCAGCACTTCCGAATCGATGAACAGGCTGCGGTCACCTTCGCGATAGCGCAGGCCCGTCCGGCCGAGCACCTCGACCGAGAAGCCCTCGTCGCATTCGATCAGGTTGTTGCGCGGAACCCGGAACACAGGCCCTTCTCGTGCGCGGCCGCGAAGGGCCTGGTTCCGTGCCGACTACTCCGCCGCCGCGGCGCCGCCGATCGTCGCCTTCACCGCCTTGGCCGCTTCCTGCTGCTGCCAGGCGATCCGCGCGTCGAAATCGTCGGCCACCTTGCCGTCGTTCGCCAGCATCTCGGCGGTGTTGGCATTGGCGAGGTCGAGCGCGCCCATCTTCTCATAGGCGTCGATCACGCGCGGGCTCCACAGCCCGATATCCTTGATGATCGGCACGATGCGGCTGAACAGCCGGGTGCGGAAATGCCCCATCGCCGGCGAGGCCTGGGCGATCGCCACGCAATCCTTCTTGTTCAGCCCGACCGATTCCCACACCTCTTCCGCCATGAAGCGGTCGCGCATGTGATAGCTGCCCTCGATGACGAATTCCTCGCGCTCGCGGCGCTCGGCCTCGGTCAGCTGCGGGTAGTAGTCGCGCAAGCTGAGCCGGCCGAAGGCGACGTGCCGCGCCTCGTCCTGCATGACATAGGCGTTGACCTGCGCGGCGAGCGGGTTCATCGCCTGGTCGCGGATGCGCTGGAACGCGGCGAGGGCGAGGCCCTCGATCAGCACCTGCATGCCGAGATAGGTGAAGTCCCACCGGCTGTCGGTGATGATGTTGTCGAGCAGCGATTTCAGCGGCCCGGTGATCGGAAACGCGCGCTCGAACTTCTCGTGCAGCAGGCGGGAATAGGTCTCGACATGCCGCGCCTCGTCGATCACCTGGGTCGCGGCATAGAACTTGGCGTCCATATGCGGCACCTGCTCGACGATCTTGGCGGTGCAGATCAAGGCACCCTGCTCGCCGTGCAGGAACTGCGAGATCTGCCAGGCCTGGCCGTTGCGGCGCAGCTCGATCTTCTCCTTCTCCGTCATCTTGTTCCAGATGTCGGAGCCCCAGATGGCGATCGCCTGGTCGGGAATCCCCATCGGGTTCTCCTCGCCCAGGTTCTGCGACCAGTCGATCCGCTCGTTGGTGTTCCACTGCTGCTGCTTGCCCTTCTCGTAGAGCTTCAGCAGGTCGTCGCGGCCGTCGTCGTATTCCCAGCGGAACACGACCTCGTTCTTGCCGTCGATCTTCCAGTTGGTCTGCTCCACCGGCAGGATGTACTTCAGCTCGGTCGACATCGGTTGATCGCTCCCTGCTATCCGCTTGGTTGGGCCGCGGAATGATCGTTCATTCTAGCTTGCAATGGGCCGGGCCGCCATAGTCGGCCGGTCAAATCGTCGTAAACGGGGAGGGTGAAATGGGTCGTCTGGACGGCAAGGTCTGCATCATCACCGGCGGCACCACGGGCATCGGCCTCGGCACGGTCGAGGTCTTCGCCAAGGAGGGGGCGACCGTCATCGTCGCCGCCCGGCGCGAGGCGGAGGGCCAGGCCCTGGCCGCCCGGCTCGGCCCCAAGGTCAGCTTCGCCCGGATCGACGTGACGGAGGAGGCGGACTGGACCCGCCTGATCGCCGACACGGTCAAGGCGCATGGCCGGATCGACTGCCTGTTCAATAATGCCGGCGTGCCGGGCCCGCAGGGCGGCATCGAGGGCATCGACATGGCGCATTACGAGCGCTGCTTCGCCGGCCTCTGCCGCAGCGTCGTGCTCGGCATGAAGCACGTGGCCCCGGTGATGAAGCGCCAGCGCGCCGGCAGCATCATCAACAACGGCTCGGTCGCCGCCAGCCGCGCCGGGCTCTCGTCGTCGATGATCTATTCCATGGCCAAGGCGGCGGTGGTCCATATCACCACCTGCGTCGCCATGGAGCTCGGCGAGCACAATGTGCGGGTCAACTCGATCTCGCCCGGCGGCATCGTCACCGGCATCTTCGGCAAGGCCTTCGGCATCGACCCCAAGGCGGCCGACCGCACGGCGGAGACGGTGGAGAAGGCGCTGGCCACCGTGCAGCCGATCCCGCGCGCCGGCCGGCCGGAAGACATCGCCCATGCCGCCGTGTTCCTCGCCTCCGACGAATCCAGCTTCATCAACGGCCACGACCTCGTGGTCGATGGCGGCGCCGTCGGCGGCCGCATGTGGACCATGCAGCAGGAAGGCCTGAAGGCGATGGGCGCCGCCCTCCGTGCCGCGGCGGGATGATTCGAGTCAGGGAGCTTTACACTTTGTTTACGGGCGGAGTCAGAGGCCTTGAATCTCAACGGCTTAGCTGACTGGAACGGGGCTTGCTTCGCTGTCCCCCGGGGTCGAAGGGCGTGGGGGACAGGCCGTGACTTGGTTAATGGCGCAGGCGGTGACGGCGGTGATCGTGATCAGCCTGCTCGCGCATGGCGGCGCGGTCGCCCTGCAGGGCGTGGTGATGCTGACCAACCCGGCGGGCCCGCGCCAGCGCAACGCGCTGCTGCGCATGGCGGCGCTCAGCGAATCGCTCGGCTTCGTGTTCTGCATCCTGGGCTACGGCTTCCTCGACGGCGCCGCCGTGGTGCTGGGCGCGCTGCTGATCGCGCTCTCGGCGGTGCTGGCCCAGGGCCGCGCGCGCTGGCCCTTCGTCAGCTTCGAAGTGGTGCAGCTCGGCATCGCCCTCTTCGCCATCCTCACCATCGCCGCCTTCCGCTCCTTCATCGCCCTCTGACGCCGCTATCATCCGCACCTTCGATTCGGGTGGATGGTGCGGACGGGTGGACAAGGTTGCGGGTGTTTCCAGCGTGCTGATCAATGCCGACGGCTCGTGCCTCGGCAATCCGGGGCCGGGCGGCTGGGCCGCGGTGCTGCAGAGCGGCGCGCGTGAGAAGGTGCTGTCGGGCGCCGAGCCGCACACCACCAACAACCGGATGGAGCTGACCGCCGCGATCCAGGCGCTCTCGGCGCTGAAGCGGCCTTCCAAAGTGACGCTCCGCACCGACAGCCGCTACGTCGTCGATGGCATCACGAAATGGGTGCATGGCTGGAAGCAACGCGGCTGGAAGACCGCCGAGAAGAAGCCGGTCCTGAACCAGGATCTCTGGCTCGCCCTCGATGCCGCCGCGGCGCCGCACCAGATCCGCTGGGAATGGGTGCGCGGCCATGCCGGCGACGAAGCCAACGAGCGGGTCGACCGGCTCGCCCGCGAGGAGGCGGGCCGTGTCGCCGCGCCGCTTCGGAAGTAGCTCAGGCCATCTGCGCCCGGGCGAGCGTGGCGCGCTCCATGGCGACCGCGACCAGCGGGTCGAGCTCCAGCGCCCGGCGGATCTCGGCCAGCAGCTTGGCTTCCTCCAGCATGCCCTTGCGGTCGGCCACCGCCACCTCGCAGCCGAGCAGATACGCGGTCTCGCGCAGCCGCATCGGCAGCGCGCCCCGCACCAGGCCCAGCACCGCCTGCAGCCCGTCGCGCGGCTGCAGCAGAGCGGTGCAGTCCTGCGCGATCGGCACCAGCCGGTCCTGGTCGAAGTCGCGGAAGATCGGCAGGGTCTTCACCACATTGCCGATCGCCTTGAACTCCGGATCGCTCATCTCGCGGTCGACCGCGGAGACGATCACCATCACGTAGATCAGCGCGGCATGGGGGTCGATGACGGCCGGCGGCCGCGACAATTCGGGCTTGGACATACGACATACTCGCTTTCGGGGTCGCGGCCGAACATAGGTAGATGCCGCCGGGCCGGCAACCGGTTCCGCCGCGGGTTCAGGCGGCGGGCCGGGCGTCCGGCGCGCGCAGGTAGATCGGCTTCGGCGCCGGCAGGTCGGCCGGCGGGGCCGGCCGCCGCGCGACCAGCCGGGCAATGGTGGCGGCGTC
>QOZS01000081.1 GCA_003576705.1 Desertibaculum subflavum
TGACGATGGAAGTGACGCTGATCGCGCCGATCGCGATGGACGAAGGTCTTCGCTTCGCCATCCGCGAGGGCGGCCGCACCGTCGGCGCCGGCGTCGTCTCCTCCATCATCCAGTAACGGCCGACGACGTGGCCGCGCGGTCTAGGAGTGTAGCTCAATTGGCTAGAGCACCGGTCTCCAAAACCGGGGGTTGGGGGTTCGAGTCCCTCCACTCCTGCCACCGCGGTGGAGCTTGAATCGATGGCCGATATGAAAGCCGTTCAGTTCGTGAAGGAGGTGCGCCAGGAGGCCAACAAGGTCACCTGGCCGAGCCGCAAGGAAACCATGATCACCACCGCGATGGTGTTCCTGATGGTGTTCCTGGCCTCGATCTTCTTCTTCGTCGTCGATCAGATCCTGAGCCTCGGCGTGCGCACCGTTCTCGGCCTGGGGGCCTGAAGCCATGGCGTTCCGCTGGTACATCGTCCACGTCTATTCCGGCTTCGAGAAGAAGGTCGCGCAGTCGATCCGCGAGCTCGCCGCGCAGCAGGGCATGTCGGACATGTTCGACGAGATCCTGGTGCCGATGGAGGAGGTGGTGGAGGTCCGCCGCGGCCAGAAGGTCAACGCGGAGCGCAAGTTCTTCCCCGGCTATGTGCTGGTCCGTATGGAAATGACGGACGAGACGTACCATCTGATCAAGAACACGCCGAAGGTGACCGGGTTCCTGGGCACCGGCAAGAAGCCGCAGCCGATCCCGGATGCCGAGGTCGAGCGCGTGCACAAGGCGGTGCAGGAGGGGATCGAGCGGCCGAAGCCCTCGATCGTCTTCGAGGTCGGCGAGCAGGTCCGCGTCGCCGACGGTCCTTTCGCGTCCTTCAACGGCACGGTGGAGGAGATCGACGAGGAGCGGGCGCGCCTCAAGGTCGCGGTCACCATCTTCGGCCGGCCGACGCCGGTCGAGCTGGAATATGGGCAGGTGGAGAAGCTTTGAGGTGAGAGACCTTCGCTCTCCCTGAAGGAGAGCGGGGAAGGCGTGGGAGGCCTGCCATGGCCGGACCGCGCGATCCCATCGCCGGGCGCTGGTGCCCGGCGGCGGCTTTGGCGAAAGGAGCCATCGAGGGATAGATCATGGCAAAGAAGATTTCCGGCTACATCAAGCTGCAGGTGCCGGCGGGCAAGGCTAACCCGTCGCCGCCGATCGGTCCCGCGCTCGGCCAGCGCGGCGTCAACATCATGGAGTTCTGCAAGCAGTTCAACGCGCAGACCCAGCAGATGGAAGTGGGGATGCCGATCCCGGTGATCATCACCGTGTTCTCGGACCGCTCCTTCACCTTCGTCACCAAGACGCCGCCGGTCAGCTACTTCCTGAAGAAGGCGGCGAAGATCGAGAAGGGCGCCAAGGCGACCGGGCGCGATCCCAACATCGCCTCGGTGACGGTGGCGCAGCTGCGCCAGATCGCGGAAGCGAAGATGAAGGACCTGAACTGCGCCGACGTGGACTCGGCGGTGGCGATGATCCGTGGATCGGCCCGTTCCATGGGCCTCGAGGTGAGGGACTGACGATGGCCAACGGAAAGCGCATGACGACGGCGCTCAAGGCCGTCGATCGCGAGAAGGACTACCCGCTGACCGAGGCGGTGAAGATCGTGAAGTCGAACGCCAAGGCGAAGTTCGACGAGACGATCGAGGTCGCGCTCAATCTCGGCGTCGACCCGCGCCATGCCGACCAGATGGTGCGCGGCACCGTGCTGCTGCCGAACGGCACCGGCAAGACCTTGCGCGTCGCGGTCTTCGCCAAGGGCCCGAAGGCCGACGAGGCCAAGGCGGCCGGCGCGGATATCGTGGGCGCCGACGATCTGTTCGCCCAGGTGAACGAGGGCAAGATCGAGTTCGACCGCTGCATCGCGACGCCCGACATGATGGGCGTGGTCGGCCGGCTTGGTAAGGTGCTGGGCCCGCGCGGCCTGATGCCGAACCCCAAGCTCGGCACCGTGACCATGGATGTTTCCGCGGCGGTCAAGGCGGCCAAGGGCGGCCAGGTCGAGTTCCGGGTCGAGAAGGCGGGGCTGATCCATGCCGGCGTCGGCAAGGCGTCGTTCTCCGAGGCGCAGCTCGAGCAGAACGTGCGCGCCCTGATCGACGCCGTGATGAAGGCCAAGCCGACCGGCGCCAAGGGCACCTATCTGAAGAAGGTGTCGGTCTCCTCGACCATGGGGCCCGGCGTCAAGGTGGAGGTGCCGAGCGTCCTGGCACATTGAGGCTAACGGGTTTCCACCGCCCCGTCCGGGGCGGTGGGAAGGCGGCTTCTCGGAGCCGTCGGCCTGTCCGAGACCGCGGGAGCCGGCGCCAGTCGGCTTAAAACTCTCCCGCGCAGACGGGGAAAGGAATTCCGGCATCCGTTGCCCATCGGGCGGCGGGCGCCGTGGTTCGGCCCTGGGACAGGGTGAACCGGCAGAGCTCCCGCAAGGGGCACTGCCTGATGCAACCGGGCGTCCGGCCGCAAGGCCAGGCGCCTAATTGGAGTAACGACGTGAACCGCACGGAGAAAGCCGAGCTGGTCACGACCATGGGCGCGGTCTTCGCGAAGACCAATCTCATTGTCGTAACCCGCTACAGCGGGCTGACGGTGGAGGAGATCACCGATCTTCGCCGCCGGATGCGCGCCGCGGGTGCCGGCTTCAAGGTGACCAAGAACCGGATCACCCGGCGGGCTCTCGACGGGACGCGCTACAAGTCGATTGACGGCCTGTTCAAGGGGCCGACCGCGATCGCCTATTCGGACGATCCGGTCGCCGCCGCGAAGGTCGCGGTCGAATATTCCGACAAGAACGAGAAGCTCGTTGTCGTCGGTGGCGCGCTCGGCAACACGGTGCTCGATGCGAACGCGGTCAAGGCGCTTGCGACCTTGCCTTCGCTCGACGAGCTGCGCGGCAAGTTGGTGGGTCTGCTGCAGGCCCCGGCGACCAAGATCGCCGGTGTTCTGCAGGCGCCTGCCGGCCAGCTGGCGCGCGTGTTCGGAGCCTATGCGAAGCGAGATGCGGCCTGACGTGATCCGGGCCCAAAGCAACACAGACCTGTCCCAGAGACAAGAACCCTTAGGAGCGTACTGAAATGGCTGACCTGCAGAAGATTGCCGACGAGCTGTCGACGCTGACCGTGCTCGAGGCGGCGGAGCTTTCGAAGATCCTGGAAGAGAAGTGGGGCGTTTCCGCCGCGGCGCCGGTCGCGGTGGCGATGCCGGGCGCCGGCGGCGGCGCGGCCGCCGCGGCGGCACCGGAGAAGGACGAGTTCACCGTTGTCCTCACCGACGCCGGCGACAAGAAGATCAACGTCATCAAGGAAGTCCGCGCCATCACCGGCCTGGGCCTCAAGGAGGCGAAGGATCTCGTCGAGGGCGCGCCGAAGCCGGTGAAGGACGGCGTGAACAAGGACGAGGCCGCGAAGCTCAAGAAGCAGCTCGAAGACGCGGGCGCAAAGGTCGAGGTGAAGTGATAGCGATCGCCGCCGCCTTGGCGCGGCGGGGATCGGAGGCAACGGCATGCGCCCTTCGGGGCGCGTGCCGCACCCTTCCGCCACAGAGATCGGTTCTCGGTGGAAGGGCCGAATTCGAGGGAGGCCGTGGACACCCGGGTTACCGGGTGCCGGCCTCGTTTGCGCTGGCGGGAATGGCCCCGCCGGCAGGGGTATGTGAGAACTGAGGGACTGCCATGGCGCTGTCGTTCACTGGTCGCAAGCGGGTTCGCAAGAGCTTCGGGAAGATTCCGTCCGTCGCCCTGATGCCGAACCTGATCGAGGTGCAGAAAAGCTCCTACGAGGGCTTCCTGCAGCGCTTCCAGAGGCCCGAGGAGCGGGGCGAGGCGGGGCTGCAGGGCGTGTTCCGCTCGGTCTTCCCGATCAAGGACTTTTCGGAGACGGCGAGCCTGGAATTCGTGCGCTTCGAGTTCGAGGAGCCGAAATACGACGTCGACGAGTGCCAACAGCGCGGCATGACCTTCGCTGCGCCGCTCAAGGTGACCTTGCGCCTGATCGTGTTCGAAACCGATCCGGATACCGGCGCGAAGTCGGTCCGCGACATCAAGGAGCAGGATGTCTACATGGGCGACATGCCGCTCATGACGGACAAGGGCACGTTCATCATCAACGGCACCGAGCGCGTCATCGTCTCGCAGATGCATCGCAGCCCCGGCGTGTTCTTCGACCACGACAAGGGCAAGACGCATTCCTCGGGCAAGTACCTGTTCGCGGCCCGCGTGATCCCCTATCGCGGTTCCTGGCTCGACTTCGAATTCGACGCCAAGGACCTCGTGCATGTGCGCATCGACCGGCGCCGCAAGCTGCCGGTGACGACCCTGCTCTATGCGCTCGGCATGACGTCGGAGGAGATCCTCGACTACTTCTACAAGAAGGTGCAGTTCCGCCGCGACAAGAAGGGCGGCTGGCGCACGGCCTACAACCCGGACCGTCTGCGCGGCGTGCGCCTGAACGCGGATCTGATCAACGCGACCTCCGGCAAGGTGGTGGCCGAGGCCGGCACCAAGGTGACGGCCAGGCTGGCCAAGAAGCTGCAGGAAGAGGGTCTGAAGGAGCTCTACGTCTCCCCGATCGACATGGTGGGGCGCTACGCCGCGCTCGACCTGATCGACGAGAAGACCGGCCTGGTCTACGTCGAGGCCGGCGAAGAGCTGAGCGAGAAGTCGATCGGCGTGCTGGAGGCGGCCGGCGTCACCGAGCTGCCGACCCTGGATGTCGACCAGTTCAATGTCGGCTCCTATGTGCGCAACACCATGGCCGCCGACAAGAACTCGACCAAGGAGCAGGCGCTGGTCGAGGTGTACCGCGTCATGCGCCCGGGCGAGCCGCCGACGCAGGAAACCGCGGAGGCGCTGTTCCAGGGCCTGTTCTTCGATTCCGAGCGCTATGACCTCTCCGCGGTCGGCCGCGTCAAGCTCAACTCGCGTCTCGGGTTCCCGTTCGCCGATACGCCGCGCGTGCTCGGTAAGAGCGACATCCTCGCCGTCATCAAGACGCTGTGCGAGCTGAAGGACGGCCGCGGCGAGATCGACGACATCGATCATCTCGGCAACCGCCGCGTCCGCTCGGTCGGCGAGCTGATGGAGAACCAGTACCGCATCGGGCTGCTTCGCATGGAGCGCGCGATCAAGGAGCGCATGAGCTCGGTCGATATCGACACGGTGATGCCGCACGACCTGATCAACGCGAAGCCGGCGGCGGCAGCTGTGCGCGAGTTCTTCGGATCGTCGCAGCTCTCGCAGTTCATGGACCAGACCAACCCGCTGTCGGAGATCACCCACAAGCGCCGTCTCTCGGCGCTTGGCCCAGGCGGCCTGACGCGCGAGCGCGCCGGCTTCGAGGTGCGCGACGTGCACCCGACGCATTACGGCCGGATCTGCCCGATCGAGACGCCGGAAGGCCCGAATATCGGCCTGATCAACTCGCTCGCCACCTATGCCCGGGTGAACCAGTACGGCTTCATCGAGAGCCCCTACCGTCGGATCAAGGATGGACGGGTGACCGAGGAGGTGGTGCATCTCTCCGCCATGGAGGAGACGCGCTACACCATCGCCCAGGCCAATGCCGAGCTCGACAGCAAGGGCCGGTTCACCGCCGAGCTGGTGAGCTGCCGCAAGGGCGGCGACTTCGTGCTGGCGCGGCCCGACATGATCGAGTTCATCGACGTGTCGCCGAAGCAGCTCGTCTCGGTCGCCGCGGCGCTGATCCCGTTCCTGGAGAACGACGACGCCAACCGCGCGCTGATGGGATCGAACATGCAGCGCCAGGCGGTGCCGCTGATCCGCGCCGAGGCGCCGCTGGTCGGCACCGGCATGGAAGAGGTGGTGGCGCGCGACAGCGGCGTGACGATCGTGGCGAAGCGCTCCGGCGTGGTCGACCAGATCGACGCGACCCGCATCGTCATCCGCGCAGCGGAAGATCAGGACCTGTCGCAATCGAACGTCGACATCTACAACCTCTTGAAGTTCCAGCGCTCCAACCAGAACACCTGCATCACCCAGCGGCCGCTGGTGCGCGTGGGCGACCGCGTGCAGGCGGGCGACATCCTGGCCGACGGCCCCTCGACCCAGCTCGGCGAGCTGGCGCTGGGCCGCAACGTCCTCGTCGCCTTCATGCCGTGGAACGGCTACAACTTCGAAGACTCGATCCTGATCTCCGAGCGGATCGCCAAGGACGACGTCTTCACCTCGATCCATATCGAGGAGTTCGAGGTGATGGCCCGCGATACCAAGCTGGGCCCTGAGGAAATCACCCGCGACATCCCGAACGTGGGCGAGGAAGGCCTCAAGAACATGGACGAGGCCGGCATCGTCTATATCGGTGCCGAGGTGAAGCCGGGCGACATCCTGGTCGGCAAGATCACGCCGAAGGGCGAGAGCCCGATGACGCCGGAGGAGAAGCTGCTCCGCGCCATCTTCGGCGAGAAGGCCTCCGACGTGCGCGATACCTCGCTCCGCGTGCCGCCGGGCGTCTCCGGCACCGTGGTCGAGGTGCGCGTGTTCAACCGGCACGGCGTGGAGAAGGACGAGCGCGCGCTCGCCATCGAGCGGGCCGAGATCGAGCGCCTCGCCAAGGACAAGAACGACGAGAAGGAGATCGTCGAGCGGGCGATCTACGACCGCTTGCGCGAGCTCCTGCTCGGCAAGATCGCCGAGAGCGGCCCGCGCGCCTTCAAGCAGGGCGGCAAGATCACCGAGGCCGTTCTCGACGACCTGCCGCGCAGCCAGTGGTGGCAGCTGAACCTCAAGAACGAGAAGGTGGTCGCCGATATCGAGCAGCTGAAGAAGCAGCACGACGAGGCGCTGGCGCGCCTGCAGGCCCGGTTCGAAAACAAGGTCGAGAAGCTGCAGCGCGGCGACGAGCTGCCGCCCGGCGTGATGAAGATGGTCAAGGTCTTCGTCGCGGTGAAGCGCAAGCTGCAGCCCGGCGACAAGATGGCCGGCCGCCACGGCAACAAGGGCGTCATCTCGCGCATCGTGCCGGAGGAGGACATTCCGCACCTGGAAGACGGCACGCCCGTCGACATCGTGCTGAACCCGCTCGGCGTGCCGTCCCGCATGAATGTCGGGCAGATCCTGGAGACCCATCTCGGCTGGGCGAGCCGCGGCCTCGGCCGGCTGGTCGACGACGCGCTGGTCAAGTACCGGCGCAGCATGAAGACCGACGAGACGCGCCGCCTGCTGAAGGACATCTACAGCAAGGCGGAATACGACGAGCGCGTCGCGCCGCTCTCCGACCAGGAGGTCATCGAGCTGGCGCAGAACCTGGCGCCGGGCGTGCCGATCGCGACGCCGGTCTTCGACGGCGCGATGGAGCCCGACATCGTGGCGCTGCTGGAGAAGGCGGGCCTCGACCGCACTGGCCAGGTCGTCCTGGTCGATGGCCGCACCGGCGAGCCGTTCGACCGCAAGGTCACGGTCGGCTACATCTACATGCTGAAGCTGCACCATCTGGTGGACGACAAGATCCACGCGCGCTCGATCGGGCCCTACAGCCTGGTCACCCAGCAGCCGCTCGGCGGCAAGGCGCAGTTCGGCGGCCAGCGCTTCGGCGAGATGGAGGTCTGGGCGCTCCAGGCCTACGGCGCCGCCTACACGCTGCAGGAGATGCTGACGGTGAAGTCGGACGACGTGGCCGGCCGCACCAAGGTCTACGAGGCGATTGTCCGCGGCGACGACACCTTCGAGGCGGGCATCCCCGAAAGCTTCAACGTGCTGGTGAAAGAGATGCGCTCGCTCAGCCTGAACGTCGAACTGACCCAGCGGAGCTACTGACGCTTGGGCAGCGACCGACGTCCGGCAGGAATCAACAGGCCCGGCATTGTGCGCCGGGCCGGCTGCCGCACCCGTTTGAAGGTGCGGCCGTTCGGCGGAGAGAGGTAAGCCGATGAACGAATTGATGCAGATCTTCGGGCAGCCCCAGGGCCCGCAGGCGTTCGATCAGATCCGGATCTCGATCGCGAGCCCGGAGAAGATCAAGTCGTGGTCGTATGGCGAGATCAAGAAGCCGGAGACCATCAACTACCGCACCTTCAAGCCGGAGCGCGACGGCCTGTTCTGCGCCCGCATCTTCGGGCCGATCAAGGACTACGAGTGCCTGTGCGGCAAGTACAAGCGGATGAAGTTCCGCGGCATCACCTGCGAGAAGTGCGGCGTCGAGGTCACGCTCTCGAAGGTGCGGCGCGAGCGCATGGGCCATATCGAGCTCGCCTCGCCGGTCGCGCATATCTGGTTCCTGAAGTCGCTGCCGAGCCGCATCGGCCTGATGCTCGACATGACTTTGAAGGAGCTGGAGCGGATCCTCTATTTCGAGAGCTACTGCGTGATCGAGCCGGGCCTGACCCCGCTCAAGCCGCGCCAGACGCTGTCGGAGGACGAGTATTACGAGGCGCAGGACGAGTACGGCGAGGATGCCTTCACCGCCAAGATCGGCGCCGAGGCGATCCGCGACCTGCTCAACCAGATCGATCTCGAGGGCGAGCGCGACCGCATTCGCCAGGAGCTCGCCGAGACGACTTCGGAGCTGAAGCCGAAGAAGCTGGTCAAGCGCCTGAAGCTGATCGAGGCCTTCCTCGAATCCGGCAACCGCCCGGAATGGATGGTGCTGACCGTGGTGCCGGTGATTCCGCCGGAGCTCCGCCCGCTCGTTCCGCTCGACGGCGGCCGGTTCGCCACTTCGGACCTGAACGATCTTTATCGCCGCGTCATCAACCGCAATAACCGGTTGAAGCGGCTGATCGAGCTGCGCGCGCCCGACATCATCGTGCGCAACGAGAAGCGCATGCTGCAGGAGGCGGTCGACGCCCTGTTCGACAACGGCCGGCGCGGCCGCGTCATCACCGGCGCCAACAAGCGGCCGCTGAAGTCGCTCGCCGACATGCTGAAGGGCAAGCAGGGCCGGTTCCGGCAGAACCTGCTCGGCAAGCGCGTCGACTATTCGGGCCGCTCGGTCATCGTGGTGGGCCCGGAGCTCAAGCTGCACCAGTGCGGCCTGCCGAAGAAGATGGCGCTCGAGCTGTTCAAGCCGTTCATCTATTCCAAGCTCGAGCTGAAGGGCATGGCCGCCACCATCAAGATGGCGAAGAAGATGGTGGAGAAGGAGCGGCCGGAGGTGTGGGACATCCTCGCCGAGGTGATCCGCGAGCATCCGGTTCTGCTCAACCGCGCGCCGACGCTTCACCGCCTCGGCATCCAGGCCTTCGAGCCGGTGCTGATCGAGGGCAAGGCGATCCAGCTGCACCCGCTGGTCTGCGCCGCCTTCAACGCCGATTTCGACGGCGACCAGATGGCGGTGCACGTGCCGCTCTCGCTCGAGGCCCAGCTCGAGGCGCGCGTGCTGATGATGTCGACCAACAACATCCTCTCGCCCGCCAACGGCAAGCCGATCATCGTGCCGAGCCAGGACATCGTGCTCGGCCTCTACTACGTCACGCTCGAATCGAACGAGCCGACCGGCGCCAAGGTCAACATCAAGGACGCGCCGACCCTGCTCGCCGCCTGGGCGAACGACGACGTGGTGGTGTTCGACCGCAAGAGCAAGCGTGAGCTGACCAAGACCAAGGACCGCGCCGAAGCGGAGAAGATGCTGTCGAGCGGCGTCATCGTGACCCGCGTGCCGGCCTTCGGCACCATGTCGGAAATCCAGCAGGCCCTGGAAGCCAAGGCGATCACGCTGCATCAGCGCATCAAGGCGCGCTACGACACGGTGGACGAGGAGGCCAATCCGGTGCGCCGCCGTGTGGTGGCGACCGCAGGGCGCATGCTGCTCTCGGAGATCCTTCCGCGGCATCCCAAGGTGCCGTTCGGCCTGATCAACCAGACCCTCACCAAGAAGGAGATCTCCACCGTCATCGACGTGGTGTACCGCCATTGCGGCCAGAAGGAGACGGTGATCTTCGCCGACCGCGTCATGGCGCTCGGCTTCCACCACGCCTTCAAGGCCGGCATCTCGTTCGGCAAGGACGACATGGTGGTGCCCGGCACCAAGGTCGACATCGTCGAGGAGGTCAGGAAGCAGGTCACCGAGTTCGAGCAGCAGTATCTCGACGGCCTGATCACCCAGGGCGAGAAGTACAACAAGGTGGTCGACGCCTGGGGGCAGTGCACCGATCGCGTCGCGGCCGAGATGATGAAGGCGATCTCGGCGGTCGACGTCGATTCCGCGAGCGGCAAAGTGCGGCCGATCAACTCGATCTACATGATGGCGCATTCCGGCGCCCGCGGCTCGGCGGCGCAGATGAAGCAGCTGGCCGGCATGCGCGGCCTGATGACCAAGCCGTCGGGCGAGATCATCGAGACGCCGATCATCTCCAACTTCAAGGAGGGGCTGACGGTTCTCGAGTACTTCAACTCGACCCACGGCGCCCGCAAGGGCCTGGCCGACACGGCGCTCAAGACGGCGAATTCGGGCTACCTGACCCGGCGCCTGGTCGACGTGGCGCAGGACTGCATCGTGGTCGAGGAGGATTGCGGCTCGAAGTCGGGCCTGACCGTCGAGGCGGTCCGCGAAGGCGCCGAGACGGTGGTCTCGCTCGGCGAGCGCATCCTCGGCCGCTCGGCCGCGGTCGACATCATCGATCCGCTCTCGGGCGAGGTGCTGACCCAGTCGGGCGACGAGATCGACGAGGCCGCGGTCGACCGCATCGAGCGGGCCGGCGTCGAGCAGGTGATGATCCGCTCGGTGCTGACCTGCGAGACCAAGGACGGCATCTGCGGCAAGTGCTACGGGCGCGACCTTGCCCGCGGCACCTCGGTCAATGTCGGCGAGGCGGTCGGCGTCATCGCCGCACAGTCGATCGGCGAGCCGGGCACCCAGCTGACCATGCGCACCTTCCATATCGGCGGCGCGGCCCAGCAGGTGGCCGAGCAGTCGAGCCTGGAGGCGGTCTACGACGGCATGATCAAGATCGAGAACCGCAACGTCGTCATCGACAGCACCCAGCGCCAGGTGGTGATGGGCCGCAATACCGAGCTCGTCCTGATCGACGAGAGCGGCCGCGAGCGCGCCCGCCACAAGATCCCCTATGGCGGCCGCATCCTGGTCGAGGACGGCAAGCCCGTGCGCAAGGGCCAGAAGATCGCGGAATGGGATCCCTATACCCGCCCGATCATCACCGAGCGCTCCGGCGTGGCTGCCTACAAGGACCTGGTCGAGGGCACTTCGGTGCGCGAGACGCTCGACGAGGCGACCGGCATTTCGTCCAAGGTGGTGGTCGACTGGAAGCAGCAGCCGCGCGGCGGCGACCTGCGGCCGGCGGTGGAGCTGCGCGACGCCAAGGGCAAGGTGCTGACCTTGGCCAACGGCGCCGATGCCCGCTACCTGCTCAGCCCCGACTCGATCCTGTCGATCGAGGACGGGGTCGAGGTGCATGCCGGCGACGTGCTGGCGCGTATCCCGATCGAGAGCGCCCGCACCCGCGACATCACCGGCGGCCTGCCGCGCGTCGCCGAGCTGTTCGAGGCGCGCCGGCCGAAGGACCACGCCATCCTGGCCGAGCTGCCCGGCCGGATCGAGTTCGGCAAGGATTACAAGGCCAAGCGCCGGGTGGTGATCCGTCCGGACGATGAGAGCCGCGATCCCGCCGAGTACCTGATCCCCAAGGGCAAGCACCTGATCGTGCAGGAAGGCGACCATGTCGAGCGGGGCGATTCCCTGGTCGACGGCAATCCCGCGCCGCACGACATCCTGCAGATCATGGGTGTCGAGGCCCTGGCCGCCTATCTGGTCGAGGAGATCCAGGACGTCTATCGGCTGCAGGGCGTGAAGATCAACGACAAGCACATCGAGGTGATTTGCCGCCAGATGCTGCAGAAGGTCGAGATCGTCACGTCCGGCGACACGACGCTGCTGAACGGCGAGCAGGTCGATCGGACGGAGTTCGACGAGGTCAACGAGAAGGCGATCGCCCAGGGCCTCAAGCCCGCCACGGCGATCCCGGTCCTGCAGGGCATCACCAAAGCGAGCCTGCAGACCCGCTCGTTCATCTCGGCCGCATCGTTCCAGGAGACGACCCGCGTGCTGACCGATGCCTCGGTCAACGGCAAGGTCGACAACCTGATCGGCCTGAAGGAGAACGTCATCGTCGGCCGCCTGATCCCGGCGGGCACGGGCGCCATGATGAATCGCCTGAAGGAGATCGCCGCCCAGCGCGACCGGCAGTTCGCCGACAGCCTGGAGAGCGAGCTGATGGCGGCCGAGCTCGGCCAGGCCTCGGCGGCGGATTGAGGAGTAAAAACAACGCCCTGGCGGGAAAATCCTCTCGCCGGGGCGGAAGCTTAAATGTCTCTT
Organism: Desertibaculum subflavum; assembly: GCA_003576705.1. GTDB lineage: Bacteria > Pseudomonadota > Alphaproteobacteria > Ferrovibrionales > Ferrovibrionaceae > Desertibaculum > Desertibaculum subflavum. The sequence continues at coordinate 12,300 of QOZS01000081.1, forward strand.
GACGGTTCCGGAATCGGACCGTAGGTTCCGCGCCTCTTTCGGGCGCACGGCTGTAGGTTTCGCCTAGACGCGGCAGTCCGACGGAAAACGGCCGGGGCCGCCTAATAGCGGGTCCTACGGCCTCTTGAGATAGATCTGGTTAGGCCGCGAGCAGGCGAAAAGGCTCGATCGCGAGCAGCGAAGTCGCTGGCTCGCGTTCGAGCGTTGCTCGCGACGGTGAATTTGGTGGCCGTTGGGCACGGAGCGACGGGTAAGGACGGAATGCCGACGATCAATCAGCTGATCAGCAAGCCGCGCAAGCAGCCGGCTTACCGCAACAAGGCGCCGGCCATGGAGGCCTGCCCGCAGAAGCGCGGCGTATGCACGCGCGTCTATACGGTGACGCCGAAGAAGCCGAACTCGGCGCTGCGCAAGGTCGCGCGCGTTCGGCTCACCAACGGCTTCGAAGTGACCAGCTACATCCCGGGCGAAGGCCACAACCTGCAGGAACACTCGGTGGTCATGATCCGCGGCGGCCGCGTGAAGGATCTGCCGGGCGTGCGCTACCACATCATTCGCGGCGTCCTGGACACCCAGGGCGTCAAGGACAGGAAGCAGCGCCGTTCGAAATACGGCGCCAAGCGGCCGAAATAAGCGAGCGGAGGTCGAGCCATGTCCCGTCGTCATGCCGCCGAGCGCCGCGAGGTTCTGCCGGACGCCAAGTTCGGCGATGCCATCGTCTCCCGCTTCATGAACGTGCTGATGTATGCCGGCAAGAAGTCGGCCGCCGAGACGATCGTCTACGGCGCCTTCGACCGTATCAAAGGCAAGGTGAGCCAGGATCCGGTGCGCGTGTTCCACGACGCGCTGGACCATGTGCGCCCGCAGCTCGAGGTCCGGTCGCGCCGCGTCGGCGGCGCCACCTATCAGGTTCCGGTCGAGGTGCGCCCGGACCGCGGCCAGGCGCTGGCGATCCGCTGGATCATCACCGCGGCGCGCGCGCGTTCCGAGAACACCATGGTCGAGCGGCTGTCCGGCGAGTTGATGGACGCCGCCAATAACCGCGGCAACGCGGTGAAGAAGCGGGAGGACACTCACCGGATGGCGGAGGCGAACCGCGCCTTCTCGCATTATCGCTGGTGAAGACCTAAAGCGACGGAAGCCTAGCCATGCCCCGCACCACGCCCCTCGATCGCTATCGCAATATCGGCATCATGGCCCATATCGATGCCGGTAAGACCACCACGACCGAGCGCGTCCTGTACTACACCGGCCGTTCCCACAAGATCGGCGAGGTGCATGACGGCGCCGCGACGATGGACTGGATGGAGCAGGAGCAGGAGCGCGGCATCACCATCACGTCCGCGGCGACGACCTGCTTCTGGAACGACCACCGGATCAACATCATCGACACGCCGGGCCATGTCGACTTCACCATCGAGGTGGAGCGCTCGCTTCGCGTGCTCGACGGCGCGGTCTGCCTGTTCGATGGCGTCGCCGGCGTCGAGCCGCAGTCGGAGACGGTGTGGCGCCAGGCCGACAAGTACGGCGTGCCGCGCATCTGCTTCGCCAACAAGATGGACCGGATGGGCGCCAACTTCTTCCGCTGCGTCGAGATGATCATCGACCGGCTGGGCGCGGTGCCGGCCGTTTGCACGCTGCCGATCGGCCTGGAAGCCGATTTCAAGGGCGTGGTCGACCTGGTGCGCAACCGGGCCATCATCTGGAAGGACGAGAGCCTCGGCGCGGAGTTCTATTACGACGAGATCCCGGCCGACATGAAGGAAGTGGCGGCGGAATGGCGCCACAAGCTGCTGGAGACGGTGGTCGAGGTCGATGACGCGGCTCTCGAGGCCTATCTCGAGGGCAAGGAGCCGGACGAGAAGACCCTGATCGCCTGCATCCGCAAGGGGACGATCGGCTATAAGTTCGTGCCGGTGCTGTGCGGCTCGGCGTTCAAGAACAAGGGCGTGCAGCCGCTGCTCGACGCGGTGATCGATTACCTCCCGTCGCCGGTCGACGTCGCCGCCGTGACGGGTCTGAAGCCCGGCTCCGACCAGGAGCTGACCCGCAAGACCGAGGACAGCGAGCCGTTCTCCGGCCTCGCCTTCAAGATCATGACCGACCCCTTCGTCGGCTCGCTCACCTTCGTGCGCATCTATTCCGGCTCGATCACCTCGGGCTCGGGCGTGTTGAACTCGGTCAAGGATCAGCGCGAGCGGGTCGGCCGCATGCTGCAGATGCATGCGAATCACCGCGAGGAGATCAAGGAGGCCTATGCCGGCGACATCGTCGCGCTGGCCGGCCTCAAGGCGACCACCACCGGCGACACGCTGTGCGATCCGTCGAACCCGATCGTGCTGGAGCGCATGGAATTCCCGGAGCCGGTGATCGAGGTTGCGGTCGAGCCGAAGACCAAGAACGACCAGGAGAAGATGGGCATGGCGCTGAACCGCCTGGCCCAGGAGGATCCGTCGTTCCGCGTCACCGTCGACCACGAGAGCGGCCAGACCGTGATCAAGGGAATGGGCGAGCTCCACCTCGAGATCATCGTCGACCGCATGAAGCGCGAGTTCAAGGTCGAGGCCAATGTCGGTGCGCCGCAGGTGGCGTATCGCGAGACGCTGACCCGTCAGGCCGAGATCGACTACACGCACAAGAAGCAGACCGGCGGCACCGGCCAGTATGCCCGCGTGAAGCTGGTCTTCGAACCGCGCCAGCCGGGCGAGGGCTTCGAGTTCGTGAACGAGACGGTCGGCGGCTCGGTGCCGAAGGAATATGTGCCGGCGGTCGAGAAGGGCATCAAGTCGGTGGCGGAAAGCGGCGTGATCGCCGGCTTCCCGGTGATCGATTTCCGCGTGCGGCTGATCGACGGCGCCTTCCACGAAGTGGACTCCTCCGCGCTGGCCTTCGAAATCGCCTCGCGCGCCGCGTTCCGCGAAGTTGCGCCGAAGGCGGCGGTGAAGCTGCTGGAGCCGATCATGCGGGTCGAGGTGGTGACGCCGGAGGATTTTGTCGGCGACGTCATGGGCGACCTGTCCAGCCGGCGCGGCCAGGTGACCGGAACCGACCGGCGCGGCAACGCGCAGGTCATCAACGCCATGGTGCCGCTCGCCAACATGTTCGGCTACGTGAACAACCTGCGTTCCATGACGCAGGGTCGCGCGCAGTACACCATGCATTTCGACCACTACGCCCAGGTGCCGCAGGCGGTGCAGGACGAAGTGCGGGCGAAGTTCGCCTGATCGGATTGCCGTCTAGCTAAAGGGAAGATCTCGGAGACTGACGATGGCCAAGAGCAAGTTCGAGCGGACGAAGCCGCACTGCAACATCGGGACGATCGGTCACGTTGACCATGGGAAGACGTCGCTGACGGCTGCGATCACGAAGATACTGGCGGAGACGG
>QOZS01000082.1 GCA_003576705.1 Desertibaculum subflavum
GCTCCACTCCGCATCGCTCAGATCAAACCGGGCCATCGCCAAGCTCCCATCCGTTTGGAAGCTTGAATCACAATCACGCCCTCAAGGGAATCCCTTTATGGGTACAGAACCTAGGCGCGGCCACTTCGCCGGTGTCCGGATCTCCGGTTCCAGCAGATGCGCGATGGCAAGGCGCGCGCGCAGCGTCGCGCGGCGGCAGCGATAGAACAGGTAGAGGTCTTCGCCGGCACTGTCGTGCATCCCCGTGGCGATGCGGCGGCGCAGCCTGGAACCGAACCAGGCCGCGCCGAGCCTGCGGCATTCGAGATCCAGATAGGCGATCTCGTCGAGCGGATCGATGCTGCGGAGCGTCGCGTTGAATTCTAGGCAGTCGATGATCCGCACGGTGTCGCCGAACCAGACATGCTCGGGCCGCAGGTCGCCGTGGCCGTCGACGAGGCGGCGGGAGACGAGGCCCGGGCTTCGCCTGCGGACAAAACAACGCAGCGCCCGGTCGATGCTGCGCACGGCGCCGGCGGGAAGCGGAAGGCGCGGGTCAAGCAGGAAGCGCCGGTCATCTTCGAGCGTCGCGCGCCAGCGCTTGAGCCGTCCGCCCGCAGCGGCGTTCACCCGCTTCGCATGGCGATAGAAGCGTGTGAGGCGCATGGCCAACCGATCGACGTGGCGCCGCTCCAGGCGTCCGTCCTCGATGATCCGCTCGAGCATGCCGCGTTCGTCCAGGCGGCGCATGACGACCAGCCAGTCGACGGTCACGCCCGCACCGGCAATGGCGAAGCCGGCGGGCTGGAGCGTGAGCGGCACCACCGCCTCATAGGTGCTGCCTGCAAGCCGACGGTTCAGGCGAAGCTCGGCGCGACAGGCGGCCTCGCGGCGCCGCAAGGTGGAGAAGTCGAGATAGGGGAGCCGCACCGGCTTCTTCAGCTTGTAGACCCGATCGCCGGCGAGGAAGACCCAGGACATATGGGTCTCGCGCACCGTCACGTCGACAGGGCTGTCCGGATAGGCGTCCGGCCGGCTCAGGAACGCCACCTTGCGTTGGATCGACGGCTCGCCAAAGGCGGCGACGGATTGCAGATCTGGCACGGCGCCTCCGTCCATGGCGGCGAACATAGCCCGCGGCCGTTCGAAAAGGTTGATTCCGGTCAATTCGGCGCTCACTGCACTGGCCGATAGTGATCGAGAGCGGCGAGGGAGCGTCCCTCATGACTTCGCATACCGGCAACAGGTTCCAGATCAGCAAGCGCGCGATTGACCTGCCGCCGCTCGGGCTGGCCGCCGATCTGACCGTGCCGTCCGGCGCCTGGGCCCTGATCGTCTTTGCTCATGGCAGCGGCTCGAGCCGACTGAGCCCACGCAACAGGGCCGTGGCCGCGGAGCTGAATGCCCGCGGCATGGCGACGTTGTTGTTCGACCTGCTGACCCCTGCAGAGGAGGGCGATCGCCGGCTGGTGTTCGATATTCCACTGCTGGCACAGCGCCTTGTTGGTGCAGTTGCGTGGCTTGCGGCCGAGCCCGATGTGAGGCGGCTGCCGGTCGGGCTGTTCGGCGCGAGCACCGGCGCGGCGGCCGCGCTGGTCGCGGCAGCCGAGCTGCCGGAGCGCATCGGCGCCGTGGTCTCGCGAGGTGGCCGTCCCGATCTGGCGGAGGCGGCGCTGCCCGCCGTGCGGGCGCCGGTGCTGTTGCTTGTCGGCGGTGCCGATACCGATGTACTGGCGCTGAACCGGGCGGCGCTGGAAGGCTTGTCGGCGGCGAAGTCGCTGGTGGTCATACCGGATGCCAGTCACCTGTTCCCGGAGCCTGGCGCCATGCAGGCCGTGACCGACCATGCCGCTCGCTGGTTCGAGCGCCATCTCGCCGGCCGTCGATCCGCGTAGAACTGCAGAGGGAGGCCCGCATGCCGTTTGTCGATCGAAGCGACGCCGGACGCCGCCTTGCCGCCGCGCTGGCGGCCTATCGCGACCAGCGCCCGATCGTGCTCGCCCTGCCGCGCGGTGGCGTGCCGGTCGCGGCCGAAGTCGCCGCCGCGCTCGCTGCGCCGATGGACCTGGTCCTGGTGCGCAAGATCGGCGTACCGTCGCAGCCGGAACTGGCCATGGGCGCGGTGGCCGATGGCGGCGTGGCGATCACCGTGCGGAACGAGCGGGTAATCCGTCTGGCCGAGGTCGACGACAGCGAATTCGCGGCGGCTCGCGATCGCGAGCTGCGCGAGATCGAGCGGCGCCGCCAGCGCTATCTCGGAAGCCGCGCCGCCGTGCCGGTCGAGGGCCGCACGGCGATCGTCGTCGATGACGGAGTCGCCACCGGCGCGACCACGCGTGCGGCCTTACGCGCGGTGCGGGCGCGCCGGCCGAAAAGCTTGGTGCTCGCCGTTCCGGTGGCGCCGACCGATACGCTGCTCAGCCTGCGTGCCGAGGTCGACGATTTGGTCTGCCTGGAAGACTATGACTCGTTCGGCGCCATCGGCTTCTACTACGGCGATTTCCGCCAGGTTTCGGACGACGAGGTGCTCGCCATCCTTGCCCGCTTTGCGCCGGGCGCCCAGCTGGCCTGAGCAATGCCGTCCAACTCGATCACGCTGTTGCTTGGCGGCGATGTGATGGCCGGACGTGGCATCGACCAGATCCTGCCTCACCCCAGCGATCCGCGGCTCCACGAGCGCCATGTCACCGATGCTCGCCAGTACGTCGCGCTTGCGGAGCGCGCCAACGGCCCGGTCGCCCGGCCGGTGGATTTCGCCTATCCCTGGGGCGACGCGATCGCCGACATGCAGGCGCTCGGGCCGGACGCCCGCTTCGTCAATCTGGAAACCAGCATCACGGAGAGCGATGACTGGCTCGCGAAGGGCATCAACTATCGGATGAACCCGGGCAACTTAGCTTGCCTCGCGGCCTTCGCGATCGACGGCTGCACCCTCGCCAACAACCATGTGATGGACTGGGGCGGGGCCGGGCTGCTGGACACGATTGCCGCCTTGCGCGGCGCCGGCATCGCCATGACCGGTGCCGGGCCGGATATCAGTGCCGCCGAAGCGCCGGCCATCCTGCCTGTCGTCGGCAAAGGCCGCGTGATCGTGTACGGCGTTGCAGCCGCGAGCAGCGGCGTGCCGGCGGATTGGGCGGCGGATGTCGGAAGGCTTGGGGTGCGCCTGCTTCCGGACCTCACGCCGCGCCAGGCTCGACGGTTTGCCGCCGGCCTGTGGAGCGACCGGCAATCGGGCGACATCGTGGTCGCCTCGGTGCATTGGGGCGGCAATTGGGGGCACGATATTCCTACCGAGCATGTCGAGCTCGCCCATGCCCTGATCGAGGATGGCGGCGTCGATATCGTGCATGGCCACTCTTCGCATCATCCCAAGGCGATCGAGGTCCATCGCGGCAAGCTCGTGCTCTACGGCTGCGGTGATTTCATCAACGACTATGAGGGTATCCGCGGCTACGAGGAGTTCCGCGGCGATCTGGCGCTCGCCTATCTGCCGACCGTGGATACCGCGACGGGGCGGCTTATCAAGCTCAGCATGCTGCCATACGTGATCCGCAACCTGCGCCTCAATCGGCCGCCGCCGGGGGACATTGCCTGGCTTGCCGGCGCCCTCAGCAAGGCAAGCGCCGGCTTCGGTGTCCGCATCGCCCCAAATGCCGATACTGGTTTGAACCTCGTCTTCAGATAGCTGGTGCCGCGCCGCCTCAGAGGCTCCGGACGGACAGGAAGCGTCGTTTCACGGCACCAGAATCGTCGTGCAGGGGGCGAGCTGGGCGACCTTGCTCGACACGCTGCCGAGCAGCAATCCCGCAAGGCGGCCGTGACCGCGGCGGCCGAGCACGATGCCATCGACCTGGCCTCTCTTCGCCATGGCCAGCACGCCCTCTGCCGGGTCACCTCGATCCACAGCCACCTCCGGCACGATCTTGCGGCCATGCTGGGCAAGGGCGGCGGCCTCCTCGACGATGCGCTGGCCGATCAGGTCCTGGGTGGCGAATTGCGGGGTATTCTTGAACTCGAGGGAGAGATAGCTCTCCAAGCCTTCCGGCGGACTCGTCGAGTGGCCGACATGCAGCAGCGTCAGCTTGGCTCTGTCGCGCTCCGCCAGATCGGCGGCGAGTTCAAGCGCGCGGTTCGACTGCGGCGAGCCGTCCACCGGGCAGAGAATGTGTCGGAACATGCCTCGTCCTCGCTGACGGATGGCGACAAGCATCAGCCTGAGCCTTCGGCCAAGATCCGCCTTGCGTCAGATCAAGACCGCCGGCGCCCCCGGGCCTGGCGAGCCCGGCGGGCGCACTGCGCCGTGGCAGCGCCTCACCATCCTGGCGCGCTGACGGCGGCCGGCTATAGTCGGTCGCGGAAGGGAAACGCTTCCGGTGGGGCGCCCGGTCTTCAAAACCGGTCGGGGCCGTAACGCGGTTCCGGGTGGGTTCGACTCCCGCTCCCTTCCGCCACGCTCTCCGTTCACATTCCCTTGCGGGTCATTGTCGCCACCCTTCGGCCGGCGCATCGTCGGCGGACCGGCGACGCGAGTCGCAGCCGAAGAGGGGACGGAACATGACCACCGACCTGATGATGCTGGTGTGGAGCGCTGTGCTCTGCGTGGTGCTGGCGCTGCCCTATACGCTCGGGATGATCGGCCATGTCGGCCTGCCGAAGATGGCCGGCAACCGCGAGGGCGTGGAGATCCCGGAGGGCTGGATGGGCCGGGCCAAGCGGGCGCATGTCAACATGATCGAGAGCCTGGCGCCGTTCGCGGCGCTGGTCCTGGTCGCCCATGTCATCGGCGCGGCGAGCCCGAATTCGGCCTTGGGGGCGCAACTGTTCTTCTGGGGCCGGGTGGCGCATGCGGTGCTGTACATCGCCGGCGTGCCGTGGGCGCGGACGGCGGCCTGGGCGGTCAGCATCGTCGGCATGGTGCTGGTCCTGCTGGCCATTCTCTCGAAGTAGGCCCGGGCGAAATAGGGAGTTGGGGCTACAACCGTCGGCCTCTGGACTCGCCGACAATGTTCTTGTTTTGTTCTGGGCATGCGCCCGGGCTCCCGCTATCTCGACCGCAGCCGCTATCTCGACCGCAATGCCATGCGCCTCGGCGACATGCTGCGCTGGAACATGCGGCTCTACTTCAACTGCGACAAATGCTGCCACACGGCCAAGACGGATGTCGGCGCGCTGGGCGACAAGTTCGGCTACGACCGCTCGGTGCCCGAGGTGACGGCGCGCGCCCGCTGCAGCAAATGCGGCAGCGCCGAGGTGCGGGCGATCGTCAAGGGCGACCGGGAATAGCGGCATCTTCACCGCCAGGGGCGCCAAGGGCGCCAAGTCGCGCGAAGGGAGCCGAGCCGGTGCGGCGCGTCTGTTCCTTTCCTGGCGAAGCTTGGCGTTCTTCGCGTCCTTGGCGGTGAACCATGCGGGTGCCGCCGCTTGACGGCGGCGGTCGCGCGCGCTCTATTTAACTGAGTGGTAAAATATATCGGAGTGATGCCATGCCGAACGTGACCCCGTCCAAGATCCGCCCCTGCCTCTGGTTCGCGGACGATGCGGAGGCGGCGGCGCGGTTCTACGTCTCGCTGTTTCCGGATTCGCGCATCGATCATGTGCACCACGCCCTGGCGGACACGCCGGGCGGCAAGGCCGGCAGCGTGCTGTTCGTCGAGTTCACCTTGGCCGGGCAGAAGTTCCAGGCGCTGAACGGCGGGCAGAAGATGGAATACACGCTCGCGGTCTCGCTGTCGGTCGAGTGCGAGGACCAGGAAGAGGTGGACCGGCTGTGGGACGCGATCCTCCAGGGCGGCGGCGAGGCGCAGCAATGCGGCTGGATCAAGGACCGGTGGGGCCTGCCCTGGCAGATCGTGCCGCGCGTGATGCTCGAGCTGCTCGCCGATCCCGACCGGGCCAAGGCGGGCCGCGCCTTCCAGGCCATGCTCGGCATGGTGAAGCTCGACATCGCCGCACTCGAGCGCGCGGCGGCGGGGAAGTAGCGGCGCATCTGTTCCCTCCCGCGGGGTAGGGGGCGGCGCATTTGTTCCGCGCCGCCGGCCCCGGCCGGCCCAACGGGGCAAGCGCGGCGCATTTGTTCCGCGCCGCGCCTCCAGCCAGAGGGAGGCAGGCGCGCGGCGCATCTGTTCCGCGGCGTATCCGTTCCGTCGCGCGGGTCGGCCTTCGCGCGGCGGGTCTGTTCCTCCCAGCGGCCCTGCGGGCGGAAGCGCGTGGGTGGCCGGGTCGAGCCCGGCCACGACGGGGAGAGGGCGGCGCATCTGTTCCCTCGCTGAAGGGGGGCGGCGCGCCTGTTCCTCCGAAGCATCGCGGCGCAGCTGTTCCGCCAGGCGGGCCCGCCGGGGAGGCGGCGCATCTGTTCCGCGGCGCTGACCGGCCGGGAGCGGCGCATCCGTTCCTGCCGGTGGCCGCGCGGTCGGAGACACGTGGGTGGCCGGGTCGAGCCCGGCCACGACGGGAGGGGGCGGCGCATCTGTTCCTCGCCCCTTGAAGCCAGGAGGCGGGGCGGGCTTGCGGGGCGATTCAGGATGACATTTCACGGGCTCTATATTAGTATATTACGCAAGTTTCGGCAAGCCTGACCACCCGGAGACCCCCATGCAGCTCATCCCGCGCAACCCGACCCAGGGCATCTATCCGGCGAGCGACGACTATGTGCATGCCATGGAGGTGCGCGGCGCCGGCCGGCTGCTGTTCGTCGCCGGCACGATGGGGCTCGACCCGGGCGGCGCGGCGGGCCAGGGGCTGGACACGCAGCTCCGCCTGATCTGGGCCAACATCCGCACCATCCTGCAGAGCGCCGGCATGACCACCGACAACATCGTGCGGCTGACCAGCTATCTCCGCGACGGTGCCTATGCGGAGGCGAACGCCGCCGCGCGCGTCGCGGCGCTGGGCACCCGCCGGGTGCCGACCACGGCGATCATCGCCGAGACGCTCAGCCCGGACTGGCTGGTCGAGATCGAGGTGATCGCGGCGGGGTAGGGGCGTGTGTCAAATTCTGGGAAGCCATCCCAGCGGCTATGATCGCGCCATGGACCGTCAGCTCGCCATTGCCAGCCTGAAGGCGCATGCCCCGGCGTTGCGCGCCATGGGGGCGAGCGCGCTCTATCTGTTCGGCTCGACCGCGAGGGGCGACGCGGGCCCCGCGAGCGACCTCGATATCTTCGTCGAGCACGAGAGCGCGGCGAAGTTCTCCCTTTTCGATCTCGCCGGCATCAAGCTGTTCCTCGAAGCCGAGCTGGGCGCCACCGTCGACGTGACGACCCGCAATGGCCTGCACCCGATGCTGCGGTCCGATATCGAGCGCGAGGCGGTGCGCATCTTCTAGATCGCCGTCAGCGCCAAGCGGCACCGCCCCCATCCAACCTTCCCCCACGCTTACGTGGCGTGCGGAAGGCTATAGGCGCGCGCCTGCGGCGCTCATTCTTTTCAAACCCTCCCTCGTCGCGCAGCGATGGGGGAGGGGAGGGTGGGGGCCGCAGCGGGCGAAGCCCGACGCTCGCGCAAGCGAGATCAGGCGCCCGCGAACTCGATGACGCAGCCGAAGGCGTAGTCGGCGGGGACGACCAGCGCGCCCGCGCTCTTCCGGTGCGGCACGTCGCCGGCGCTGAGGCAGCTTTCCGCGGCGGCGAGATCCGCGACCGCCACGCGGAAGCCGGCGAAATGCGGCGTCGCGCCGTTGATCTGCGCCTCCGGCCAGCGCGCGAGCAGCGCGGCGTGGGAGAGCAGGGTCACGCGGCTCGGGCACCCCTGCGCATCCTGCGCAGTGAAGGCATGGCCGCCGGTGACGGCAGCGGCCTCGGCGCCGGTGAGGCGGGCGAGCCAATCGGCATGCGCCGCCGGCTCGGATGCTGCCATCACCACCTCGGTCACGTTCAGCGCGGTGTTGGCGTGGCGCTGGTAGGCGGGCTTCCAGAAATGCTCGGGCGCGTGCTGCTGGCAGGTGAAGAAGGCGGCCTCCGGCCAGTCGGCCCGCGCGGCGAAGACGAGGCTGAAGCCGACGCGGGCGGTGGCGCCGTCGGGCAGCCTGGCGTCGCGGCTGAAATCGAAGCGGGCGAAATCGCCGAGGCCCTTCGCCGCGAAGTCGGCGCGATCGGCCTCCGCGTCGCGACCCTCGAAGACCAGCATCGACATGCCTTCGCGGCGGGTGAGGAAATCGCGGTTGAAGGCGCCGAAGCCGAACTCGCCCGGCTTGGGGGCGGGGATGCGCGCCGGATCGTCGAGGCCGAGCAGCTCCAGGAAGTTGCGGCCGAACTGCGCCAGCCGGTTGCCGGTGCCCCAGGGATGCGCGGCGCGCGGCGTGAGCGTGAAGCCGAGCCGCTCATAGGCGTCGCCTGCGCGACCGAGATCGCGCACGCAGAGGACGAGGTGGTCGATGAGGCGGGGCATGGGCTGGCTGCGTCGGGAATTGCAGATCCGATGATAGCAACGAGTGGCTACGGCCGCCGCAAAGCGAAAAAGCGGGGCTGAGGGACAACGTCCTTTTCTGATCATGCACTCGGGGTTGCTTTTCTGTTGCACGAGCGCGCGTTTGTACAAATGCGGTGTGGAATGAGGCGGCGGCTCGCCGTATCATTGGCTTCATTTTTGGAGAGGACTCGGCGGAGGCTGGAGAAAATGGATCGTATAACGAAATCTTTGTTAGATGAATTCTCAAGTGAGGCGGGAATTTCCGAGTTAGCAGAGGACGTCCGGTTCGAATATTTAGCAGCCTACCTTACGACCACGAAATATCTCTCGGAGACTTTCGAGATTTCAGACGTCATTGTCGGAAGGGGAAATGACACCGGAATCGATGCTGTCTCCATCATTGTGAACGGTGCACTTGTGACCGATCCGGATTTAATTGAAGAGATTGTTGCCACGAATGGATACCTCGACGCCCAATTCATTTTCACCCAAGCAGAGCGCTCGCCGGGTTTTGAAACGGGGAAAATCGGTCAGTTCGGATTTGGAGTGGCTGATTTCTTTAGCGAAACGCCCAAGCTGCCACGCAACGATCAAGTGTCATGCGCTGCTGAAGTCATGGAAGCAATCTACAAACTCGGAAGCAAGTTCAAAAGGGGTAATCCAATTTGCCGACTATTTTACATGACAACTGGCAAGTGGGTTGGCGATGCAAACTTGGAGGCACGAAAGTCGGCTGTTATTGAGGATCTTCGAGCAACGAATATGTTTCGCGAGATCGAATTCCAGCCCATTGGCGCAGACGATATACAGTCACTCTACCATCAAACTAAAAATACAATCGCAAGAGAATTCACATTTGCGGACCGCACGGTCGTGCCAGATATTCCTGGAGTCAAAGAAGCTTACATTGGGATACTGCCAGCCACAGAATTCGTCACTCTGCTAGATGACGGAAGTGGATCTATTCTTAAGAGTATATTTTATGACAACGTCCGGGATTTTCAGGATTATAATCTTGTGAACTCAGAAATCAAACAAACACTGCAATCTGTGGCTGAGAGGGCGCGCTTCGCCATCATGAATAATGGCGTAACGATAATCGCGAAGAGCCTGCGTGCCACGGGAAACAGAGTGCATATTGAGGACTATCAAGTTGTAAATGGCTGTCAGACGAGTCATGTCCTTTTTGACAATAAGGACACCATTGATGATAGTGTAATCGTCCCGCTAAAACTAATAGCCACTGACGACGAGAATATTATTTCTTCTATTGTAAAATCCACCAATCGGCAAACAGAAGTAAGAGCGGAGCAACTTATTGCGCTTTCCGATTTTCAGAAAAAGCTAGAAATTTATTTCTCTACCTTCGAAGACGCTAATAAGCTCTTCTACGAGCGGCGGTCAAGGCAATACAATTCAGCGCCGAACGTTGAAAAAACTCGGATTGTCACTCCGGCGAATCTCATTCGATCTTACGCCTCCGTATTTTTGGAGGAGCCACATCGAACCACTAGGACCTACAGATTGCTGTTGGAGCAGGTCGGTAAAAGCATTTTTGTAGAGATAGACAGATTGGAGGCCTATTACTATTCAGCCTACGCGCTCTACAGATTAGAGTTCCTTTTTAGAAACTCTTCTCTTGAAAGCAAATTCAAACCGGCAAGATATCACATTCTGCTTGCCGCCCGTATGCTCGTAAAACCCGAACAACCTCCGGCCGCACATACCCGCGAGCGCGCTCGCTATTCCGAAGATCTCATCGCTTCAATTACCGATCAGAAGGCGTCCGAGGGCCTATTCAAACAGGCTGCGGAGAGCGTCGATAAGATTGCGAAGGGAAACTTTCATCGCGATCATATTCGGACACAGACGTTCACAGAAAATCTGGTCAAAAACTTCAGAACCTAAGATGTGAATTGAATCCCCACGCCTGCTTCGCGACGTGGGCAACGATAGGGGTAGTGCGTGTATCACGCTGCCCCCTCCGGCACGGCCGCCCGCTTGGTCGTCACCGTGATCAGGTGGGCGCGGTATTCGGCGCTGGCGTGGATGTCGCTGTTGAGGCCGTCGGCCTTGTGCTTCAGGCCTTCCACCGAGGCGGCGGCGAACTTGGCCGCCAGCGCCTTCTCCCCCTCGGCCCAGCGGAAGGCGCAGGGCCCGGCGCCGTTGATGGCGATGCGGATGCCACCCACGGTCTCCGCCACGAACGAGCCCACCATCACATAGCCCGAGGCGGGGTTGGCGAACTTCATATAGCCGGCGCGCTTCGGTGCCGGGAATTCCAGCTCGGCGACGGCATCGCCGCATCCGCAAGGTCAGCGGTTGGGGTGCGCCCGCAGCACCCTCAGGTCGCTTTTCCGAAGCTCCACGGAGAAGCCGCCGCCTCGTTGACCGGGTGGATCGTTCGGATCGTTGAAGAGGACCACGATCTCCGCATCGGTTTCCCACACGGTCACCCGATGGGCGCTCACGTCGAGCCCTCCTCGCCGCGCGGCAGGCAGAGCCGCCTCGATCGCGCGGGCGGCTCGGCCAGAGATCGATTCCGTGCTGGTCCTCGGCTCAGCTGCCGTGGCCGGCTCAAAGCACAGTGGCGACAGCAACAGAGTGAGGAGCGGGGCGGTCAGGTAGATGCGCAATGCGCGAAATACAGGACGTCGCCGCCTTTCGATTTCAGTGCTGGATTTTCCGAGCATCCGATTGCGGCGCCGCCCCCACCCCAGTCCTTCGAAGAGAGGTGGCTCCCCCACGCTGCTTCGCAGCGCGAGGGAGGGCTAGCGGTGTTCACCCCCCCGCCTGCGCCACCGCGCGCTTCGTCATCACGGTGATCAGGTGGGCGCGGTATTCGGCGCTGGCGTGGATGTCGCTGTTGAGGCCGTCGGCCTTGTGCTTCAGGCCTTCCACCGACGCCGCGGCGAACTTCGCCGCGAGAGCCTTCTCCGCCTCCGCCCAGCGGAAGGCGCACGGCCCGGCGCCGTTGATGGCGACGCGGATGCCGCCCGCGGTCTCCGCCACGAACGAGCCCACCATCACATAGCGCGAGGCCGGGTTGGCGAACTTCATATAGCCGGCGCGCTTCGGCACCGGGAATTCCACCTTGGTGATGATCTCGCCCTCGTCGAGGGCGGTCTCGAACATGCCCTTGAAGAAGTCGTCCGCCTTGATGGTGCGCTTGGTGGTGTGGACGGTGGCGCCGAGGCCGAGCACGGCGCCGGGATAATCCGCCGCCGGGTCGGAGTTCGCCAGGCTGCCGCCGATGGTGCCGCGGGCGCGCACCTGGCGGTCGCCGATCCCGGACGCCAAGAGCGCGAGCGCCGGGATCGCCTTCTTCACCTCGGCCGAGCGGGCCACCTCGTCATGCCTTGTGCCGGCGCCGATCGTCACCGCGCTCGCCGTCACCGTCAGGCCCTTGAGCTCGGCGATGCCGCCGATATCGATCAGGTCCGAGGGCTGCGCCAGGCGCTGCTTCAGGGTGGGGATCAGGGTGTGGCCGCCGGCGAGCAGCTTGCCTTCCGGCAGCTTGCCAATCAGGGCCTGCGCTTCGGCGAGCGTCTTCGGCTTGTGATAGTTGAAGGCGTACATCGCTATCTCTCCCCTAATCTATTCGGCGGCCTGGCGGGTCACGCGGGTCTGCGCCGCGCGCCACACCTTCTCCGGCGTCGCCGGCATGTCGATCTCCACCCCGAGCGCGTCGGTGATGGCATTCATCAGCGCCGCAGGTGCCGCGATGGCGCCGGCCTCGCCGCAGCCCTTCACCCCGAGAGGATTATGCGGGCAGGGCGTCTCGGTGGTCGCCACCGTGTAGCTCGGCAGGTCCTCGGCGCGCGGCAGGCAGTAATCCATCATCGAGCCGGTGAGCAGCTGGCCCGATTGCTTGTCGTAGATCACCTGCTCCAGCAGCGCCTGGCCGACGCCCTGCGCCACGCCGCCATGCACCTGGCCCTCGACGATCATCGGGTTCACCACCTTGCCGAAATCGTCCACCGCCACCCATTTGGCGACGGTGACATGGCCGGTGCCGGGATCGACTTCCACTTCGGCGATATGGGTGCCGGCGGGATAGGTGAAGTTCGAGGGATCGTAGAAGCCGTTCTCCTCGAAGCCCGGCTCCAGATCGGCCGGGTATTTGTGCGGCACATAGGCGGTGAAGCAGACCTGCTGCATGTTGACCGACTTGTCGGTGCCGGCCACCTTGAAGGTGCCCTTGTCGTACTCGATGTCCTCCACCGCGGCCTCGAGCAGATGGGCGGCGATCTTCTTGCCCTTGGCGATCAGCTTGTCGCAGGCGCGCACGATGGCGGAGCCGCCGACCGCGAGGCTGCGCGAGCCGTAGGTGCCCATGCCCATCGGCACCCGCTGGGTGTCGCCGTGCACGATCTCCACCTGGTCGATCGGCACGCCCATCTTGTCCGACACCACCTGCGCGAAGGTCGTCTCGTGGCCCTGGCCGTGGCTGTGGCTGCCGGTGAAGACCGACACGCTGCCGGTGGGGTTGAAGCGGATCGAGGCGCTTTCCCACAGGCCCACGCCGGCGCCGAGCGAGCCGACCACGGAGGAGGGCGCGATGCCGCAGGCCTCGATATAGGCGGCGAAGCCGATGCCGCGCAGCTTGCCCTTGGCCTCGGAGGCGGCGCGGCGGGCGGCGAAGCCCTTGTAGTCGACGAGCTTCAGCGCCTCGTCCATCGAGAGCGCGTATTGCCCGCTGTCATAGGCGACGGCGACCGGCGTCTGGTACGGGAAGGCGTTGGGCGGGATGAAGTTCTTCTTGCGGATCTCGACCGGATCCATCTTGAGCTGGCGCGCGGCGAGCTCGACCAGCCGCTCCACCACATAGGTCGCTTCCGGGCGGCCGGCGCCGCGATAGGCATCGACCGGCGTGGTGTTGGTGAAGACGGCCTTCACCTCGGCATAGATCGCCGGCGTGGTGTACTGGCCGGCCAGCAAGAGCGCGTAGAGATAGCTCGGCACCGAGGAGGCGAAGGTGGAGAGATAGGCGCCCATATTGGCGATGGTGGAGCACTTGAGCGCGAGGAACTTGCCGTCCTTGTCGAGCGCGAGCTCGGCATGGGTGACGTGATCGCGGCCATGCGCGTCGGTCAGGAAGGCCTCGGTGCGGTCCGAGGTCCACTTGACCGGGCGGCCGACCTTGCGGGTGGCCCAGACGCAGGCCACTTCCTCGGCATAGCAGAAGATCTTGGAGCCGAAGCCGCCGCCGACATCCGGCGCCACCACGCGCATCTTGTGCTCTGGCATGCCGAAGATGAAGGCGCACATGATCAGCCGCAGCACATGCGGGTTCTGCGAGGTGGAGTAGCAGGTGAGCGTGTCGGTCGCGCGGTCGTACTCGCCGATGGCGACGCGCGGCTCCATCGCATTGGGGGAGAGCCGGTTGTTGACCAGATCGAGCTTGACGGTGTGGGCTGCTTTGCTGAACGCCGCCTCGGTGGCGGCCTTGTCGCCGAAATCCCAGTCGTAGCAGAGATTGCCCGGCGCCTCGGCATGCAGCTGCGGCGCGCCGGATTTGAGGGTCGCGGCCGGATCGACCACGGCGGGCAGCGCCTGGTAGTCGACATTGATCTTCTCGGCCGCGTCGCGGGCCTGCTCGCGCGTCTCGGCGACGACGAGGGCGACCTGGTCGCCGACGCAGCGCACCGTGTCGAGCGCGATGACGGGATGCGGCGGCGCCTTGTGCGGCGTGCCGTCCTTGCCGGTCACGGTCCAGCCGCAGATCAGCCCGCCCACCTTGTCGGCGGCGAGATCGGCGCCGGTGAAGATTCCGAGCACGCCCGGCGACGACTTCGCGGCCGAGATGTCGATCGACTTGATCTTGGCGTGGGCGTGGGGTGAGCGCAGGAAGTAAGCGTAGGCCTGGCCGGGGCGGTTGATGTCGTCGGTGTAAGTGCCCTGGCCGGTGATGAAGCGGTAATCCTCCTTGCGGCGCACCGAGGCGCCGATGCCGGTAGGCGCGTTCATCGAATTACCTCCCCATGGTCTTGGATGCCGCCGCGATCGCCTTGACGATGTTGTGATAGCCGGTGCAGCGGCAGAGATTGCCTTCCAGACCGTGCCGGATGTCGTCCTCGGTGAGGCCCGGATTCTTCTCCACCAGGTCGACCGCGCTCATGATCATGCCGGGCGTGCAGAAGCCGCATTGCAGCGCGTGATGCTCGCGGAACGCCTCCTGCATCGGGTGCAGCTTGCCGTCCTTGGCGAGGCCCTCGATGGTGGTGACGCTGGCGCCTTCGCATTGCATGGCGAGGGTGGTGCAGGACTTCACGCTGGCGCCGTCGATATGCACGACGCAGGCGCCGCACTGGCTGGTGTCGCAGCCGACATGCGTGCCGGTGAGGCCGAGATGCTCGCGCAGGTACTGGACCAGCAGCGTGCGCGGCTCGACATCGCGCGAGACCTTGTTGCCGTTCACCGTGATGGAAACGGTCGCCATGCGAACCCTCCCTTTAGGACCCGTCCGGCCGCCTTTGCGGCCGGCTCCCCGAATTACTCTCGACCCGCGCGGCCGTCTGCGCGGCGCTCGGGGCGAAGTCTGGTTCTCCGCAGGCTTGCGGTCAAGCGCGCGCGATTTATCGCGCGCTCATCTTTATGTCACTGCTGCGACAGCCACATGGCGATGCCGGCGAGCACGACCAGCGCGACGATCCAGATCCAGGCCGGCACGCCCTTCGAGGGCTCGGCCGGCTGCGGCGGCGGCGCGGCGGGCGCCGCAGGCGGTGTGGGTGCCGGCGCGGCGCCTTCCGGCGCGGCCG
>QOZS01000083.1 GCA_003576705.1 Desertibaculum subflavum
AGGCGGCGGACGACGCGACGGACGCGATCCATGCACCGGAAGTCCCGCGCATCGCGTCGGCAGAAGAAGCACTCGCCGGCGCCCATGTCCCGACGCTGGACCCTGCCACCATGAACGGCGCCGAGATCCGCGCCGTGCTCGGCGCGGGGGAGCATTGCGAGTTTCGCTATACCAGCGCGGGCAAGCCTGTTCTGGCCTTTGCGCCCGGCCGGGATGGCAGCGCTACGAAGGGCGTGGTGAAGCTGAACGGGCACCTGGTGGCGCTGCAGGCGGCATCGACCACCGACGAAGTGGTGCTTTCGGCCGAGCCGATCCGCATGACCCTTGGCCCGGCGGCGGGCCAGCCCGCCGACGGTCAACTGCATGAAGTGATTTCGGTATTTCAGGTGGGCGACAGCCTGAAAGTGGGCTATCGCGGCTATTACCGCTGTCTGGACACGCCATAATCCTTGCCTGACCCAGCCCGCTTGGAGGCGGAGCGTTCCGTGATCTAAGCTCCGGGCACTGCCGGCTGTGCCGGCGGGAGGAACGACAAGAAGGGGCGTGACATGACCGGAAGCCCGGCCCCGCAATACGACGCCGTCGTCATCGGCGCCGGCGTCTGCGGCATCTATCAGATCAAGCGCCTGGTCGATCTCGGCATGCGCGCCACCGTGCTGGAGGCCGCGGCCGATCTCGGCGGCACTTGGTACAACAACCGCTATCCCGGCGCCCGCTTCGATTCCGAGAGCTATACCTACGGATTCTCATTCTCGCGCGAGCTGCTGGACGAGTGGCATTGGAAGGAGCGTTTTTCCGGCCAGCCCGAGAACCTGCGCTATCTGAACTATGTCGCCGACAAGTTCGACCTGCGCCGGCACATGCAGTTCAATGCCAAGGTCGAATCCGCCGTGTTCGACGAGGCGGCCGATCTCTGGCAGCTCTGCCTCGCCGACGGCCGCAAGCTGACCAGCCGCTTCCTGATCCTCGGCATCGGGCTGCTGTCGATCCCCACGCTGCCGCGCGTGGAAGGCATCGAGACGTTCAAGGGCCGGTCGTTCCACACCTTCCACTGGCCGCACGAGCCGGTGGAACTGGCCGGCAAGCGCGTGGCGGTGATCGGCACCGGCGCGACCGCCATCCAGGTGATCGCCGAGATTGCCGACAAGGTGGGCGATCTGACCGTGTTCCAGCGCCGGCCGAACTGGAGCGCGCCGCTGAACAACAGCCCGATCTCGGAAGCCGAAATGGTCGAGATCCGCAGCCGCTATGACGAGATCTTCGCCGCCTGTTCGCGCACGCCGGGCGGCTTCGAGCACGAGCCGGATCGCCGCGGCTTCTACGAAGTGACCCGCGAGGAGCGCGTGGCGCTGTGGGACCAGCTCTACGAGCAGCCGGGCTTCGGTATCTGGCTCGCCAATTTCCGCGAGATCTTCACCGACGAGGCCGCGAACGCGGAGTTCTCCGCCTATATCGCCGACCGCATCCGCCGCCGGGTCAAGGACCCCAAAGTGGCTGAGAAGCTGATCCCCAAGGATCACGGCTTCGGCGTGCAGCGCGTGCCGCTGGAGACCCAGTATTTCGAGGCCTACAACCGGCCGAACGTGCACCTGGTCGATCTGAGCGAGACGCCGCTGGTCCGCGTGACCGAGACCGGCCTGCAGACGACGGAGCGCGAATTCGCGTTCGACATCATCGTCTATGCGACCGGCTTCGATGCCATCACCGGCGCCTACGACCATATCGACATCCGCGGCGCCGGCGGCGAGCGGCTGGCGGAGAAATGGCGCGACGGGCCGTCGACCTTCCTGGGTGTGATGATCCACGGCTTCCCGAACCTGTTCATGCCGGCGGGGCCGCAATCGGGCTCTGCCTCGACCAACTATCCGCGCGGCATCGAGACCGGGGTCAACTGGTGCACCGACCTGCTGCAGCATATCCGCGCGCACGGCTATGTGCGGGCGGAGGCGACGGCAGAGGCCGAAGCGCGCTGGACCGATCACGTCACCAAGATGTACGCGATGATGCTGATGCGGAAGGCGAAGTCGTGGTTCACCGGCTACAATTCGAACGTGCCGGGGCACGAGGCGGGCCGCGTGCGCTATTTCGTCTATAACGGCGGCGCGCCGAAATACGTCGCGCGCATCAACGACGTCGCCGCCAAGGGCTACGAAGGCATCGTGTTCGACGGAGAGAGCGAACGGCCGGCCGCGGCCGCCGATTGATCAAGCCGGCGGCACGAGCGCACCTCCCGGAGACTTACGATCCGCCAACATTGTTGCGGCGGCGACCCGGCGCTCCTATTCTTTTGGCGCCTGCGGCAACCCATGGTTGCCAGTCAAACAAGCACAAGTCGTATCACTCGATGAGTCAAGAGCTCGGGCGTTAGCGCCGGTGCCGTGAACCCATCGGCGCCCGGCCTGGCGGGGTACGTCGATGGCGCTTCCTACGAACCTTCGCAAGCTCCAGGCCATCATGATGGGCGACGTCGTCGCCTACTCGCGCCTTATGGCCAGCGACGAGGACGATACTCATGCGCGGATGATGCAGATCCAGCACGCCGTCATCGAGCAGGCGGTGGAGGTGCACAGCGGCAAGGTCGTCAAATATGTCGGCGATGGCTTCCTCGCCATTTTCAGCAAGCCGGAAGATGCCCTCGCCGCCGCAATCGAAATTCAGAATGCCCTGGTCCAGGAGGCGGTCGGCTTCCCGCCGGAGCGCCGCATCATCTACCGCATCGCCCTGAACGTCTCGCAGATCATCATCGATCAGAACGACGTCTTCGGCGACGGCGTGAACGTCACGGCCAGATTGCAGGCTCATGCGGAGCCGGGCGATATCGTGATGACAACCGAATTCACGCGGCTGGCGGCGCAAGCGCTCGGCAACATCCGGCCGGTCGATCTGGGTGAGTTGCAGCTCAAGAACATCGACCGTCCGGTTCACGCGGCCGCCATCCGCATTGGAAGCCTGCGCAATCTGACAACGCCGGCGCCACTTCGCACCACGGATCCGCGCCCCTCGATCGCGGTGCTGCCGTTCCGGCGCGCGGGCACCAGTCACTCCGACACAATCGTGGCCGACGCCATCGTCGAGGAGGTCGTGCACGGCCTCTCCGCCGCGCATGGGCTGATCGTCATCTCGCGCAGCTCCACCCGCCGCTATCGCGGCCAGCAGCCCGACCTGGCCGTCATCGCAAAGGAACTCAATGTCCGGTACGTGCTGACCGGCGGCGTTCAGCGCCAAGGCGAGCGGCTGCGCATCGTGACCGAACTGACCGAGGCCGATACCGGCCTGATGATCCGCCATGACCGCTTCGACGGCGAGGAAGGCGAGCTGTTCCAGCTGCAGGAGCAGATCGCGGTCGCGGTGATGAGAACGATCGCGCCGGAGATCATGGAATGGGAGCTGCGTCGATCGATGCGCAAGCGACCGCAGCACCTTTCGGCCTATGAGCTCGTCCTGCAGGCGCTGGAGCATCTGTACCGACTGGGCCGGGATTCGCATGCCGAGGCCGGGCGGCTGCTGCGGGCGGCCATCGAGATCGATCCCGAATATCCGCCGGCAAACACCTACATGGCCTACTGGCATATTTTCCGTGTCGGGGAAGGCTGGTCAGACGATCCGGCGGCTGATGCCCGGGAGGCCTCGCGAGTGGCGCAGAAGGCGATCGAGCGCGATCCGCGCGACGGATTGGCCCTCGCCATGCACGGTCACGTGCACTCTTTTCTGCTGCGCGATTTCGAGAGTGCCAGAGCCATTCTCGACCGCGCCATCGATGTGGCGCCGAACTGCGCGATGGCGTGGACCATGAGCAGCGTCACCCGCGGCTATCTCGGTGACGGTGCGGCCGCGGTGGCGCAGGCAGAGACGGGCCTCAGGCTGTCGCCGCTGGACGGACATGCCTTCTGGTTCGAAGGGCAACTGGCGCAGGCCCACTATATCAAGGGCGATTTCACCGCTGCGGTCGCATGGGCGCGCCGCGCGGCAGCGCAGAACCCATCCGCCATGTTCAATCTGCGCGTTCTGGCGGCAAGCCTTTCCGCCCTGGGCCAAGGCGAGGGAGCGCGGCGCGTCGCCCAGGAGATCGTGGCGCGGAATCCCGGCTTCGCCCTGTCGACATACGAAAAGTTCTGCCCGTTCACCGGGCAGATCCGGCGCGACTGGTTGGACCGGTTGCGGGCGGCAGGCCTGCCGGAACATCCGCGGCAAGCCGAGCAAGGGGCTCAACTCGACGAGGAGGCGGCGTCGTGACATCGAACACTTCCAACACCTCGAACACGTCGAATACCTCGAATACTTCGAACGCCGGCAATGCGGGCGGCGGAAGTCGATTCGCTTTCGCAGACCGAGCGGACTACCCCTTCGTCGATCATCCAGGCGCACACGAGGGGCCACCCTATGCGGCCACGCTCAACGGCTACAGTTCGAGAAACTGGAATCCGTTGGCCTATGCGTGGCTGCTGCTCTCGGAGTTCGCGTCAACCGACTGGGTAACGGCAACAGCCATCTCCGCGCCGGCCGACACACAGGCAAAGATCGAGGAGGAGATAGAAGCGCTGAAGAATCTAGCACGATTCGAGCGTGCCGACGCGCTGGGCGAGATCTTCGCGCAGAAGGACGAGTTCGTATCGTACTTCATGGGACTGATCGGAGCTGCGCCGGAGACGCATCCTCACACCTATGCGTTGATGTACACCGCCTGCCTCTATGCGACGCTAGTCGCAATGCACTGGAAGAACCACTTCGGGCGCAAACGTCCGTCGGAGATCGAGCCGATGCTGATGCCTCCGGTCTCGCTTCCGGGCCATCCGTCGTTCCCGAGTGGCCATGCCACGCAGGCATTTCTGATTGCTCGCTGCACTGCACAGCTCTTCAGCGGCAACCGTGGCACCAAGCTAAGCGACGATTTGACGGCGCTGGCGTGCCGCATAGCGAGGAACCGCGAGATCGCCGGCCTGCACTACGGGACTGACACCGAACATGGCTTCATTCTGGCCGGCAAGATCTTCGACCACATCAAGGCGCTTCGCGACGCGAATACGCCGCTCGCGCAATTTGAGGGTTTGGTCGCAGCGGCCAAGGCCGAGTGGTAAGCGATGAAAGGGGCGGTCGATGACGGAGAAGACAGATCGAGACGGTCAGAAAGACCGGCAAGAAGGCGGACTCGAAATCAGCGGGATCAGAACGAATTTTCCGAAGAACCCGTTCGATGCCATTGCCGCGAGCGAAGAGCAGCTGAAGGCGCATTTTCTGCCACCTCGCCCTGATCGCACTGCCACGCCGGTTGCCTATGCCAATTGGATCCGCGCCATGGCATCCACGCCGCTATACCCCGATGGCATTGGACATCGAATCGTTCCGCTGAGCGAGATTGCGTTCTTGCAGCGAGCGAACCGCGATACGACACAGTCGTCGAGCCGGAATTGGTCCGGCGGGATGGTTCGGCCGCACACGTTCGACGGCATCGCTTTGGTGCAAGGGAGCTGGACAGTACCGGACACAAGGGCGCCGGCGCCCGGCGTCCGGCATGCATCATCCTATTGGGTGGGGCTAGATGGCTTCGAGCCCGCAAGCCGTGTCATGCCGCAGATTGGCGCCGGCCAGCGGATATATGCACAAAGCGATCGCGGACTTCCGGGCGCCATCGACAAACAAACCGCATGGTGGCAGTTCTGGATGCCCGATCATCCGAAGGCAATTTGGCAAGTAGACATTCCCGCAAGCTCCATTCGCGCGCAGTCCGGCGATCGCCTTTATGGGCAGGTGCAGGTCATCGACAGATACACAGTGAGCTACTTTCTCAAGAACGAAACTACCAACCAAGCCTATGCCGTCTACTATGACGCGGCCGTCGACTACAGCCCGCCGCACCTGCGTCCCATCGAGCGACAGACCGCCGAATGGATTGTCGAGCGGCCGGGTATTCCCGATCCGCATCAGCCCAACCTGCCGATCGAAGTAGCCCTCGCCGATTACGGCGAAACTCCGTTTGCCAATTGCAATGCCGCCACCTACGCATTGGATGGGACCTGGCGCGAATTCCAACTGCAACGCGCTCATTTGATCCGGATGAACGCATGGTACGATACCGACAGCCCGGGCCGCCTGGTCTCCCAGCCGAAACGGATAGGTCACGATGGCCTGTTGCTAACCTACGTCGGACCTTCGGGCAGGATCTGCGCTGCCTGAGCGGAACGACCGCGGGCGCCCTCTCGGAAACAGGGGATCGGCGCCAATGTCCTGACGCGTCAGCGCGCGCGGGCGTGCTCGGCCGCCGCCGTGCCGAAGGCCTGGAACAGCTTGCGATTGATCGGGTTGGTCTGCGGGTCGTATTCGGCGTGCCACTGCACGCCGAGGGCGAAGCCCGGCGCCTCGGCGATGCGGATCGCCTCGATCGTGCCGTCCTCCGCCACGCCTTCGACGATGATGCGCTTGCCCGGCTCCTCGATGCCCTGGCCGTGCAGCGAGTTGACGCGGATGGTCTCGCAGCCGAGCAGGGTCGCGAAGGCGCCGCCGGGCACCAGCTTCACGTCGTGCCGGTCGGCGAAGACGACCAGCGGGTCGGGATGGAACTCGCCATTGTCGAGCCGTGGCGCGCGGTGGTTCATGCGCCCGTCGAGCTCGCGGATCTCCGGGTGAAGGGTACCGCCGAAGGCGACGTTCATCTCCTGCAGCCCGCGGCAGATGCCGAACAGCGGCACGCCGCGCGCGATGCAGGCCTGCGAGACGCCGAGCGCCACCTCGTCGCGGCAGAGGTCGTAGGGCTCGTGCCGGGGATCGGGCTCGCAGCCGAACCGGGTCGGGTGCACATTGGCGCGCGCACCGGTCAGCACCACCCCGTCCACCACGTCGAGCAGGGCGGCGATATCGGTCACGTCGGGCGTGCCGGCGAACATCATGGGCAGCGCGCCGGCCACCTCGGCGATGGCGCGCAGGTTGCGCTCGCCGACGATCTGCACGGGAAAACGCTGCTCGATCTGATGCGTGTTGCCGATCACGCCCACAACCGGTTTTCGCATCTCTGCCGGACTCGCTGCTGAACTTGAGCGTTATGAAAGTCCAGTCCGGCCCAAACATCAATCGCCGCGTTGGCCGGTGCGCATGCCCGGGTCGTGGCGGCGGCCACCCGTGCGGTGAGTATCCTTGCCACAGCAAGGAAGGCGGCACTCGCCGCCTTCCCGCCGGGTGTCCGGTCAGTCCTTTACTCGATTTTGCCAGAAATTCTCGATCTCGGTCCGGATTTGCGCCGATTGCCTTGCATCGGCGAGCCGCGCCGGATCGACCGAGGGAGCTTGTTCGATCAGATCCCCGGATACGTTTAGTACGAAGGTATTCAGGCCGGGCGTGGCCTTCAGTACCGACCAGGGGATCGGAACCATCTGCTCGCCGATGCCGAGGAAACCGCCGCTCTCGAGCACGACGTACCGGATGCCGCCGGATTTCGGATCGACGATCACATCTTCGATCTCGCCGAGCTCTTCATCGCGCAGATTCCGCATCTCGGTGCCGATCACATCGCCAATGGTGAGATAGCGCAGGTCGAGTTGCTCGACCGGCTGCGCCGCGACGAGGCGGGCCTGACGCCAGCTGGTGACTTCATTCGGGTCGACACCGGCCTGCTTCAGCTCCTCGACATAGCCGCCGTAGAGCTGCTGCATCTCCGCCAGCACTGCTTGGCAGGCTTCCTGGTCACCACGATAGGCAAGCACATTCGCAGCGGCCTGCAAGGTGCCGAGCTGGTAGCGGGGCGACGTCATGCCCCAGCGCGCCCCTGCCCAAGGCTCGCGTCCCGCCGCATCCCCCGCCGCCATCCGGCGATCCGCCGGCGGGGTGCTGGTCGCGGGCGGCGGCGCCGCGCCGCTGACACCTGGCCGCGTACCGTAGCCATAGTTCCACCGGCTGCCCCAGCCGGTAAGCCAGTATCCTTCGCGGTCCATTCTCTCTGCGAAATCCTGCAGGCCCTGGCGGCATTGGGTGGCCGCTGCCGACCGGTCCTGAGCGCCAGCCTGCCGACCCGCCGCGCTTCCCGGCGCATCGGATTTGTTCATCTGCGCCCGCGGCGGATCCGTGCGCTGCTGCGCCTGCTGTGCAAGGCCTGCGGAAGCGCCGAGCAGAAAGGTGGATCCGACGATGGCAGACAGTGCGGCTCGTGAATTCATATTGCCTCTCCCTGAGCTTGACTGTTCAGCACCACAGCGCGCGGTGCCGTCTAGCCCAACGGACGGCATGGCAAAGAGTTCGATCGGCAGGCGGCGGAAGCACCGGATCTCGCATCGGCCCGCATTGCCGTCGAACTTGGCCGGTATATGCTCCGGCGCGGGAGGAAGGATGTTGTCGATGCAGCAGACGACAGGCGCCAATCTGGCGGCGAGGAGCTATGAGCTCGACGATTTCGCCGCGGCACAGGAATTCTATCACGCGCAGGGCTGGACCGACGGCCTGCCCGTGGTGCCGCCGACCGAGGCGGCCGTCCGGGCCTGCCTCGACTGGGCGATGATGCCGCCGGACCAGCTGATCGGCATCGAGCCGGTGCGCGAGCAGCCGGTCACCGCCGAGAAGCTCGCCATCAACGCGGTGATGGCGGGTTGCCTGCCGATGCACTTCCCCGCCGTAGTCACCGCCTTCGGGGCGATGCTGCAGCCCGAATTCCTGCTGCATGGCGCGACCGCCAGCACCGGGGGCTGCGCCGTGCTGGTGGTGCTGAACGGACCGATCCGGCTGGAGATCGGCGCCGGCGCCAGCTTCAACGCGCTCGGCAACAGCGACCGTGCGACGGCGGTGATCGGCCGGGCACTGCGCCTTGCGCTGATCAACCTGATGGATGTGCGGCCCGGCGGCATCGACCGCTCGACCCTCGGCCATCCCGGCAAGTTCTCGTACTGCCTGGCCGAGGACGAGGAGGACACGACCTGGCAGCCGCTGTCGGTGGTGCGGGGCGTGCCGGAGGGCATCTCCGCCGTCACCGTGATGGCGGCGATGGCGCCGCGCCAGATCATGAACGAGTGGACCACCGACCCGCGCGAGATCCTGGAGACCTTCGCCGCCGAGATGCGGGCCAACCTCAGGCACTACTCGATCCACGGCGGCAACTACGCCATCGTGATCCCGAAGCAGCTGCGCGACCACATCCAGGCGGCCGGCTGGTCGAAGCGCGACATCGCCGAGTTCGTGCACGAGCGCGCCCGCATCCGCCGTGCCGAATGGGCCGATGTCGGCAAGGGCGCCGTGGTGCGCGACCGCGGCGACAGCGTCTATGCGGCGCTGGATTCGCCCGACCACCTGCTGGTCATCGCGGCCGGCGGGCCGGCCGGCGGCTTCGGCGCGGTGATCCCGCCCTGGCTGGGCCACAAGACCAAGGCGGTGACCGCGGCAATCGGCGCCTGCATCGATTGCGAGCCGCCGAAGGGCTGAGTAGGGTCTGGCCCATGACGCTTCGCGTGCTCGACCCGACGCATGAGATGAAAGCGGCCGGCGCCCGCGCCGCCCTGCGGCCAGCCTCGCTGCGCGGCGCCACCGTCGGCTTCATCTCCAACGGCAAGGAAGGCACCAAGGGCTATTTCGCCGCGCTGGACCGCCTGCTGCGGGACGAGCTCGGTGTGGCCGAGGTGGTATGGCGCACCAAGTCGAATTACAGCGCGCCGGCCGACGCCCATATCGTCGACGAGATCAGGAACTGGCAGGCCGTCATCGCCGGTGTCGGCGATTGAGGCAGCTGCTCGTCGTGCAGTCTGCACGACGCGATCATGGCCGAGCGGCACGGCGTGCCGGCGATCGGCGTGATGACCACGCGCTTCGTCAGTGCGGCCGAGATGATGCGGCGCGTGCTGGGCATGCCGGATTACCGCTTCGTGGTGATCGACCATCCGATCAGCAGCGCTTCCGAAACACAGCTCGCGGCCTATGCCCGCGCCACCATCGAGCAGGCGCGCGGCCTGCTGCTTCGCACGTAGCCGCGGCGGGCCATCGTTAGCGGCAAGTTAACGAAGAGGAACCACGATCCCGTGCGGTCCCCATTGGCCGCTCGGGAGGGCGGGATGTCCGCGTCCAGTTCCGGCGCCGCCTCGCCCGCGCCGCCCGCTTCTCCGTTGCCGGTCGATTTCCGCACCGAGGACATGTTCGGCGCCCTGGAAGGCATGATCCAGGGCATCGTCATCCACCGCGGCAAGGCGCTCTACGCCAACCAGGCGATGATCGACCTGGTCGGCATCGCCTCGCGCGAGGAATACATGCGCGCGCCGAGCGTGATCGACTTCGTCTATCCCGAAGACCAGGAGCTGGTGCGTCGGCAATCGGCGGCGCGCATCGCTACCGGCGAGACCCAGGCCTATGAGTTCCGCCTGTCGCGGCCCGACGGCACCTATATCTGGGTCGATGCACGGGCGACCGCCATCCAGTGGGGCGGCGAGCCGGCGGCCATGGCGGTTCTGACCGATATCAGCGCGCGCAAGCGCTCCGAACTGCTGTTCCACACCATCTTCCAGTCGAGCCCCGACGCCATCACGCTGAGCTCGCTCGAGACCCTGCGCTACGAGATGGTGAACGAGAGCTTCCTCAAGCTGCACGGCAAGCGCGAGGACGAGGTGATCGGCCGCACCTCGCAGGAGCTTGGCCTGGTGATGGACCCGACCTTCCGCGCGCGCGTCGCCGCCCTGCTGCGCGAGGGCAAGCCGGTCAGCGACCTGGTCACCGAGATCCGCGGCGAATCCGACAAGAAATACCGCCAGTTCTCAATCTCGGGCGGACGCCTGACGGTCGACGGGCGGCAGATGCTGATGCTGGTCTGCCGCGACGTCACCGACCGCCACCGGCAGGAGGAAGAGCTGCGCGAAGCGCGCGACATGCTGGAGAAGGCATACAACTCGATCGCCGCCGCCAACGATTCGCTGGAACAGCGCGTGCTGGAGCGTACCGCGGAGCTGCAGGAAGCACAGGGCGAGCTGCTCAAGCGCGAGCGGCTGTCGGCGCTCGGCCAGCTGACCGCGACGGTCGCGCACGAGCTGCGCAATCCGCTGAGCGCGATCAAGAACACGCTGTTCTCGACCCGCGAGCTGGCCGCGGCCAAAGGCCTGAGCCTGGACCGGCCGATCGCCCGCATGGAGCGCAGCATCGAGCGCTGCAACGGCATCATCAGCGACCTGCTGGACTTCTCAAAGCATCGCGAGCTGAGCCGCACGGCTGCGGCGTTCGATGCCTGGCTCGAGCCGGTGGTGCGCGACCAGTCGGTGCCGGCCGAGGTGAGCCTTTCGCTCACGCTGGGCGCCGCCGATGCCAATGTCGACCTGGACGCCGACCGGCTGCGCCGCGTCGTCATCAACCTGATCGACAACGCCGCGCAGGCGATGTGCGACCCGCAGGCGAAATGCGCCGAAAGGCGGCTTGCGCTTGCGACCCGCCTGGACGACGGCTGGGTCGAGCTGGTCGTCGCCGATACCGGCCCCGGCATCGCGCCGGAGAACCTGGCCAAGGTGTTCGAGCCGCTGTTCAGCACCAAGAGCTTCGGCACCGGCCTCGGCCTGCCGACGGTGAAGCAGATCGTCGAGCAGCATGGCGGCACCATCGCGATCGACAGCGAGGTCGGCCGCGGCACCCGCGTCGCGGTGCGCCTGCCGCGGGCGACCGCGCGCGAGCTGGCCGCTTAGCGCCGCCGCTCAGAGCGGGAAGGCGTGGCGGTGCGGGAACGCGCCGGTCGCGATATAGGCGAGCTCGTCTTGCGTCGAGATGCGGCCGAGCAATTCGTTCCGATGCGGGTGCCGACCGAAGCGATGAATGACCTCGCGATGCGCCCGCGCCTGCGACGCGGAGAAGACGTAGATCGGGCGCAGTGGCGCCGGCGCCGTATCGACCAGCGCCTCGCAGAGCGCAACGCAGCGGGCGAGCAGGACCGGATCCTCCGAATGCCCGAGCGGCAGCTGGAAAAAGGTCTTCTCCCAAACCGAGGCAAGTCGGTCGTAGTGGCCGTTCGCCAACCCTTCCACCGCCAGGGCGACCGCCTTGGCGTCCAGCGAATAGGCCCGCGCACTGCCCGCCCAGATCGTGCGCGGGAACTGGTCCAGCACCAGGATCAGCGCGAGCCGCGCCCGGGGCGCCGCGGCCCAGCCATCGAGGTCCCCGCGCTCCGCCGCCGCGAGCACAGGCAGGAAGTGGGCTCGGATCTCCGCCTCGGCGCCGCCGCGGAACGCCCAGTGAAACCAGCGGCCATGCGCCTCGGCATCGTCGTCGAGGCCGGGCGGGAACCAGAAGGCCAGCACGCGCTCCGGATCGATGACGCTAGGATCGAGGGGCATGGCCCGATCTTCGACAATCGGTCGGGCTCCACTATGAAGCGCTTCACAGCGCCGCCGGACACGCCCGGGACAAGCGGCAATGTTGTCCATCCACCTGCCCGCCCCGCCGGGGAGGTGGGCGAAAACCGCGCTTCACCCGCGGCGCCGGGCCGGGCTATGAACGGCCGGACCGCGACGACGGAGGGGCGCGATGCAGCACAATGTCACCAGCGAAGCGGAACTGGAGGCGATCTACGGCCTGCCGGCAGGTCCGGCGGTGTTCAAGGAGATCGGCCATATCTCCGAACATTATCGTGCCTTCATCGAGGCCTCGCCCTTCGTGATCGTGGCGACCAGCGGTCCGGAAGGTCTGGACTGCACGCCGCGCGGCGACCCTGCCGGGTTCTGCCGTGTCGTTGACGAGAAGACCGTGCTGCTGCCCGACCGGCGCGGCAACAACCGCATCGATACCCTGCGCAACCTGGTGCGCGACCCGCGCATCTCGCTGCTGTTCCTGATCCCGGGTGTCGGCCGGACCTTGCGCATCAACGGCCGGGCCATCATCAGCACCGACCCGGCCTTGCGCGAGAGCTTCATCATGGAAGGCAAGGTGCCGGCCACCGTGCTGGTGGTCACGGCCGAGCGGGTCTACACGCAATGCCCGAAGGCGCTGGTACGCTCCAGGCTGTGGGACCCGGCGCGGTTCCTGAAGGAGACCGACCTGCCGAGCTCCGGCACCATCATGAAGGCGCTGCAGGCGGATTTCGACGGGGCGGCCTACGACGCCCATTATCCGCAGCGCCTCAAGGAAACCACCTACTGAGCCGACGCGCGGCCCGCCGGCCGCGCCCATCCCTTCGTCGAATGGCAGGCATGCCCGGCCTGCGGCACGATGCGGCCGGCCGGAGCGTTCCGTAACCATCCGGCGAGACGATTTGTTGATCGATCTGCGGCAGGTTGACGATCCGAAAATTGCTGATGGCGCCTGGAAAGGCGTGGCGTGACGGCTTATTTGGTTGGGGGTCGCTTGGTGATGGGATGGTCTTTTGGCCTGCCGCAAAAGAGCCCCGCGGCAGGGTCCAGCTCTGCGGGAGACGGAACGATTAGCAGCGTCGCGAAAAGACCGAACCGAGCGCGCCGGCCGCGGCTTCCGGAGCACCTGCTGCGGGCGCTGCGCCAGGAAGCGCTGCGGCAGGACGGACGCGTGCTGTTCCAGGAGGCAGATGCCCCCGCCAATGGCACCCTGGTCGCTTCCTACAACGTCCATAAATGCGTCGGCATGGACGGGCAATTCGATCCGGCCCGCACCACCGAGGTCATCACCGAGATCGGCGCCGACATTCTCGCCCTGCAGGAGGCCGACCAGCGCTTCGGCGAGCGCGCGGCACTGCTCGATTTCAAGCGCATCGAGCGCGAATGCGGCCTGACCGCCGTGCCGGTGCGCGGCGCCAGGAACGGCCATGGCTGGCATGGCAACGTGCTGCTGGTGCGCGCGGCGAAGGTGCATGACGCGCATCGCATCCGCCTGCCGGGCGTGGAGCCGCGCGGCGCGCTGGTGGTCGATCTGGACCTCGATGCCGGGCCGCTCCGCATCGTCGCCGCGCATCTCGGCCTGCTGCGCCGGTCGCGTGCCCAGCAGGCGGCGGCGATCCTCGACGCCATCGCCGCCCGGCCGGAACGGCCGACCCTGGTGGTCGGCGACCTCAACGAATGGCGGGTCTGCGACCGCTCGGCCTTGCAGCGTCTCGCACATCTGTTCGGGCCGCTCGCCCCGGCCCTGCCGAGTTTCCCCTCGCGGCTGCCGCTGTTCGCGCTCGACCGCATCCTCGGCAGCCCGCACCAGCTGGTCGCGCATGCCGAAGTGCACGACACGCCGCTGGCCCGCATCGCCTCGGACCATCTGCCGGTCAAGGCGCGGATTGACCTCGCCGCGGCGGCGGCGCAGGGTGAAGCGGAGCGGGCAGCGATAGCCGCCTGAGGCGTACCCGGCGAGGGAACCGAATTCGCGTGTCCGCGCTTGTGGTATCCGCAAGCCTGACCGCCCGGACGGAATGCAAGTTCTGCTGGTTCTTCTTGCCGCGCTGGCCGGCTTCGTCGCTGCGTCGCTGTTCGCGGTCTATGCCTATGGCCGCTTCGCCAAGCGGGCGCAGGGGATTCCGTCGCAGGCCTTCCCCGTGGCCGATGATGCGGAGACCGCGCTGGACCATCTGATCGCGCCGCTCACCACGGCCCATCGGGAGGAAAGCGGGCTCGCGCTGCTCGCCGACAATGTCGATGCCTTCGCCGTCCGGGCGCTGACCGCGCGTCGGGCCGGGCGCAGCCTGGACCTGCAATCCTATATGTGGCGCAACGACCTGACCGGCCGCCTGATGGTCAACGAGATCGTGCAGGCCGCCGACCGGGGCGTGCGCGTGCGGCTGCTGCTCGACGACCTGAACGCGCGCGGGCACGACCGCTTCCTGCTGGCGCTCGACCGCCACCCGAATATCGAGATCCGGCTGTTCAATCCCGGCGTGGTGCGCGAAGGGCCGATCAAGCGCGCCATCGAGCTGATGCTGCGCGCCTTCGCCATCAACCGGCGCATGCACAACAAGGCCTGGATCGCCGACGGACGCGTCGCCATCGTCGGCGGGCGCAATGTGGGCGATGCCTATTTCGACGCCGACCAGGCGGCGAATTTCCGCGATCTCGACGTCTTGATGCTGGGCCCGGTCGTGCAGCAGACCGAGACGGTGTTCGACCGGTTCTGGAACAGCCGCGCCGCCATCCCGATCCGCAAGCTGTGGCGCGTGCGCGTGGCGCGCCTGCCCAGGACGCGCCGGCGGCTGGCCGCCGCCATCGCCCGCGCCGGTGCCGCCGCCCGGCCGTACCTGCAGCGCGCCGCCGAAGGGCGCACGCTC
>QOZS01000084.1 GCA_003576705.1 Desertibaculum subflavum
CTGGCGCCGCCGCCGGCCGCGGCCGTGCGGGCCGTGGTCGGCCTCGCGCTGGCGGAGGCGATCGCCCGGCTGGTGCCGGCCGGCGCGACGGCCGACCTGCCGGCCCTGACCGAATGCTACAAGCGCGCCTTCTTCGCGCTGCGCCAGCGCCCCGGCATGATCGAGCCGCTCTACGACGGCGCCGCGGCGGCGATCGCCGAGCTCGCGGCGGCGGGCTTCCTGCTCGGCATCGCCACCGGCAAGGCGCGCCGGGGGCTCGACGCCGTGCTGGCGGCGCATGGCCTGGCGCATCACTTCGTCACCCTGCAGACCGCCGATGTCGCGCCGGGCAAGCCCGACCCGACCATGCTGCGCCAGGCCATCGCCGAGGCCGGCGCCGCGGCGCAAACGGCGGTGATGATCGGCGACACCACCTTCGATATCGAGATGGCGGTGCGGGCCGGCGTGCTCGCGATCGGCGTTGCCTGGGGCTACCACCCACCGGCCGATCTGCGCGCCGCCGGCGCGGCGATCGTGGTCGAGCGATACGGCGATGTCGGGGAGGCGGTGGCGCAGTTGATTGGGAGCGGTGCGTGAAACGGTTCTACAAGCAGGTGACCGTGGCGCCGGCCGAAGGCGGCCGGTACGGCGTGCTGCTGGACGGGCGGCCGGTGCGCACGCCGGCGCGCACGCCGCTGACGCTGCCGACGCTCGCGCTGGCCGAGGCGGTGGCGGCGGAATGGGCGGCGCAGGAGGGCGAGGTGAAGCCGCTCGCCATGCCGCTCACGCGGCTCGCGACCACCGCCATCGACCGGGTGCCGCAGCATCGCGCCGCCTTCATCGACGAGATCGTCGCCTATATCGGCAGCGACCTGCTGTGCTATCGCGCGGACGGGCCGGCCGACCTGGTGTCACGCCAGTCAAGCACCTGGGATCCGCCGCTCGCCTGGGCTGCCGCGGCGCATGGCATCGCGCTCGAGATCCGCACCGGCGTGCTGCATCGGGCCCAGCCGGAAGCGTCGACCGCCGCCGCGCGGGCGGTGGTGGAGGGGCTGGCGGCGCCGGCCCTGACATCGGCGCATGTGCTGACCACGGCGACCGGATCGGCGGTCCTGGCGCTCGCCCTGGTGGGCGGTGCGCTGGAGGTCGAGGCGGCGGTCGAGGCGGCGCTGCTCGACGAGATCTACCAGGCCGAAAGATGGGGCCAGGACCGGGAAGCGATGCAGCGCCGCCGCGAGATCCACGACGACATCGGCGCGGCGGCGCGGTTCGCCCGGCTGGCCCGGGCGTAAGGCCTGTTGCGCCGCGCGGCGCCCGTGCTACAGATTGTTCGGGCTGCGGGTGTAGCTCAATGGTAGAGCAGAAGCTTCCCAAGCTTACGACGAGGGTTCGATTCCCTTCACCCGCTCCAATCTTCCCGGCCCGATGGCGGGGAGCGGCGGCGAGGACGGCCTCGCCATTTCGCAACATTTCCGTGGGGACGACCCCGCAACAGCGAGCGGAGGTGCCCCGATGGCATGGCTCTATCTCCTGGTTGCCGGCCTGTTGGAGATCGGCTGGGCGATCGGCCTGAAATACACCGACGGCTTCACGCGGCCCTGGCCCACGGCCGGCACCGTCTTTTGCATGATCGCCAGCCTGGCGCTGCTCGGCCTCGCGCTGAAGGCGCTGCCGGTCGGCACCGCCTATGCGGTCTGGACCGGGATCGGCACGGTGGGCACCGCCGCGCTCGGCATCTGGCTGTTCGGCGAATCCGCCGACGCCATGCGCCTCGCCTGCATCGGCATGATCCTCGCCGGCATCGTCGGCCTGAAGCTCGTCGGCGCATGAGGCGCGGCCTGCGCCGCGTCTTCCTTCTCGCGCTGGCGATCTTGCTGGCGCCGGTCGCCTTGGCCGCATTGTACGGGATCGCGGCCTTCGGCCTCGGCGCCGTGCCGACCGGCAGCCGGCCGGCGGCGGCGCCGGGGCAGGTGCCGATCTATGTCATCTCGAACGGCTATCACGCGAGTTTCGTGCTGCCGTTGCGGGCCGCCGGCATCGACTGGAGCGAAATGTTCGCGCCGTCCGATTTCCGGCGGCCGCCGCCACCCGATGCGACGCATGTGATGTTCGGTTGGGGCGACCGCGACTTCTACATGAGCACGCGCACCGTCGCCGACATCCGGGTGTGGACTGCACTCGCGGCCCTGCTGTCGCAGGGCGAAGCGGTGATGCACGTGACGTTCATGCGCGAGCCGGTGACCGGACCCGCTGCGCGGCCACTTTCGCTCGACGTGAAGCAGTACCGGCGGCTCGCAGAGTTCATCGATGCGAGCTTCGTTATGAGCTCTGCCGATGGTCCCGTGCTGCATCCCGGCCGCGGCTATGGCGACCACGATGCCTTCTATGCCGGCACCGGTCTCTACAGCCCCGTGCTCACCTGCAACGAGTGGGTCGGCCGCGGATTGCGCGCCGCCGGCGCGCCGACCGGCCTGTGGACGCCGTTCGTGCAGAACCTGTTTTGGCATCTGTAGGTTGGGGGTTGCGCCTATCGAATATCTCCTCCATCATCCGCGCATAACAGGGCAAACGGCGAGAACGATGGCGGACGCAATGCGTACCGCTGCGGCTTTAGGGAGGCGTAACGCCGTTGGGTACGTGGGTTTCCGCCGCTTGGCGTGAAGAGCGTCCCGCATCCTCCGCGTCACGGCGCGGGGGGTGCGGTTGAACGCCCCGATGACGCGGCCGTCCGGCGCCGTCGCGGGCGAAGGCGTGGTGCAGCTTGCCGTCGAGAACGTGGGCAAGAGCTTCGGCGGCGTGCGTGCCGTGGAAGACGTCTCCTGCGTCGCCGAGAAGGGCAAGGTGCTGTCGATCATCGGGCCGAACGGCGCCGGCAAGACCTCGCTGCTCAACATGATCAGCGGCTTCTACAAGCCGGATCACGGGCGAATCACGCTCGACGGCCGCGACATCACCTCGTACGCGCCCAATCGTGTCGCCGCGCTCGGCATCGCCCGCACCTTCCAGAACATCGCCCTGTTTCGCGGCATGACCGTGCTCGACAACCTGATGCTCGGCCGCCATGTGCGCATGCGCTACGGCGTGCTCTCGGCCTTTCTCTACTGGGGCCGCGCCCAGCGCGAGGAGGTCGAGCACCGCGAGCGGGTCGAGGACATCATCGAGTTCCTCAAGCTGCAGGACCTGCGGAAGCAGCCGACCGGCGCGCTCGCCTACGGCTTGCAGAAGCGGGTCGAGCTCGGCCGCGCGCTGGCGCTGGACCCGCAGGTGCTGCTGCTCGACGAGCCGATGGGCGGCATGAACCAGGAGGAGAAGGAGGACATGGCCCGCTACATCCTCGATGTCAGCGAGGAGCGCGGCACCACCATCATCCT
Source organism: Desertibaculum subflavum (assembly GCA_003576705.1). Taxonomy (GTDB): domain Bacteria; phylum Pseudomonadota; class Alphaproteobacteria; order Ferrovibrionales; family Ferrovibrionaceae; genus Desertibaculum; species Desertibaculum subflavum. The sequence continues at coordinate 3,351 of QOZS01000084.1, forward strand.
GATCGAGCACGACATGGGCGTGGTGATGGACATCTCCGACCGTGTCGTGGTGCTGGACCGCGGCCGCCGCATCGCCGAGGGGACGCCGGACGAGGTGCAGCGCGACCCCGAAGTGATCAAGGCCTATCTCGGCGCCCAGAAAGCGGCATGAAGGAGGGCGCGGGATGAGGGAGGCACGGTTGGCCGAGGACACGCTGCCGAAACTGCTCCGCCGCAACGCCCGGACGATGGCCGGCAAGCCGGCGCTGCGCGAGAAGCGGCTCGGCATCTGGCAGACCCTGACCTGGGCCGATTACCACCGGCACGTCGTGCGCTTCGCCGCCGGCCTCGCCGCGCTCGGCTTCGGACGCGGCCACCGGCTGACCGTGATCGGCGACAACCGGCCGCGGCTCTACGTCGCGCAACTCGCGGCGCAATCGCTCGGCGGCATCGCGGTGCCGGTCTACCAGGACGCGATCGCCTCCGAGCTGGTCTATGTGCTGAACCACGCCGAGACCTCGGTCATCGTCGCCGAGGACCAGGAGCAGGTCGACAAGATCGTCTCGATCCGCGACCAGCTGCCGGCGCTCGCCCACATTGTCTACGCCGACGGACGCGGCATGCAGGGCTACGAGGCGCCCTGGCTGCATGCCTTCGAGGCGGTGGAAGCGGCGGGCGATGCCTTCGCCGCCCAGTATCCGAGCCATGTCGAAAGCGAGATCGAGCGCGGCGCGACCGACGACATCGCCATGCTCTGCTACACCTCGGGGACCACCGGCAACCCGAAAGGCGTGATGCTGTCGCACGCCAACATGCTGGCGACGGCGCAGGCCTTCGTCAGCGTGGAGGACATCCGGGCCGACGACGACTGGCTCGCCTATCTGCCGATGGCCTGGGTGGGCGATGCGCTGTACTCCACCGTGCTGAGCCTGCTGGTGGGCTTCGCCTGCAACTGCCCCGAAAGCCCGGAGACGGTGCAGCGCGACCTGCGCGAGCTCGGCCCCACCGCGGTGCTGGCGCCGCCGCGCATCTGGGAGAACATGCTGACCGGCATCCTGCTGAAATCGGCGGATGCCTCTCCCCTCAAGCGCGCGACCTTCGACTTCTTCCGCAAGGTGGCGGAAGCGGCGGAACTCGCGCGCAGCGAGGGCAAGCCGGTTGGGTTCGGTACCCGCCTGCTGCTCGGCCTCGGCGAATTCCTGGTCTACGGGCCGGTGCGCGACCAGCTGGGGCTGCGCCGCGCGCGCTGGGCCTATACCGGCGGCGCGCCGCTCGGCCCCGATGCCTTCCGCTTCATCCGCGCCATCGGCGTCAACCTGAAGCAGCTCTACGGCTCGACCGAGACCAGCGCCCTGGTGGCGAGCCAGAGCAACGACCGTGCCGATGCCAACACGGTGGGCCTGCCCGTCCCGGGCGTCGAGATCCGCATCGATGCCGGCGGCGAGGTGCTGGTCCGGGGCGGCGGCATCTTCTGCGGCTATTTCAAGCAGGATGACGCGACCCGCGAAGCGATCGATCCGGAAGGCTGGTTCCGTACCGGCGATGCCGGCTTCATCGACCCGCAAGGCAACCTCGTCATCGTCGACCGCGCCAAGGATGTCGGCAAGCTTGCCGACGGCACGCCCTTCGCGCCGCAATTCGTCGAGAACAAGCTGAAGTTCAGCCCCTTCGTGCGCGAGGCCATCGCCTTCGGCCACGAGCGCCCGTTCGTCGTCGCCATGCTGGCGATCGACCTGCAGGCGGTCGGCAACTGGGCCGAGCGGCAGGGCCTCGCCTATACCAGCTTCATGGATCTCAGCCAGAAGCCGGAAGTGCGCGCGCTGATCGGCCAGGAGGTCGAGCGCTGCAATGCCGGCCTGCAGCCGGCGGCGCGCATCCGCCGCTTCCTGCTGCTGACCAAGGAGTTCGACGCGGACGATGCCGAGATCACCCGTACGCGCAAGCTCAGGCGCAAGTTCATCACCGAGAAGTACGGCCCGGTGATCGAGGCCTTCTATGGCGGCGCGACCGATGCGGAGCTGGTCTTCGACGTCACCTACGAGGACGGCCGCCGGGCCACCCTGCGCACCCCGGTCGTGATCGCGGATATCGGCGAGCCGGTCGCGGCGAAGGCCAGGGAGCCGGCCCATGTTTGACTGGTTCGAGTGGGAATTCACGCTGTCGCTGCTGACCAACGGCGTGCTGATCGGCCTGATGTACGCGCTGATCGCGCTCGGCTTCGTGCTGGTCTACAAGGCCACCGACGCGATCAATTTCGCGCAGGGCGAGTTCGTCATGCTGGCGGCGTTCTTCGGCGCAGTCATGCTGCTGTCGGCCGGGGCGCCGTTCTGGGTCGCGGTGCTGGTGACGCTCGCCGGGATGATCGCCTTCGGCTTCGGCCTCGAACGCGTGGTGCTCAGGCCGCTGATCGGCCGGCCGATCGTCTCGGTCATCATGGCGACCATCGGTCTCGCCGCCGTGCTGCGCGGCGTGGCGCCGCTCGTCTTCGGCGCCGAGACGCGCTCCATCGTCATGCCGGTCGAGGACGCGCCGATCATCTGGGGCCCGCTCTTCATCTCGCCGATCCAGCTGATCGGCGCCGGCGTCGCCGTGATGTTCCTGGCCGCCTTCACCTGGTTCTTCCTGAAGAGCCGCATGGGCATCGCCATGCGGGCGGTGGCCGACAACCAGCAGGTCGCCATGGCCATGGGCATCAATGTCGAGCGCTATTTCGCGCTCGCCTGGGCCATGGCCGGCGTCGTCTCGGCGCTGGGCGGCATCGTCTGGGGCAGCCTGCTCGGCGTCGACGTGCACCTGGCCCTGATCGGCCTCAAAGTCTTCCCCGTGGTCATCCTGGGCGGCCTGGATTCGATCGTCGGCGCCATCGTCGGCGGGCTGATCATCGGCATCGTCGAGAACATCGCCGCCGGCTATCTCGACCCCGTGGTCGGCGGCGGCACCAAGGATTTCGCCCCCTATGTGCTGATGATCATTGCGCTGATGGTCCGGCCCTACGGGATCTTCGGCAAGCGCCAGATCGAGCGCGTGTAGGGAGCCGGCCGACATGTTCCATCGCGAGGCCGGCATCTACAAGACGAGCTACGCCGCCGACATGGCGCTCTATCCGCTGCCGGTGGCGCGCTGGGCGGTGGCGGGGTTCGCCGTGCTGTTCCTCGGGGTGCTGCCGCTCGCGGTGCACGAATACTATCTCACCATCGTCAACCTGATCTCGATCGCCATCGTCGGCGCGCTCGGACTCAACATCCTGGTCGGCTATACCGGCCAGATCTCCATCGGCCATGCGGCCTTCATGTCGGTCGGCGCCTATACGGCGGCCAACCTCGCGGTGCGGCTCGACCTGCCGTTCTGGATCACGCTGCCGGCCGGCGGGCTGATGGCGGCGGCGATCGGGACCCTGGTCGGCATTCCCTCGCTCCGCATCAAGGGGCTCTACCTGGCCATCGCGACGCTCGCCGCCCAGCTCATCATCGAATGGACGATCAACCACGTGGAATGGATCTCGGGCGGCGTGCAGGCCTCGATCGAGGTGCCGCGGCCCGAGCTGTTCGGCTATGTGATCAAGAGCCAGACCCAGCTCTATTTCTTCCTGATGTTCTTCGTGGTGCTGGCGATCATCGCGACGCAGAACCTGATCCGCAGCCGCATCGGCCGCGCCTTCATCGCCATCCGCGACCAGGACATCGCGGCCGAGATCATCGGCATCAACATCTTCCGCTACAAGCTCTATGCCTTCGCGATCTCGTCCTTCTATGCCGGCGTGACCGGCGTGCTCTACACCTATTTCCTCGGCATCGCGAATTACGAGCAGTTCCAGATCGTGGTGTCGATCGACTATCTCGCGATGATCATCATCGGCGGGCTCGGCTCGATCCTGGGATCGATCTTCGGCGCGATCTTCGTGACCCTGCTGCCCATCGTGCTGCGCCTGGTGATGGAGGATTTCGGCAGCCTGATCTTCAGCGAGGCCGATCTGCGCAACATCATCCCGAACCTGCGCCTGATCGTGTTCGGCGCGCTGATCATCTTTTTCCTGATCGTTGAGCCGGAGGGTCTCAACCGGCTCTGGCGGAACATCCGGAGTTATTTCCGGGTGTGGCCGTTCTCGTACTGAGGCCGCTAGAACGGAGGAGGAAGCCATGAGACCAGTTTCAGCTTTGCTGGCTGCGGGGACGTTCGGGGCGGGCTTGCTCGCTCTGGCGTCGACGGCCGCGGCGCAGACCAAGGAAATCGTCATCGGCATGCAGTGCGACCGCACCGGTGCGACACAGACGGTGGGCGTCAATCTTTGCCCCGGCTATCACGACTACATCAAGCTGGTGAACTCGAAGGGTGGCGTCGAGGGCTTCAAGATCAACGCCATCGAGATCGATCACGAGTACAAGGTGCCGCCCTCGGTCGAGGCCTATGAGCGGCAGAAGAAGGACGGCGCCGTGCTGATCAGCCTGTACGGCACGCCGCACACCCAGGCGCTGACGCAGAAGCTGACCGAGGACAAGATCCCGGGCACCTCGCCCGGCTTCGGCACCGCGGCGGCGGCGAACGGGCAGAAATATCCCTACATCTTCCCGATCGCCGCGACCTACTGGTCGCAGATGACGGCGGCGGTGAAGTTCGCCAAGGACAATCTGGGCGGCAACCTGAAGGGCAAGAAGATCGCCTATCTGTTCTACGACAACCCGGCCGGCAAGGAGCCGATGCCGCTGCTCGAGGACCTGCAGAAGTCGGAAGGCTTCCAGCTGCGTACCTTTGCGGTGCCGCCGCCCGGCGTCGAGATGGGCGCCCAGGTGCTGGATATCGCCCAGCGCTACCGGGCCGATTTCGTCATCAGCCACCTGTTCGGCCGCTCGCCTTCGGTTTCCATCAAGGAACTGAAGCGGGTCGGCTTCCCGCTCTCCAAGGTCGTCGGCTTCGTCTGGGCGGCGGCGGAGGCGGATATCGATGCGGCCGGCGGCTGGAGCGTGGCGGAAGGCTACAACGCCATCCAGTTCGCCGGTGTCGGCTCCGACTATCCGGTGCTGAAGGAAATCGTCGAGATGTACAAGAAGGAGGGCAAGGCGGCGCCGAAGGAGATGGCGTCGACCGTGTACTACAATCGCGGCGTGCTGCAGGCGGCGATCCATCTCGAGGCGATCCGCAACGCGGTCAAGGCCAAGGGCGGCGCCAAGCCGACCGGTGAGGACGTGAAGAAGGGCTTCGAGCAGATCAAGAACTTCACCCTCGGCGGCCTGGTGCCGCCGATGGAGATCACCGCCAAGGACCACGAAGGCGGCGGTTGGGTGCAGATCTTCCAGGCGAAGGGCGGCAAGTGGGTGAAGCGCACCGACTGGTTCCGCGCCTATCCGGAGATCCTGCAGAAGCACCTGCAAGGCTGAGGGGGAGGGCGGGAGAGGGCGGGCCCCATGCCGGGTCCGCCCCCCCGACTTGGGCCATGCTGACGATCAACAATATCGAAGTCGTCTATGACGGCGTGATCCTGGTGCTGAAAGGCGTGTCGCTCGAGGTGCGGGACGGCTCGATCACCACGCTGCTCGGAGCCAACGGCGCCGGCAAGACGACGACGCTGAAAGCCATCTCGGGCGTGCTCAGGGCCGAGCGCGGCGAGGTGACCAAGGGATCGATCGAGCTCGACGGCAAGCGGATCGACCGGTTCGCCGCCTACGACATCGTTTCGCATGGCGTCGTTCAGGTATTCGAAGGCCGCCGCGTCTTCGTCAATCTGACGGTGGAGGAGAACCTCGTCGCCGGCGGCCATGTGGTGCCGAACCTGCCCAAGGTGCGTGCCGGCATCGAGCGCGTGTACAGCTATTTCCCGCGCCTCAAGGAGCGGCGGCAGCAGCAGGCCGGATATCTCTCCGGCGGCGAGCAGCAGATGCTGGCGATCGGCCGCGCCCTGATGTCGGATCCCAAGCTGATCCTGCTGGACGAGCCCTCGCTCGGCCTCGCGCCGATGCTGGTGGAGGAGATCTTCGGCATCGTCCGCCAATTCGTCACCAAGGAGAAGCTGACCGTGCTGCTGGTCGAGCAGAACGCCGCCATGGCGCTCGATCTCGCCGACCACGGCTATGTCATGGAGAACGGCCGCATCGTGCTGGAAGGCGCCGCCGCCACCTTGCGCGAGAATTCCGACATCAAGGAATTCTATCTGGGCCTGAACGAGGGCGGCGTGCGCAAGTCCTATCGCGATTCCAAACGCTACCGCCGCCGCAAGAGGTGGCTGTCCTAGCTTACGACCGCCGTTGGCTCACCCGTTCGGCGAGCAGGCAGAGCAGCTCCCACATCATGGTCGCCGCGACCAGCGCGGTGCCGCCGCCCGGATCGAAGGGCGGCGAGACCTCCACCACGTCGGCGCCGACCAGGTCGAGGCCGCGCAGGCCGCGGATCATGCGCTGCGCCTCGTGCGTGCTGAAGCCGCCGATCTCCGGCGTGCCGGTGCCCGGCGCATAGACCGGGTCGAGCCCGTCGACATCGAAGCTGACATAGGTCGGCCCGGTGCCGACCACGCGGCGCGCTTCCTCGATCACACGGTCGGGGCCGAGCGCGAAATATTCCTCGATCTCGATCACCCGGATGCCCTGGGCCAGCCCCCATTCCTTGTCGGTCCGCGAATAGAGCGAGCCGCGGATGCCGATCTGCACAATGCGGCGGGGATCCAGCAGGCCTTCCTCGACGGCGCGGCGGAACGGCGTGCCGTGGGTGTATTTGTGCTCGCCGAAATAGCGGTCCCAGGTATCGGTATGGGCGTCGAAATGCACCAGGCCCACGGGCCGGCCGCGGGCGATGCCGCGCAGGATCGGCAGGGTCATCAGGTGATCGCCGCCGGCGGCCAGCGGCACGATGCCGCGCCCCTGCAGGTCGGCGAAGAAAGTCTCCACCCGCTGCATGGTGTCCATGAGGTCGACCGGGTTGACCGGGCAGTCGCCGAGATCGGCGGCGGCGGCGAGCTCGTAGGGCGCGATGCCGAGCGTGTGATGGATGTTGCGCATCAGGGTCGACATGTCGCGGATCTGGCGCGGCCCGAGCCGGGCGCCGGGCCGCAAGGTCGTGCCGCCATCCCAGGGCACGCCGACGATGCCGATCTCCAGGCCCTCGGTCTCCGCCGGCACATGCGGCAGGCGCATGAAGGTGGCGATGCCGCCGAAACGCGGCTGCACCAGGCCGGAGACCGGGCGAAAGCGCTTGTCCTTGGCCAAGCGGGCGCTCCTTCGATTCGCGGGAATTCTGCCCTAGACTCCCTGCTCAGTGCGAGAGAATAGGGGGCGTCGAGAATGCTCAAGCTGCACGGCTATTTCCGTTCATCGGCTGCCTACCGGGTGCGCATCGCGCTCAACCTCAAGGGCCTGGCTTACGAGAACGCCTTCCACCATCTCACGCGAGGCGGCGGCGAGCATCTCCGGCCGGACTATGTGGCGCTGAACCCGCAGGCGCTGGTGCCGGCGCTGGAGGATGACGGCGCCGTGCTGACGCAGTCGCTCGCCATCATCGAATACCTGGAGGAGCGCTTTCCGGAGCCGGCTCTGCTGCCGAAGGATGCGGTCGGCCGCGCCCGCGTGCGCGCCATCGCGCTCGGCATCGCCTGCGAGATCCATCCGCTGAACAATCTCCGGGTGCTCGGCTATGTCACCAAGGAGCTCGGGCACAGCGACGCGGAGCGGACCAAGTGGTACCGCCACTGGATCGCCGACGGCTTCAAGGGGATCGAGGGACTGCTCGCCGGTAACCCGGCGACCGGCAGCTTCTGCCATGGCGACAAGCCGACCCTGGCCGATTGCTGCTTGGTGCCGCAGGTGTTCAATGCGCGGCGCTTCGACTGCGACCTGACGGCCTTCCCGACCATGGTGCGGATCGCCGAGCATGCGGCGAGCCTGCCGGCCTTCGCCGCGGCGGCGCCGGGCAAGCAGCCGGACGCGGAGTAAGCGCGCTTGCAGATCCGTCCCGCGGCGGCGTCGGACTTCGACGCCTGGCTGCCGCTCTGGCGCGGCTATTGCGCGGCGCTCGGCGGCGAAGTGTCTGACGAAGTCACGCGTGGCGTCTGGCAGCGCATCCTCGCCCCGGACCAGCAGATCTGGTGCTTGGTCGCCTGCATCGACGGCAAGCCGGTCGGGATCGCCGTCTATGTGCTGCATCTGCATACCTGGAGCCTGAAGACGGTCTGCTACCTTGAGGACCTGTTCGTCGCGCCGGAAGCGCGCGGCAGCGGCGCCGCGCGGGCGCTGATCGAAGAGCTGGTGGCGCTTGGCAAGCGCAATGACTGGCGGCGCGTCTACTGGCACACCGAGGAGCACAACTACCGCGCCCGCACGCTGTATGACCGCATCGTCCCGAAGACGAACAAGATCCGCTACGATATCGATCTCTAGGCCGCTTCGCGCTTCGGGTCGAGCCAGAGGGCCAGATCGGCGAGGGCGCGGCTGGACATGGCGGGCTTGCGCTGGTCGCGCTTCACATCCGGGACGAGCGGCGGGAACAGGCCGAAATTGATGTTCATAGGCTGGAAGGTGGCCACATCGGCGCCGCCGGTGATGTGGCGGAGCAGGGCGCCCATCGCGGTGGTCGGCGGCGGCGGCGGGAGCGTGGTGCCGGCGGCCTCCGCGGCGGCGAAGCGGCCGGCCAAGAGGCCGATCGCGGCGCTCTCGACATAGCCTTCGACCCCGGTGACCTGGCCGGCGAAGCGGAGCTGCGGCCGGGCGCGGAGCCTGAGGCTCTGGTCGAGCAGCTTCGGCGAATTGAGGAAGGTGTTGCGGTGCAAGCCGCCGAGGCGGGCAAACTCCGCCTTCTCCAGCCCCGGAATCATGCGGAAGATGCGGCTCTGCTCGCCGTGCTTCAGCTTGGTCTGGAAGCCGACGATGTTGAACAGGGTGCCGAGCGCGTTGTCCTGGCGGAGCTGCACCACCGCATAGGGCCGCCGCTCGGCGCGCGGATTGCGCAAGCCCACCGGCTTCATCGGGCCGTAGCGAAGCGTGTCGATGCCGCGTGACGCCATCACCTCGATCGGCAGGCAGCCCTCGAAATAGGGCGTGTTGCGCTCCCACTCCTTGAACTCGGTCTTCTCGGCAGCCAGCAGCGCGGCGATGAAGGCCTGGTATTCCGGCTTCTCCAGCGCGCAGTTGACGTAGTCCTTGCCGTCGCCCTTGTCGTAGCGCGACTGGAACCAGGCCTTGTCGAAGTCGATCGTGTCGCGATGCACGATCGGCGCGATGGCGTCGAAGAAGGCGAGCGAATCCTCGCCGGTGAGCTGCCGGATCGCCTCGGCCAGCGCGGGCGAGGTGAGGGGGCCGGTGGCCACGATCACGCTCGCCCAATCCTCCGGCGGCAGGCCGGCGATCTCGCCGCGCTCGATCCGGATCTTGGGGTGCGCCTCGAGGCGCGCCTGCACCGCCGCGGAGAAGCCTTCGCGGTCGACGGCGAGCGCGGCGCCGGCCGGCACGCGGTTGGCATCGGCGGCGGCGAGGATGACGGAGCCGGCGGCGCGCATCTCCGCGTGCAGCAGGCCGACCGCGTTGTTCTCGGCATCGTCGGAGCGGAAGGAGTTGGAACAGACGAGCTCGGCCAGGCCGTCCGTCACATGCGCCTCGGTGCGCCGCTCGGGGCGCATCTCGTGCAACACGACGGGCGTGCCGGCCTGCGCCAGCTGCCAGGCGGCCTCCGAGCCGGCGAGGCCGCCGCCGATCACATGCACCGGCGAGGTCATGGCTATTTCCTGAGCTGAATGCGGTGGCGCGAACTGACGTCGAGCCGCTCGACGCAATCGACGTCCGCCTGGTCGGCTTTGCAGTTCGGCATGTCGTTGACCAGGATCGAGCCCATGTCGTCGCACTTGGTGCCGTCGACATCGATCGGGGCGATGATGGTCTTCGCCTTGCGGATGCGGCCGAGATCGACCACGAACCGCTCCGACAGGATGCCGTCCTTGTTGAAGATGACGAGATCCATCTGGGCGTTGTCGATTCGCGCCGCGATGTCGTTTCGGATCACCAGGAAGACCCGGCAGCCGTTCTTGTAGGGCTCGGCCTTGTTGATCTCGACCGCGAGGCCGGAAGACGCGGTTTTCGGCGCATTTCCGGGTCCCGTCTGGGCATTGGCGAGGCCTGCGGCGAGCGTCAGCGCCGCGACCAGGCATCCGAGCTTGTAGGCATGCATGAGCGGAGGTTACCTTTCATTCACCAAATAACGCGAGTGTGCTGGCGCTCGCAAGACCGGGACGGCGTGGCGCCACGGAGCGTGGCGAAGCTGGGGACCACGACGTCAGGGGGGCCGAGACGATGGGTTGCGCAATCGGACGGGGCGTCGCGGCAGGCGCGGCGCTGCTCGCCAGTATCCTCGCATTCGCCGGCATGGCCAAGGCCACGACCTGCAACGAGGCGGTGCGCGCCGCCGAGCGCGAGCATCGCATTCCGCGCGGCCTGCTCTATGCCATCGCCAGCGTCGAAAGCCAGATGGCCGGCCGGCCGCAGCCGCTCGCCCTCAATGTCGAGGGCCAGCCGCACTATCCGCGCGACATGAAGGGCGCCATGGGCGTGATCCAGCAGGCCGTCGCCGCCGGACAGACCGGCGTCGCCATCGGCTGCATGCAGATCCGCTACGATTTCCACAAGCGGCATTTCCGCTCGATGCAGGACCTGCTCGATCCGGCCAGCAACGTGCAATACGCCGCCGCCTTCTTGAAGGACCTGCACGGGCGCTTCGGTTCCTGGGACCGCGCGGTCTCGTACTACAACGTGGGCCAGAACACGCTGCATCTGCCTTATCTCTGCCGGGTGGCCGCCCGGCTGGACGACCAGCTTGGTCCGCACATCCTGAATGCCGGCTGGCAGCATTGCGGCCTGAAGATGCCGGCCAAGGACCAGGCGCGCCGGCCGTCGCCGCCGCTGGTCATGGTGGCCGCCAGCCGCGGCTGGGACGGCCTTGCCGTCATCGAGCCGAAAGTGCCGGGCCAGCGCTTCCGCCCCGTCGGCGAGCCGACGGAGACGCGCGGGCTTGCCACCGACGAGGAGATGCAGCGCGCCGTGCGCCCGGTCGAGGCGGAGACCGAGAGCCCGCTCGGCCTGGTGCCGCCGCAACGCTCGCTGACGCCGAGTGTGCAGCCGCTTTCGACGCAGACCCGGGGACTGGCGCCGGTGCTGGTGCGACCGCGACCCGCGGCGACCGGCGCGCGGGTGGAGAAGCGCGCCATGGCCCGGCCGGAAGGGCCGTCGCGCCGCGCCGCGCTGGAGGCGCCGCCCCCGCCGCC
>QOZS01000085.1 GCA_003576705.1 Desertibaculum subflavum
GCTCGCCGCGGCCGCGCCGCCGGCCCAGCCCGAGCCCGCCGCGCCGACCGCCGAACCGGCGGCACCGATTCCGGCCGAGCCGGCATCGCCGAAGCAGACCGCCGTGCCGCCGGCACCGCCCGCCGCACCGGCGCCCGGTACGCCGACCGAAGCGAAGGCAGCCGATCCTGTCGTCACCGCGGCGGTTGCTGCCGCGAAGCCGGCGCCATCCCGCACCGCGTCGGCGAACGACCCGGCCGCGAGCGCCGCCGACGAGACGGCAGAGCCATCTCTCGATGCGCCCACCGCCGCGAAACCCGCCGCGCCGTCCCCGGCAGGGTCCGGCCAGCCTGGTCAGAACGCGCCGCCGAAACCCGATCCGACGGCCGAGAAGCCGATGGTCGATCGCGCCGTCGCGGCGCGCGACGGCGCCCCACCCGCGCCGACCGCCAACGAGCCGGCGCCCGCTGCCACCGATCCGGCGGCACCGGCCGAGAGCGATGCCGGCGGCGCGGCCACCGACCCTCGCGCGAGCCCCACCAACGGGACCACGCTGCCGACCCGCGCGCCCGATCCGGCCGCCGCGCAGGCCCAGCGGACGATGCCCACGCCGCCTCAGCCGCCTGCCGAACAGATCGCCGTGCATGTGGCCAAGGCGGCCGCCGGCGGCGAGAACCGCATCACCGTCAACCTGCAGCCGGCCGATCTCGGCCGCGTCGAGGTGACGCTCGATTTCGGCAGCGACGGCAAGGTCGCCGCCACCGTGCGGGCCGACCGGCCGGAGACGCTGGACGCGCTGCAGCGGGATGTGCGCGGTCTCGAACGCGCGCTCGCCGATGCCGGCCTGAAGACCGACCAGGGCTCGCTCAGCTTCAGCCTGCGCCGCGAGGCGCAGGAAGGCTTCGCCGAGCGCCAGGGCCAGAACCAGACCAATAGCCGCGGCAGTCAGCCGGGCTTCGCCTTCGCCGCGCCGGCGCCGGAAATCGCCGCCGCCCAGCTTCGAACCATGTCGGGCCTGCGCGCGCTCGACATCCGCGTCTGACCGGGAGAGACCTTCATGGCCACCACCGACGGCGTCGGCTCGACGACCCAGACCTCCGCCACCGGCACCGCCGCGGCGAAGAAGTCGCTCGCCGACAATTTCGACGCCTTCCTGCTGCTGCTGACCAAGCAGCTGCAGAACCAGGACCCGCTGAAGCCGATGGACTCCAACGAGTTCACCCAGCAGCTGGTGCAGTACTCGTCGGTCGAGCAGGCGATCAAGCAGAACGAGAACCTGGAGAGCATGCTGGCCATGCTGCAGAGCCAACAGTCGATCAGCTATGTCGGCATGATCGGCAAGGAGGTCACCTATCTCGGCGACGAGGCGACGCTCGGCGAGACCGACGGCGCGAGCTGGAAGTACGAGGTCGGCGCCGCCACCAGCTCCGCTACCGTCCAGGTGCTGAACGCTGCCGGCCAGGTCGTCTACCAGACCACTGTTACGCCGCAGACCGGCATCAACGACTTCGAATGGGACGGCAACGCGACGAGCGGCGGCCGCGCGCCGGAAGGCTCCTATACGCTGAAGGTCACCGGCCTCGACAAGGACGGCAAGTCCACCACTGCTCTCGTCTACGCCACCGGCATCGTCTCGGGCATCGAGACCGACAGCGAGGGCACCGCGCTCGTGGTCGGTCCCTATGTCGTCGCGCCCTCCGAGGTGCGCGCCGTCAACGACCCCGTCACCGCTGCCGTAAACTGAACCGCATTCCGCTCATCCCCGCTTTCAGGAGGTAGTCCATGTCGCTCTACGGTGCTCTCTTTTCCGGTGTGTCCGGCCTCGCCGCCCAGGCCCAGAACATGGGCATGATCTCGGACAACATCTCGAACCTGAACACGATCGGCTACAAGCGCAGCTTCGCTAAGTTCGCGACGCTCGTCACCGACAACGGCTCCTCCACCAAGTACTCGCCCGGCGGCGTCGAGAGCCGGCGCTTCACGCAGGTCGACCAGCAGGGCCTGCTGCAGGCCTCGACCTCGCCGACCGACATTGCGATCTCGGGCGACGGCTTCTTCGTGGTCAACACCACGTCGAGCCCGACCACCTTGAACGGCGAATACCAGTTCACCCGCGCCGGCTCGTTCACCGCCGACCGCAACGGCTTCCTGGTGAACGCCGCCGGCAAGTATCTGCTCGGCTGGGAGATCGACGCGCAGGGCAACATCCCGACGGTCCGCACCAGCCTGCAGGTGTTGGAGCCGGTCAATGTCGGCGGCCTGGCCGGCACGGCGGAGCCCAGCACGACCCTTTCGGTGCGCGGCAACTTGCAGGCCTCGCAGGCGGCCTATTCCGGCGCACCGGCCTATGTCCCCGGCACCGGCCAGCTCGCCACCGCGGCGGTGACCGCGCATTTCGCCCGCAGCTTCCCGATCGTCGACAGCCAGGGCTCGCAGCGCACCATCTCCGTCGCATTCCTGAAGACGGCGGCCAATACCTGGCAGACCGAGATCTACGCCGACCTGGATGACAACGGCACCATTGTCGCCGGCGAAGTGATCAAGAGCGGGACCTTGGCATTCAATACCGACGGCTCGATCGACGCCGCCTCCAGCACGATCCTGACCGGCGCCCCGGCCGACCAGATTTCGATCGCCTGGAACGCCGCGCTCGGCATCACCACGCCGCAGGCCCTGGACATCAATTTCGGCACCGACGGCATGACCGACGGCTTCTCGCAGTTCGACACCGACAGCCAGCTGCTGTCCTCCGACACGGACGGCACCGTATTCGGTTCGTTCTCGGGCGTGTCGATCGACGAGAACGGCTTCGTTACCGCGCTGTTCAACAACGGCACCAGCCGCCAGCTCTACAAGCTGCCGGTCGCCACCTTCGTGAATCCGAACGGCCTCGCCCCCCGCAACGGCAACGCCTGGGCGACCGCCAACGCGGCCGGCGAGTTCAATCTGTTCGAGGCCGGGACCGGCCCGGCAGGCAAGGTAGCGCCGAGCGCCCTCGAAAGCGCGACCGTCGATCTGGCGGAAGAGTTCTCCAACATGATCATCACCCAGCGCGCCTATTCGGCCAATGCCAAGACCATCTCCACGGCCGATGAGATGCTGGCCGAGATCATCAATCTCAAGCGATGAGCTTGGTTAAGGCTTTCCGGCGCAAGTCATTGATTAACCAACGGGCTTAGGCGTTCCTTAAGTCGCGGGCGGTAGCTTCGCGACACTATGAACGCGAAGGACGCGCGTGAAATGTTGGAACTGGAGCGCGCGGGCGCGGGCGTGGTCATCGGGCCGGAAGGCAAACCGCTGACCATCGCCGATCTGCCCCCGCCCGATACCAAGCGCTGGGTCATCCGCCGCAAGGCGGAAGTGGTCGCCGCTGTTCGCGGCGGCCTGCTCAGCCTCGAGGATGCCTGCCGTCGTTACAGCCTGACCGTTGAGGAGTTCCTCTCGTGGCAGCGCGCGATCGATGCGCACGGCCTTCCGGGGCTGCGCGCCACGCGCATCCAGTACTATCGCCCCACACCGGCGGAGCGTTCGCGCAGCACCGGCTGATCCCTCAGCCGGACGCGCGGACGACCATCGGCGGTCGCCCGCGCCCAGATCGGCAAAATTTGCCGCGTCTTTTACCGATCCTTCACGCTCGGCCACCTAACGTCGCCCGGTCGCCAAAGCCCCGGTTGTCACGGTTCGGTCGGTCGCCTGAATGAACGCTTTTCTAACCACGTTGCGATCGCTCGGGGCCGGCAGGCTGGCGGTGGTCGCCGGCACGGTTCTCGCCACCATCGCCTTCGTCACCTATCTCGGCGCGCGCATGATCCAGCCGCCGATGTCGCTCCTGTTCGGCGGGCTGGACACCAAGGAAGCTTCCGAGTTGGTCGCCAAGCTGGACGGCATGCGCGTGCCCTACGAGTTGCGCGGCAATGGCAGCCAGGTCCTGGTGCCCGAGGACCAGGTGCTGAAGCTGCGCCTGGCGCTGGCCCGGGAGGGGCTGCCTTCCGGCGGCAGCATCGGCTACGAGATCTTCGACAAGACCGACAGCCTCGGCACCACCAGCTTCGTCCAGAACATCAACCAGCTGCGTGCCCTGGAAGGCGAGCTCGCCCGCACCATCCGCTCGCTCGACGGCGTCGCCGCCGCCCGGGTCCATCTCGTGCTGCCGAGGCGGGAGGTCTTCGCCCGCGAGAACCGGGAGCCGAGCGCCTCGGTGGTGCTGAAGCTGCGCGGCTCGACCCGGCTCGACAAGAGCCAGGTCGGCGCGATCCAGAACCTGGTCGCCGCCGCCGTCCCCGACCTCAAGACCTCGCGCATCGCCATTGTCGACGACAGGGGCACACTGCTCACCCGCGTCGAACAGAACGGCCCGGGCAGCGCAGGGTCCATGGCCGAGGCCAAGCTCGAGCTCGAAGAGCGCCACAAGCGGAATATCGAGACCCTGCTGGAACGCACGCTCGGCCCCGGCAAGGTCCGCGCCGAGGTGACCGCCGATATCGACTACGACCGCACGGTCACCAGCCAGGAGATGTTCGACCCCGATCAGCAGGTGGTCCGCTCCGTGCAGACGGTGACCGAGCAGAATTCCTCGGCGGACGGCGCCTCGCAGGCCGTATCGGTGCAGACCAACCTGCCGGAGGCCAAAGCGCAGGACTCGGCCGGTGGCGGCTCCAACTCGACCAGCTCGCGCACCGAAGAAACGACCAACTACGAGATCTCGCGCACCACCCGCACGCAGACGCGCGAGGCCGGCATCGTGCGCCGCCTGTCGGTCGCCGTGCTGGTCGACGGCAACTACAGCCAGGGCCAGGACGGCACCCGCACCTATCAGCCGCGCAGCGCCGACGAGCTGCAGAGCCTCGCCACGCTGGTGCGTAGCGCCGTCGGCTTCGATGCCAAGCGCGGCGACACGGTGGAGATCGTCAACCTTCAATTCCCGGCCGGCGAGCCCACCGAGGCGCTGCCCGAGGAATTCGCCCTGCTCGGCCTCGGCAAGGCGGACCTGATGCGCATCGCCGAGACCGGCATCCTCGGCATCGTGGCGCTGCTGCTCATCCTTCTGGTGATCCGGCCGGTGCTGAACCGCTTCATGACGCCGACCGGGTCGCCGCTGCCGGCAGGCGCGCCGCAGCTGCCGCCCGGCCAGGCGCAGGCCCAGCTTGCGCTGCCGCCCGGCGCGCCCGGCACCGAGCTTCAGCCGTCGGAGCCGGTTTCCGAGGTCGAGAAGATGATCGATATCGCCCGCATCGAGGGCCAGGTGAAGGCGTCGAGCGTGAAGCGGATCGGCGAGATCGTGCAACGGCATCCGGAGGAGGCGGTCTCGATCGTCCGCACCTGGATGTATCAGGACGCCTGAGGCGGAAGGGGCAAGGGGAATGCCACCAGTCAAGGACGACGTCCGCGGCCTCACCGGGCCGGAACGCGCCGCGGCGCTGCTGCTGGCGCTCGGCGAGGACATCTCCGGCGAGATCTTCAAGCGTCTCGACGAGGACGAGATCAAGGAGCTGTCGCAGCAGATGGCGCGGCTCGGCTCGGTCTCCGCCACGGTGGTGGAGCGCCTGTTCGTCGACTTCGCCAACGCGATCTCCAATCCCGGCTCGATCGTCGGCACCTTCGAGAACACCGAGCGCCTGCTGAACCGCGTCCTCGCGCCGGACCGCGTCGAGCGGATCATGGACGAGATCCGCGGCCCGGCCGGCCGCACCATGTGGGACAAGCTCGCCAACGTGAACGAGACGGTGCTCGCCAACTACCTGAAGAACGAATATCCGCAGACCGTTGCCGTCGTGCTGTCGAAAATCCGGCCCGAACATGCCGCCCGCGTCCTGGGCGCGCTGCCGGACGAGTTCGGCATCGAGGTGATCACCCGCATGCTGCGCATGGAGGCGGTACAGAAGGAAGTGCTGGACAAGGTCGAGCACACCCTGCGCAGCGAGTTCATGAGCAACCTGGCCCGCACCAGCCGGCGCGACGCGCACGAGATGATGGCGGACATCTTCAACAATCTCGACCGCAACGCCGAGACGCGGTTCATCACCGCGCTGGAAGAGCGGAGCCGCGAGAGCGCCGAGCGCATCAAGGCGCTGATGTTCACCTTCGAGGACCTGAGCCGCCTCGACCCGTCGGGCATCCAGACGCTGATGCGCAATGTCGACAAGAACAAGCTGGCGATCGCCATGAAGGGCGCCTCCGAGAAGCTGCGCGACCTGTTCTTCTCCAACATGTCCGAGCGCGCGGCGAAGCTGCTGCGCGAGGACATGTCGGCCATGGGACCGGTCCGGCTTCGCGATGTCGACGAGGCGCAGAGCCTGATCGTGGCCACCGCCAAGGACCTCGCCGCCAAGGGCGAAATCCTGCTGGCCGAGAACAAGGGCGAAGACGAGCTTGTCTACTGACGTGGAGTGGGTCGTATGAGCGCCGCCGTCAAATACCTGTTCGAGCGCAGCTTCGAGCCGCAGCGCAGCGCCAGCGCCAAGATGCAGTTCGACGCGTTCGACGACGATCAGCGTTTCCGCGCGGCCGATCTGGCCGCCGCGCAGGAGGCCGCCTTTGCCGAGGGCCGCATGGCGGGCCTCGCGGAGGCCAAGGCGGGGGTGGAAGCCACCGCGGCGGCGGCGCTGGAGCACCTCGCCGCCAGCATGGAGACGCTGTTCGCCGATCGCGACGCCGCCATCGAGGCGCTGCGCCACGGGGCAGCCCAGGTTGCGGTCGCCACCGCGCAACGCTTCGCCGCCGCGGTGCTGGCGCAGTTCCCGGGCACCGAAGTCGAGGCGCTGCTGCGGCAGGCCCTGCCGGAGCTCGAGGGCCAGGCCCGCATCGCCGTCCGCCTGTCCCCGGCGGCGCTGGCGGCACTGGCGCCCCGGCTGGAGCGCATCGCCGAGGCGGCCGGCTTCGGCGGCCGCATCGACCTGGTCGCCGATGCCGCGCGCGGCGACCAGGACTGCACGATCGAATGGGCCGGCGGCGGCGTCGAGCGGGACGAGGGCCGCATCGCCCGCGCCATCGAGGCCGCACTGACCAGTTTCACCGCCCAGGGCGCCGACCAGGCAGCCGGCGACAGCGAAGGACAATAGGCCATGGCCGACAACGACGATCTCGACCTGCCGGATCTCGGCAAGGACGCCAAGTCCGCGGAAGTCGGCGGCCATGTGCAAAGCCGCACGGCGACCGACCTGGAGGCCGTGTTCGACGTGCCGGTCAACGTCTCCGCCGTGCTCGGCAAGGCCAACATGCAGGTCAGCGACATGCTGAACCTGGCCAAGGGCACGGTGATCGAGCTGGACCGCAAGGTCGGCGAGGCGATCGACATCTACGTGAACAACCGCCTGGTCGCCCGCGGCGAGGTGGTCGTCGTCGAGGAGCGCCTGGGCGTGACGATGACCGAAATCATCAAGACAGACCGGGGCTGAGGGCGCTTCCGATGACGCGCGCCAGCATGGATATCGCCACGACTCTGGGCCTCGGGGTCGGCTTTCTTCTGCTGGCCGCGGCGATCCTGCTCGGCGGCTCTCCCTTCGCCTTCGTCGATGTGCCGTCGGTGCTGATCGTAATTGGCGGCACCTTCGCGGTGACCATGATCAGCTTCTCGTTCGAGGAGATGATGCGCGCCCAGTCGGTGCTGCTGCAGACCCTGATCGACCGCCGCAGCGCGCCGAACGCGGCGGCCCGCGCGGTGCTGCGCATTGCCGACACGGCGCGCAAGTCGGGCATCCTGGCGCTGCAGGCCGTGGTGCCGCAATTGCGCGGACAGAGCTTCCTGCAGCGCGCGGTTCAGCTCGCCGTCGACGGCCTGCCGGAGGGCGAGATCAACCGGATCCTGCACCAGGAAGGCCAGGCCAAGCAGATCCGTCACGCCCACAGCGCGAGCGTGCTGCGCCGCGCCGCCGAGGTGGCGCCGGCCATGGGCCTGATCGGCACCCTGCTCGGCCTGGTTCAGATGCTTGGCAACCTGAACGATCCCTCGACCATCGGGCCGAGCATGGCGCTCGCCCTGCTCACCACTTTCTACGGCGCCGTGCTCGCCAACATGGTCTTCCTGCCGCTCGCCTCCAAGCTCGAGCGCAATTCGGAGGCCGAGGCCCTGCTCGACACCATCTATCTCACCGCCGCGCTCTCCATCGCCCGGCAGGACAATCCGCGCCGGCTCGAGATCGAGCTGAACGCGATCCTGCCGCCGGGCGAGCGCGTGCGGATGTTCGATTAGCCGGAGGCAGTACCATGCGACTTCTCATCGTCGGCCCGCTCAACGGGGAAATCGGCACCGCCAGCCGGATGGCCATGGAACGCGGCGCCAAGGTGGCGCAGGTCGGCGACATCGACGCCGCGCTGCACGCGCTGCGCAATGGCCAGGGCGCCGATCTCCTGATGATCGACGTCCGCCTCGACGTCGCGCGCATGGTGCAGAACCTGATCAGCGAGCGCTTCTCGCTGCCGGTGGTCGCCTGCGGCATCGGCTCCGACGCGCGCGCCGCGGTCTCCGCCATCCGCGCCGGTGCCAAGGAATACCTGCCCCTGCCGCCGGACCCGGACCTGATCGCCGCCGTGCTGGAGGCGGTGACCGAGGAGAACCGCGCACTGGTCTGGCGCGACCCGGCGATGGGCGCTGTGATCAAGCTGGCCGAGCAGATCGCCCCCTCCTCCGCCAGCGTGCTGATCACCGGCGAAAGCGGCACCGGCAAGGAGGTGCTGGCCCGCCACATCCACAACCGGTCGGCCCGTGCCGACAAGCCCTTCGTCTCGGTCAACTGCGCGGCGATCCCCGACACGCTGCTGGAGAGCGAGCTGTTCGGCCACGAGAAGGGCGCCTTCACCGGCGCCGTGGCGCGCCGCATCGGCAAGTTCGAGGAGGCCAATGGCGGCACGCTGCTGCTGGACGAGATCAGCGAGATGGACGTGCGGCTGCAGGCCAAGCTGCTGCGCGCCATCCAGGAGCGCGAGATCGACCGCATTGGCGGCGGCAAGCCGGTCAAGGTCGATATCCGCGTGATCGCGACCTCCAACCGCAACCTGGCGGATTCGGTGGCGCGCGGCGAGTTCCGCGAGGACCTGCTGTTCCGCCTCAACGTGGTCAACCTGAAGATCCCGGCGCTGCGCCAGCGGCCGGCCGATATCGAGCTGCTCGCCAACTTCTTCGGCAAGCGCTACGCCCAGGCGAACGGCGTGGCATTGCGGCCGATTTCGGCGGCCGCGATGGCCTTCCTGAAGGGAGCTCCCTGGCGCGGCAATGTGCGCGAGCTCGAGAACACCATGCACCGCGCCGTCCTGCTGGCGACCGATGACGAGATCGGACCGGACGCGATCCGGGCGCCCGACGGCAGCCTGCTCGGCACGCACTCGGCCGAGGCGGTGAGCGGCCCCACCCTGAACCTGCCGGGCGGCGTGTCCAAGCCGCTGGTCGGCAAGACCGTCGCCGATGTGGAGCGCGACCTGATCATCGACACGCTTTCGCACTGCCTCGGCAACCGCACCCATGCGGCCAACATCCTCGGCATCTCGATCCGCACCTTGCGCAACAAGCTGAAGCAGTACAACGACGAGGGCGTGCCGGTGCCGATGCCGGGCGAAGGCCAGCGGCTCTCCGCCTGACCGCCCTGATCCGGAACGGGTAACCACGCAATGGCCGACGCGACCCAAGCCGCGGGACCGGGCGAGCTGCTGACGCGCATCGCCGCCGCGCTGCGCCAGGGCGACGTCCTGGTGGCGCTCGGCGTGGTCACCATCCTGGTCGTGCTCATCCTGCCGATGCCGGGATGGCTGCTCGACCTGTCGCTGGCGCTTTCGTTCGGCTTCTCCGTGCTGATCCTGATGGTGTCGATGTTCATCGGCCGCCCGCTGGAATTCAGCGCCTTCCCGACCGTGCTGCTCATCTCGACGATGATGCGGCTGTCGCTCAACCTCGCTTCGACCCGCCTGATCCTGGGCCATGGCCACGAAGGCACCGACGCCGCCGGACACGTCATCGCCGCCTTCGGCAGCTTCGTGATGCAGGGCAACTTCGTCATCGGGATCATCGTTTTCGCGATCCTGGTGACGGTGAACTTCGTCGTCATCACCAAGGGCTCCGGTCGCATCGCCGAGGTCGCCGCCCGGTTCAGCCTGGATGCCATGCCGGGCAAGCAGATGGCGATCGACGCCGATCTCTCGACCGGCCTGATCGACGAGAAGGAGGCCCGCAAGCGCCGCAAGGCGCTGGAGGACGAGAGCACCTTCTTCGGCAGCATGGACGGTGCCGCGAAGTTCGTGCGCGGCGACGCCGTCGCCGGCCTGATCATCCTGTTCGTCAACGTGATCGGCGGCATGATCATCGGCGTCGGCCAGATGGGCATGAATTTCGGCGATGCCGCCAAGGTCTACACGCTGCTCACCATCGGCGACGGCCTGGTGTCGCAGATCCCCGCCCTGATCGTCTCCACCGCGGCCGGCCTGATGGTCTCCAAGTCGGGCAGCGAAGGCTCGGTCGACAAGGCGCTGCTGGCCCAGCTCGGCGGCTATCCCAAGGCGCTCGCGCTCTCCTCCGCGCTGATGCTGGCGCTCGCCCTGCTGCCGGGCATCCCGATGCTGCCCTTCCTGGCGCTGGCCGGCGTGACCGGCGGCGCCGCCTACACCATGATGCGGCGCAAGGACAACGAGGCGGCGCTGCTGCTCGCCGACGAGGAAGCGGCGAAGACCGCGGTTCCCACCGAGGAGCCGATCTCGACCGCGCTCGCCATCGACGATCTCAGGCTCGAGATCGGCTACGGCCTGCTCGCCCTGATCAACGACGCGCGCGGCATCAAGCTGACCGACCAGATCAAGGCGCTGCGCCGCCAGCTCGCCAGCGAGATGGGCTTCGTCATGCCCTCGGTCCGCATCCTCGACAACATGCAGCTGGCCGCCAACGGCTATCTGATCCGGGTCAAGGAGATGGAGGCCGGGCGCGGCGAAGTGCGGCCGAGCCAGTTCCTGGTCATCGACCCGCGCGGCGAGCGCATGATGCTGCCGGGCGAGGAGACCACCGAGCCGACCTTCGGCCTGCCGG
Organism: Desertibaculum subflavum; assembly: GCA_003576705.1. Classification (GTDB taxonomy): domain Bacteria; phylum Pseudomonadota; class Alphaproteobacteria; order Ferrovibrionales; family Ferrovibrionaceae; genus Desertibaculum; species Desertibaculum subflavum. The sequence continues at coordinate 10,982 of QOZS01000085.1, forward strand.
CGCTGTGGATCGATCCGCAATACCGCGAGGAGGCGACCTTCCGCGGCTATACCGTCGTCGACCCCGCCACCGTGGTCACCACGCACCTGACCGAGGTGCTGAAGGACAACATGGCGGAGATGCTCTCCTATGCGGAGACGCAGAAGCTGCTGAACGAGGTGCCGAAGGACCACCAGAAGCTGATCGCCGACCTGATCCCGCAGCACATCTCCACCGGTGGCGTGCAGCGCGTGCTGCAGAACCTGCTGGCCGAGCGCGTCTCGATCCGCGACCTGCCGACCATCCTGGAAGGCATCGCCGAGGCGACCAGCTACACCCGCAACGTCGGCACCATCACCGAGCATGTGCGGGCCCGCCTCGCCCGCCAGATCAGCTACGCCAATTCGGCGCCGGAAGGCTATATCCCGCTGGTCGCGCTCTCCGCCGCCTGGGAGCAGGCCTTCGCCGAATCGATCATCGGCCAGGGCGACGAGCGCCACCTTTCCATGGCGCCGAGCAAGCTGCAGGATTTCATCGGCGCCGTGCGCGCGACCTTCGACAAGCTGGCCCAGGAAGGCCAGATGCCGGTGCTGCTGACCAGCCCGGCGGTGCGCCCCTTCGTGCGCTCGATCATCGAGCGGTTCCGGCCGCAGACGGTGGTGATCTCGCAGAGCGAGGTGCACGCCAAGGCCAAGCTGCGCACGCTGGCGCAGATCTGAGGGGCGGGTCATGCGGCTCCGCCTCTTCCATGCCCCGACGGTCGCCGAGGCGATGCGTCAGGTGCGCGCCGAGCTCGGCGACGAGGCGATCATCGTCTCCACCGACAAGGCGCGCCGGGGCGACGGCGTCGAGGTCACCGCCGCGATCGAGCAGCCCGAGCCGGCACCGGCCGCCCCGCCGCCGCGGGTCAACGGCACGGTTCCGGCGGCGATTGCCGCCGCCGCGCACGACATCGCCCGCGCCCTCGCCTTCCATGGCGTCGAGACGCGCCTGATCGAGCGGATCAGTCTCGGCGTGATGGCCGGCGACGGCGATCCGGAAGCGCTGCTCGCCCGCGCCCTCGCCGGCGCCTTCCGCTTCCGCCCGACGCCGGCGGCCGCGCATGGCCCGGTGATGCTGGTCGGCCCCCCGGGCGCCGGCAAAACCGCGACCGCCGCCAAGCTGATCGCCCGCGAAGTGCTGGCCGGCGGCGAGGTGCAGGCGCTGACCTGCGACACCCAGCGCGCCGGCGGCCTGGAACAGCTCGGCGCCTTCACCCGCGTGATGGACGTGCCGCTCGCCGCGGTGGAAAGCGCGATCGACCTGCCGCGCGCACTCGCCCAGTCCGGCGGCCGCGCCGTGATCGACACCGCCGGCGCCAATCCCTTCGACCCGGCCGAGATGCGCCATCTCGCCGGCCTCGTCACCGCCGCGCGGGTCGAGCCCGTGCTGGTGCTGCCGGCCGGCGGCGATCCGCGCGAGATGGCCGAGGCCGCGGCCGAGTTCGCCGCCATTGGCGCCCGAAGCCTGATCGTCACCCGGCTCGATGCCGCCCGCCGCATCGGCGGCCTGCTCGGCGCCGCCGACGGCGCCGGGCTCGGCATCGCCGATGCCAGCATGACGCCGTTCGTCGGCGAAGGCCTGCACCCGCTTTCCCCATCCCTGCTTGCCCGCATGCTGCTCGGCGATCCGAACCGGCCGCATGACCGCACCCCTCCGTCGGGAGCCAGCCATGAGTGACGTCGCCCTGCAGCACCCCGCCGCCGATCCGCGCCAGCGCAACATCATCTGCGTCGCCTCCGGCAAGGGCGGCGTCGGCAAGACCTTCCTCTCCATCGCGCTGGCCCAGGCGCTGGCCCGCCAGGGCAAGCACGTGCTGCTGTTCGACGGCGATCTCGGGCTTGCCAATATCGACGTGCAGCTCGGCCTGATGGCGGAGCGCGATCTCGGCGGCGTCATCTCCGGGCGCCTGTCGCTGGCGGACGCGATCACCCGCTACGAGACCGGCGGCTTCGACGTGATCGCCGGCCGCTCCGGCTCCGGCTCGCTCGCGACCTTGAGCCGCAGTCAGCTCGACGGCCTGCGCGACGGCCTGAAGCTGCTCGCCGCGCGCTATGACCACGTGATCCTCGACCTCGCCGCCGGCGTCGACGAGCCGGTGCGCCTGCTCGCCGAGATCGCCGGCACGCTCCTCGTCGTCACCACCGACGAGCCGACGGCGCTGACCGACGCCTATGCCTTCATGAAGCTGACCGCGGCGCCGGTCAGGCATGCCGATTGCCGCATCCTGGTCAACCTCGCGGCTTCGCCCGAGGACGGCGAGCGCACCTATCAGAAGCTACGCAAGACCGCCGCCAACTTCCTGAAATTCGATCCCAAGCTCGCCGGCGTGGTGCGCCGCGACGAGCGCGTGCGCGACAGCGTGCGGCATCAGATGTCGCATCTGGCGCGCCATCCGACCTCGGAATCCGCGGGCGATGTCGAGGCCATCGCGCGCGGCGTGACCGGCGCGGCGTGAGCCAGGTCGGCAGCCCGCCCACCGCCCTCAGACCGGCCACCGGCACGCCGGCGGTGACCGGCGCCGCCGTCACGCCAACCCCGACCGACCAGGCGACCGGCAACGCGCCGCGCCAACAGGGCGGCGGCGGCCAGTCGGCACCGCAGCAGCAGCCGCCACCGCAGGCGCCGCCGCCCCCGACGCCTGCCGTCACGCTCACCGGCGCCTTGACCGCCTTGTTCGCGGGCCAGCCGGTGAATGCCGTGGTCGCCCAGACCGCGAATGGCGAGATCGTCCTCAAGCTGCCGGAGGCGCAGCTTATCCTGACGGCCGAAGCGGCGAAGGCGATCGAAGCGGCGCGCGGCGACGTACTTGTGCTCAAGCTGGTCGCCTCCGGCCCGACTCCGACCGTCATCATTGCCAGCCGCAACGGCCGCCCGGTGACCGATCCGGCACTGCTGCCAGTCGTCATCGAACCGATCGCGGAGCAGCCGCCGGCGATCCTGCCGGCGCCGCGCCGTCCGCTTCCTGTCGTCGCGGCGCCGGCGGCACCTGCTCCGGCTTCACCGGGGTCGCCTTCACCAGGATCGCCGACACCGGTCGGATCCGGCGCTGGGCCGGCCGCGCAACCCGCGTCGGCGCAAGCCCAGATCGCTCCCCAGGCGCCGGCGACGACGACGCCGGCCGCAACGCCTGCGGCTGCGCCGGCTGTGGCAGCTTCCGGCGCGCCGTCGCCACCCTCGCTTCCCGCGGTCGATCCGGTCGTTCCGGGCCGGCCCGATGGAACGACCAACATCGCGGCGGCGTCGCCGTCACGTTCGGCCGCGGCCGGGTCGAGCCCGGCGGCGGCGCCGGCCGCCGCCAGCGTTTCGGCGGAGCCGCCCGCGCC
>QOZS01000086.1 GCA_003576705.1 Desertibaculum subflavum
GGCGCCGCCCGCTGCCGTCGCCAAGGCGGCGCCGAGCGCACCGGCCGAGAAGGCGGCGCCTGCTCCGGCGGCAGCCCCGACCCAGCCTTCGCCGGCGCCATCCACTGCCGCACCGGCTTCGCCGCCGCCCGCCGTGAGCGAGAAGGCCGCGCCCGCGGTGGCGAACGTCGCGCCGGCCGCGGGACGCGCCGGCACCTACCGCATCCAGCTGGCTTCGGTCGGCGACAGGAAGGCTGCGGAGGGCGAGTGGCGGCGGCTGACGCGGGCGAACGGCGATGTGCTGGGCAAGCTCACGCCCAGCGTGGTGACGGTCGATCTGGCGGGAAAGGGGACGTTCCACCGCCTGTCCGCCGGCCCGTTCGCGGATCGCGGCGCCGCGGCCGAGGCCTGCGAAGCCCTGCACAAGCGCAAGGTCGGGTGCTTCGTTGTCGCGCCCTGATGCGCGGCCGCGGGCGGTCATCTTCGGCTGCGCCGGGCCCGAGCTGAGCGGCGACGAGGCGCGGTTCTTTGCCGAAACCGATCCGCTCGGCTTCATCCTGTTCCGCCGCAACTGCCAGGAGCCGGAGCAGATCCGCCGCCTCGTGCGCGCCCTGCAGGCGAGCGTCGGCCGCGACGATGCGCCGGTGCTGATCGACCAGGAGGGCGGGCGCGTGGCGCGCCTCGGTCCGCCCAACTGGCCGCGCTTCCCGAGCGGGGCGGAGATCGCCCGGCGCTGGCGCCAGGTGCCCGAGATGGCGATGGAGACGGCATGGCGGGCCGGCCGGATGATCGCCGCCGAGCTGGCGCCGCTCGGCATCGATGTCGACTGCGCGCCGGTGCTGGACGTGCCGGCGCCGGACGGCCACGACATCATCGGTGACCGCGCCTATGGCGCCGAGCCGGCGCCGGTCATCGCGCTCGGCCTTGCCTTCGCCCGCGGGCTGCTCGATGGCGGCGTGCTGCCGGTGATCAAGCACATCCCCGGCCACGGCCGGGCGACGGCGGACAGCCATCTCGACCTGCCTGTCGTCGCGGCGGACCGCAAGGCGCTGGCCGCCACCGATTTCGCGCCGTTCCGGGCGCTCGCACACCTGCCGATCGCCATGACGGCGCATGTGGTCTACAGCGCGCTCGACGCCGCGGCGCCGGCCACCTGCTCGGCCAGGGTGATCGCCGAAATCGTGCGCGGCGAGATCGGCTTCGGCGGCCTGCTGCTGTCCGACGATCTGTCGATGAAGGCGCTCACCGGCAGCTTCGCTGCCCGGACCGAGCAGGCGCTGGCCGCCGGCTGCGATGTCGCCCTGCATTGCAACGGCGACCCCGCGGAGATGCAGGCGATCGCCGGCGCGGCGCCCGCCATGTCGCCGGCCGCCTGGGCGCGCTGGCAGGCCGCGGCGGCGCTGCGCCGGCCTGCATTGGCGATCGACCGCTCGGCCTGGCGCGAGCGGCTCGACCGGCTGCTGGCGGCCTGATTTGCGCCGGAGGCGAGGCTGTCACGAATCGTGCGCCGCCCGCGGCTTTGCGCTATGAGGCCCCTGTTGTGACCGAACTCGAAGAGGGCGTTCTGACCGCCACCACGGAAACCGAGCCGTTCGACGCGCCGGACCCGCCGTCGGCCGATCTGGTCGTCGACCTCGAAGGGTATGAAGGCCCGCTCGACGTGCTGCTCACGCTGTCGCGCGAGCAGAAGGTGGATCTGCGCCGCATCTCCATCCTGCGGCTGGCCGAACAATATCTCGACTTCATTGCACATGCGCGACGGCTGCGGCTCGAGATCGCCGCCGACTATCTGGTGATGGCGGCCTGGCTCGCCTATCTGAAGAGCCGCCTGCTGCTGCCGGAGCCGCCCTCGGAAGACGGCGAGCCTTCGGCCGAGGAGCTCGCCGCGCGGCTGACCCGCCAGCTCGAGCGGCTCGAGGCGATGCGCGACGTCTCCGGCCGGCTGATGGCCCGCTCGCGCATGGGGTTGGAGATGTTCCTGCGCGGGGCGCCGGAAGGCATCCGCGTCATTCGCAAGTCGATCTACGAGCTGAGCCTGGTCGAGCTGCTCAAGGCTTATGCCGACCACAAGGTCAGCCACACGAAGATGGAGCCGCTCCGCATGCGGCGCTCCTTCGTCTGGTCGGTCGACGACGCCTATATGCGGCTGAGCTCGCTGCTCGGCGCTCTGCCCGACTGGACCATGCTGGCGAGCTATCTGCCGCCGGATCTGAAGGACGCTTTCGCCGTCCGCTCCGCCTGGGCCTCGACGCTGGTCGCCTCGCTGGAGATGAGCAAGCAGGGCCGGGTCGAGATCAACCAGTCGGCACCGTTCGGCCCGATTTTCCTGAAGCCCATTCAGCGCCAAGAAGAAGATCCCGTATGAGCGTCGATCCCGCCCATATCCGCATCGCCGAGGCGCTGCTCTTCGCCGCCGCCGAGCCGCTGGACGAGAACACCCTGGCGCAGCGCCTGCCGGAAGATGCCAGCGTGCCGGACGTGCTCGCGGCGCTCGCCGCGCAGTACGACGGTCGCGGCGTCGGCCTGCAGAAGCTGGCCGGCCGCTGGGCCTTCGTCACCGCGCCGGACTTGGCGCCGCTGCTCAGCCGCTACAAGGAAGTGCCGCGCAAGCTGTCGCGCGCCGCTGTCGAGACGCTGGCGATCATCGCCTATCACCAGCCGGTAACCCGGGCCGAGATCGAGGAGGTCCGCGGCGTCGCACTGAGCAAGGGCACGCTCGACCTGCTGCTCGAGACCGGATGGATCCGCATGCGCGGCCGCCGGCGCGTGCCGGGACGCCCCGTCACCTACGGCACCTCCGACGACTTCCTCGTGCATTTCGGTCTCGACAGCCTGCAGGACCTGCCGGGCATCGACGAACTCAAGGCCGCCGGCCTGCTCGATCCGGGCCTGCGCCGCGACGCCATGGCCGGACCGCTGCCGGGCGAAAGCCCGGCCGAGGCGGACAGCGAGGATTCTCTGGACGAGCCGGAAGAGACCGAGGAAGAGATCCGCTCCGAGCCGGCCGCATAGCTCACGCCAGCAGCGCACGGCGCGCCGCTTCGAACCGCGCCGGGTCGCCGATCACCCGCGGCACCTTGTTCTGCCCGCCGAGCCGGCCCTGCGCCTTCATCCACCGCGCGAAGCCGCCAGGTGCAACGAGGTGCACTTCCGGTGCGCGCAGGCCGAAGCCCTCGGCACGGTGGGCGCGATAATCGTCGTTCAGCGCCGCTAGTTTCCTGTCCAGCGCTGCGGCGAAGGCGGATATCCGCGCCGGCGCCGGTGCATGTTCGAACTCCACCAGGAAGACATGGCCGCCGAGGCCGCCCGTCGGCAGATCGGCGCCGAGCGTGAAATCGGTCACCATGGCGCCGATCGCTTCCGCCGCCGCGGCGATGGCCGTCTCGATCTCCGCATCGATCAGATGCTCGCCGAAGAACGACACGGCCCAGCTGGTCCGCCCGGTGATCAGCACGCGCGGCGTCGCCCGGTCGACCACCGTCACCGTGTCGCCCAGGACATAGGCCCAGAGGCCGGCGCAGCTCGACAGCACGAGGGCGTAGTCGATGCCGGGTTGCATGGTGGCGACCCAGTGGCGGGTCGGGTGCGGCCGGTCGAGCTCATCCATCGGCACGAACTCGAAGAACAGGCCGTTGTCGATCATCAGTCGCAGGCCCTCGCCGGGCCCGCGATCGGCGACGGCGAGGAAGCCCTCGCTCGCCGGATAGGCCTCGCGCAGCTCTGCCTTGGACCCCGCCAGCCAGGCCTCGAAGCGCGGACGGTAGGGCGCGAAGTTGACCCCGCCATGCACCAGCAGCTCGAGCCGCGGGAAGGCTTCCGGCGCCGTGTCGCCGAGCCCCTTGGCGGCGATCTGCTCGAACAGGATCAAGAGCCAGCTCGGCGTGCCGGTAAGGAGCCGGATATCGGCTTTCGGTGCGGTGGCGGCGAGACGGTCGAGCTTCGTCTCCCAATCGCTCATCAGCGCGATGTCGAGTGGGGGAAAGCCGAAGCGTCGCGCCCAGGCGGGCAGCCGCGCCCGCGCGATGCCCGACAAGTCGCCGGCCACGATCCCGGGCGCGACCGTCGTGAGGTCGGTGCTGCCGCCGAGCATGAAGCTCTGGCCGCCGAACACCCGGCTTGCCGGGCGATGCGTGACGTGATGCACCAGCAGGTCGAGCGCCGCGCGCGTGTTGGACCGCAGCATCGCCGCCGTGCAGGGGATGTGCTTCGTGGCGCCCGAGGTGGTGCCGGAGCTGAGGGCGAAGAACGGCACCGGATCGGGCCAGGTCGCGCCGCGCAGGGTCGGGAAGGGCGGCTGCCACCAGTCGCGCCAGAAATCCTCGTAGCGGCGGAGCGGCACCTGGGCCTGGAAATCGGCGACCGACCGGATGCGATGGAACTCATGGGTCTGGCCGAAGCGCGTATCGGCGGCCCGCGCGACCAGGCGCAGCAGAAGCCGTTCCTGCGTCGCGGCGGGATCGAGGCGGGCCAGCTGGCGCCGGCGCCAGGCGGCGTAGAGCCGGAGCAGCGGGGTCGTGTCGAGCATCTATCGCGGCGACAGAACCATGCGATGCCGCGCGACCTCGCGCACAGCCTCTGGCGTCAGCGGCATCTTCACGTACTCGCCGCCGGCCCAGAGATCGCGCGCCTGGTCGAGGAAGGTCGTGCTGTTGAGCCAGCCGTCCTGGCCGCCGAGCAGCACGAACCAGTTGGCGTCCGGATCGGCGAGATCGGAGACGTGGCGGGCATTGGTGCCGTAGCGGGTGTCGTGGCGGCGGTCGGTCAGGGCATGCGCCGTCTTGTTCAGGGTCTCGTTGGAGCCATCGGCGGCGAGTTCGCCGAAGCGGTAGCGGCCGCCGATCAGTGGCACCTGGCCGAAGGCGTGCTGCAGCTGCAGGCGGTGCATCTCGCCCCAGCTGCCGAACCGCGCCGCAACCTCGGCGGCCTGGTCGAGCGCGGCGCGGAGATGGCGGCCGCGCACCGAAGGTTCGAGCTTGTCCAGATCCTGCATCAGCAGCTCGTAGGGCCGCCCGCCCGCCTCGATGGCCTGGAAGCCCTCTTCGCCGTAGACGGCGAGCACCAGCGGGTAGGTCGTCGCCTCGAAGACCAGCGCACCCCGGGAGTTCGCGCGGTAGTGCCCGTCCCAGCTTCGCATCAGGTCGAGCGTGGCCCGCTGCGCCGGCGTGAGGTTCTGCCCGTCGGCGAAGCCCAGCAATCCGTCGCGCAAGGCGATGGCGGAAGGCTTGGCGGTGTCGAGCTGCATGCGGCGCAGGTCGGCGACGGAGATCCTGCTGTCGCCGTCGAGCAGTTCCCGCATGCGACTGATGCGGTCGTCGCCGGAGAAGAACCAGCCGAGCGGGATCTCGGATTCCGCCGCCTTGTTGTTGGCCGAGGCGAGGTAGCCGCCGGCGGGGTTGTAGGCGAACGGCAGGTCGCGCGCGGTGACGATGCGGTCCCAGGCCGCGGCTTCCTCGACCGGTCGCACGATATCGGCCGGCGGCCGGTTCGCGCGCGCCGGCAGCTGCGTCGCCGTCACCTGGCCGATATTCCCGACCTTGTCGGCGTAGAGCATGTTGAGCGCCGAGATGGCGAAGCCGTCGAAGGCGGCGCGGAACGCCTCGAAATCGCGCGCGCGGTTGACCTTGAGCATGGCGGTCAGCTCGTCGGTCTGGCGATGGCCGATCCATTTCAGCGCCAGCCTCTCGTCGTCGCGGACCGGCACGGCCGGCGCGTCCGACACCAGCGGGCCGAGCGGGGTGTCGCGGATCTCGATCTCGCGGTCGAACCACCAGCGCACCTTGACGGTCTCGCGCCGGGTCGTGATCTCGCCGGGCGGCAGGCCGGAGGCGTCGAACAGGTCCGAGCTGGCCGCCCGCATGTTGGTGCCGCCCCAGGCGATCCACGGGTTGCGGCCGACCGCGACGAAGGGCAGGCCCGGCACCATCAGCCCGACGGCGTGATAGCCGGGCGACTTGATGCCGGCGAGCAGCCACAGGTTCGGCAGCTGGATGCCGAGATGCGGGTCGTTCGCCATCAGCGCCGCACCGGTGCCGCTGCGCCCGCCGGCCACCGCGATCGAGTTCGATCCGGTGCGCCCGACCGGCAGCAGTGCGTTCTCCAAGGTTGCCGAGCGGCGGTCGGGCGGCACGAGGAAGCTCGGCGCCGAAGTCGAGCCTGCGGCGACGAGGCGGCGCCAGAGGTCGGGCCAGTCCGGCCGCTCGCGCGCCGGCAGCAGCCGGAACCAGACCAGCCAGTTGACGTCGACCGCGGCAAGCCGGCCGAGCGCGATCACATGTTCCGCCGTCCATGGCTCGGGCGCGATGCCGCCGACCGCGAATTCATGCGGCAGCACGGCGAGCTGGGACTGGTAGTGGTTGATGCCGGCGACGAAGGCTTCGACGAAGGCGCGCGTCTCCGCCGGCATGCCGGCGACGATGGCCGGCGCCGCCTTGGGGATATCCAGGATGCGCAGCGAATGGTCGAGATCGGCGAGCAGCGGCCCGCCGAGTTCGGCGACCCGGCCATAGGCGATCCGGCGCAGGGTCTCCATCTGGGCGAGCCTGAGATGGGCATGCACGAGGCCGAGCGCGACGGCGAGATCGGTATCCGTCTCGGCCTCGATGAACGGCACCTGGCGCTCGGTCCAGTGAACGGTGACCGGCCGCTGCAGCGGCAGGCGCTCGCGCGGCATCGCCGCCAGGCGGTCACCGATCTCCGCTTGCCGCGGCAGTGGCGTCAGCACCGCGCAGCCGGCGGTGAGCAGGGAGGCAAGCCACACCATCATGACCATCCGCAACGGACGCATGCGTCACCCGTCCAAGATGCGTGCCCGAACACCCCGGGCACAGAATGTCCCGATCCCAGGTGGCTCGGCAAGCGTGTCGGGCTGGCGGTGCGGATATACACGGTCATAATGACGCTTCGGGCGGCGGGGAGAGGCGATATGCGGCTGGGTGTGGCGGTGGCGATGTTGGCGCTGGTGGCCGGTTCGGCGCTGGCCGCCGATCCCCCGACCTCGACCGTTTCGGTCACACGGCAAGGCGAGCAGGTCACGGTGAAAATCCGCAATGTGACGTATGCCCTGACCGGCGAGATCGTGTCGCCGCGGGCGCGGCGCGAGCGCCTGCTGCTGCGGCTGGATGCCACCACGACAGAAGTGATGGGCGAGAAGGGGATCGAAGGCAATGTGCGGGTGACGGCGCTGCCGCTCGACGGCAAGCCGGACGCGCTCTTCGAGATCGCCGAGAGAGGGCGCCATGCGGCGATCGACGAGGAGGGCCTGATCGCCATCGACCTCGACGATTGCTGCAGCTTCGAGCGCGCCTATTCCAGCCCGTGGACCGGCGAATTGCTGTTCCAGGCGAGCACGCCGCCGGCCTGGATCGAGATCGGTCGCGAGTTCCGCACCCATCGCGTCGCCGCCTTCCGCGCCGCCACCGACGACCTGATTGCCGCCGGCGCGTTGCCGGGCAAGGCGGTCGGGCTCATCACCTACGCCGCTGCGGATCGGGTGATCCGCCGGATCGTCATCGAGGCGCCGGACGAAAAGCGGGGGCGCGAGCTGCGCTCGATCTGGGACGAGCAGTTCGCGCTCGCCTGGATCGATGCCGCGACCGGATTGCCGCTGCCCTCCGACGTCGCCGCACGTGCCGGCACCCAAGCGGCATTGCGGCTGCTCTTCGTGCAGGCGAATGTCGATCTGCGCATCCCGCTGGTCGACGACGATCTGCGCGTCGACCGCATTGCCGATGGTGGTGGCCTCACGTTCACGCCGCTGCCGTCCATGCCGGTCGCCGGTACGTGGCGCGTGGTCGGCGGCGTCACCGCGCCATGGGCGAGCGGAACGATGCCGACGCCGATGATCGGTCGGCATGTCGTGTTCGGCCTTGCCGCCGTGCGCTCCGGCACCGTGCTCGACTGCGCGCGGGCACGATACGAGGTCCGCAACATGCCGCCCGAGGGGCTGTTCCAGGGTGGTCTCGCGCCGGAGCGGGCGGCGGCGCAGGCGACCCGCCTCGGCCTGCCGGCAGGCGAGATCGCCACGGTACTGCTGACCTGCGATGCCGGCCTGTTCGACTTTCACCTGGGCCCGGGCGGCAAGGCGCTCTTCGCGCTCGACAACGTGATCTATACGCTCGACCGCGTCTTGCCTTGAGGTCTGGCGGGAGGAGACATCGTGGAGCAGGAACCGCGCGTCGTCGCGCTGCTGGGATTCGGCGAGGCGGGCAGCGCGATCGCCCGCGGCCTCGCCGCGCCGTCGGGCTGGCGCAGCGGGCAATCCGCCGGTGCCAATGCGCGGCGCGAGATCCTGGCGATCGACATCGCGGTGGGGCGCGGCGCGCGCGGCGAGGCGCTGGCCGCCGCCGCGCGGTCGCTCGACATGCCGATCGCCGCGGCCTATGGCGCGGCGCTGGCTGCGGCCGATATCGTCTTCTCGGCCGTGCCGGGTGAAAACGCAGAAGATGCGGCGCGCGCCGCGGCGCCGCATCTCCGGCCGGGTGCGCTCTATCTCGACCTCTGCACGGTGACGTCGGCGATGGCCGAGGCCGACCGCGCCGTCATCGAGGCGGCCGGCGCCCGCTATGTCGATGTCGCGGTGATGGGATCGTTCCTCTCCTCCGGCCACAAGGCGCCGCTGCTGCTGGCCGGGCCGGACGCCGGCGAAGCGGCCGAGTGGCTGGTCGTCCAGGGCTTCGTCGCGACGGTGCTCGGCCCGCGGCCCGGAAGCGCGTCCGGCGTGAAGATGCTGCGCAGCGTGTTGATCAAGGGCATCGAGGCGCTGGCGGTGGAATCGCTGGTGGCGGCGCGCGAGCAGGGCATCCTCGACGAGGTGCTGGGCTGCCTCGGCGATGTCGATGCCCGGCCGTTCCGCGACTACCTGACCAACCTGCTGCAGACCCACGTAGTCCACGCGCATCGCCGCTGGGAGGAGATGGGCCTGGTCGCGCAGACGCTCGGCGAGACCGGGATCGAGCCGCTGATGACGGCGGCGATCCAGCGCTCGCACCGGCGGACGATCGACGCGGGGATTGCGCCGGCCGATGGCCGCGTGCCGGATCTCGACACCGCGCTGGCGCTGCTGACCGACCGCGTGGTCAAGCCGGCGCGCGGCGACTGAGCCCTCGGCGCGATGCAGCACACCGAGGCGCTGCCCTATCTCCGCGAGGCCATCGTCTTCCTCGCCGTGGCCGGCATCGTCGTGCCGCTGTTCCACCGCCTGCGGGTGAGCTCGGTGCTGGGCTTCCTGCTGGTCGGCGTGGTGATCGGTCCGCATGGCCTGGCCCGCGTCGCGGGCGAGGACGGGCTGCTGCGTCACATCGTGTTCGCCGATGCCGAGCTGGTGCGCCCGCTGGCGGAGCTCGGCGTGGTGCTGCTGCTCTTCGTCATCGGCCTGGAGCTGCCGCTCAAGCGCCTGTGGACCATGCGCGTCCAGGTCTTCGGGCTCGGCGGCGCGCAGATCGTCGTGACCGGGATCGCCATCGCAATCGGCGCGAAGCTCTTCATCGTCGCCGACCTTGCCGCCGCGGTCGTGCTCGGCGCCGCCTTCGCGCTGTCCTCGACGGCCATCGTCTCCCAGCTGCTGATCGAAAGCCGGCGTCTCGGCACGTCGCTCGGGCGCTCCGTCTTCGCCGTGCTGCTGATGCAGGACCTGGCCGTGGTGCCGATCCTGCTGCTGATCGGCGCCGCCGTGGCGGGCGAGGAAGCGGTCAGCTGGCTCGCGGTCGCGCTCGCCTTCGGCAAGGCGGCGCTCGCCGTCGCCGCGATCTCGCTCGCCGGCGCGCTGCTGGTCGGACCGTTGTTCCGCCTGGTCGGGGCCTTGCGGAACCGCGAGATGTTCATGGCGGCGAGCCTGCTGGTGGTCATCGCCGCCGCCACCGCGACCGGCGCCGCCGGTCTTTCCATGGCGCTCGGCGCCTTCCTCGGCGGCGTCATCCTGGCCGAGAGCGAGTATCGCCATGCGGTCGATGTCGAGATCGAGCCATTCAAAGGCCTGCTGCTGGGGCTCTTCTTTCTCTCCGTCGGCATGGGCATCGACCCGGCGGCGACGGCGGCACAGGCCGGGACGATCGCGGCACTGCTGGTCGGCCTCCTGGCGCTCAAGGCCGGCATCGCGGCGGCGCTCTGCCGCATCTTCGGCCTGCCGGGCGCCGCCGCCATCGAAGCCGGGCTGCTGCTCGGCCAGGCCGGCGAGTTCGGCTTCATCGTGGTCGGCGCCGCGGCGCAGGGCGCGCTGTTCGACGCGACGACCGCGCAGCTGATCTACGCCGTGGCCGGCCTGTCGATGCTGCTGACGCCGCTGCAGGCGGTCGCGGCACGCCGGCTGGTCGCGCGCATCGAGGCGGACGGCGCCGAGCGGGCGGCGGCGGATGGCCTGGGCAGTCTCGGCCGGGTCGAGGGCCATGTCATCGTCGCGGGCTTCGGGCGGGTCGGCGTCACCGTGGCGCGGCTGCTGGATGCCGAGGCGGTGCCCTATGTGGCGCTCGACCTGAACGCCGACGCCATCGGCGCCCACCGAAGAGATGCCCTGCCGGTGTTCTACGGCGATGCCAGCCGGACGGCGATCCTGCGGCTCGCCGGCGCCGAGCGGGCGCAGGCGCTGGTGATCACCTTGGACGAGGCCGCGGCGGTGGCGCGCTGCCTGCAGGCGGCCCGCCGCGAATGGCCGGCTCTCCCCATCTATGCCCGGGCGCGCGACCTGAAGCATGCCCGGGAGCTGATGGACCTGGGCGCCACCGAGATCGTCCCGGAGGCGGTGGAGGCCAGCCTGCAGCTCGGCGGCCGGGTGCTGGCCGGGCTCGGCATCGGCGAGGCGGTGGTCGGGCAGCGGCTGGAATTCGAGCGCGAGCGGCTGACCTTGATCCGCCCGCCAAAGCCGCCCGATGGCGATGCCTAGGCCGAACGGCAGATCGGCCCATCGGCGGGCTCGACGGCGGCGGTGCACAAGTCTTAACCTGCAACCATGACTCGTGTCGCCGACCTGCTCAGCCCGGATGAAGTGCGGCAGTTGCGCCGCCGCTCCGACCTTGTCGGCGCGGCGCTGGTGCTGCATGGCTGGGCGGTGATCCTCGGCGCCATGACGCTGTTCGCCTGGTGGCCGAACCCGCTGACCTTCCTCGCCGCTGTCATGCTGATCGGCGCGCGCCAGCTCGGCATCGCCATCCTGATGCACGACGCCGCGCATGGCCTGCTGTTCGCCAGCCGCGGCCTGAACGAATGGGTCGGGCGCTGGCTCTGCGCCTATCCGGTGGCGACCGATCTCGACCGCTACCGGCCCTATCACCTGAAGCACCACCGCTTCACCCAGCAGGCCGAGGACCCGGACCTGCAGCTCTCGGCGCCGTTCCCGATCACGCGGAAGAGCCTGTGGCGCAAGATCGGCCGCGACCTCGCCGGCATCACCGGCTATCAGCGCCGGCGCCTGCAATTCCGCGCGGCCATGGGCCCGGCGTCGCTGCCGCTCGGCCGCCGACTCGGCAATCTCTGGCGGGTCGAGCGTGGCGCCTTCATCGCCAACGCCGTGCTGTTCGCCGGCCTCGCCGCCGCCGGCCACTGGTATCTCTATCCGCTGCTGTGGCTGCTGCCGCTCCTCACCTGGTACCAGCTGGTGAGCCGGATCCGGAACATCGCCGAGCATGCCGTGGTGCCGGACAATGACGACGCGCTGCGCAACACCCGCACCACCCGCGCCGGCTGGATCGAGCGGGCGCTGGTCGCGCCGTACTGGGTGAACTACCACCTCGAGCATCACCTGTTTCTTTTCGTGCCGTGCTGGCGCCTCCCCGCCGCGCATCGGCTGCTGCTCGCCAAGGGCCTGGCGCCGCGGATGGAGCTGCGCTCGGGCTACCGCGAAGTGCTCAGGCTCGCCACCTCCGCGCTCGACGACGCGACGCGCGGCGGCGGCAAGCCGAAGCCGCAATTCATCTGAGCCTTCTCACGGTTTCGCGTTGTGGATCAGGTAGGCGGCGATTTCCGGCGGCCGGATCTTCGGCGGCTTGAGCTCGCCGGTGCCCAGGCTCTGCTGCACAATGAAGTGGTTCTCCGCGTTGGTCGGCTTGACCTTGAAGATGCCGCCGGCGCCCTTGATGCCGGGATAGAGCGTCGGATCGACCAGCCGCTCCTTGCGCGCCAGCCGCTCAACCGCCGCTGCCTCGGTCAGGTCCTCCACCGCCTGCTTCTTCAGGAGCTTCCAGTCGCGCTGGCCGGCATGGCCTTCGAGGTTGAGCTGGCCGATCGCCGCCTCGGCGCTCTCCTCCGCCACGCCCAGCTTGTAGATGTGCTTGGTCAGGCCGACGCTGGCGCCCCAATCGGCGAGGCCCTTGCTGGCGGCGACGTAGATGAACGGCATCGGCATTTCCTCCCGCTGCGATACTAGCGCCTGACGCGTGTCAGGAGCGGCACTGCGGCGGCCAGCAGCGCCGCGATCAGGAACGCGGTGCCGAAGCCTTCGAGCCCCGGCCGGCCGGCATTGAGCAGCTGGAACAGCAGGGTGAACAGGCTGGCGCTGGTCACCACGCCGATGGTGCGGGTCAGCAGGGTCAGGCTGCCGGCCACGCCGCGCGCGGCGGCCGGCATGCGGGCGGTGACCACGTCCAGATAGGCGATCTGGAACAGGCCGGCGCCGAAGCCCTGCAGGGCGAGCGCCAGCAGCAGCAGGGGAACCGGCGTCGATGCTTGCCAGGTGGCGATCAGCCCGAGCCCGGCCGCGAGCAGGACGGCGCCGATGGCCAGCAGACGGCCGGGCGGCACGCGGCCCGCAAGCCGGCCGCCGACCGGCGAGGCCGCCATGGTGCCGAGCGGCCCCGCCGTCAGGATCAGCCCGATGGTGAGCGCCGGATAGGCGAGCACGCGGTCGAGGAAATAGGGGACCAGCAGGAGCGGCACGAAGGCGGCGAGCTGGGCCACGATGTTGCCGAGGTTGAGCAGGCTGAACTCGGCGGCGCGGAACAGGGTGAGGTCGATCAGCGGCGCCTTGGCGCGGCGCTGCTGGAGGATAAAGGCATAGAGGCCGGCGGCCGCCAGGGCCGCCAGCGGCAGCGCCTGCCAGCCGCCATCGGCAACTGCGCGGAGCTGGTTGAGCGCCAGCAGGAAGGCCGCGAGCGTCACCGCCAGCAGGACCGAGCCCACGAGGTCGAAGCGCTCCCGCGCCGGGCTGCGCGGCGCGATATCCGGTGCGCGGAACAGCAGGCAGGCCGCCAGCGCCAGCGGCGCGCGGAACCAGAACACGGCGCGCCAGCCGCCGAGCTCGACCAGCAGGCCGCCGACGAGCGGCCCGAGCGCGGCGCCGACGGCGAACAGCAGGGTGTAGACGGCGAGCATCCGCGCCCGCTGCGATTCCGGCGCCAGCGCGGTGACCAGGGCCGGGCCGCAGCTCGCGATCAGCGACGCGCCGATGCCTTGCATGACCCGCGCCGCCAGCAGCCATTCGAAAGTGGGCGCCACGGCGCAGAGCAGGAAGGCGACGCTGTTCCAGGCGAGGCCGAGCCGGAACACGAAGGCATGGCCGTAGAGATCGCCGAGCCGGCCGCAGGCCAGCATCAGGCTGCCATGGGTCAGCATGTAGCAGATGATGACCCACTGGATCGACGCGATCGGCAGGCCGAAATGCGCCGTGATGGCCGGGAAGGCGACGTTGACCGTGATGTCGAGCGGCACCACCGCGGTCCCGAGGCCGATCAGGAAGATGCGCGTCAGCCCCGGGCTCATTGGCGGTCACATTAGCCGAGTCTGGGGCGAGATGACTCCTCCCCCAACTTGTTGGGGGAGGTAGGTGGGGGTTTTTGTGTTTTGCCCATCCGTGGCGCGACGGCGAGGAAAAACTGAGCAACCGGCTACATGTCGGACACTACAGACCGGATACATGCCTGACAGTCTCCTCGGTTTGTTCCGCTTTGCGGCGCCCCGGCCGGGGCGCCGCAAAGCGGCGGAGTTTCTTGG
>QOZS01000087.1 GCA_003576705.1 Desertibaculum subflavum
GCCTCGACCGCGATCTCGACGATGCCATCCGCCAGAGCCCGATCTGGCGTGATGTCGTCGACCTGCTCGAGAGCCAGCCCGGCATCGGCAAGGTCACCGCCCGCACCCTGGTCGCCGAACTGCCCGAGCTTGGCCGCACCTCCGGCAAGAAGATCGCCGCCCTGGTCGGCCTCGCTCCCTATGCCCGCGACAGCGGCACCCTCCGGGGACGCCGCATGATCTGGGGCGGAAGGGCCGGCATCCGAGCCACCCTCTACATGGCAACCCTCGCCGCCATCCGATCCGATCAGACCATTCGCGCCTTCCACCGCGGCCTCATCGAACGCGGAAAGCCCAAAAAGGTCGCCATCGTCGCCTGCATGCGAAAGATCGTCGTCCATCTCAACGCTATCCTCGCCAGGCACTACCAAAATGCCCAAGCCAAAGCTTGACACTCACACACAGTCGCTCTCCCCCCTCTTCGAGGGCGGAGAGGGCTTCTGCTTGTCACCGCAAATGACAGGCCACCAGCTGGCCGTCGCCCACGTCCTTCAGCGGCGGGGATTCGACGCGGCAGCGGTCGATCGCGTAGGGGCAGCGGGTGTGGAAATGGCAGCCCGGCGGCGGGCGCACCGGGCTCGGCACGTCGCCTTCCACCATGTGCTTGTTGCGCTTCAGCGCCGGGTCGGGCACCGGCACGGCGGAGAGCAGCGCCTCGGTATAGGGGTGCTGCGGCCGGGTGAAGAGCGTCACCTTGTCGGCATACTCGACGATGCGGCCGAGATACATCACCGCGATGCGGTGGCTGATGTGCTCCACCACGGCGAGATTGTGCGAGATGAAGAGATAGGCGAGGCCTTCCTCGCGCTGCAGGTCCATCATCAGGTTGATGACCTGGGCCTGGATCGACACGTCGAGCGCCGAGACCGGCTCGTCGGCCACGATCAGCTTGGGATTCAGCGCCAATGCCCGGGCGATCGAGATGCGCTGGCGCTGCCCGCCGGAGAATTCGTGCGGGAAGTTCTTCATCTGCTGGGCGCGCAGGCCCACGCGGTCGAACAGGCGCGCCACCATGCGTTCGCGCTCGGCGCCATCGGCGATGCCGTGGATCTTCAGCGGCTCGCCGACGATGGTGCCGGCCCGCATGCGCGGGTTGAGCGAGGAGAACGGGTCCTGGAACACGATCTGCATCTCGCGGCGATAGGGGCGCAGCGCCTTCTTGCCGAGATGCGTGATGTCCTCGCCGCGCACCATGATCGAGCCGCCGGTCGGCTCGACCAGGCGCAGCACCGTCCGCCCCACCGTGGTCTTGCCGCAGCCGGATTCGCCGACCAGGCCGAGCGTCTCGCCGGGCTGGATCGAGAAGCTGACGCCGTCGACGGCGAAGACATTGCCGACGGTCCGGCGCAGCAGCCCCTTCCTGATCGGGAAGTGCTTCTTCAGGTCGCGGACTTCGACGACGGGCGCTGACATGGCGACCTGCATTTCACTCACCGGCATGCCAGCACGCAGCCCAATGGGCGTCGCGCTTCTCCTCGAAGGGCGGGTACTCCGCGCGGCACCGGTCGTCGGCCAGCGCGCAGCGCGGCGCATAGGCGCAGCCGGCGGGCAGGTCGAAGAGCGGCGGCACCATGCCCGGAATCTCCTGCAGGCGGCCGGTCTCTACCGTCTGGTTGCGCATCAGGCCGAGCCTGGGGATCGAGGCCATCAGGCCGCGCGTATAGGGATGCAGCGGGCGCGCGAACAGCTCCTCGACCGTCGCCTCCTCCACCTTGCGCCCCGCATACATCACGATGACGCGCTGCGCCGTCTCCGCCACCACGCCGAGGTCGTGGGTGATCAGGATCACCGCGGTGCCGAGCTGGTTCTGCAGCTCGAGGATCAGGTCCAGGATCTGCGCCTGGATGGTGACGTCGAGAGCGGTGGTCGGCTCGTCGGCGATCAGCACCCTGGGATTGCACGAAAGCGCCATGGCGATCATCACGCGCTGGCGCATGCCGCCGGAAAGCTGGTGCGGATATTCCTTCACCCGCTGGGCCGGCTCCGGCACCTTGACCAGGCGCAGCATCTCGACCGCGCGCTCCATCGCGGCCGCCTTGCTCATGCCCTGGTGCATCATCAGCGCCTGGCTGATCTGCCGGCCGACTGTGAGCACCGGGTTGAGCGAGGTCATCGGCTCCTGGAAGATCATGGAGACGCGGTTGCCGCGCACCTTGCGCATCGCCGGTTCGCTCAGGGAAAGCAGGTCGGTGCCTTCCAGGACGACCTTGCCGCCGACGATGCGGCCCGGCGGATCGGGAATCAGGCGCAGCAGGGAAAGCGCGGTGATGCTCTTGCCGCAACCGGACTCGCCCACGATCGCCAGCGTCTCGCCGGCCTTTAGCGCGAACGACACGCGGTCGACCGCCCGCACCATGCCGGCGCGCGTATAGAACACGGTCTGCAAATCATCGACCGTCAGTACGACTTCGCCGATGCTGCGGCGGCGAGGCGCGGCTTCGACTTTCTCGGCAATCTGGGCGGTCATCGGGCTCATCGATCAGCTGCGCTGGCGCGGGTCGAGCAGGTCGCGCACAGCATCGCCCAGAAGATTGGTGCCGAACACGACCAGGCTGATGGCAAGCCCGGGGAAGATCACGAGCCACGGCGCGGTGCGGACATACTCGGCGGCGGATTCCGACAGCATGCGGCCCCAGGAGGGATGCGGCTCCGGGATGCCGAGGCCGAGGAAGGAGAGCGAGGCCTCGGTCAGGATGGCGGCGCCGAGCTGGGCGGTGGCGAGCACGATCAGCGGCGCCAGCGTGTTGGGCAGCACGTGGAAGACGGCGATGCGGACTTCACTCATGCCCTGGGCCCGCGCCGCCTCGACATAGGGCAGCTCGCGGATCGCCAATGTATTGGAGCGGATGACGCGCGCGACGTTGGGGATCAGCGGGATCGAGATGGCGATGATGGTGTTCTCGAGCGACGGCCCGAGCGACGCCGCCATGACCAGCGCCATCACCAGCAGCGGCAGCGCCTGCATGATGTCGATCACGCGCTGCACCAGCAGGTCGAACCAGCCGAGCAGATAGCCCGAGGCGAGCCCGATGATCACGCCGATCAGGCAGCCGAGCGCGGTCGAGCCGAGGCCGACGGCGAGCGAGATGCGCGCACCGTGCACCACGCGGCTGTACATGTCGCGGCCCATGAAATCGGCGCCCATCAGGGCTTGGCCGCCCGGCGCCATCAGCGATTTCGCCGGATTGGTTGAAGTCGGATCGACCGGGGTGATGACGTCGGCGAAGATCGCGGCGAAGACGAACAGGATCACGATCACCGCGCCGAAGGCACCGAGCGGATAGCGATTGGCGAGGAACAGCGTGCGGCTGGCCCAGCCGGTGACGTTGGCCCCGGCCCTGGCAAGCTCTGCGCTGTGGTCGACGGTCGTCATGCGACGTTCCTTCCGTCCTCAATCCGCATATTTGATGCGGGGGTCGAGCACCACGTAGAGCAGGTCGACCAGAAAATTCACCACCACGACGACAAGCGCGATGAACATCACCAGGTTCTGCACGATCGGATAGTCGCGCCACAGGATCGCCTCGACCAGGAAGCGCGCGACGCCGGGAATGTTGAACACCGTCTCGGTCACGATCAGGCCGCCGATCAGGAAGGCCGCCTCGATGCCGATGATGGTGGTCACCGGCAGCACCGCGTTCTTCAGCGCGTGATAGTAGTTGACCGAGGTGTTGGAGGCCCCCATGGCCCGCGCGGTGCGGATGTAGTCCTGCCGCAGCACCTCCAGCATGGAGGAGCGCGTGAGGCGCATGATCAGGGCCGAACTTCGGAACCCCACCGCGGCGGCCGGTATGCTGTAGAGCAGCAGCTCATCCCAGAGCGTATCGGGCGGTCGCGTGTAGATCGGGATGGTGCCGAAATACTGCACGCAGAACATCAGGATCAGCAGCGCCAGCCAGAAGGACGGCAGCGACAGCCCGCTCAGGCTGATCACGCGCAGCGCGTAGTCGAGCTTGGTGTTCTGGCGCACCGCGCTGATCACGCCGAGCGGCAGGCCGAGGACGATGGAGAAGATCAGCGCCATCAGTGCGAGCTTGGCGGTGATCGGAATGCGCGGGCCGATCTCCTCGATGGTCGGCTTTTCCGAAACGTAGGAGAAGCCGAGGTCGCCCTGCACGAGCCCGCCGATCCACTGGAGATACTGAACGATGATCGGCTGATCGAGGCCGAGCTCGGCCTCGATCTGCGCCTTGTCGGCGTCGTCGATCATGCCGGCCGCCTCGAACACGATGTCGGCGATATTGCCGGGCACGAGGCGCAGCATGACAAAGATGAGCACCGACATCCCGAACAAGGTCAGGAGCATCAAGAGCAGGCGCTTGACCAGGTACGATGCCAAATTCGGAGCTCCCCGGCGCCGAAACGCGGCCGAAAACGAACTCGATCAGAGACCCCGCCGGCCGGCGATGACGCCGGCCGGCGGGCCTGTCCTTACTTGTCGAGCCAGATGTCGTCCCAGCGCCAGCCGTTATAGATGCTGTTCCGGTGCATGGTGACGTTCTTCACCTCCGGCTGCCAGCAGGTCGCCGCGCGGCCGTGGCTGATGATCGGGCGGGCGCCGTCGAGCTGGAGCTGCTCGTCGATGTCCCAGACCATCTTCTGACGCTTCTTCACGTCGAGCTCCTGCGACTGCGCCACCATCTTCTTCTCGAGATCGGCGTTGCAGTACTTGGTGTAGTTGCGCTCCGACGCACACGCGTAGTTCTCGAAGAAATAGGCGTCCGGTTCGTCGACCGACGATCCGGTCAGGTTCAGGCCGACGGCATATTCCTTGCGCGCGATGCGGCCGTACCACTGGCTGGTGTCGATGATGTCGAGCTCGGCGTCGATATAGATCTCCTTCAGATGGTCGATCAGGATCACCGCCGGGTCGCGATAGACTTCGATGTTGCGGGTCGAGACCTTGACGGCGAGGCGCTTGTTCGGGCCATAGCCGGCTTCCTGCATCAGCTTGCGGGCCTCGTTGCGGTTCTTCGCCATGTCGCCGCCATAGCCGGGCAGCTTGGCGAGCCGCTCCGGCGGCAGGCCCCACTGGCCCTCCGGCGGCGGCAGCAGCGCGCCGCCCATGTCGTTCTTGCCTTCGCTCAGGATGTCGATGAAGGCCTTGCGGTCCATGGTCAGCAGCATGGCGCGCCGGATCTTCGCATTGTCGAAGGGCGGCGCGTCGCGGTTGACCAGCAGGTTGACCGAAACGTTGGTCGGCTGCAGCTCGCAGGTCGCCTGCGGCCGCTGCGAGGTGATGTCCTTGAGCAGCGGCACGGTGATGTCGACCGGGAAGGTCATGTGGAACTCGCCGGCGACAAAACCGAGGATGCGGGTCGAGCGGCTGCGCACGATGGTCCACTCGATCGCGTCCAGATAGGGCTTGCCCTGCTTCCAGTAGTTCGGGTTCTTGGCGAGCTTGATGAATTCGTTCTGCTTGAACTCGACGAACTTGAACGGGCCGGTGCCGATCGGCTTGGTGCGCATCTGCGCCGGCGAGACATGGCAGGGATAGACCGGCGAATAGCCCGCGGCGAGCATCGCAAGGATGCCCGGCTGCGGCCGGCCGAGATGGAAGCTCACCTGATGCGGCCCGTCGACCTTCACGTCCTTCAGGTTGGTGTACCAGGTCTCGCGCGGGTTCTTGCGGAACTTCTGCTTCGACTTCTCGGTCAGCAGGTCCCAGGTGCACTTCACGTCCTCGGCGGTGAAGGGCTTGCCGTCATGCCACTGCACGCCCTGGCGCAGCTGGAAGGTCAGCACCTTGGCGTCCTGGCTCCACGACCAGGATTCGGCCAGCTCCGGCACGATCGTCTCGGTGCTGTTGATCGGCTTGTGCTGGTCGTAGACGACGAGGTTGTTGAACACCGCCATCATCGGGGCAGCGACCGAAACCGTCGCCTCCTCGTGCATCGAGACGCTCGGCGGCGTGTCGCGATGGCTGATCTTGAGCGTGCCGCCCGATTTCTGGGCGATGGCCGACGAGGCGGCAAAGCTTCCGATGACGATGGCCGCAAGCGCGACGGCGCGCGGGTATGAGCCTCTCATTCCCGTGTCCTCCCTTGTTGTTGCCCCGATTTGAACGATTATCGGTCGCCGACGCAACCACCTCCGTGCATCACATACGAGATTCTTCCGGCCGGCTGGTTCAGCCCAGTGCCCCGGATCGCTGCAGTGCCGCAATGGCCGCGTCGTCCAGCCCGGCCTCGCGCAGGATCGCCTCGGTATGGGCGCCAAGCTCCGGCGCCCGGCCGGCCTTGCGCATGGTCGCGAAACCGAGGCGGACCGGGCTCGCCACCGTGCGCGGCACGTCGGGCGCCTCGGTGGCGAGGAAGATGCCGGCATGCTCGGCCTGCTCGTCCTCGACCACCTCGCTGACATGATTGATCGGCGCGGCCGGCACGCCGGCGGCGACGAAAGCCGCGCGCCAATGGGCCCAGGGATGGGCGGCGAACACCCGGTCGAGCTCGGCCACCAGCGCGGCGGCGTTCTGGCGGCGGGGCAAGGCTTCGGCGAAGCGCGGGTCCTCCAGCAGGTCGGCCCGGCCGATGGCGCGGCAGAAGATCGGCCAGCTGCGCGCCTCCGGCGCCACCACCACGGTGAACCACCGCCCATCGGCGGCGCGATAGGGATTGAGCAGGGCGCTGCGCGGCCGCTCGCGCGGCGGCGCGGGGCAACGGGTCGCGCCGACCAGGGCGCCGGCGACCAGCGCCGCGTTCGACCAGGCGCCGTTGGCATAGAGCGAGGTGCCGACCCAGCCGCCCTTGCCGGTGCGCTCGCGCCGGTAGAGCGCGATCATGATGGCCGAGAGCAAGGTCATCGCCGTCGCCCGGTCGCCCTGCGCCGGCAGCGAGAAGCCGGGCGGCCCGCCTTCGTAGCCGAGCGCCTCCAGGATGCCGGCACGGGCGAAATAGGCGTTGTTGTCGAAGCCCGGCGTCGCCGCTTCCGGCCCGGTCTCGCCATAGCCGGTCAGCGAGGCGTAGATCAGGCGCGGGTTGACCGGCTCCACCTGCGGCCAGTCGAGCCGGAGCCGCTCGCGCGCCGGCTTGGGGAAGTTCACGATCATCACGTCGGCGCCGGCGATCAGCCGGTCGAGCGCGGCGCGGCCGTCCGGGTGCTTGAGGTCGAGCGCGATGGAGCGCTTGTTGCGGCCGTCCATCGCCCAGGGGAAGTTGACCTTCGCCTGCGGGTAGTTCGGGTTCTTCCAGTTCACCCGATAGGGATCGCCGGCGCCGGGCGGCTCCACCTTGATGACGTCGGCGCCCCAATCGCCCATCGCGGTCGCCGCCGCCGGCGCGGCGATGAAGGAGCCGACATCCAGCACGCGGATGCCGGCGAGAGGGAGCGGCTCGCCGGGCGCAGCATCCTCGCTCATTGCCGCGCGCTCTCCTCGATCCCGGTGCGGAAGGTGGACGGCGTGACCGTCTTCGAGGCGCTGGCCCGCTTGGCGAGCCAATAGGCGTAAGGCGGCGGCACCATCGCGAACTGCTTGTCGACCCCGAGCTTCTGCGCCGCATCCATCGGCCAGTTTGGGTTGTAGAGGATCTCGCGCGCCAGGGCGATCAGGTCGGCCTGACCGTTCTGCAGGATCGCCTCGGCCTGGTCGGCATGCACGATCAGACCGACCGCCATGCTCATGATCCCCGCCTCGCGGCGGATCTTGTCGGCATAGGGCACCTGGTAGCCGTAGCCGACCGGGCCAGCGCTGACCACCGGTCGCCCGAGCATGCCGCCGGAAGAGCAGTCGATCACGTCGACGCCCTTGTCCTTGACGATGCGGGCGAGCCGCACGCTCTCGTCCGGGCCCCAGCCGGCATCGTCCTGCACCGAGAGGCGCAGGAACAGCGGCTTATGCGCCGGCCATTGCGCGCGCACCGCCTCCGTCACCTCGACGGCGAAGCGCATGCGGTTCAGCTCGCTGCCGCCATATTCGTCGTTCCGCACATTGGCGCGCGGCGACAGGAACTGGTGGATCAGGTAGCCATGCGCACCGTGGATCTCCAGCACGTCGAAGCCGGCTTCGTGGGCGCGGCGCGCCGCCTGGCCCCAGGCCTCGACCAGCTGCTTCACCTCTGCGTTGGAGAGCGCGCGCGGCTCCGGCTCGCCCTCGCTCGAGGCCAGGGCGCTCGGCGCCACCAGCTCCCAGTCGGCGAAATCGGGAATGTCCGGCCCGGGCTTCAGCGGCACGCCGCCTTCCCAGGGCCGGCTCAGCCGCGCCTTGCGCCCGGAATGGCCGAGCTGGATGCCCGGCACCGCGCCATGCGCGCGGATGAAATCGACCAGCCGCGCGAAATGCGGCACGAAATCGTCCTTCCACAGGCCGAGGTCGCCGACCGTGCCGCAGCCGCGCCGGTCCACCTTGGTCGATTCCACGATGACGAGGCCGGCGCCGCCGGCGGCGAACTTGCCGGCATTCATCAGGTGCCAGTCGGTCGGATAGCCGTTGACGCCGGAATACTGGTGCATCGGCGCCACCACCACGCGGTTCTTGAGCGTGATGTCGCGCAACTGGATCGGCTGGAACAGCAACGGCCCCGCCATTGGGATTTCCTCCTGGTCTTTGGCCTGAGGCTAGCCTGTCACCGCCCCGAACGGAATTGCCGCGGCTCCAGACATCACATGCTTGAGCAAAGCCCTCTCCGCCCTCGAAGAGGGGGGAGAGGGTTGGGAGAGGTGGGGAGGATGCGGTCAGGAAATAAGCGCAATCACGGATGCGTTGCACACAGGCGCATTTCGCCAAGAAGCGGCGCGCCCACCTCTCCCAAACCCTCTCCGCCCTAAGGGCAGAGAGGGCTTCCTGCGGGATTGTCGCCGCGTCAGGGAAGACCGCCATCGACCTGGATGACCGAGCCGGTGGTGAAGCCGGAATGCGGGCTGGCGAGGTAGAGCGCGGCGGTGACGATCTCCTCCGGCCTGCCGCTCCGCTTCAGCGCCGCGCCCTTGTTCTGCTTCGCCTCCTCCGACCAGGCATTCGACACGTCGGTGAGGAAGCGGCCGGGCGAGATGGTGTTGACGCGCACTTTCGGCCCGTATTCGAAGGCGAAGGCGGTGGTGAGCGCGTTGATCGCCGCCTTGGCGCCGGCATAGGGCGCGATTTCCGGCCGCGGGCGCAGCGCGCCGGCGGAGGAGAGGTTGATGATGCAACCGCCCTCGCCCGCCGCCATGCGGCTGCCGACCAGGGCGGAGAGCCGGAACGGCCCCTTGAAGTTGAGCGACAGCACGCGGTCGAACAGCTCCTCGCTGGTCTCGAGCGAGGACGGCGCCAGCGGCGAGGAGCCCGCATTGTTGACCAGGATGTCGACCTTGCCGAAGGCGCGGTAGGCGGCGTCGACCAGGCCGTCGAGCTCGCTCCAGCGCGCCACGTTGCAGCCATAGGCCAAGGCGCGGCGGCCCATCGCCTCCACCTCGGCCGCCACCTTCTTGCAGTTCTCCGCCTTGCGGCTGGTGACGATCACGTCGGCGCCGTGCGCGGCGAAGGCCTTGACCATCTGGTAGCCGAGGCCGCGGCTGCCGCCGGTCACCAGCGCCACCTTGCCCGTCAGGTCGAACAGGTTCGCCATCTTGTTTCCTCCCGCTTTCGGATACGAGGCATGCTGCTTCGCAGCTTGCCGGCTCATCCGCAAGCTGCCTAGGCTCGCCGCTGCAACGGTGCCCTGCGAAGGCATCGCATATCGCCAGGGCGGAAACCTTTCTTGTCAGCCTCGACCTCGCTTCAGGGCCAGTCCACCGCGGCGGCGCCGCAACGCTTCTGGGCCGCGCTCACCGCCTCGACGGTGATCAACCTGCCGTTCGGCTCGCTCTATGCCTTCAGCGTGTTCCTGAAGCCGCTCGAGACGCTGCTCGACGTCACCCGGGCCGAGCTCTCCTTCGTGTTCGGCCTGGCGACCATCTTCTTCACGCTCGGCATGAACGTGGCGCCCTATCTGTTCCGCCTCGCCTCCGCGTCGGTGCTGGTGGCGGGCTGTGCGGCGGCCGGCGCGATCGGCACCGCGCTCGCCGCGACCGCGGGCGGCGTCGTGCAACTCGCGCTCGGCTACAGCGTGCTGTTCGGGCTCGGCGGCGGCGCCGCCTATATCATCGTGCAGCAGGGCGTGAACGTGATGGTCCGGTCGCATCGCGGCCTGATCAACGGCTATGTCGTCAGCCTCTATCCCGCCGGCGCGATGATCGCCGCGCCGCTGTTCGGCCTCGGCCTCGGCCTGTTCGGCGTGCGCGGCACGATGGGGGCGCTGGCCATCGCCATCGCGCTGGCCGGGCTCGCCGCCGTGCTTCTGGTGATTCATTCCGGCATGACGCTGAAAGCCGCGCCGAGTGCCGCCGCCGAGGCGGAGACGCCGGAACGCTATGGCCTGGTGTTCTGGCAGATCGCCGCCGTCTTCCTGCTCGCCGCCGCGGCCGGGCTGACCGTGCTCAGCCAGGCCGCCGGGATGATCGCCGCCTATGGCGGCACCACGGCGCTGGCCCTCTTCGCCACCACCTGGATCACCGGCTGCATCACCGCGGCGCGCATCGGCGGCGGCTGGCTCGCCGACAAGTTCGCCGTGCCCTACATCATGGCGGCCGCGCATGTGGTGGCGCTGGCCGGCGCCATCGGGCTCACGCTCTGGCCCGGGCCGCTGGTCGCCGTCGCCACCTTGTCGCTGGTCGGCATGGGCTATGGCTTCATCTCCGGCTCCACCGCCGCGGCGGTCGCCTTCTACTGGCATGTCAACGCCTTCGGCCGCATCGCCAGCCGGCTCTACATCGCCTGGGGCCTCGCCGCGATCAGCTTGCCGGTGGTGGCCGGCTGGCTGTTCGACCAGACCGGCGGCTATCGCGCCGCGATGATGCTGGCCGGCGGCGGCAACCTGATCGGCATCGCCATCGCGCTGACCCTGCCGCGCCAGCGCCGCGTCACTTGAGCGCGACGCGGGCCGGCGCGAGCGGCAAGCCGGCGACATCCGACCGCGTGCGGAAGACGGTGCCGCAATTCTCAGCCGGCCCGCCGCGCGAGCCGGTGACGATGTAGAGGTCCTGCAGGTCGTCGCCGCCGAAGCAGAGGCTGGTCACCATCGGCAGCGGCACTTTCACGTCGCGGATGTGCCGGCCGTCGGCGCCGAACACGGCGACCCGGCCGCCATGCGCATCGGCGACCCAGACCGAGCCGTCGGCTGCCACCTTCAGGCCATCGGCAACGCCGTTCTCGCCCAGGCTGACGAATTTCCGCCACGGCCCGACCGCGCCGTCGGCCTTCACGTCGTAGACCCGCACCATGCCGCCGCGCGCATCCGAGTGATAGAGCCGGCGTCCGTCCGGCGAGAAGCCAAGGCCGTTGGTCAGCATGATGCCGTCGGAGATGGTGCGGACCGAGCCGTCGAGGTCGATCACGTGCAGATGGCCGGGCCTGGGCGGATCGCCACCGAACACCTTGTAGGCGAGCGAGCCGACATAGACGCGCCCGGCCTTGTCCGTGGTCAGGTCGTTGAAGCCGACCGCTTCCGGCGTGACGTCGCTCGACAGCAGCACCTGGGTCGACTGGTCCGCCAAGTTGACGAAGGCGATGTCGCGCCCGCCGACCACCAGCCCGCCGGCCGCGTGCAGCGCCATGCCGCCGATGCCGCGCCGCTTCTCCACCACCCGGGTGACCTTGTCCTGCCGGTCGAGCAGGAACACGCCGCCGCCCATCACGTCGCTGAAATAGAGCCCCTTGGCCGGGTCCCAGACCGGGCCTTCGATCAGGCCATAGCCGGTGGCGAGCTGTTGCATGGTTTCCTCCGGTTTTTTCTCCCCGCATCATGCCACGCGGCGGGGCGCCGTGCAGGCCAGCCGCCCGGCGACGGCATGGGTGAACAACGAATCCCGTGCGTATAATCTCGCCCCAAAGGGTGGGAGGAAGCAGCCGCAATGTCGTTGCCGGCCGAGAAGGAAGCGTTTCACACATCGCTGGTCACGCGCGGCGAGGCGCAGATCATGCTGGGCGGCGCCGCCCTGATGATGACGCTCGCCATGGGCATGCGGCAGAATCTGGGCCTGTTCCAGACCCCGGCATCGCAGGACCTCGGCATCGCCATCGCCGATTTCGCGCTCGCCATCTCGGTGCAGCAGGTGGCCTGGGGCGTCAGCCAGCCGATCGCCGGCATTCTGACCGACCGCTACGGCACGCGCTGGGTCACGCTTTCCGGCTGCGCCCTGTTCGTCGCCGGATTGCTGCTGACCGCGACGGCGACCGGCGCGCTGGCCATCGTCATCGGCGCCGGCCTGCTGATCGGCTTTGCGCTCTCCTGCACCACCTCGGCGGTGACGGCCAGCATCGCCGCCCGCGTGGTGGTGCCGGGCCGGCGCACGCTCGCCTTCGGCATCGTCTCCGCCGCCGGCTCGGTCGGCAGCCTGCTGACCGCGCCGCTCGCCGCCTACATCATCGGCACGGAAGGATGGCGCGCGGCGCTCTGGGCCTTCGTCGTGCTGGGGCTCGCCATGCTGCCGGCCGCGCTGATGGGCAGCCGCGCCGACAAGCTGCCCACCGGCCTGCCGCAGGACAAGGGCCTGACGACCACCGCGGCACTCGGCGAGGCCATGCGGCATCCCGGCTATATCGTCATGTCCTGCGCCTATTTCGTCTGCGGCCTGCAACTCGTCTTCCTCACCACGCATCTGCCGACCTATCTGGTCGCCTGCGGCATGGAGGCGAGCTATGGCGCCGTGGTGCTGGCGCTGATCGGCGGCTTCAACATCCTGAGTTCCTGGGGCTTTGGTTGGCTCGGCGATCGCTATCCGAAGCGCCTCCTGCTCGGCGGGCTCTACATCTCACGCTCGGTCGCGCTCGCGCTCTTCTTCATGTATCCGCCGACGCCGCTCACCGTGGTGCTGTTCGCGATCACCATGGGCACGCTCTGGCTCGGCGTCATCCCGCTGGTCAACGGACTTGTCGTCCAGATCTTCGGCCTGCGTTATCTCGCGACCTTGACCGGCGTCGCCTTCCTCAGCCACCAGACCGGATCCTTTCTCGGCGCCTGGGGCGGCGGCTATATCTACGATGCGCTCGGCTCCTACGACCTCGCCTGGCAGATCGGCGTCTCGATCGGTTTGCTGGCCGGGTTGATGCAGCTGATGATGTACGACAAGCCGACCGCGCGGCTCGCCGCGCAGCCGGCGGAATAGGGAGGATGCCGATGGCCGAAGCCACCGAGCGGTTCCGCGATCGCAAGATCACCTTCGGCAACGGCGCGACCGGCCGCGCGATCGAGATCGCCAGCGCCAACCCGCTCAACTACCACCAGGCGATCAGCCGGCCGGGCGAGATGCCGAAGGCCGCGATCGACGGCCAGCTGTTCCTGCCGCCGGGGGCGAAAAGCAAGCTGCCGCTGGTCATGGTGGTGCCGGGCAGCCTGACCGTCGGTCCGAACCACCTCGCGCATGCCGAAGCGCTGACCGATCAGGGCATCGCCGCCTTCGTGCTGGACCCGTTCAGCGGCCGCGGCGTCACCTCCACCGTCGCCAACCAGACGCAGTTCTCCTTCGCCGCCAGCGCCTATGACGTGCTGGCGGCGCTCAAGGTGGTCGCCGCGCTGCCGGAGATCGACGCCGACCGGATCGGCGCGCAAGGCCACAGCCGCGGCGGCGCCGCGGTGCTGACCGCCGCCGCCCGCCGCTTCGCCGGCGCCGTGCTGGGCGAGCGCCCGCGC
>QOZS01000088.1 GCA_003576705.1 Desertibaculum subflavum
ACCGTCGAGGACACCTGGCGCCACATCGGCGACCTCGTCGAAGCCATCACACCCGTCGAATGTCAGAGCTACTTCGCCAATGCCGGATACGCTTCAACCAAATCGTGAAACGCTCTAGTGGATCGCGCCAAGGGCGAGGAAGCCGGAGCTCAGGTGCCGATTGCGCCGCCGCCGGTCTTGGTGATGGCGATCACCGAGGGCCTGGGCGGCGTGTCGGCCTTGAAGTCGGGCCAGCGGGTTGACGGCTTCTCGAAGGTCGAGCCCGGATCCTCGCCGGGATGCTGGATGGCGAGGAACAAGGTCTGGTCGTCCGGCGTGAAGCAGGGGCCGCAGACCTCGGCGCCGGTCGGCGCCTGGAAGAAGTGCTTGGACAGGCCGCGGCCATAGCCCGACGTGTCGGCGGCCCAGACGCCGTCGGCGATGCCGGCCGCCACCGGCGCGCCGTCGGTCGCGATCCACAGCCGCCCCTTGCTGTCGAAGGCGCAATTGTCCGGGCAGGACAGCCAGCCGTTCTCGCTGGTCAGCCGGTGATAGCGCGCGCCGGCATCAATGCCGGGCTTGCCGGCGAGTAGGAAGATCTCCCATTTGGCCTCGGTCGCCGCGTGATCGAGCTTGCCGTCCTTCACCGGCGGCACGATCTCGATCACATGGCCATGCGCGTTGCTGGCGCGCGGATTGGCCCTGTCGACCTGCTCGGGCTTCCGGCTCGTGTTGTTGGTCAACATGACGTAGACGCGGCCGGTGACCGGATTGGTCTCGACATCCTCGGGCCGGTCCATCGGCGTCGCCTTCACGGCATCGGCGGCGCCGCGCGTGTTGATCAGCACGTCGGCCTGCGAAGCGAAGCCGTTCTCCGCCGTCAGCGGACCTTCGCCATGCTTGAGCGGCAGCCACTTGACGCTGCCATCGGCTGCGAACTGGGCGACATAGAGCGTGCCTTCGTCCAGCAGGTTCGCATTGGCGGCGCGATTGTTCGGGTCGTAGGCGCGGGCGGTGACGAACTTGTAGACATAGTCGCCGCGCTCATCGTCGCCCTGATAGAGGACAACTCGGCCATCCGGTGCCAGAGCATAGGTGGCACCTTCATGCTTGAAGCGGCCGAGCGCCGTGCGCTTCACCGGCACCGAGTCCGGGTCGTAGGGATCGAATTCGACCACCCAGCCGAACCGGTTCGGCTCGTTCGGCTCCTTGTCGACGTTGAACCGGTCGATGTGCTTCGGCCAGGAATACCAGGGCGTATTGTCGATGCCGTAGCGCTCGTACAGTTTGGCATCGGATAGGCTCGCGGTGTTGCCGCCGAAATAGCCGTTGAAGTTCTCCTCGCAGGTGAGAACGGTGCCCCAGGGCGTCATGCCACCGGCACAGTTGTTCAGCATGCCGAGCACCTTGGTGCCGGTCGGATCGGCCGAGGTCTTCAGCTTCGTGTGCCCGGCCGCCGGCCCGCTGATCGTCATCGGCGTCGTGCCGGTGATGCGGCGGGCATAGCGGCTGCCTTCCACCAGGGCCCAGCGGCCGCCGCTCTTGCGGATCTCGATCACCGATATGCCGTGCGCCGCGAGCTCCACTTCGACCTGCGGCAGGTTGGTCTGCAGCGCCGCATTGCGGCCCGAGCCCAGGCCGGCGAACATCAGATTGCTGTTGACGTATTCGTGGTTCACCACCAGCAGTCCGTGATCGCCGCCGCGCGATCCGGCGGGCAGCGGATGGAAGCCGATATAGTCGCAATTGTAGCCGAACTGCTTTTCCTGCGCGGCGGCGGAGAGACTGGCCGGATCGAAGCCTGGCGCGCCGGCGATGACCGGATCGCCCCAGCGGATCAGGATCTGCGCCTCATATCCGGCGGCGACATGATGCGTCTCATCCAGGCCGAGCGGCAGTTCGGCGAAGCCGAGCGAGGAGGGGCCGGCCGCCTCGGCGTCGCGCGCGCCGAGACCGCTGCCGAGCGCGCCCGCGGCGACGCCGGCAAGCAACCCCTGCAGCGCGTGGCGACGGCTGAGCCGGGCGGCGATGAGCTCGCCGATCGCCTGCTCGGTGGCGCGCGGGTTGCTGCAGGCCTGCGCCTGGTACGCGTCGAAGTTTTCCGGAACGGATTCGTGCGGAGGGGAGGCGGTCGCGGCCGGCATGGCGAGGCTCTCGTCGCTGCCTTGGAGGATGTGACTATATCTGCTAGGCCGGCGGCGTGACCGGACCTTTGCGCATCGATGACGAACGCGTGACGGCTGCATCCCCGCAAGGCGCGCCATGATCGGCGTCGATTGGGGCACCAGCCGCTTCCGCGCCTATCGCCTGGGCGACGGTGGCGCCGTCCTGGCGCGCCGCGAGGCCGCGCTCGGCGTGGCCATGCTGCAGGCAGCCGATTTTCCGCTCGTGCTGGAACGCGAGATCGGCGACTGGCTCGGCGAAACGGCGGGGCCTGTCGTGCTGGCCGGCATGGTCGGCAGCCGGCAGGGCTGGGTCGAGGCGCCTTATCTTGCCTGCCCGGCCGACGCGGCCCGCATCGCCGCGTATGCGATGCCGGTGGAAGCGCCGGGCGCCAGCAAGGCCTGGATCGTGCCGGGCCTGATCGCCCGCGATGCACAGGGCCGCGCCGACGTGCTGCGTGGCGAGGAGACCCAGCTGATCGGGCTGATGGCGACGCTTGGCGACAGCGCAGCCACGATCTGCTTGCCCGGCACCCACAGCAAATGGGCGGAGGTCGCGGGCGGCACAATCCGCGGCTTCGCCACCCACATGACCGGCGAGATGTACGACCTGATCCTGAACCGCAGCATGATCGGTCGCGTGGCGGCGGAGGGCCCGCCGGATGACCGCGCCTTCGCCGCCGGAATCGGCCGGGCGCGCGAGGGCGACGGGCTGCTGCACCAGCTGTTCGGCGCGCGTGCGGCGGTGCTGGCCGGTGACCTCGCCGGCGTCGCGCTGCCGTCCTATCTCTCCGGGTTGCTGATCGGCCACGAAGTCTTCACGGTTGCGCCACCTTCCCAGGTGCATGTTCTGGCCGGCACGGGACTGGCGGACCGGTATGCCCAGGCACTGGCGATCTTCGGCATCCGGGCGATCGTGCACGACGCCGATCTCGCGGCGGCGGGGCTCTGGCGGATCGGTCGGGCGTTGAAGGTGACATGATGCAGGCAGACATCACGAGGACCCCGGCCTGGCAGGCGCTCGAGCGGCACGCCGCATCCATGCGGGACGTTCAGATGCGCGATCTCTTCGCCGCCGATCCCGGCCGCTTCCAGCGCTTCTCCGCCGGCTTCGATGACCAGCTGCTGCTCGACTATTCGAAGAACCGCATCTCCGCCGAGACCTTGCCGCTGCTGCTCGACCTCGCGCGCGCCGCCGATCTCGAAGCCTGGCGCGGCCGCATGTTCGCCGGCGAGAAGATCAACGCGACCGAGGGCCGCGCGGTGCTGCATGTCGCGCTGCGCAACCGCGCCAACACGCCGATCCTGGTCGATGGCCGCGACGTGATGCCGGATGTGAACGCCGTCCTGGCCCGGCTGCGACGCTTCGTGACCTCCGTCCATGCCGGCGAGTGGCGCGGCGCCACCGGGAAGCCGATCGATACGGTGGTGAATATCGGCATCGGCGGCTCCGACCTGGGCCCGCAGATGGCGGTCGAGGCGCTGCGCGCCGACCGCCGGCCCGGCTTCAAGCCCCATTTCGTCTCCAATGTGGACGGCGCGCATCTCGGCTGGACCCTGGATGCGATCGACCCGGCGACGACGCTCTTCGTCATCGCCTCCAAAACCTTCACGACGCAGGAGACCATGGCCAATGCGCAGACGGCGCGGGCCTGGCTGGTGGAGCGCCTCGGTGAGGCCGCTGTCGCGCGCCACTTCGTCGCCGTCTCGACCAACGAGCAGGCGGTCGCCGCCTTCGGCATCGACACCGCCAACATGTTCGGCTTCTGGGATTGGGTCGGCGGGCGCTATTCGATGTGGTCGGCGATCGGGCTGCCGATCGCGCTCGCGATCGGGATCGACAAGTTCGAGGAGATGCTGGCCGGCGCGCATGCCATGGACCGGCATTTCGTCACGACGCCGCTGGACCGCAACTTGCCGGTCCTGCTCGGCCTGATCGGCATCTGGAACGCCAACTTCCTCGGCTGCGCCAGCCTTGCGCTGATCCCTTATGACCAGGGCCTGTCGCGCTTCCCGGCGCATCTGCAGCAGGTCGACATGGAGAGCAACGGCAAGTCGGTGACCCGCGACGGCCGGCCCGTGCCGGCGCCGACCGGGCCGGCGATCTTCGGCGAGCCCGGGACCAACGGCCAGCACGCCTTCTTCCAGCTCCTGCATCAGGGCGCGCGGGTGATCCCGGTCGATTTCATCGTGCCGGCCCGGAGCCGCAAGCCAATCGGCAACCATCACGAATTGCTGCTTGCCAATGCGCTGGCCCAGGCCGAGGCGCTGATGCGCGGCAAGACGGAAGCCGAGGCGCGGGCGGAACTCGTCGCCCAGGGCCTTGCCGGTGGCGCGCTCGAAAGCTTGCTGCCGCACAAGCTGTTTCCCGGCAACCGGCCGAGCAACACCCTTCTGCTGCATGAGGTCAATCCGTATACACTGGGCGCCCTGACCGCGCTCTATGAGCAAAAGGTCTTCGTCCAGGGCTGTATCTGGGGTATCAACTCGTTCGACCAGTGGGGCGTCGAACTCGGTAAGCAGCTCGCTGGATCGATTCTGCAAGTGTGGCAGCAGGATACTAAGAGAACCTCCACTGAAGCAGCGGCTGAGAATATCATCGCAACGACCCGGCGATGGGCGGAGATTTAATAGTCGTGGGCAGCCTGGTTATTATTTCTCCTTAACACCTTGCTATAAATATCTGTTTCTGCGGGTCAATTTGTCGGGGTCGGAGTATTTTCGAGCTGACAGCCCCAAACTCCCGCGGGGATGCGGCGTCATCCCCACACCCCCAGCGATCGGCGAAGCGTCCGATCTACGCCGCGGCGTCGTCGCGCGACTTGCCACCGACATAGGCGCGGGCGGCATGGCCGGCGCAATAGGGCTTCCCCGCAGCGCAGGGATCGCCGCAGAAATGGAAGCCGGCCTGGCCGGGATGGCCGAGCGGCCACTGGCAGGTCGGCCCCTTGTAGTTGATGCGGGCGACCACCTTGGCGGGCTCCGGCTTCGGCGGCGGGGGCGGCTCGATCATCACCCGCGGGGGCGGCGGCGCGTGCAGGCGCCGCGGCATCGAGCGGAAGGCGGGCGGGTTGCGGATCGGCGAGGGGCGCGCCGGCAGGTGCAGGCGGTGCGCCTTGCCGACCACGGCGTTCTTGGAAATGCCGAGGCGGCGTCCGATCTCGGCGGTCGACAGACCTTCGGACCAGAGGGCCCTGAGCTGAACGATGCGCTCTTCCGACCAAGCCGATTCTTGCATTTCTCCCACTCCTTGTGTGCGCCTCCAAGGTCACACACAAGATAGCGGCTTCCTTAGTCTTCCATCAAGGCGAATCTACTAGATATTGAGCCTAGATTCGTAGAATGCGGCCATCCCAGCGGCGCATCAGGGCCAGTGCGGCGAGTGCCGCGAGCACGCTCAGCGCCGCCATGGCGAGGTAGGCATCCCCCCCGACTCGGGCATAGAGCGGCCCGGAGGCAAGCGTCGCTAGGCCGAGCCCGATGCCGCCCGCCGCCGTCGACTGAACGCCCTGGGCGCTGGCCGAGACCTCCGGCGGGACCGCCCGGGCGATGAAGAACATGGTGCCGAGATGGGCGAGGCCGAAGGTCCCGGCATGCAGCACCTGCATCAGGCAGAGCAGGCCGAAATCGGCCGTGCCGGCGGTGACCGTCCAGCGCGGTACACCCACGACGCCGCCGATCAGGAGCAGCCAGGCCGGGCCGAGCCGCTCCACCATGCGGCGGCCCCAGATGAAGACGGCAATCTCCGCCGCGACGCCGACGCCCCAGAGCAGGCCGATCTCGAACTTGTCGAGGCCCTGCGACCGCCAGTGCACGCTGCCGAGCGCATAGAACATGGCGTGACTCGCGGCGGTCGCGCTGTTGGACAGCAGGAACAGCCAGATCGTGCTGTTGCCCAGCACCCGCAGCACCGGCGCGCGGCGTGCCTTCGCCGGCTCGGCTGCCGGCGGCGGCAGGGCATGCGCTGCCAGCGCCGCCAGCACCAGCAGGACGACGACCGCGACCAGGATCAGGTCGGCCGAGCGCTCGCGCAGCACGAGGCCGCCGGCGAGCGTCGCGGTCAGGAACGAGACCGAGCCCCAGACGCGGAGCCGGCCATAATCGAGCCGGTGCTGCGCCGAGAGCAGCATGATGATGTTGTCGCCGAGCGGCAGCACCGGGCCGCGCAACATGGCGTGCAGTGCGCCGATCACCAGCACCGGCAGGAAGGCGAAGGCGAAGCCGTGCAGCGCGAAGGCCACGGCAGCCGCCCAGGAGAGCCCGATCAGCGCCAGCGAGCGCCGGCCGGTGCGGTCGACCCAGTTGGCGATCGGCGGCGTGGTGGCGACGCGGACCCAGAGCGCCGCCGTCATGACGATACTGATCTCGGTCGCCGAGAGCCCGCGTGCCTCCAGCCAGAGCGGCCAGAACGGCATCATCACGCCGCCAGCGGCGAAGAAGGCAGCGTAGAACAGCGACAGGCGACTCGGCAGCGGCATGGCTCGACGCTAGCACCGGGCCGCGGGCCGCACGGCCCGGGGTTGCATGGACAGCCTTGGGGGCAGCCATTATCGTCGATTCGCGTGGTGGCTTTGCGGGGAGCGTCAGACGATGCCGTTGGTCGACAGAGTGGTTGCGCTAGCGGGTGAGATGCGATCCTGGCGGCACCATTTGCATGCGCATCCGGAGACGGCGTTCCAGGAGCATAAGACCGCCGATTTCGTCGCCGAGAAGCTCAAGGCATTCGGCCTGGATGTGCATCGGGGCCTCGCCAAGACCGGCGTGGTCGGCACGCTCCGCTCCGGCAATTCCAACCGCGCCATCGGGTTGCGCGCCGACATGGACGCGCTCGACCTCGTCGAGCTGAACGAGTTCGCGCACCGCTCGCGCCACGACGGCAAGATGCATGGCTGCGGCCATGACGGCCACACCACCATGCTGCTCGGCGCGGCGCAGGCGCTCTCCGAGAGCCGGAGCTTCAACGGCACCGTCCACTTCATCTTCCAGCCGGCGGAGGAAAACGAGGCCGGCGGCCGGGTGATGGTGCAGGAAGGCCTGTTCGAGCGCTTCCCGGTCGAAAGCGTCTACGGCATGCACAACATGCCGGGCATCGAGCTCGGCAAGATCGCGCTCCGGCCCGGCGCCATGATGGCCTCGGCCGATTTCTTCTTCGTCAAGATCGTCGGCACCGGCACCCACGGGGCCATGCCGAACAAGGGCATCGACCCGATGCCGATCGCGGCCGAGATCGTGCTGGCGCTGCAGACCGTGGTGGCGCGCAACGTCGACCCGATCGAGCCGGCGGTGCTGAGCGTAACCAAGATAAACGGAGGGTTTACCACCAACGTGATACCGGAATCGGTCGAGCTCTGCGGCACCACGCGGGCTTTCTCGACCAGGGTGCAGGACGTGATGGAACGGCGGATCCGGGAACTTTGCGAGGGCATCGCCAAGGCGCACGGCGCCGTGGCCGAGGTGCGCTACGACCGGCGCTATCCGCCGACGGTGAACTCGGCCGACGAGACCGAGATCGCGGCCCTCGCCGCCGCCGACACGATCGGCACGGACAACGTGCTGCGCAACAAGCCGCCGACCATGGGCTCGGAGGATTTCGGCTGGATGCTGCTGGAGCGGCCCGGCTGCTATGTCTGGCTCGGCAACGGCACCGGGGCCGAGGGCGGCTGCATGGTCCACAACCCGCGCTACGATTTCAACGACGACGCGCTGAAAGTCGGCGCGAGCTAC
The DNA here is from genome assembly GCA_003576705.1 of Desertibaculum subflavum. Taxonomy (GTDB): domain Bacteria; phylum Pseudomonadota; class Alphaproteobacteria; order Ferrovibrionales; family Ferrovibrionaceae; genus Desertibaculum; species Desertibaculum subflavum. The sequence continues at coordinate 7,866 of QOZS01000088.1, forward strand.
TGGGTTCGGCTGGTCGAGCGGCTGTTGCCCAAGGCCGGCGCCGGCCTCGACGGAGCCCGCGCCGCGTGACGGCGATCACCTCGCCGCTCTCCGGCGGGGCCTTAGACTGGGCCGTGGCGGCGCTGTCCTTCGGGCGGCGCCGGCCGGGAGGCGGCGCATGAGCTTCAAGGTCAAGTTCTGGGGGGTCCGTGGCAGCATCGCCACGCCGTCCCCGCGCCACATCGCCTTCGGCGGCAATACCAGCTGCCTCGAGATCGCCATGGGCGGCGAGCGCATCATCCTCGATGCCGGCACCGGCATCCGCAATCTCGGCCACTGGTTCCTGAAGAAGGACCTGCGCCGCGCGCACCTGTTGCTGTCGCATACCCATTGGGACCATATCAACGGCTTCCCGTTCTTCTCGCCGGCCTTCCGCAAGGACCGCCACTTCCACATCATGGCGGGCCATCTGCATGCGCATGGCGGCATCCGCACCGTGCTGTCCTCGCAGATGGCGAACCCGACCTTCCCGGTGCCGCTCGCGGTGATGGGCGCCAAGCTCGACTTCGAGGATTTCCGCGCCGGCGACAAGTTCAACATCGGCCGCTCGATCAAGGTGCGCACCGCCGCGCTCAACCATCCCGACGGCGCCACGGGCTATCGCCTCGAATACCGCGGCAAGTCGGTCTGCTACATCACCGATACCGAGCACGTGATCGGCAAGCCGGACGAGAAGATCCTGGCCCTGATCGAAGGCGCCGATGTGGTGATCTACGACGCCACCTATACCGACGACGAGTTCCCGGGGAAGATCGGCTGGGGCCATTCCACCTGGCAGGAAGGCGTGCGGCTCTGCCGCCAGGCCGGCGTGAAGATGCTGATGATCTTCCACCACGATCCCGACCACGAGGACCTGTTCATGGAGCGCCTCGAGGCGGAGGCGCGGCAGATGTGGCCGCACGCCCTGGTCGCGCGCGAGAACATGCGCCTCAACCTGCTCTAGCGATGCCGCGCATCCATCTGATCCGGCATGGCCGCGCGGCGGCCGGCTTCGGCGAGGCGGTCGATCCCGGCCTCGACGATCTCGGGCGCCAGCAGGCCGAGGCGGTGGCGGCGCGCTGGACCGGCCGGCCGGCGATCGCGCTCGCGGCGAGCCCGCTGCGCCGGACCCAGGAGACCGCGGCGCCGCTCGCCAGGGCCTGGTCGGCCGTTCCGCGGATCGAGCCCCGCATCGCCGAGATCCCGTCGCCCGGCCTGGCGCTGGCCGAGCGGGCGACATGGCTCGCCCAGGTGATGCAGGGCCGCTGGGCTGAGCAGGCGGACGAGCTCCGCGCCTGGCGCGACGACGTGGTGCGGGCACTGCTGGCGATGCCGGCCGACACCGTCGCCTTCTCCCATTTCATCGCCATCAACGCGGCAGCCAGCGCCGCCATGGACGACGACCGAGTGATCGTGTTCCGGCCGGACTATTGCTCGGAGACCGTGCTGGAACATGACGGCGCCCGGCTCCGGGTGGTCCAGTTCGGCGCCGAGGCGGAGACAACGATCCGTTAACTCGGTTGGCACGCCTCCTGCTACGGAGTGGGCGGAGGTTGCCGATGGCCGTTGCTTCGCTGCTGAATTCGACATCCGTGCAGAGCCCTATCCGCACCGCCGTGGCGGCTGCCGCGGCGCGCCAGGGAACGGGCTTCGGCCCGATGTTGCGCGAGATCGCCCGCCTGCCCGGCACGCCCGCCGATCAGGTCCAGGGCAGCCCCAAGACCCCGTTCCGCTTCGATGACCAGACCTGGCTCCGCCTCGTCCAAACCTATGGCGCCGGCCACGGTTTGGGCCAATTGGCCGAGGGAATCCTGACCGACGCGAACGGCGCCCGCGAGGCCCGCAACCCCGATCTCGGCCAGGAGATCCTGCGGCTGCGCGACGATCCGGCGGTCGCCCGCGTCATGGCGGAGCACCTGGCGACCGAGCACGCCAAGGTCCTGCAGGGCGAGCTTGGTCGTGCGCCGACCGACGGCGAGCTCTACCTCTCCCACCTGCTCGGTCCGGACAGGGCGGCAAGATTCAGTCGGCTGCAGGCGGCAAATCCTGCCGCCTCGGCGACCGAATTGTTCCCGGACGCGGCCCGCCGCTACCCGGCGTTGTTCGGCACGGAAGCCAATTCGGCGACCCTGCGGGACGTGCAGCAGCGCTTGTCGCTGACGCCGGTCCAGGCGGCGAAGCCCAAGGCCGAACTCTCCCGCTTCACCAGCACCGTCGCCGAGACGGTGCTGAGCAAGTCGGGCGCCCCGCTGGCCGCGGCCAGGCAAGCGATCGGTTCGGTGGGAGTGATTTAGCCGGCGGTGGATTCGAGCGGCCCGACTTCGCGGTCGGCCCAGGCGCTGTCGAACGACCAGCACAGCCGCTGCACGCTGAGGCGGGTAGCGCCGACAGCGCGGCCGATCGCCGTCAGGATCAGGATCGGACCGGCGAACAGCACCAGCAGCAGGCGCCGGAGCAGCAGGGGACGGACTTGCAGCATGAGGTTCACGGCTCGCATCGGCTCTCTTAACTAGCGGTCCGAACTTAAATATTTGCTGCGCCCCGTTGGCGCAGTGACTCGCGTCACAAGAATGGGTGATAGCAGCGTGGGTTAGCCGCCGTAGCTGATCCGCCACACCGTATTGCCGGTATCGTCGGCCACCAGCAGCGCGCCGTCTCGCGCCACCGCAACCCCGCTCGGCCGGCCCCAGACGATGGCGGTGCTGGTGCCGGTGAGCCGGAAACCCGTCGCGAAGTTCTCGTAGTCGCCGACCGGCCGGCCGTCGCGGAAGCGAACCCGCACCACCTTGTAGCCGGTCGGCCGCGCCGCGTTCCACGAGCCCTGCAGGGTGACGAAGGCATCGCCGCGATACTCGGCCGGGAACATGGCGCCGTCATAGAAGGCGAGGCCGATCGGCGCCGAGTGCGAGCGGAACAGCACCTCCGGCACTTTGGTGCGCGCCACCAGGTCGGGCCGCCGGCGGCCGTAATCGGGATCCGGATGCGGGCCGATATAGGCATAGGGCCAGCCGAAGAACTCGCCCTGCTTCACCTCGGCGAGATAGTCGGGCACGAGGCCGTCGCCCAGGCCGTCGCGCTCGTTCACCACCGCCCAGAGTGCCTTGGTCGCGGGATGCAGCGCGATGCCGATGGCGTTGCGGAGGCCCGCCGCGAAGGTTGTCTGGCCGGAGCCGTCGGCGCGGAAATGCTGGATCGTGGCGTGGGGCTCGGGCTCTTCCTGCGTGTTGCTGCGGCTGTCGACGGAGACGAAGAATCCGTCGCCGTCGGCGGTGAACACGATGTTGCGCGTCCAGTGGCCGCCGCGGCTGCGGGCGAGCGTGCCTTCGGCGGTCACCGTCTCCGGCGGCCCCGCGGCCTGAGTGTCGCCGACGCGATAGGGCAGGCGGCGAACTTGCGTGAACTCGCCGACATAGACATGGCCGTCGCGCAGCGCGAGGCCGTGCGGCGTGTCGAGATTCTCGGCGAAGGTGGTGCGCGTCTCGGCCACGCCGTCGCCATCGGCGTCGCGCAGCAGGGTGATCTTGCCGGCGCGGCTCTCCGCCAGCAGCACGTCGCCGTTCGGCGCTACCGCGAGGTAGCGGGCATGGCTCAGCCGTTCGGCGAACAGCTGGGCGCGAAATCCGGGCGGCAGGTTGAGGCTGGTGCCGGCGGGCCGGCTCACCGTGCGCGGCGAGTTGCTGACGCTCGGCGTCGCGCGCGGCGCGGCGAGCTTGTCCGGCTCGATCACGATCCGCCGGCCGATCCGGTCCTCTTCGAGCTGCGCATGTGCCGATGGCGCGAGCAGAATCTGCGATGCGAGGACGAGCGACGGAACGGACAGGCGCATGCGGCAAGCTTACCACTCGCCGGTAGTGCCGGCTTACCACCAGATCGTGAGCTTGCCGTCGCGGATCTCGTAGGATTCGAGCTGCTTCAGGAAGTTCATGCCGAGCAGCGAGATGCCGCCGGGCGCGCCGATCACCGCGGCGTCGATGTCGTTCAGCGCCAGCGCGCCGAGCCGGATCTCGCGCAGGCTGACCGGCGCGAACTTGATGGTGCCGTTGGCGGTGTGGACGGGGCGGGAGAAGTCGAGCTGGTCGCGCTCGAAGCCGGCCGCCTGGGCATCCTTCGGCGTCAGCGCGATCAGGGTCGCGCCGGTATCGACCAGGAAGCGGATCGGCGTGCCGTTCACATGCGCGGTGACGAGGTAGTGGCCGGAGGCATCGGCCGGGATGGTCATGCTGTTGCCGACCGATCGCTTGCCGCCGGAGGCGGGTTGGGCGGCAGTGGCGGCGACGGCGGCCGGCGGCTCACCAGGGCGCGCCAGCCAGTTCTCCGTCACGGCGAGATAGCCGACGACGGCAATGCAGGCCCAAAGCGCCAGCAGGCGGATCGCCCAGGCCAGCATGCAACGCTCCCGTTTAGCGAACGAGGGACCATTCCAGCGCGAGTCCGCCTAACAGCCGGTTGAGAGGGGTGAGATGGGGCGGTTGCTCCGGATCGCCGGCCGCGCTATTTTGTTCCCATTATGTTCTCATCAGGCCGTAGCTATCCTGGCCGCCGCTATTTGGCGATCTGGTTGCCGCATTGGCCGGCCGACCGCTGGCGGCGGGCGCGCCGCCGCGCCGGAATTGCGCCGCCGGCGGAGGCGCTGGTCCTGATCGCTTCCGGCCAGGGCGGCGTCCGGCTGACCGCGGTCGACGTCGCGGCGGCGGCACTCGGCCTCGTGCCGGGCATGACCTTGGCCGATGCCCGGGCGCTGGAGCCGGGGCTGGTGGTGGTGGATGCCGACCCGGCCGCCGACCAGGCGGGGCTGGCGGAGCTTGCCGACTGGTGCGGCCGCTACGCGCCCTGGACCGCCACCGATGGCGAGGACGGCATCCGCCTGGACATCACCGGCGTCGCCCATCTGTTCGGCGGCGAGGCGGCGCTGCTGGCCGACCTTGCCCGACGGCTCACGGCGGCCGGCATCGCCGCGCGCACCGCGGTGGCCGATACGCCGGGTGCCGCCTGGGCGGTGGCGCGTTTCGGCGCCGGCAGCAGCGTGGCCGCAGGCGGAACCGCGGCCGCCCTGGCATCGCTGCCGCTCGGTGCCCTGCGCCTGCCGCCCGAGACCGTGCAGGCGCTGTCGCGGGTCGGCCTGCGCGCGGTCGGCGAGCTCGCCGCGCTGCCGC
>QOZS01000089.1 GCA_003576705.1 Desertibaculum subflavum
GCGGCGGCGACAGGGGCGGGCGGCGGCGGGGCCGCGGGCTTGGCGGCGACCGGCGCGGCCTTGCCGGCGGCGGTCGCGTCCAGGCGGGCGATCAGATCGGCGTCATTGCCGGCCGGCTCCGCCTCGGTGCGCTCGAGCTCGGCCAGGATCTGCTTGATGCGGTCGAGGGTCGCCAGGATCAGGGTCACCGCTTCCGGTGTCACCACCAGCGCGCCGTCGCGGAACTTGCCGAGCACGTTCTCGGCGGCATGCGCGAGCGTCTCGAGCCGCGGCAGGCCGAGGAAGCCGCAGGTCCCCTTGATGGTGTGGACCAGGCGGAAGATGTTGTTGAGCAGCGATGGGTTGTTCGGATTCTGCTCGAGATGCACCAGCTCGACATCGAGCACCGCGAGACTTTCGTTGGTCTCGGTGAGGAATTCCGTCAGCAGATCATCCATGTTCCACCCAAGCGCAGCGCACCAAGCTGACCGCGGTGGGAACCCCTGTTCCTCCGCGGCCGGAGGTCAGGTCGGTTAATCTGCTGTCGAGAAGTTAAGTTAGCTCTAAGGGCGTACACATTGTCGTCGCCGGGAGCTCAGCTGCCCGGCTTGAGCGCGAGCGAGAAGCCCTTGGGCCCGGTCTCGCTGGCGACCACGCGGCGGCCGGAAGCGGCCGCGAGCCGCATCGCATGCACGGCAACCGCCGCGATCCCTTCGGGAACACCGGCCTGGCCGGCAAGCGCTGTGCGGACGGCATCCGGCAGATTGGCCACCTCTCCCTCGGCCATCACGGCCACCAGCCCGTCGGCTCCCACCGAGGGCCGCAGGAAGCCGCCGCGCGGCAGGCCGGCGGCGGCAACCAGCATAAGGTTAAGCAGCACCTTGGCCTCGGGTTTGGTCAGGCGGGCCAGATCGGCCGGCCATTCGACCTTGAGCCGGCCGCCGCCGAGCTGGCCCTCGACGGCATCGCGCAGCTCGCCCACGTCGATCACGTCACCGAGCGCCCCGCCGGCACCGAAGGCGATGCGGAAGAAGCGCAGGCGGCGCCCGGCCTGCTCGGCCGATTGGGCCAGCAGCTCGACCGCCTGGTTGCGGATCTCCTCGTCGTCCTCGTCCTCCAGCAGCTCGGCGCCGTTGGCGATGGCGCCGAGCACGCCGGCCAGGTCGTGGCAGAGCTTGGAGCAGAGCTGCGCGGCCAGCGCGAGCGAGGGATCGGATTCTTGCGCCATGGTTACTGCCTTGTCGTCGCTGTCACATTGGCGTCGTAAGATGCAGAGGTGAACGAATTGGAGCAATCATGCCCAGTGTGACATTTGCGGGAGCCGGGCCGGGACCGGCCCCTGGCCTGGTGCCGGGTGCCCTGGTGCGCCACCCCCGGGAGCCCGATTGGGGCATCGGCCAGGTCCAGTCGGCGATCGACGGGCGCGTTACGGTGAATTTCGAGCAGGTCGGCAAGCGGCTGATCAACGCCGCCGAGGTGGCGCTCGAGATCGTCGGCGGCCGGGAGGACAGCCGATGAGCCTGCTCGCGCTGGACGGCGCCCGGCGCCGGCGCATCCACCTGCTGCGCCATGCCGAGGCCGCCTATTTCGACGCGGAGGGGCGCCGCACCGGCGATTCGCGCATCGTGGCGCTGACCGAGCGGGGCCGCGAGCAGGCCGCCGCCATGCGCGCGCTGCTGGCCGAGGTGACGCTCGACGCCGTCGTCGTCTCCGGCCTGCCGCGCACGGTGGAGACAGCCGACATCGTGCTCGAGGGCCGCGACCTGCCGCGGCGCACCGAGCCGCTGCTGGAGGAGATCAATAGCGGCCGGTCGATGGCCGAGCTGCCGCCGGAGCAGATCCTGCCCGACGTCGCCTATGCCTTCTTCCATGCCGGCCGCGATACCGGGCGCTATCGCGACGGCGAGCATTTCGAACCCTTCGTACGCCGGTGCCACGACGGCATCGAGAAGGTGCTGGCCTGGAAGGACTGGGACAACCTGCTGCTGGTGGCGCATGGCGGGGTCAACCGGGCACTGCTCTGCTGGGCGCTGGGCGCGCCGCTCGCCGCGTTCCCGGTCTTCGAGCAGGATTCCTGCTGCCTCAACATCATCGATGTCGACGTCACGCCGGACGGCGACGTGGTGCGCCGCTTCATCCGCGCGGTGAACGTGACGCCCTACGACGTGCCGAAGCGCCAGCACCACATGACCACGCTGGAAGGCATGGCCAGGCGGATGATGGCGGCGCCGCGCTAGATCGAAGGGCTCAGTGGGGCCGCTTCTTGACCAGCAGGCGATGCGTGCCTTCCAGCACCAGCTCGCCTTTCTGATTGTGGAGCGTCGCACGCATCACGATGACGCCGGTCGTGCGCTGCGGCTTGAGCTCGACGATCTCCAGTAGCGGGTACATCGTGTCGCCGGGATAGACGCCTTTCAGGAAGCGCGCCGAGACCTCGATGAAGGCGACCAGCGCGTCGCCGAAGGCATGCGGCGACAGGCCGGCGCCGGCGGCCGTGTAGGCCAAAACCTGCAGGCCGTGCGCGAGCAGGCCCGGATGGCCATGCGCCTTGCAGTATTCGATGTCGTAGTGGATCGGGTGATTGTCCCCGGTCATGCCGCGGAAGGCGGTGAAATGCGATTCCGTCACCGTGTGGCTGTTGCCGGGGAAGCGCTCGCCCTGCTTGAAATCGTCGAACCAGCGCTGCGGCACCAGCTTGTAGTCGTTCGGATCGAAACTCATCCTCCCTCGCTTTCTCGTTATGCGTCGCGCTGCGGACAGTTTGGCCGTTCGCAGGCTGCCGCGCCGGCGGCGATGTAGACGCCGCAGACGCGGCAGGCGCGCATGTCCTCGACATCGCCCGCGCGTGCGCGCTGCTTCGGCGCGCGGCGCGGCGCTTCGCGGCTGGCCAGCTGCTGGCGCTGCCACCAGCGGAAGCCGAGCCAGACGACGGCGATCGCGGCGGCCAGGATCAGCAGCTTGTTGAGGCTGAACATCTAGAGACCGTAACGCGACCAGGCGGCGCGGGTCTCGACCGCCTCGACCAGACGCTCGGCGAAGATCGCCGGCGCTTCCGCCAGCCCGAGCCGGCGGCGCAGCCAGCTGCGCTCCGCGGCGAAGATACGCAGCTTCACCTTGTCGCCAAAGCGGCCGCGCAGCACGGTGCGGAGATGGCCGAGCCCGTCGACCAGCCCGGCCTCGGCAGCCTTGGCGCCGGTGAAGATCTCGCCCTCGAACAGGCCGTCAGGATGCGGCTCCTTCAGCCGGTCGGCGCGGCGGGCGCGGACGTGATCGATGAAGCGGGCGTGGATCTCCTTCTGCAGCGCGTCGAGCCGCGCCACATCCTCCGGCCGCTCCGGCCGGAACGGGTCCAGCATCGACTTGGCGCGACCCTGCGCATGCACGCGCCGCTCGATGCCGAGCCGGGCGATCGCCTCGCTGAAGCCGAAGCCGGCCGAGATCACGCCGATCGAGCCGACGATCGAGCTGGCATCGGCGAAGATCTCGTCGCCGGCCAGCGCCAGCCAGTAGCCGCCGGACGCCGCCACGTCCTCGACGAAGGCGAGCACCGGCTTCTTCTTCTCGGCCGCGAGCTCGCGGATGCGGTCGTGAATCAGCGCCGATTGCACCGGCGAGCCGCCGGGCGAGTTGATGGCGAGCGCCACCGCCGGCGCGGCCTTGAGCGAAAAGGCGGCCTCGAGCGCGCCGGCGACGCCGGAGAGATTGAGCGTACGGCCGCCGACCAGCCCGCCCGGCGGCGCGATCACGCCGGCCAGCCGCACCACCGGCACCAGCGGCGCCTTGTCACGGAAACGGTCAATGTAAGGCAGGTTGTCGATCCAGCTCATGAGGCTGTCATAGCGAAGGGCAGCGGGGAAATGAACCGCCAAGGACGCCAAGTGCGCCAAGGCACGCAAAGGAAAGGACTTTCAATCCTTCGCGGAACTTCGCGTCCTTTGCGTCACTGGCGGTGAACGAGTGGCCGGCGCAGCGGCAACCGGCTAGTCTCAATGGTAGAAACAGGGAGAAACCTCAGATGAGTGCCGTGCCCAAGGCTGCCGACCAGCCGATCGTGTTCAATCCGCTCGATCCGGCCTTCATCCGCGATCCCTATCCGTTCTATCACCAGCTGAGGGAGCGCGAGCCGCTGCACCGCTCGCCGCTCGGCTTCATCATCGCCACCCGCAACGCCGATATCGCGCTGCTGCTGCGCGACCGCCAGCTCGGCAAGCGGTTCCGCGAACGGATGGCGAAGCGGCTCGGCCCCCAGGCGCTGGACGAGGTCGCCTATCGCGGCCTCGAGCTGATGATGCTGACCCGCGACCCGCCGGACCACACCCGGCTGCGCGGCCTGGTCACCAAGGCGTTCACGGCGCGGCGCGTGGAGGAGATGCGCCCGCGCATCCAGTCGCTGGTCGACGGGTTGATCGACAAGGTGGTCGACAAGGGCGAGATGGACGTGATCAAGGATTTCGCCCATCCGCTGCCGGTGATGGTGATCTGCGACATGCTCGGCATCCCCGAGGAGGACCGGGGTCCGTTCCTGGAAAGCTCGCGCATCGTCGGCCGCATCCTCGATCCCGTCCCGCTGCCGCGCGAGGAGCTCGACCGCGCCAATGCCGCCTCGATGGAGCAGGCGGCCTATTTCAACGACCTGTTCGAGCGCCGCCGGCGCGAGCCGAAGGACGACCTGATCACCCATCTGGTCCAGGCCGAGGAGGCCGGCGACCGGCTGACCAACGAGGAGCTGTTCGCCAACGTTCAGCTGCTGTTCGGCGCCGGGCACGAGACGACCACCAACACCATCGCCAACGGGTTGCTGGCGCTGCACAGGCATCCGGACCAGCTGGCCGCGCTGAAGGCCGATCCGTCGCTGACGCCGAACGCGGTGGAGGAGGTGCTGCGCTATGACAGCTCGGTGCAGATGACCGGGCGCGCCACCTTCGAGCCGATGGAGATCGACGGCTTCCGCATCGAGGAGGGCGAAGGCGTGATCTGCCTGCTCGGCGCCGGCAACCGCGACCCCGCCGCGCATGCGAACCCGGACCAGCTGGATATCCGCCGCAAGGACCCGAAGCCGCTGTCCTTCGGCGGCGGCATCCACCACTGCCTGGGCGCGCAGCTCTCGCGCATCGAGACCGACGTCGCCTACCGCAGCCTGCTCGCCCGCCTGCCGAACCTGGAGCTGCCGGAGAAGGACAGCCCGGAATGGCGCCAGACCTTCACCTTGCGCGGCCTGACCAAGCTGCCGGCGGTGTGGCGACAATAGTTTTCGTACCAGCACGTCATGGCCGGGCTTGACCCGGCCATCCACGCCCTTGGGCAGCGCGACGGAGAGCCGTGGATGCCCGGGTCAAGCCCGGGCATGACAAGGTGAGTACTCAGCGTGATGAATATGTAGAGCGGGGCCGACGGGGTAACCTGTCGGCGAGCCGATACGCCTAAGGAGGAAACAACATGGCCGAGAGCAAGCAGCACGCGGCGGGGCTTCGGGTGCGCAAGGAGGTGCTGGGCGCCGAATATGTCGAGGCGGCGCTGAGCAAGACGACCGCCTTCGACAAGGATTTCCAGGACATCGTCACCGAATATTGCTGGGGCGGCACCTGGGGCAAGGGCGTGCTGACCAAGCAGCAGCGCAGCCTGCTCAATCTCGGCATGATCGCGGCACTCGGCCGCATGCACGAATGGGAGCTGCATTTCCGCGCCGCCCTGGTGAAGAACAAGGTGCCGCTGGAGGAGCTGCGCGAGATCCTGATCCAGATCGCGGTCTATTGCGGCATCCCGGCCGGCGTCGAATGCTTCCGCATCGCCAAGCGCGTGCTGCAGGAGGAAGGCATCGACGCGAGCCAGTTGAAGCCCCGGCCGGAAGCCTGATCGGGGCCGCGCGATGGCGAGCAATGGCGAGCTGATCGGCTTCATCGGCCTCGGCCAGATGGGCCAGCCGATGGCGACCAACCTGGCGAAGGGCGGCTGCCGCATCCTGGGCTTCGACGCCGCCGGCACGCAGAGCCGGCTGCCGCCGGGCGGCACCGCGGCGGGCTCGGTCGGCGGCGTCGCCGCCGGCGCCGAGACGGCATTCCTGAGCCTGCCGGACGGCGCCGCGGCCGACATGGTGGCGCATGAGATCGGCGCCGCGCCGGCGCGACGGCTGCGCACGGTGATCGATACTTCGACCATCGGCGACCAGGCGGCTGCGCGCGTCGCCGAGCGGCTGGCCGCTGTCGGCGTGCAATATGTCGATGCGCCGGTCTCCGGCGGCGTGCATGGCGCGGTGGCGGCCAGCCTCGCCATGATGGTCGCCTGCCCGCAGGAGAGGTTCGACACCCTGGCGCCGATGCTGAAGCTGGTGGCCAAGAACGTGTTCCATGTCGGCACCCGCGCCGGGCAGGGCCAGGCGATGAAGATGCTGAACAACTTTCTCTCCGCCACCGCCATGGCGGCGACCAGCGAGGCGATCAATTTCGGCATCGACCGCGGCCTGGAGATGAAGACCATGCTGGACGTGCTGAACGTGTCGAGCGGGCGCAACAGCGCGACCGACGACAAGTTCCCGCGCCAGGTGCTGCCCGGCAGCTTCGCCGCCGGCTTCGCGACCAGGCTGATGGCGAAGGACGTGCGCCTGTTCCGCGAGGGCGTGCGCGCCGCCAACGCGCCGCGCGAGGTGGGCGAACTGGTCGCCGATATCTGGACGCGTTGCGAGCAGGCGATGCCGGGATCGGATTTCACCGAGATCTTCAAGTTCGTGCGGGAGAGCAAGGGCTAGTCGCCATCCGCATCCCGGAACGGAGGCAGGCGCCTGGGCTGGGAGGAAGGGAGACACGGGGAGCATGCGGATGCGCAAGGCCCGCCTGCTATGGCTCGTCGTCGGCGCCGTTCTGGCCGCCGTACTCTCGATGCGCGTGGCGAGCAGCGCCCAGGAACCGGCACCGCCGGCCGCCATCCTGCAGGCCGACATCACCGGCGCCATCGGCGTCGCCGCCGAGCTGCAGGTCGAGACGGTGATCAAGCGGGCCGAGGCCGAGCAGGCCGAGCTGGTACTGTTCCGGCTCGACACGCCGGGCGGGCTCGTCACCTCGACGCGGGTCATCATCCAGGCGATCCTCGGTTCGAAAGTGCCGGTGGCGATCTACGTGGCGCCGAGCGGCGCCCGCGCCGCCAGCGCCGGCACCTACATGCTTTATGCCTCGCACGTTGCGGCGATGGCGCCGGGCACCCATCTCGGCGCCGCGACGCCGATCCAGCTCGGCGGCGCGCCGATGCCGGGCAGCCCGCAGCAACCGCCGAAGGAGAAGCCGGCGGAAGGCGAGAAGCCCAAGGCCGGCATGGAAGACAAGGTGCTGAACGACGCCATCGCCTATATCCGCGCGCTGGCGCAACTGCGCGGCCGCAATGCAGACTGGGCGGAGAAGGCGGTCCGCGAGGCCGCGACCTTGACCGCCGACGACGCGCTGAAGGAGAACGTCATCGAATTCGTGTCGGTCGACCGGACCGCGCTGCTGGCCAGGCTCGAAGGCCATGAGGTCAGCGTCGGTGGCGCCAAGCGGAAGCTGGTCACCGAGGGGCGCGCGGTGGTCGAGGTGGCGGCCGATTGGCGCATGCGGCTGCTCGGCGCCGTCGCCGACCCCAACATCGCCTTCATCCTGATGATGATCGGCGTCTACGGCGTCCTGTTCGAGCTGTGGAGCCCCGGCGCGATCTTCCCCGGCGTGCTCGGCGGGATCTGCCTGCTGCTCGGGCTGACCGCCCTGTCGGTGCTGCCGGTCAACTATGCGGGGCTCGGCCTGCTGCTGCTCGGCATCGCGCTGATGACGGGCGAGGCCTTCACGCCGGGCATCGGCGTGCTCGGCATCGGCGGGGTGATCGCCACCGTGATCGGCGCCGCCTTCCTGTTCGACCCGGATGCCGCCGATATCGACATCGCGGTGGCCTGGCCGGTGATCGCCGGCATGACCGCGCTCAGCTTCGCCATGGCCGCCTTCGTGTTCGGCTTCGCCATGAAGGCGCGCAAACGGGCGGTGGTCACCGGCGCCGAGGAGATGATCGGCCTGGAGGCCAAGGTGATCAGCTGGAACGGCAGCCGGGGCACGGTGCGTGTGCACGGCGAAGTCTGGTCGGCCAGGAGCGACAGGGAGTATCTGCCGGGCGACGCCGTGCGCGTGGCGGCGCGCGACGGGCTGACCCTGCATATCGAAGCAAGCTGAGGAGAGGCGGAAATGCTGTCGAACCTGCAATCGATCGGCGCCATCGTGCTGCCGATCGCCATCGTCCTCGGCCTGATCGTCTACTCGTTCCGCACCTTGCGCGAGTACGAGCGCGGCGTGGTGTTCCTGCTCGGCCGGTTCTGGAAGCTGAAGGGCCCGGGCCTCGTCATCGTCGTGCCGGTAATCCAGCAGATGGTGCGGGTCGACCTGCGCACCCGCGTGCTGGACGTGCCGCCGCAGGACGTGATCAGCCGCGACAACGTGTCGGTCAAGGTCAACGCGGTGGTCTATTTCCGCGTCATGGACGCCGAGCGGGCCATCATCCAGGTCGAGGACTTCAACATGGCGACCAGCCAGCTCGCCCAGACCACGCTCCGCTCGATCCTGGGCCAGCACGAGCTCGACCAGATGCTGGCCGAGCGCGAGAAGCTGAACGACGAGATCCGCGCCCTGCTCGACGACCAGACCGATGCCTGGGGCATCAAGGTCTCCAATGTCGAGCTGAAGCATGTCGACCTGAACGACAGCATGGTGCGCGCCATCGCCAAGCAGGCCGAGGCCGAGCGCATCCGCCGCGCCAAGATCATCGACGCGGAGGGCGAGCTGCAGGCCTCGCAGAAGCTGTTCGAGGCCGGCGAGGTGCTGGCGCAGCAGCCCTTCGCCATGCAGCTCCGCTATCTCGGCACCCTGCAGAACATCGCCGGCGAGCGCAGCTCCACCATCGTCTTCCCGCTGCCGGTCGACCTGCTGGGCAGTCTGCGCGGGACCGCGAAGCCAAGCCCCGCAGAGTGAGCAGAGCTCTCTGCAGTTGCTTTCCTGATAATATATACAAATGTAACGAATCGCCCCATACTGCCGTGAAAGCGGTGGGAGGCGGCGATGAAGCTCGACTCGGTACGGGAAATCAAAGCACGCGCGCTCGACCGGATCGTTCAGCCGATGCTGGCGGCACGGCCACGCGCCCTCGGTTTGGCGTTCGCGGCCGCGCCGATCGAGAACACCAAGCAAGCGACGCGGCTGTTCGCGCTTGGCGTCAGCCCAGCGGGCAAGGGAAATTTCAAGCTCGCAGTACGCCTGCAGCGTCACTCTCTCGCGGCACATCCCGAGATCGAGCGCCTGTCCAGGTTGGCCAAGGGCGAGGTCGATATCAATTTCATCGGCAGGGTCCAGAAGCGCGCCGTGCCCTGGTATCAGCAGCAATGCCGTCCCTTGAACGTCGGCTGCTCGATCGCGCATTTCGGCGTGACGGCCGGCACGCTCGGCGGATTCGTCACGCCGCGGAGTGGAGGCCGGATCCAAGTGCTCTCCAACAACCACGTGCTTGCCAACGAGAACAATGCCAAGAAGGGCGACGCCATCCTGCAGGCCGGCCCTTATGACGGGGGAAAGGCCGCCGATCGCGTCGCGACGCTGGCCAGGTTCGTGCGCCTGCGGAGCAACAATGCCAATCTCGTGGATAGCGCGACCGCTACAGTGGTCGACGACATCGACCATGATCCGGCCAAGCTACGTGGTCTGGGAGCGCTGAAAGGACTTGCCGATCCGGAAATCGACGAGGGGCTGAAAGTGGCGAAGGTCGGCCGCACGACGGGGGTGACACGTGGCCGGGTCACAGCCTTCGAGATCGACGATCTTGTGGTGGCCTATGACATCGGCAATGTCGGATTCGACGGTCAGATCGAGATCGAGGGTGCGGGCACCGGGCCTTTCAGCGATGGCGGCGACAGCGGCTCGCTGATCGTGGACAGCGACGGCTATGCGGTGGCACAGCTTTTCGCCGGCACGGATTCCGGCGGCCGAAACAATGCCGGCCTTACCTACGCAACGCCGATCCACACCGTCCTCGATGCGCTGCGCGTTGATCTGCTATACTGACGCGCATGGTAGAAAAGCGGGTTTCGCTCGAACAGGCACGGGCCGCAAAGTCCAAGGCCAAGCGACAGCTTGGCCCGGCATTTCAAGTGGTCGGTGTGGGCCTGACGAAGGTCTCGGGGTGCCCCGCGGTCAAGGTGAATCTGGCGGCACCGCCCATCGGCACCGCCATGCCGAAACAGATCGATGGCGTGCCGCTGGTGTTCGAGGTGGTCGGCCGGATCCGGCGACTCGCTTCGGGTTAGCGTCGTT
The DNA here is from genome assembly GCA_003576705.1 of Desertibaculum subflavum. Lineage (GTDB taxonomy): Bacteria > Pseudomonadota > Alphaproteobacteria > Ferrovibrionales > Ferrovibrionaceae > Desertibaculum > Desertibaculum subflavum. The sequence continues at coordinate 10,284 of QOZS01000089.1, forward strand.
TACCCCTTCTCCGGACCGACGCGCACCTGCAGCTTGCCGAAATTGGCGCCCTTCAGCAGGCCGATGAAGGCCTTCGGCGCGTTCTCCAGCCCGTCGACGATGTCTTCGCGGAACTTCAGCTTGCCGGATTTCACCCAGGCGCCCATGCGCTGCATGGCCGGCGCGTAGCGGTCGCGGTAGTCCCACACGATGAAGCCCTGCAGGCGCACGCGCCGGCCGGTGAACAACCCGTTCAGGCGAGGGCCCATGGCCGGAATCTCGTTGTTCGATTGCGAGATCGAGCCGCAGGCGGCGATGCGGGCGAAGAAGTTGAGCTGCTTGTAGACGGCGTCCGACACCTCGCCGCCGACATTCTCGAAATAGACGTCGATGCCGTTCGGGCAGGCCGCTTTCAGATCTGCATCGAGATTGCCGGCCTTGTAGTCGACGCAGGCATCGAAGCCGAGCTCCTTCACGAAATCGCACTTCGCCTTGCCGCCAGCGATGCCGACCGCGCGACAGCCCATCATTTTGGCGAGCTGGCCGACCACCTGGCCGACCGCGCCGGAAGCGGCCGAGACCACGACCGTGTCGCCCGGCTTCGGCTGCGCCACGTCGAACAGGCCGAAATAGGCGGTCATGCCGGGCATGCCGAGGATGCCGTTGGCGGTGGAGATCGGCGCGATCGAGGGATCGATCTTGCGAAGCGCCGCCGGATCGGTGGCGACGGCATATTCCTGCCAGCCGAGCGAGCCTTCGACGATGTCGCCGGGCCGGAAGCCGGGATGGTTCGACTTGACGACCTCGCCGACCGTGCCGCCGACCATCACCTCGCCGATCTTCACTGCCGGCGCATAGGACGCGACGTCGCGCAGCCGCCCGCGCATATAGGGATCGAGCGAGAGATAGATGATGCGGACCAGCACCTCCTTCGGCCCCGGCTCCGGCACCGGCTGGGTGTCGACCTTGAAATCGCTTTCCTTCGGTTCGCCCACCGGGCGCGCGGCAAGAACGATGCGGCGATAAGTCTTGGCGGTCATGTCCCCTCCCCTCGTGAGATCACTTCACCGCTGCCATCGTGCGGCGGCGTGGTCGTCTTCGGCGCGGGCTTCGACCCAGCGCGGGCCTTCGGGCGTCGCTTCCGATTTCCAGAACGGCGCCTTGGTCTTCAGCCAGTCGATCAGGAAGGCGCAAGCCTCGAGCGCCGCCTCGCGATGCGCCGAGGCGCAGATCACCAGCACGATCTGGTCGCCCGGCTCGAGCCGGCCGTGGCGATGCACAATCAGCGTGGCGTCGAGCGGCCAGCGCGCGCGCGCCTCCGCCTCGATCTTTTCGAGCTGCCGCTCGGTCATGCCGGGATAATGCTCGAGCGTCATGGCGCCGACCGCCTGGCCGCCGGCCATGTCGCGCACCAGGCCGACGAACAGCGCGACGCCGCCGATCGCCGTGTTGCCGGCGGTGAGCGCCTTCAGCTCGGCGCCGACATCGAAATCTTCCGTCTGCACGCGGATCACGCCGAGCCCCCGGTGACCGGCGGGAAGAAGGCGACCTCGTCGCCCGCGCGCACCGGATGGTCGACCGGCACGTAGTCCTGGTTGACCGCGACGCGCACGACGCGGAGGTCGGCGAAGGCCGCGGCATAGCCCGGCCCGCGCGCCTTCAGCCAGTCGATCAGCCGCGCGACATCCGCCACCTCGGCCGGCGGCGCGAGATCTTCCTCGGCGCGGCCGATGCGCTCGCGGAGCCAGGCGAAATAGAGGAGCTTCATCAGAGCTGCTGCCAGAGCGGAAGGGCGGGCACCATATCGCCGGGACGGATCTGGGTCACTTCCGGCCCGATTTCAACCAGCAGGTCCGCCTGCGCCAACACGCCAAGCCGGCCGGAACCCTGGCCCGGATCGCCGATCGCCGTCGGCAGGCCGTCGGCGCCGGCCTGCAGCACCGCGCGCAGGAATTCGGTGCGGCCAGGCTTCTTCTGCAGCGCGAAGCCGGCCCGCACCAGGATATGCGCCGGCGGCGGCGGCGCGCCGGCCAGCCGGTGGATCAAGGGGAGTCCGAAACGGGCGAAGCCGATATAGGCGGCGACCGGGTTGCCGGGCAGGCCGAGGAAACAGGCCCGGCCGATCTGGCCCAGCGCCAGCGGCCGGCCCGGCTTCATGGCGATGCGCCAGAGATGCAGCGCGCCGAGCGCCTCGACCGCCGCGCGGACGTGATCCTCCTCGCCGACCGACACGCCGCCGGAGGTGACGATCAGGTCGGCATCGGCCGCCGCGCCCGCCAGCGCCGCGCGCACCGCCGCCGCGTCGTCGCGCAGCACGCCGCGATCGTCGAGCGCAACCGGCAGATTGCCGAGCAGCGCCGCCAGCATCGGACGGTTGCTGTCGATCGTGTGGCCGGCGGCCAGCTCGTCGCCGGTCGAAAACAGCGCGACGCGGAGCGGCCGGCGCAGCGTCACCGCCGTCGCGCCGCTGGCGGCGGCGAGCGCCACCTGCCGCGGGCCGAGCCGGG
>QOZS01000009.1 GCA_003576705.1 Desertibaculum subflavum
CCATCGAATAGGGACGTCCCATGCTGGCTGGCCTCCATCCCCAGCCCGCATCTTGAATCACTATTCGAGCCCCTTGGGAATCCCCTGCCGATTCAAGCCAATCTCATCCCGCTCTAGCGGCCTACTCTGCCATCACCAGGCGGAAGGCACGCAGCAGCTCGCCTTCCAGCCGCGGATCGTCGAGCTGCAAAGGGCCCGGCTGGTTGACCAGGGCGTTGACCAGCGTGCCCATCATCATCTGGAAGGCGAAGCGCAGGCGATGCTCCGCCGGCTTGGTCATCCCGCGGCCGCGCTGCTCGGCGAGCGCAGCAACCAGAGCGTCGGCCATCCAGTGGCCGTGGTCGCGGAGCGGCGACCACACGCTTGGATCCTCCATGCTGCGCCGGAGCGCGGAACGCAGCAGGCCCGGCCGGCGGCGGAAATTCTGCACTGCCATCGCCACCATGCGGGCGACCGGATCGCCCGATTGCCGCAGCGCCTCCGGCAGCTGGGCCCGCGCCCGGGTCAGGCGCTCCGCCACCAGGGCGCGGAAGAAGGCGTCCTTGTCGGCGAAGCGGACATAGAAGGCACCGACCGAGCAGCCGGCGGCGGCGGCGATCTCGGCCACCGACAGCGCGTCGAAATCCCGCGTTTCCACCAGCTGGAAACCGGCAGCCACCAGCCGGTCCCGCGTGGCCCGGCTGCGCTGCTGCTTGACCGGCAGCGCGCCTTCGATCTCCCCCGCCGGCACCATCGCGCTTGACATATTATGAATATGAATTCATATTCATTTTAAATCAAGGGCCTTGCGGGAGGAAATGGCGATGAGCGGCAGCGCGATGCAGGTGCGGAAGATGACCGGCGGCTGCGGCGCCGAGATCACCGGCATCGACGTGAAGCGGCTCTCCAACAGCGAGTGGGACGGCGTGCGCAACGCCTTCGCCGAGCACGGCGTGATCTTCTTCCGCGACCAGGAGCTGACGCCGGAGCAGCATCTCGACTTCGCACGCCGCTGGGCGCCGATCGACATCAACCGCTTCTTCACCGCGGTCGACGGCTATCCGGAGATCGCCGAGGTGCGCAAGGAAAAGACGCAGACCAAGAACATCGGCGGCCACTGGCACACCGATCACAGCTACGACCAGGTGCCGGCCATGGGCTCGCTGCTGCTCGCCCGCGAGCTGCCGGAGGAAGGCGGCGACACGCTGTTCGCCAACATGTACCGCGCCTACGAGACGCTGTCGGACGGCCTGAAGAACATGCTGCTGGGCCTGCGCGCCGTGCACTCGTCGCGACATGTGTTCGGCGCCGGCGCCGCCTACAAGGCGACCGATCTCAAGAGCGCGTTCAAGGGCGAAGACCAGGTCGGCGACGCCGTGCACCCGGTGGTGATCCGCCACCCCCTGAGCGGCCGGCCGGCACTCTTCGTCAATGCGTCCTTCACCACCCATTTCGAGGGCTGGTCGGTCGAGGATTCGAAGCCCCTGCTCGAGCATCTCTACCGCCACGCGGCGCGGCCGGAATTCACCTGCCGGTTCCGCTGGGCGCCGGGCTCGCTCGCCTTCTGGGACAACCGCGCCACCTGGCACCTCGCCGTCAACGACTATCAAGGCGAACGCCGCCTGATGCACCGCATCACGGTGGCCGGCTGCGAGCTGCAGGCCGCAGCCTGAAACATTGCGCCTGAACAAAGCGGTTGCGGACCGGGCGGCCGCCGGTCAAGGCTAGCCGCGGCCCAGGGGATCGTTCCGGTCTTAGTGCCTGTACCAGATGTCTTCGGATGCTTCCCGGGCGATAAGGGAGGTACGCCATGACCACCTACATCATGCTCGCCACCTGGACCGAGCAGGGCATCAACGAAGTGAAGGATGCGCCCCGTCGGCTCGACGCCGCCAAACGGCTCCTGCAGGACATGGGGGGCGAGATGAAGGCCTTCTATCTCACCATGGGCGATGTCGACATGGTCGCCGTCTACGAGGCCTCCGACGATGCCGTGGCGGCACGGTTCAGCCTGCAACTCGGCATGCTGGGCAGCGTGCGCACGCGCACGCTGAAGGCTTTCCCCGAAGCGGCGTACCGCGCGATCGTCGCCTCGCTCGGCTGAGCCTCACTCGGCCGCGGCGGCGAGTGCCGCCGGCGCCGACAGGGCAAGCCGGCCGGAGAGATGCGCCGCCCGGCCGGCGACGAACACGCCGGCGATATGCGGCACCGCGCCGCTGTCGTCGATCAGCACCAGGTCGGCGCGGCGGCCGGGCTCGATCACCCCGCGATCGGCCAGGCCGAGGGCGGCGGCCGGCGCCGTGGAGACCAGCCGCCACGCGTCGCCGAGCGGGCAGACGCCGTCCTTGGCGAGGCGGAACGGCGCCAGGTGCAGCGCCGGGTAGTAGTAGTCGGAAGCGAGGATGTCGCAGGCGCCGGCCGCCACCATGTCGGCCGCGCCGGGACAGTTCAGGTGGCTGCCGCCGCGCACCACGTTGGGCGCGCCGAAGATGATGCTATCGCCGGCGCGCCGCGCGCCCGCCGCCGTTTCCTCGGTCATCGGGAACTCGGCGATGCGGACGCCGAGGCCGCGGAAATGGTCGCGCATCGCCGGCCCGGTATCGTCGTGCGAGGCCATGGCGATGCCGGCCGCGCGGGCGAGCCCGGCAAGCCGCGCCACCGCCGCCGGCACCTCGGCCTCCTGCGCCGCGATCGATTCGAGCAGGGCGGCGAAACCCTCCTGGGTCAGTCCCGTTCGCTCGGCATACTTGTTCATCTGCTTGGCGTCGCCGCGCCGGCGCAGCATGGCCGGCGTGTGGTCGTTGAAGGCGAGCAGCGCGACGCGGCCGGCGGCGATCCACGCCTCGACGGTGGCGACCGCGTCGAGATTGTAGGCTTCCCAGCGGACATGCAGCCGCGTGTCGCAGGCGAGCCGCCCCTCGAGCCGCTCCAGCGCGGCAACGAAGTCGACCGCCGTCTCGTTGCTGCGCAGGCCCGGCTCCCACGAGACGGTCAGCGCGTGCAGCGCGGTGGTGATGCCGTTGGCGATCAGCTGGCGATCGGTCTCGACCAGCGCGAGGTCGAGATCGAAGGCGACGCCGGGCCGGGGCATGATCTGCCGCTCGAAGGCATCGCCGTGGATGTCGACGATGCCGGGCAGCGCCAGCAAGCCCGCCGCGTCGACCGCCGCGCCGGAACCGGCACCGATCGCGGCGATGCGGCTGCCCTCGATGGTGATGTCGGCAGGACGGATCGATCCGTCGGGCAGAAGACTACGGCAACCGGCAAGATGCAGCACGGATCGGGCCTCGGCAAAAACGCGAATGCTTCGCTACAGCATCACTGAATCACGCCGATATGTCGATTGCGTGAAGGTGCCGCTTCGGCTAGTTCTGCGCCCGCTCATTGGGGAGTAGCCGCCCTCGACCCGGTTGCCGGAGTTCGGGGGGCCCGCGTCAACACACTTGGCTGCCGATATCGGCGCCATGGCGCAGGCAGGCCGACAGGCTTGGCGAGACCTTTGGCGCATGCAGGGCCGCCCTGGACCGGGCGGGGCCCGCGCATGCTCCAGGGTCGAACCGCCGCCCGGTCCCGCGTGAGTTCCATGCAAGCTTTCCTGCTGTCCACCGGTCTGGTGGCCTTGGCGGAGATGGGCGACAAGACCCAGCTGCTCGCCCTCGTTCTTGCTGCCCGATTCCGCCAGCCGGTCGCGATCGGCACCGGCATCCTGGTCGCCACCCTGGCCAACCACGCGCTGGCCGCCTGGCTCGGCCTGCTCGCCGGCGACTTGCTGGATGGGCCGTGGTTCCGCCTCGTCCTGGCCGCAGGCTTCGTCGCGCTCGGCCTGTGGGCCCTGGTGCCGGATAAGCCTGACGATGTCGGCGCCGGTCGACGGCGGCTCGGCGCCTTCGCCACCACGCTGATCTGCTTCTTCCTGGCCGAAATGGGCGACAAGACGCAAGTCGCGACCGTCGCTCTCGCTGCCCAATTCCAGGTGATGTTCGCCGTGGTCGTCGGCACGACGCTCGGCATGATGCTGGCCAACGCGCCGGCCGTCGCGCTGGGCCAGTTATTTGCGGCCCGCCTGCCGCTCAAGATGCTGAGAGCAGGCGCCGCGGCGGCCTTCATCGGCATCGGCGCCTGGCTCTTCTTCCGGTTGCTGTTTCCGTGACAGAATGGGGCCGGTCGAGGGAGGAACAGGCGTGGAACAGGCGACGACGTTCGGGCAGTTCGACTATGTGATTGTCGGCGCCGGCTCCGCCGGCTGCGTGCTGGCCAACCGCCTCTCGGCCGATCCCGATGTGAAGGTGCTGCTGCTCGAGGCCGGCGGCAAGGACAACTACATCTGGATCCACATCCCCGTCGGCTATCTCTACACGATGAACAATCCCCGCACCGACTGGCAGTTCCAGACCGAGGCGGAGCCCGGGCTGAACGGCCGCGCGCTGAACTATCCGCGCGGCCGCGTGCTGGGCGGCTGCTCGTCGATCAACGGCATGATCTACATGCGCGGCCAGGCGCGCGACTACGATCACTGGCGCCAGCTCGGCAATGTCGGCTGGGCCTGGGACGACGTGCTGCCGCATTTCACCAGGATGGAGGATTTCGCGCACGGCGCCGACGAGATGCACGGCGCGGGCGGCGAATGGCGGGTGGAGGAGCAGCGCCTCTCCTGGGAGATCCTCGACGCGTTCCGCGAGGCGGCGGCGGAAATCGGCATCCCGAAGACCGACGACTTCAACCGCGGCAACAACGAGGGCTGCGGCTATTTCCAGGTGAACCAGCGGCGCGGCGTGCGCTGGAACGCCGCGCGCGCCTTCCTGCGCCCGATCGCCAACCGGCCGAACCTCGCCATCCTCACCCATGCGCAGACCGAGCGGCTGCAGGTGAAGGGCAGCCGCGTCACCGGCGTGGAGTTCCGGCGCAGTGGCGGCCGGCTCGAACTCGCCGAGGCCAGGGGCGAGGTGATCCTCGCCGCCGGCGCCATCGGCTCGCCGCAGATCCTGCAGCTTTCCGGCATCGGCCCAGGCGACGTGCTCGCCGATCACGACATCAAGGTCGTGCGCGACGTGCCCGGCATCGGCCGCAACCTGCAGGACCATCTGCAGATGCGGCTGATCTACAAGGTCAGCGGCGTGAAGACCTTGAACGAGCGCGCCAACCGCCTGATCGGCAAGATGGGCATGGGCCTGGAATACGCGCTGTTCAAGCGCGGGCCGATGACCATGGCGCCGTCGCAGCTCGGCTGCTTCGCCAAGAGCGATCCCGCGCGCGACACGCCGAACCTGGAATACCACGTGCAGCCTCTGAGTCTGGAGAAGTTCGGCGAGCCGCTGCATCCCTTCCCGGCCTTCACCGCGTCGGTGTGCAACCTGCGGCCGGAGAGCCGCGGCACGGTGACGATCCGCAGCGCCGATCCGCGCGCCAAGCCGGTGATCAGGCCGAACTACCTGGCGACGCCGGAGGACAAACAGGTCGCCGCCGATGCCATCCGCCTGACCCGGCGTATCGTCGCCGCGCCGGCGCTGCAACGCTTCCGGCCCGACGAGTTCAAGCCCGGCGCGCAGTTCCAGACGGCGGACGACCTCGCCCGCGCCGCCGGCGATATTGGCACCACCATCTTCCATCCCGTCGGCACCTGCCGCATGGGCAGCGACCCGCAAGGCGTAGTGGACGAGCGGCTGCGCCTGCGCGGGCTCGAGGGCCTGCGGGTGATCGACGCCTCGGTGATGCCGACCATCACCTCGGGCAATACCAACGCGCCGACCATGATGATCGCCGAGAAGGGCGCCGAGATGATCCGCGCCGACCGCCGCGCGACCTCGGCACGGGCGGCTTGAGGAGGAAAGCACCGATGCGCCTTGGCCTGTTCCTGATGCCGTTCCACCACCACGAGCGGCCGGTCTGGCAGGCGCTGGAGGAGGACCGCCAGTCGATCATCCTGGCCGACCGGCTGGGCTATGCCGAAGCCTGGATAGGCGAGCATTTCACCTCCGCCTCGGAGCCGGTCACCAACCCGCTGATGTTCTGCGCCACCCTGCTGCCGGAAACCAAGCAGATCGTGTTCGGCACCGGCGTGATCAACCTGCCGCAGCGCCATCCGGTGCAGGTGGCGGCCGAGGCGGCGATGTTCGACCACCTGTCGCGCGGCCGCTTCATCATGGGCGTCGGACCCGGTGGCCTCGCCTCCGACATGGAAGTCATGGCGACCTCGGCCGATCCGGCAGCCCGGCCGAAAGTGACGCGCGAGGCGATCGAGATCATCCTGCAGCTCTGGCGGCAGAACGCGCCCTGGCGCTTCGACCAGGGGCATTTCCGTTTCACGCTGGAGGAAGCAGTGTGGCCGCAATACGGCGTCGGCCAGGTGATCCGCCCCTACCAGCAGCCGCATCCGCCCATCGCGCTGTCACTGGTGACGCCGAATTCGGAGAGCGCGGTCGAGGCGGGAAAGCGCGGCTGGATTCCGGTCACCGGCAACTTCTCGCATTACCGCCATGCGACCAGCCATTGGCAGGGCTATGCCCGCGGCGCGGCCGAGGCGGGTCATCCGGCCGACCCTTCGATCTGGCGCGTCGCCCGCTCGATCTTGGTGACGGAGAGCGACGCCGAGGCCGACGACTATCTCGCCGACCAGGGCAATGCGCTGCATCACTACTGGAGCTTCTTCCATTTCAGCGCCCAGGCCGGCGGCCGCGGCCTCAACCTCTACAAACCGGACTCGGCGATCCCCGATGCGGATTACACGGTGGACCGGCTGAAGCGCGCCGTCACCATCATAGGTTCCCCTAAGCGCGTCATGGACCAGCTCGTCGCCATGACCGATGTGATCGGACCGTTCGGCACGCTGCTGCTCGCCGGTCACGAATGGGACAAGCCGGCGCTGTGGCGGCGCTCGCTCGAGCTGATGGCGGCCGAGGTCGCCCCTCGCCTCGGCCAGCACATGCGCGCCCGCCTGGCGGCGGAATAGCGAAGGTCGACGCGACGCGTTCAACCGACCACGCGATCCGCCGGCAGTACGACGCGCACCGTGGTGCCGGCGCCGACCGCACTCTCGATCTCCAATCGGCCGCCATGCTGCTCGGTCATCGCCTTGGTCAAGGTCAGGCCGAGACCGGTGCCTTCATAGCGACGGTCGAGCCCGCTATCCACCTGCACGAACGGCTCGGTCACGCGGGGGATGTCCTCGGCCGCGATGCCGATGCCGGTATCGGCGACGGCGAACTCGATTTCACCGCTCGCCAGCAGGCCGACGGTCGCTTCGACGCGTCCGCCGGCCGTGGTGAACTTGATGGCGTTGGACAGCAGATTGATCAGGATCTGCTTCATCTTGCGCTCGTCGCCGCGGATCGCCTTCAGGCCGGGCGCGATGTCGCTGTTCAGCGCAATGCCGCCCTCCTCCGCGCGCTCCGCCACGATGCGCACGCAAGCCCGCATGACGCGGGCCAAGTCGATCACCTCATCGGCAAGATCGGCCTTGCCGCTTTCGATCTTCGACAGGTCGAGGATGTCGTTGATCAGGCGCAGCAGGTGCGAGCCGCTGTCGTGGATGTCGTTGATGTATTCGCGGTACTTGCCGTCGCCGAGCGGGCCGAAGGCCTCCTCCCGCATCATTTCCGAGAAGCCGATGATGGCGTTGAGCGGCGTGCGCAGCTCGTGGCTGACATTGGCAAGGAAGTCGGTCTTGGCGCGGTTCACCGCGGCGAGCTCGAGATTGGCCTGCTTCAGGCGGGTCGCATCCAGGATGATGCCATCCCAGACGACCGAGCCGTCCGGCTGCAGGCTCGGCTTGGCGATGGCATGGGTCCAGCGCTGCTTGCCGTCGCGGGTGATGATCTGCGCCTCGACATCCCACATGCGGAGCTCGCGCGAGGCCTGGATCAGGTTATCCCGGAAATCGCGGCTGTAATCGGGGCCATGGCAGGCGAACAGCACGCGCGGATCGGCCAGCACCTCCTCCGGGGAGACGCCGAACATGTCGCGCGTGCCTTCGCTGATATAGGTGTAGCGGATGTCGCCGTCCGGGCGCACCACCCGCTGGTAGATCACGCCCGGCAGGTTCTCGGCGAGCGAAGCGAGACGCTCGTTGGCGGCGTTGAGCGCCTCGTCCTTGCGGTGACGCTCGATCGCGATCGCGGCGATGGCGCCGAAGCCGTCAAGCAGGGCGAGTTCCGCCTCGCCGGGCATCCGCGCCTCAGCCGAGAATACGGCGATGACGCCGACCGCATCGCCCGCCTGGTCGAGCACCGGCTGTGCCCAGCAGGCGCGCAGACCTTCGGCGGCGACGGCATGGCCCAGCGCCGACGACCACTCCTCGGTGGCCAGGTCGGCGATCAGTATGGGCGCGCCGCGTAGCGCGGCGGCGCTGAGCGGCGTGGTCGGGCAGGCCAAAGCCTCGCTGTCGAGGCAGGCGGCCAGCCGGTCGCCGATGCCGCGCGCGGCGACCGGCACGAGGCGGCCCGACACCGGATCCAGCAGCGCCGCCATCGGAACCGCACCGACGATCTGCTCTTCCAACAATTCGACGACACGATCCAGCGTCCGGGCGATGCCGGCGCCCCTGGCGATCAGCGTGAGAACCGCATTCTGCGCCGCCAGCAAACCGGCTGCCGGCACAAGCGGCGGCGCGAGGGTGGTGCCGTCCGGCACCGGCGCCACCAGCAAGGCGCGGTGCCCAAGCGCGGAGCGCAATGCGCGGTAGCGGCAGCGTGGCTTGGCGCCGCCGGCCAGCACGGGCTCGGACCAGATCTCGACCACGTCCTCGCCCTGCTCGGCCCGGCGGCGGAAGGCGGCGAGCCGCCGCCGGGTGACCGGCGAAACCTCGCTCCCCGCCACTTCATCGATATCGCGCCGGGCGCCCTGCCAGAGGCCGGACGCCGCGGCATTGGTCCAGATCACCGTGGCGGCGTCGCAATCCCAGATCCAGAGCGGATCGGGCAGGCGTTCCAGCGCCTCCAGCACGGCCTGGTCCAGGCGCGCCGCGCCAAGTCTGGAGACCGTAACCGGCCGCGCCTCGGCAGAAGACCCCGCTCTGGTATCTGCACCTGACATATCTACGCCTCAAAGTTTATTTTCAGCGCCGATAAGTATAAATCTGCCTACATTCTCCCAATAAAATGTAGACGTCTCGGCAACTCCGCCGGAACATAGCTGCCGCGTGTTAATCGAGAGTTAGACCGATTGGACTAAAAAGGCGCCCGGATTGCCTAGGCATTTAAATCAAATTTAGGGACTTGCTCGCATTTTCTTGAACATGTCTCGTCAGCGTTAATCAAACGGATGGCCGTGCTCGACCTTCTCCCCTCGACCAACGCGCATGCCCGGATGGCCGGCGCCGCCGCCACCCCGCCGACCGTCGAGCAGCTCGAAAGCATCATCGAGCGGCTGGCCTCGCGCCTGCGCATCGGCGTGGTTTTCGGCGGCGACAAGTCGGTCGAAGGCGCGGTGATCAACCAGGCCGCCAATCCGCGCTCGTGGAAGAGCTACGAGGTGGTGGCGAACGACATCGCCGCCGCGCTCGGCCGGCTCGGCTTCCGCCATGTCGGCCTGTTCCCGGACGATATGCGCCTCGGCGAGCAGATGCGCGAGGGCGAGATCCAGCTCGCCTGGCTCAATACCGGCGGCGTGCAGGGCTACGACCCGATGGCGCATGCCCCGGCGATGATGGAGCTGTTCGGCATTCCCTATATCGGCCACGACCCGCTGACCGTGGGCACGCTGGACAACAAGCACGCCTTCAAGCGCGACCTCGTCTGCCTCGGCCTGCCGACCGCCCCCTTCATCACCTGGCACCTGGCGCGCGGGCCGTTCCGGCCGCAGGTCAACAGCCGCTTCGCCCGCGCCTTCAAGGACCATTGGGGCCCCTATCTGGTGAAGCCGGTCTCCGGCCGGGCCTCGCTGCACGTGCATGTGGTGGACGACGTGGCCGATCTGCCCGAGATCGTCGCCGAGGTCTACCACGCGACCCAGAACCACGTGCTGATCGAGGCCTTCCTGCCGGGCCGCGAGTTCTGCATCGCCGCCTCCGGGCCGATCACCGCGCGCGGCGGCCACCTGATGCGCCGGTCGGAGCCCTTTGTGTTCTCGCCGGTCGAACGCGTGCTGCAGACCGACGAGCGCTTCGCCGCCTCGATGGATGTGCGGCCGATCACCCAGGACCGCGTACGCGCCCTCGACCCGACGCAGGACTTCGCGACCATCGCCCAGCTGAACGAGATCGGCCGGCAGGTCTATCTCGACTTCCATCTGGAATCGCTGATCCGCCTCGACCTGCGCGCCGACGCCGCCGGCAAGCTGCACATCCTCGAGGCCAATCCCAAGCCCGACCTGAAATTTCCGACCGGGCAGACCACCAACCTGATCTGCGCCGGCCTGCCCGCCTACGGCATGAGCTACGACGACCTCATCCTATCCCTGCTCGCCACCCGTCTGGATTTCCTGCTCACCTACAGGCCCGCCCTGATGCAGCGCGTACAGGCGCTGCTCGACTGACCCGAGCCGCTGGAGAACAAGAATAATGAGCGCACCGGAAACGCTTGGGCGACGGTTCGGCTACGGCCTCACCATGCTCTTGGTCAGCGGCTTCTCGCTGATGCTGCTGCTCTATGTCGGCTATGGCGAGGCGCGGCGCACCTACCAGAATTTCCATCTGGAGAAGCTGGCGGCGCAGGGCCGCCTGGTGCAGAGCGCGATGGAAAGCTATCTGCGCGACGGCCTGCCGCTCAGGCAATATGTCGGCTTCACGACCCTCGCCGGGCCGCTGGTCGACGGCGACGACGCCGTGGCCACCATGGCCGTCTACGACCAATGGGGCCGCCGCGCCTTCGTCGCCGGCGACGCCTCGCTGAACCTGCTGCCCGCAGGCGAGAATGACGGCACGACACATACCGGCTTCGAGCTGCGCGAAGACGAGCGCTATTTCCAGGTCGTGCTGCCGCTGCGCAGCCGCTTCGAGACGGTCGGCTGGCTCACCATCGACATGCCGCGCCGCATGGTATCGCATCGCCTCGACCAGGCCTTCCGCGTGCCGATCGCGGTGATGGCGGCGCTGTCGATCGGCTTTGCCGTGTTCGTCGTGATGATCGGCGCCGACCGGCTGCAAGGCCGCCTCAAATGGCTGCATCTCGCCTATGCCGCGACCTTCCTCACCATGGCCGGCGTCATCATCGGCACGCTGGTCTCGCTCTATTCCGAGGGCGCGCAGGCGAAGTCGCAGGCGCTCGCCAATTCGCTCGGCCAGCGGCTCAAGGACATCGTCGAATACAATCTCCGGCTGGACGACTTCGTCGGCCTCGACCGCCTGTTCGCCGATTATCGCCGGTTGAACACCGACATCTCGAGCGCCGGGCTCACCGTCAACGACGTGGTGACGGCACACACGAAGTCGGACCTGGTCGGCAAGCCCTGGGTCAGCGAACGGCAGACCTACGAATACGCCATCGATCTGACGCCGCCGGGCCATCCGACGCATATCCGCGTCGCGGTGGCGCTGCCGGCCGAGGTGGTCTCGCATGCGGTGGTGCGCAGCGTGAAGAACTTCGCCGCGCTGTTCGTCGCCTGTGCCTTCCTTGCGGGCTTGTTCCTGCAGATCGCCGGTACCCTGCAGCAGGCACGGCTGAACGCGGGTTCCACCATCGAGGAGACGATCGATCGCCTCGGCAACGACACCGCGCTGAATCTGGTGCGCCCGGTCTTCTTCGTCGCGGTGTTCCTCGAGCACCTGACCTATTCGTTCCTGCCGCAATTCGTGCACAAGGTGGCTTCCGCCTCGGCGCTGCCGGCCGGCCTCGCCTCGGCGCCGTTCATGGTCTACTACGTCTGCTTCGCGCTGACCCTGATTCCGGCCGGGCACCTCTCGCCGCGGGTCGGCCCGCGCGCGCTGGTCTATGGCGGCCTGATGCTCGCCGCCGGCGGCCTGATCACCCTCGCCTTGCCGCTCGACTACTGGTTCGTCACCGCGGCGCGCGCGCTCGCTGGCATCGGCCAGGGCATGCTGTTCATCGGCGTGCAATCCTACATCCTGGCCGTCGCCTCGCCGGAGCGGCGCACCCAGGCCGCCGGCATCATCGTGTTCGGCTTCCAGGGCGGCATGATCTCCGGCACCGCCATCGGCTCGCTGCTGGTGATCTATATGGGGCCGGAAGGCGTGTTCAGCCTCGCCGCCACCATCGCCATCGTCATCGCCTTCTACACCGTCTTCGTGGTGCCGCCGGCGGCGCGCGCCGTCCAGGTGGATGACGGGCTGCGCGGCGCGCTCCGCGATCTCGGCCGCGACATCCGCGAGGTATGGCGCTCGGCCGAGTTCCTGAAGACCATGTTCCTGATCGGCATCCCGGCCAAGGCGGTGCTGACCGGCATCGTGGTCTTCGCGTTGCCGCTCCTGCTCGCGCAGAAGAACTATCCGCAGGAGGATATCGGCCAGATCATCATGCTCTATGCCGTCGGCGTGCTGCTCGCCAGCGCCTATGCCTCGCGCTTCGTCGACCGCGTCGGCCGCACCGCGCGCGTGCTGTTCTGGGGCTCGATCGGCAGCGGCATGGGCCTCTTGGTCATCGGCCTGATCGACTGGCTGCCGCTCGGCTCGCTGCAGATCCAGACCGAGCTCCTGGTCGCCGGCGTCATCGCGGTCGGCATCGCGCACGGGCTGATCAACGCGCCGGTCGTCACCCATGTCGCCGATCTCGAGCTCGCGAGCCGCATAGGCGTCAACTCCGCCACCGCCACCTACCGCTTCCTCGAGCGCATCGGCCACGCCGCCGGGCCGATCGTGGTGGCGCAGCTGTTCTTCTTCGGCGGCCAGAGCACGGTGGTCGTCGCCTGGCTCGGCGCCGTCATCATCCTGCTCGGCGTGCTGTTCATGATCCGCTTCGAACCGACGCCGCCGAGCCGCGAGAGGGCGCCGGCATGACGGCACGCCGTCTGCTGCCGCTCTCCCGCCGCGCGCTGCTCGGCGCGCTCGCCGCCGGCGCCTGCAGCCGCTTCGCTCCGGCCTTCGCCGCCGATGCGGTGCCCACCTGGTTCCGCCTCGACCGCAAGGCAGAGGAAGCCTGGGCGGTGACCCCTGTCGCCGGCGACCCGCTGCGAATGGAGATCCGCCGCCGCGACGCCGCGGGCCGGCCGGCCAGAACGCGGGTGCTGGTGCTCTATCCGCGCCCCTCCTCGGCCTACGACGTCGCCATCAGCAAGATCCTCGACGTGTTCGGCGAGAAGGACATCGACGCCGCCTTCACCGCCGTCAACTTCAAGATCGACGACGCGCGCGGCAAGGCGGCGCTGGCGCTGGCCGAGCGCGAGGGCTTCGGGCTGATCTTCTCCATGGGCTCGGAATCCACCGCCTGGGCGTTCGAGAATTACCGCGGCGGCCGCCTGCCGGTGGTCTCGGTCTGCTCCAAGGACCCCGTGCAGCTCGGCCAGATGGCGGGGTACGACGCCGGCAGCGGCAGCAACTTCGCCTTCACCTCGCTCAACATGCAGATCGAGGCGCAGCTCGCCTACCTGATGGAGCTGAAGCCGCGCCTGCGCAATCTCGGCATCCTGGTCGATTCGAAGAATGTCAGCGCCGTGCAGACCCAGGCCGAGCCGATGGCGCGGCTGGCGGCGCAGCGCGGCATCCAGGTGCTGACCTTGGCCGTCAAGGAACCGGCCCGCGCCGCGGAGGAGCTCGCCGCGCTCGTGCCGGCGGCGGTCGCGACCATGCGCAAGAGCGATGTCGATCTCGGCAATTCGGCCTTCGTCATCACCGGCAGCACGGCGGTGTTCAAGGAGATCGCCACCATCAATGCCCATGCCGACCGCGTGCCGGTGCTGAGCATGGTGCCCGAAGTGGTGGCGCCGGGCGACGACAGCGCGGTGCTGTCGATCGGCATCAGCTTCGAGAGCAACGCGCATCTTGCCGCGATCTACGGCGCCGATGTGCTGCGCGGCCGGGTGAAGGCGGGCGATTTCAAGGTCGGCATCGTTTCGCCACCCGACATCGCCATCAACTTCCGCAAGGCGCGCGAGATCGGCCTGAAGATACCGTTCCGCTTCTTCGAAAGCGCGAGCTTCGTCTACGACTACGAGGGTCGCGCGGTACGGGCCAACGGCCGGTCGGTCGCCTGGGCGCGTTAGAGTTCAGTCGATCCGCCGCACCTGGCCGCGCACCGATAGGCCGTCGCTGATCCGCGTCCACAGCACGTCGAGCCCGCCATCCAGCCGCCGCGTGAACTCGAGCCGCGCCTGGCCGGGATCATCGAAGATCAGCTTGCCCGCCCCGTCGATGCGGCCATGGCGCAGGCGATGGCCGGGCGCGTCCTCCGGCTCGCGGAACTGCGCCGACCAGGCATAGGTGGCGGTGACGCTATTGGCCGTGGCGCTCTGCACGATCAGCATCATCTGCCGGCCCTGCACGTACCAGCCGAACCAGCGGCCGGCGAAGGGCCTGGCCGGCCCCGGCAGCTGGCGCGCCGGCACGGCCCCGGCCGGCAGCGCGAAATCGCCCGCCGCCGGACGCGACGGTCCGAGCGGACAGGCGAAGCCGTTCGGAACCTTCGCCATCTCGACGAAATCGCGGATGCAGTCTTCATAGGCACGGGCGAAGGCAAGCGTGCGCGCCACGCCGTGGCCTTCGAGCCCGGGCCGACGGTCGATCATCGCATGGGGAACGCCGCGCGCCGTCAGGATCTTGGCGATGTGCCGCCCCCGCCCGCCAGGATCGTAAGGATCGTTTTGGAAGAAGAACGACATCACCCGCGTCCGGCTGATGCCTTCGGCCAGCGCATAGAGCCGGTCGGCATTCAGCTTCCAGTTCGGCGAGGTCTTGGCCTCGCCAAACGCCGCCGGCGCGGTGGCGACGATGGCATGGAACAGGCCGGGACGCCGCACCGCCGCGAAATAGGAGATCCAGCCGCCGAAGCTCTGACCGACCGAGACGAGACGCGGGTAGCCCTGCGCCTTCAGCCCCTCGGCCTGGGCGATCAGGGCGAGCGTCGACGCCTCCTCGCTGTCGGCCGCGCCGCTGCGGTTGAGGCGGAACACGTCCCACCCGGCATCGCGCAAGGCGTCGAGGAAGAACGGCGTGTCGCCTTCGACGTCGCGGCCATCGGCCTCCTTGCCGTGGTTCCAGATCACCGCGCCCTTGGCCGCCGCCGGCCCGAGCAGCGGCTTGTCGTAGCCCGGCAGCAGGTCGAACTGCGCCCGTGCCGGCCCGAGGCCGAGCCAGAGCGCGAACAGGATCAGGGGTACCAGCCGGCGCATGGTCAGGCGGAGGCCGCGCGCGCGCGTTCCGGCAGGCCGAGCCCGCGCACGCGGACCAGCCGCTCGAGCGCGCGGAAGCGCTTCAGATACGCCTCCCGCGCCGTCTCCGGCGCCTGCGCGACGAGGCGGCAGGCCGGCGCCTCGCCGCGGAATCCGAAGATGCGCCGCGCCTCAGCCTCGGTGAATCCGGCGAGCTGGGTCGCTTCCAGGAAGGCGGCCACGTGATCGGCCTCCTTGATCCGCCGCATCCATTGTGCGGGCGGATGCGCCGGCAGGCCGAAACGCAGGAACACCGCCGCCTCGACCCGCTTCTCCAGCGCCTTGTAGACATCGCCGATCGCCGCCTTGAACGGCGTGATCAGGTCCGAGGTCACATATTCGCTGGCATCGTGCAGCAGGGCGGCAAGGCGGAGTCCCGGCGGCGCCTCGCCGCCGACCAAGTCGACCACCAGCAGCGAATGCTGCGCGACCGAGAAGCCGTGCTCCCCCACCGTCTGCCCATTCCAGCGGGCGACCCGCGACAGGCCGAGCGCCACGTCCTCGATCTCGACATCGAGGGGCGAGGGGTCGAGCAGGTCGAGCCGTCGTCCGGACAGCATGCGCTGCCAGGCGCGGGCGGGTGGGGCGGCGCCGGCCATGCCCCGACCTATAGCATGACGGCCGGCCGGCAGAAGCGCCCCGGCGGAGCCATTCGTGGTAAACTCCGCCGGCCGAAAGAATGGGAGGATTCCATGCGGCTGAACGACCAGCAGATGGCGGCGTTCGAGAGCGACGGCTACGTCTTCCTGCCCGGCCTGTTCGATGCGGAAGAAGTCGGCGCCCTGATGGGCGAGGTGCCCGGCATCCTGTCGCAGCAACGCCAGGAAGTGGTGCGCGAGAAGAACAGCGCGCCGCGCACCGCCTTCGCCGCGCATCTCTGGAACGAGGCTTTCGGCCTGCTCGCCCGCCACCCACGGTTGATCGGGCCGGCCATGCAGATGTTGGGCGGGCCGGTCTACATGCATCAGTTCAAGATCAACGCCAAGGTCGCCTTCGACGGCGACGTCTGGCAATGGCACCAGGATTACGGCACCTGGGCCGAGGACGACCTGATGCCGGAGCCGAAGGCGATGAACCTCGCCGTCTATCTCGACGACGTGACCGAGTTCAACGGCCCGCTGATGCTGATCCCCGGCAGCCACCGTCACGGCAAGATCGAGGCCGGACATGACACCGCCACCACCTCCTATCCGCTCTGGACCATCGACAACGCGACCATCGACCAGCTGGTCGCCCGCGGCGGCATCGTGGCGCCGAAGGGAAAGGCGGGCTCCGCCCTCTTCTTCTCCTCGTTGCTGGTGCACGGCTCGGCGCCCAACATGTCGCCCTGGAACCGCACCGCCGTCTACATCTCGGCCAACCGGGTCGACAACGCGATCCGCCGCTTCAAGCGCCCGGAATGGATCGCCCATCGCGACTTCACGCCGATCACCCCGCTCGACGACGACTGCCTCCGCACCTACGCCCGCCGCAAGGTACGCGCCGCTTAGATTCTACCACGGAGGACACGGAGGACTCGGAGGCACGCGGAGGATTTGTCGGGCTGCCGAAGGCAGCCCAGTTGTAACTTTTCTCCGTGTGCCTCCGAGTCCTCCGTGCTCTCCGTGGTGAAGACTTCGGAGACGAAACGATGAACCTGCATAGGAAGCTGCTCGAGCGGGAAGCGGCCGGCAAGCCGATCGGCATCGGCCTGATCGGGGCGGGCAAGTTCGGCTCCATGTTCCTGGCGCAGGTGCGCCGAACCCGCGGCATGCATCTCGTCGGCATCGCCGACCTCGCGCCCGCGCGCGCCGCCGAGAACCTCGCCCGCATCGGCTGGCCGAGGGAAGCCTATGCGGCGCCGAGCCTGGATGCGGCGGCGAAGACCGGCGCGACGCATCTGACCGAGGACGCGGCGGCGCTGATCCGCCATCCGGCAATCGAGGTGGTGATCGACGCGACCGGCAGCCCGACGGCCGGCATCGCGCATGCGCTGATGGCCTGCGCCGAGAAGAAGCACATCGTCATGGTCAATGTGGAGGCCGATGTGCTTGCCGGGCCCTACCTCGCCGAGGAGGCGCGCAAGGCCGGCATCGTCTATTCGCTGGCCTACGGCGACCAGCCGGCGCTGGTCTGCGAAATGGTCGACTGGGCGCGCGCTTCGGGCTTCGAAGTGGTGGCCGCCGGCAAGGGCACCAAATACCTGCCGGCCTATCACGCCTCGACGCCGGAGACGGTCTGGCCGCATTACGGCCTGACGCCGGAACGCGCGGCCGAAGCCGGCATGAACCCGCAGATGTTCAACTCCTTCCTCGACGGCACCAAGTCGGCGATCGAGATGACGGCGATCGCCAATGCGGCCGGGCTCGCGGCGCCGGCGGATGGCCTGCTCTTCCCGCCTTGCGGGGTCGACGACCTGCCGCGCGTGCTGAGGCCGGCCGCGGCGGGCGGCGTGCTGGAACGCAAGGGCATGGTCGAGGTGGTGTCGTCGCTGGAGCGCGACGGCCGCCCCGTCTTCCGCGATCTGCGCTGGGGCGTCTATGTGGTGTTCGAGGCTGGCGATGCCTATGTCGAGCGCTGCTTCGCCGAATACGGCCTGGTCACCGATCCGTCAGGCCGCTACGCCGCCATGTACAAGCCCTATCACCTGATCGGGCTCGAGCTCGGCATCAGCGTGGCGAGCGCCGCGCTGCGGTGCGAGCCGACCGGCGCGCCGTCCGGCTTCCGCGCCGATGCCGTCGCAATCGCCAAGCGCGACCTGAAGCCCGGCGAGATGCTGGACGGCGAAGGCGGCTATACGGTCTGGGGCCGGATCATGCCGGCGGCGGCGAGCCTGGCGGCCGAGGCGCTGCCGATCGGCCTCGCCCACAAGGTGCCGGTGACGCGCGGCGTCAAGGCCGGCGATGTGGTGCGCTGGTCCGACGTGCGGCTGGATCCGGATATGGAAGCGGTGCGCATCCGCCGTACCATGGCGGCGACGGCACGGCCCAATCTTGCGGCGGCCCAATAGGCAGTCAGGCCCGGCAGTCAGGCTCCGCGTGGCCGGGCGACGATGCGGTCTCGTTCGGCGATGACCGTCTCCTCCGCCGGTTCCGCACCGGTGCCGAGAAAGGCAATCAACAGATCGAGCAGAATCAGGATGACCGCGCTGCAGCCCGAGATCAGGGCCAGCACGAAGATCGCCTCGGCCCCGCGCGCGCCTTCGGCGCTGAACCCGGCGACAACCGCGACCACGGTCGAAAGCGAAAGCAGCAACAGGCCGAGGCCGCAGCTCAACAGCATCCTCGCCTCCCTTGAGGCAGCGTGGCCCGCGCGATCAGCGCCATACCGGCTCGCCCAGATTGACATCCTTGTCGTCGGTGACGGCACCCGTGGTGCCGCCGATCGCACCGCCGATCAGCGCGCCCGGGATCGCGCCGATGCCGCCGAAGGCGAGGCCGATCGCGCCGCCCGTCGCGGCGCCGATCGCCGCACCGCCGCCGGCCCGATCCGCCGGCCGCTCGGAGGTGCCGCAACCCCATAGCGCGCCGGACAGAATCAACAGCCCAACGCCCGTCGCCAATTGCCTCACCGCGCTACGCTGCATCGCTCGCCATCCCCGATTTGCGTTCCGCTGACAAACGCGGAAGGGCAAAGTTGGTTCCCGCTTGAGGGAAGTCGTACCGCATGTTCCTTCTACGTCGATCCGGCACCGATCCTGCGCAATGAGCGACATTTCATCTTTCGCCGGCTGGCTCGAGCGGCCGCCGGGCACGATCTTCCCGCAACGGACGGGCAGCCTGACCGCGGCGGCGCAGGCCCGCCAGCACGCGGCCTGCGACCTGCCCGCCAGCCTGTCCGCAGGGGATCTGGATCCCACATTGCTCGGCCAGGACATGGTTCTGATGGCGAGCGCCGCGGGTCTCGCCGTCGACGGGCGCGTGCATCTGGCACACCGCATCGTCCAGCGCGCCCCGCTCCGGATCGACGCCGGCTACCGGATCGGCGGCAGCATCGAACGGTTGGTGCCGGTCCCGCGCGGCCATGAGGTCGAGATCAGCGCCGCTGCCGAGCCGGCGCTGCACGCCATGCCGATCATGCTTGCCGCGACCTATCTGTTGCCCGGATTGGCGCCCTCCGGCCCGGCCGCGCCTGCAAGCGAGGCATCCACCGCGCCGGTGACGGCGGCAACGACGCTCGGCCGGCTCGACCTCACCCCTGAGCGGGTGATGAGCTACTCGGCCGATGTCGGCAACCTGCTGCATTTCGATCCGGCCTTCGCCGCCGCGCGCGGCTTCCGCGCCCCGATCGCGCAAGGGTTGATGCTCGTCACAGCCTTCCTCGGCGCGCTCGCCCGCGCCCGAGGCGCGGTACCGGAACGCTTCGAGCTGACCGCCCGGTTCCGCCGCCCCACTTTCTGGGACGACCGGCTGGAGTTCCATCTGGACGACGAGCGCTGGTGCTGCATCGCGGCCGACGGCCGGATTCTGGTCGACGGCAAGTTCAGCCCCGCCGAGGCGCCCAGTTAGATGCAACGCGCGCGCCGCGCCGCGCGTTGGAGCGTTCTCGGCCGCTAGAACCAGAATGGCCGGGTTCGCGAAGAGGTGCGGTCATGCGCTGGCGCGACGAACTCAGATCCAATCCTCTACTGGGCTTCATGGCGGCCCATCTCGCCGCCGGCATCGCTGTCGGGTGGGCCGCGCTCGGCCTGCTGCTCTGGCTCGATATCGGGGGGCTCTTCAGTCTGATCGCCGCCGATCATTCCGGCTGGGTCGCGGTGACGATGCTGATGCTGGTCTTCGCCATCACCTTCGGCGGCGCCGCCATGGGCAGCGCGATCATGGACCTGGGTCGCCAGGAGCCGGCCGGCCGCGATCCGCCGCGCGGCCGCCTCGCCCTCAGGCCGCTGCGCGCCGCCGGCCGCCGGTAGTTGCGGCTCCGAGCAGCACCAGCGCGGTCGCGAGCGCCGCCAGGCCCGATGGCGCTGCGACCGGCGTGACGGTGAGGTCGGCGAAGCGCCCGGCCAGCTCATAGACACCGTCCTCGCGCACGCCGTCATCGGGGCCGAGGGCGACCTGGCCGTGCCACGTTCCGGCCGCGAGATCGAGCACGATGAAGTCGTCGGCGAAACGGTCATTCGCGTCCTTGACGTCAGTCCGCTTGCCGAACAGCGCATCCGCCTCGTCGAACAGCAGCGTGACGTCGCCGGTGCCGATCCGGTTAAACAGCAGGCCCAGGTTCTTCTCGGTCTCGCCGATATACTTGCCGACCACCTGGCCGAGATCGACGCGGAACAGGTCCTGGCCGGTCAGCAGGATGCCGGCGAAGAATCCGTCGTCGCTGCCGAGATAGGCGTGATGGGCCGTGAAAGTCACGCTGATCTCTGCCGATTGCGCCGGCGCGGCCTGCAGGGCGAGGCAGGCCGCACTCCAGGCAGCGAGCCGGATCGAAGCGCGCGCGAAAGGCATGATGACGCTTCCTCGCCCGTTGGGGTCGCCTCAGCAGACACCAAAGCGCTTGCCCGGTCCATCGCGGCACCGCGCGGCGCGCCGGGCGGCTATGCTGCCGCCGGCGGAAAGTTTGGGGGGGCCGGCGACTTGCACCTGTTCACACCGTTCCGGCTGGGCTCGCTCCAGCTGCCCAACCGGGTGATCATGGCGCCGATGACGCGAAGCCGCGGCGGCGCCGGCTGCGTGCCCTCGCCGCTGGCCGGGACCTATTACGCCCAGCGTGCCTCGGCCGGCTTCATCGTCACCGAGGCGACGCATGTCTCGGCCCAGAGCGCGACCACGCCCGGCTCTGTCGGCATCTACAGCGCAGCCCAGGTCGAAGGCTGGCGCGGCGTGACGGCGGCGGTGCATGCGGCGGGTGGGCGCATCTTCCTGCAGCTCTGGCATGTCGGGCGGATCGCGCATGCAACGGAAGCATTGCCGGTCGCGCCCTCCGCCATCGCCGCGCGGGCGGAGCGCCGGACCGCCGGCGGTGAGATGCGGCCCCTGCCGGTGCCGCGGGCATTGGCAATCGACGAGATCGCCGGCATCGTCGCGCAATACGGGACGGCCGCGGCCCATGCGCGCGCCGCCGGCTTCGACGGCGTCGAGATCCACGCCGCCAACGGCTTCCTGATCGACCAGTTCCTGCGCGACGGCAGCAACCGGCGCGACGACCGCTATGGCGGCGCCGCCGCCAACCGCGCGCGCTTCCTGATCGAGATCGCGGCTGCGGTGGCCGGCGCGATCGACGCCGAGCGGATGGGCGTGCGCCTCTCGCCCACTTCCAGCTTCAACGACATGCAGGACAGCGACCCCGCCGCCACCTTCGGCACCGCTGTCACCCTGCTGAACGAGTTGCGGCCGGCCTACCTGCACGTCGTGGAAGCACTGCCCGGGCATGCCATGGCGCCGCCGCCGGGCACGGCACGGGTCGCGCCCGAGCTGCGCCGGCTGTTTGGAGGACCATTGGTGCTGAACGGCGGCCATGACCGCGCCACGGCGGAGGCGGCGATCGCGGCAGGCGAAGCCGACCTCGTCTCCTTCGCCGTCAAGTTCCTGGCCAATCCCGACCTGCCGGAACGCCTGCGCCGCGACGCGCCGCTCAACCCGGCCAACCCGGCGACCTTCTATGGCGGCGGTGCGGAGGGCTACACGGACTATCCGCCGCTGCCGGAATAGCCGGTACGGCGAGCCGATTGAAGCCGCCGCGGTCTATCGCCAATTTGAAAATTGCATTTTGAAAGAATTATTGATATTATCCAACGATGTTTCTCTCATGGAACAGGATCGGGCGGGCTGCGTCCGCGGCCCCTTGCGCGTTTCGGGAGCGCAACAATCGGCCGCGGCCGGCGCAAGGGCGGTCCCATTCTCGCG
Source organism: Desertibaculum subflavum (assembly GCA_003576705.1). Lineage (GTDB taxonomy): Bacteria > Pseudomonadota > Alphaproteobacteria > Ferrovibrionales > Ferrovibrionaceae > Desertibaculum > Desertibaculum subflavum. Next base: position 22,053 of record QOZS01000009.1, read on the forward strand.
GAACAGACGCGCCGCGGAACAGATGCGCCGCAACTTGCAGAAGCCGGCGCGTGGCCGAGGGACGGGGGAACAGATGCGCCGCGGAACGGATGCGCCGCGCCTGGGAAGCCGGCGCCCTTGCGTGGGGGCTACCTCCGAGAAAGCCCGCCGCGGAACAAATGCGCCGCATCTTGCAGAAGCTCATGCTTGGCGGATGGCCGAGGGACGGGGGAATGAGGGGGAACGGATGCGCCGCACCTGGGAAACCGGCGCCCTTCCGTGCGGACCACGTCCGAGAAAGCCCGCTGCGGAACAGATGCGCCGCGAGGGAGGGGTCGAAAGACGGAACAGATGCGCCGCGCGTTGACCGGGCCGGCTGCATTATCGACAATGCCGGCCAGTCGAGAGCGGGAGGAAACCGGACCGTTGATGCGCGCCGCGTTGTTTGAGGCGCCGGGAGCGCCGCTCGCCATCGGCACCCTGCCCGACCCGACGCCCGGGCCGAGGGACCTGGTGCTGCGCGTCACGGCCTGCGGAATCTGCGGCTCCGACTTGCACATGGCCGATGTGCACGACAGCGAGGGCGGCATGAAGCCGCTGCCCAAGGGCGCCGTGATGGGTCACGAATTCGCCGGCGAGATCGTGGCGGTCGGCAAGCAGGCCGCCGGCCGGTTCCGGACCGGCGAGCGCATCACCGTGCTGCCCTATCTCGGCTGCGGCGCCTGCGCGCCCTGTCTCTCGGGCCGCGGCTATCGCTGCGCCACCGTGCAGTGGATGGGGCTCGGCGCCGTGCCCGGCGCCTATGCCGAATATGTCCGCGTCGGCGCCGCCGAGGCGGTACGCCTCCCCGACCAGGTCGACGATGCCGCGGGCGCGCTGGTCGAGCCGCTCGCGGTCGGGCTGCACGCGGTGCGCGCCGGCAACCTGCAGGCCGGCGAGAGCGCGCTGGTGATCGGCGCCGGCCCGGTCGGCCTCGCCGTCGCGCTGTGGCTGAAGGAGCTCGGCGCCCGCCACGTGATCGTGAGCGACCTGTCGCCGGAGCGCCGCGCCCTGGCCGAGAAGATGAGCGCCACCGCGGTGATCGATCCGCGGGCCGAGCCCGTGCCGGAAGCGGCAAAGCGTCTCGCCGGCGGCGAGCGGCCGAGGCTGATTTTCGACTGCGTCGGCATACCCGGCAGCCAGCAAATGGCGATGGACTACGCGCCGGCCGATGGCCGCGTCATCATCGTCGGGGTCTGCATGCAGCCGGACCGCATCCTGCCGGTGAAGGCGGTGACCAAGGAGCTCACGCTCCGCTATGTCTTCATGTACGAGCGGCGCGATTTCGAGCTGGCGATCGACCTGATGGCGAGGCGCCGCATCGCGCCGCAGGCGATGCTGACCGGCCGGGTCGGTTTCGCCAGCTTCCCCACCGCCTTCGAGGCTATGAAGCGCGACAAGACGCACTGCAAGGTTCTGCTGCAACCTGACCTCACGGGAGACACATGGCCACCGACATTCTGAGCGATGCCGAGCTCGAGGGCCTCCGCGCCTTCGACACGCCGACCATCTGCAACGCACTCGAGATCGTGGCGCCGGAGCGCCGGCTCTACGGCTACACCACCGAGCCGCTGGTCTGCCCTTATCCGGAGCTGAAGCCGATCTGCGGCTATGCCCGCACCGGCACCGTGCGCGCGACCGAGCCTTCGGGCCTCGCCGCCGCCGAGCAGCGGAAGAAGCGGCTTTCCTGGTACGAATACGTGGCCAAGGGCGGGCCGCTGCCCTCCGTCATCGTGCTGCACGACCTCGACGGCGCGCGCGCCGGCTATGGCTCGTTCTGGGGCGAGGTGAACTCGCATATCCATCGCGGCCTCGGCGCGGCGGGCGTGGTCACCGACGGCTCGATCCGCGACATCGACATGAACGCCAAGGGCTTCCAGATGCTGGCCAAGTGCATCATGCCGAGCCATGCCTGGATCCATAACGTCGATATCGGCATCGAGGTGTCGATCTGCGGCATGGCGGTGAAGTCGGGCGACCTGGTGCATGCCGACCGGCACGGTGCGGTCGTCATCCCGCATGCGGTGGCGCGCAAGATCGCCGGCGCCTGCGACCTGCTCGCCCGGCGCGAGGCGGTGCTGATCGATGCGGCGAAGAAGCCCGGCTTCAACTTCGAGATCCTGGCCAAGGCCATCGCCGATTCGGCAGAGATCCACTGATCGCTGTTTTCACCACGGAGAGCACGGAGGACACAGAGGCACACGGAGAAGAATGGGTTGGCGCGAAGCGCCTTTAAGAATCTCCGCGTGCCTCCGTGGCCTCCGCGTCCTCCGTGGTGGATCTTAAGGGACGCACGACATGACGGTTCGGATGTATGCGCTGGAATGCGGGCGGCTGACCGGGCGCTGGAAGGACATGATGGAAGGCGAGGAGGGCGAGGTCGACGTGCCGATCCCCGCCTATGTCATCGAGCATCCCAAGGGTACCGTGCTGTTCGATACCGGCATGCATCCGACCCTGCAGGCCGATCCCGCGAGCCGGATCGGCGAGCGCGCCGCCCGCCTGTTCCAGTTCCACTACAGGGCCGGCGAGGACGTCGCCTCGCAGATCCAGGCGATCGACCGCGATCCGGCCAAGGTGACGCATGTCGTCAACTCGCACCTCCACTTCGATCACTCCGGCGGCAATCACCTGATCCCGAACGCGACTCTGGTGCTGCAGAGCCGCGAATACGAAGTGGGCATGGATGCCGAGCGCGCGGCGAAATTCGGCTTCGACAGGCGCGATATCGATCTCGGCCATCCGGTGAAGGTGGTGGATGGCGAGCACGATCTGTTCGGCGACGGCCGCATCGTGTGCCTGCCGACCTATGGCCACACGCCGGGGCATCAGTCGCTCAAGGTCAGGCTGGATTCCTGCGAGGTCGTGCTGACCGGCGATGCCTGCTATTTCTGCCGCACGCTGAAGGAGCGTCGGCTGCCGCGCTTCGTCTACGACCGCGAGGCGATGCTGGCCTCGCTGCAGAAGATCGCCGACATGCAGAGCGCCGGCGCGCGCATCTTCTTCGGCCACGACGCCGATTTCTGGGCCATCCTGCCGAAGGGCGGCCAGCCGATCAGTTGAGCCGCACGATGCCGAGATTGAGATAGCCGGCGAAGCCGAGCCAGGCGAGGTAGGGCAGCATCAAAGCCGCGGCCAGGCGGTCGCGCCGGTCGAACAGGATCGTGTCGGCCAGCACGGCGAGGAAGAGCGCGGCCAGGAAGGCGAGAGCCGCATTCGGCAGCTGGAGGCCGAAGAACACGATCGACCAGCCGAGGTTGAGGGCGAGCTGCAGCAGGAACACGGCGAGCGCTATGCGCCGCCCGGGGCCGGGCAGCGTAAGCCAGACCCGCCAGGCCGCCACCGCCATCAGGATGTAGAGCGCCGTCCAGACCGGCGCGAAGACCCAGTCCGGCGGCGTGAGCGGCGGCTTGGCGAGGGCCTGATACCACGTCGCGACACTTGTCCGCGTGACCAGCCCGCCGGCGAGGCCGGTGCCGAGCGTGAGGATCAGGAAACCGGCAAGGCCGGCATAGCGCCTCACGCGGCGACGCCGACCCCGATCGGGCAACTCACGCCGGTGCCGCCGAGGCCGCAATAGCCGCCCGGGTTCTTGGCGAGATATTGCTGGTGATAGTCCTCGGCGAAGTAGAATTCGGGCGCCGGCAGGATCTCGGTGGTGATCGGCCCGTAGCCCTTCTTGGCCAGCGCCGCCTCGTAGGCCGCGCGCGAGGCTTCCGCCGCCGCCTTCTGGGCATCGGAATAGGTGTAGATGCCGGAGCGGTACTGGGTGCCGACATCGTTGCCCTGGCGCATGCCCTGGGTCGGGTCGTGGCTCTCCCAGAACAGCTTCAGGAGCTGCTCGTAGCTGAGGGCCTTGGGGTCGAACACCACCCGGACCACCTCGTTATGGCCCGTCAGGCCCGAGCAGACCTCCTCGTAGGTCGGGTTCGGCGTCAGTCCGGCGGCATAGCCGACCGCGGTGACCAGCACGCCCTTGGCCTGCCAGAAGGCGCGCTCGGCGCCCCAGAAGCAGCCGAGGCCGAACATCGCGAGCTCGGCGCCGGCCGGATAGGGCGGCTTCAGCCCCTGGCCGTTGACGAAATGGCGCTCCGCGGTGGCGATCGGGCGGTCGCGGCCGGGCAGCGCTTCTTCAGCTGACGGCATTGCGACCTTCTTGCGGGAGAATAGCCACATGTAGCGTTCCTCCAAACTGCGACCCAACCAATATGGGTCTGAAGGCCATCGGCCTCAAGTTATTGTATCGATGCCGCGTTCAAACATTATTTGATTTTACTCTTCTTTAGGGACGTCGCGCCAGCATTGTTGACAGACCGGCAATCAAGTCTGCCGATGAAACGGGACGGGTACGGGATGAGCAGCGCGGCCGAGCAGTCCGACGCCGAGCGGAGCCTCTGGTCGCAGCTGAACCGGATCAGCCTCCGCTTCTTCGATACCGACCTCGAGCGCCGCTTCTGCGAAGCGGAAGTCAGACGCGTCATCCGCATCATCCGGCTTTCCATTACCGGCGGATTCAGCGTCTATCTCTATTTCGGCATCCTCGACTACATCATGCTGCCGCCGGAGCAGCTCAGCACCGTCTGGCTGATCCGCTACGGCTTCGTATGCGCGCCGCTGCTGGCCATCATCCTGTCGACCTACGCGATCGACTTCTTCGTTCGCCACGCTCAGCTGTTGCTGTCGCTCTCCATGATGCTGGTCGGCTTCGGCATCGTGGCAATGACCGCGGTGGCGCCGCCGCCGACCAACCATCTCTATTTCACCGGCATGCTGCTTTCGGTGATGTACTGCTCGAGCCTGATTCGGCTGCACTTCCTCTATTCGTCGCTGATCAGCCTGTCGATCCTGACCTCGTACCAGGTGGTCGCGACCGTCATCAATCCGATCGAAGCGCGGCTTCTCATCAACAACGACTTCTTCCTCTATACCGGCCTCGCCTTCGGACTGTTCTGCTCCTACGTGCAGGAGTTCTACGTCCGCCGCGATTTTCTGACCAACGAGCGGCTGCGAGAGGAGAAGTCGCGCTCCATCGTGCTGATGGAAGAGGCACAGGCGGCAAGCCGGGCCAAGAGCGACTTCCTCGCCAATATGAGCCATGAGCTGCGCACGCCCCTCAATGCCATCATGGGCTTTTCCGAAGTCCTGAAGCTGCAGCTGTTCGGCCCGCTCGGCTCCGACCGCTACAACAACTACGTCGGCGACATCCACGCGAGCTCGACCCACCTCCTCGAAATCATCAACGACATTCTCGACCTCTCGAAGGCCGAAGCGAACATGCTGGAGATCGAAGAAGAGGTGGTCGATCTCAGCGAGATCATCGACGGCGCCTTGCGCATGCTGCGCCAGCAGGCGGCCGAGAACGGCGTCCGGCTCTCCTACGACATTTCGCGCGACACCTGGCGCTTCCGCGCCGACAAGCGGCTGCTGAGCCAGCTGGTCCTGAACCTCGCTTCGAACTCGGTGAAGTTCACCCCGCGCGGCGGTGCCGTGAACGTCCTGCTGCACGACAAGGATCCGGGCTATCTGGTGCTGGAGATCCGCGATACCGGCATCGGCATCGCGCGCGAGCATCTGGATCGGGTACTGGAGCCGTTCGTTCAGGTGGAAGGCGTGTATGCCCGCCGGCACCACGGCACCGGGCTCGGCCTGCCGCTGGCCAAGAAGATCGCCGAGCTGCATGGCGGCTCCCTGAAGCTCGAAAGCGAGCTCGGCATCGGGACCGCGGTCAAGGTGCGCCTGCCGCGCCATCGCCTGGTCGGCCAGGAATCGGATACGATGCTGCTCGTTTCCAGCGCCGCCGAATAGGCAAGCGCCCACCGCCCAATTCAGGATCAGAGTTCGCCGGCGGGATCGGCAAGTGACCGCACGGCTTCGCCCGGCCGGACGCGCTTGGCCGCAAGCTGCGCCTCGCTCGGCAGCGGCCGTATCGACACGATCAGGCCGAGGGCGCGGGCCAGCCGGATGATCTGCCAGCCGATATCGAACTGCCAGGGATCCAGCGCCATCTTGGCGCTGGCCGGGAAGGCGTGGTGGTTGTTGTGATATCCCTCGCCGAAGAACAGCCAGCCGAGAATGCCGATATTCCGGCTTTCGTCGCGGGCGCGATAGGCCCGCCGGCCGAGGAGATGCGTCACCGAGTTGATCGTCCAGGTCAGATTGAAGAACAGGAAGAGCCGCGCCAGCCCGCCCCAGATCATGCCACGGAAGGCGCCCTCGACAGTTCCGTACCAGAGGCCGCCAATCAGCGCCGGCAAGGCGAGCGACAGCCAGAAGAACACATAGTAGTTGCGATCGATCCAGCGCAGATCGGCATCCTGCTCCAGGTCGCGGATCAGCGGGCTGCCGGCAATCACCGGCGGATCGTACAGGTGCAGCCAGCCGTAATGAGCATGCGCCCAACCGAGCAGCCGATTGGTGAGCGGCCGGCCGTCATTGGTGACATGCGGCGAGTGATAGTCGCCCTTGCGGTCGGAATGCCCGTGGTGCAGCCGGTGGCGCACCACCCAGAGGAAGAGCGGCCGCTGCCAGCACATGCTGCCCAGCGCGCCCAGCAGAATCTTGAATCCGCGGGTGGGGACGAAGGCGCCGTGGCTGAACAGCCGATGCAATCCCACAGTCAGGCCGATGCCCGAGAGGACGATGAAGACGGCGAGCAGGGTCCATTCGAAGGCGGTGGCGCGGCCCAGCATGATATCGACGATCATGAAGACGAAGCCGATCGTCGGCGCGATCAGGTTCTTGCCCATGTCCTGCAAGTGCCAGAGCAGGCCATGACGGAATCGCGAGGCGGCGATGAGGCCGTCGTCGTCGGTGTAGTTCAGCGGCCGTGTGGCATCCAACATCGTGCGCCGTTCCCCAAGACTCTCCGTTCGCCGGACCCCTTCCCCGATCAGCTCGCCGTGGAGCGCTTGCGCAGGGTCAGGAGGTAAGCCTGCTTAGTGTCGTCGGTCGTGATCTCGGCCGATTCGGCATCCAAGCCATCCGCCAGGTCGCGCATCTCATTCTCCGTCCGGTAGACGAGCGACCAGTCGGCGATGTATTCGAGCGGCCATATGATCGAGCCGGGCCATTGCCGCATATTGGCGATCATCAGCTTGCCGCCCGGCCTCAGCTGCTCCATCAGATCCGCGATCAGGCGCCGCGCCCGCCGCTGCGGCAGATAGTCGAGAAGGCCGATGGAGTAGATCATGTCCGGCGGCTGCAGGCGGCGGAACAGGCTTCCGGAACGCAACAGTTCGGTGAACGAGACATGAAGGCAGCGCACTTCCGCCCGACTGTCCGATCGCTTGGTCAGCGGGTAGGTGCGTTCATAGGTGGCGGATAGCGCCTCCAGGTCCTGATCGATCAGCGCGAACGTCACCGGCCGTTCGAGCTTTGGCATCTGCAGCACGTTGACCACTTCCTGGGCCGGCCCCGCACCAAGATTGGCGATCAGCATCGGCTCGCTCGACGCCGGCTGCGACGCGATCTCACGCGTGATCGCGTGCTGCACCGCCACCATGCGGGAGGCGATGAACTCGCCGACATCCAGGCCGAGACGATGCACCAGCCGGCCGAAACTGTTCGAGCCTTCCGGTCGCCAGCGATAGACGTAGTTCATCACCTCGAAATCGCCCGGATAGCCGAGCGGCTTTTCATAGGAGCGGCGCCATATCGCGCCGTCGAGGAACTCCGGCGTCAATGTCAGCTCGGTGAAGCGCTTGGTCGCGAGTTTGGCTTCCGGGTCGTCCTCGAGCGGCTGCACCAGCTCGTTGGCGCGCAGCCAGAGGCTGCGCCATTCGCGCAGCACGTCGCGCTCGCAGGCCGCGAGCGTATCGTCGATCAGCGACTCGTCGAGCGCGCCGGGTGCCGCGGCCTTCTGCTCGGCGAGCACGGAACGCAGGCTGCGCAACAGGTGAACGACGTCCGCGGTCAGCATGCGATATTGCGGGTCGACCCGGGCCAGCCGCCCGGAGGTGCCTTGGGTCAGCGCGCTGCGCAGCGCCACTTCGCGGTGCAGGCGGACCGAACCCGGCACGTCGAGATAGCCGCGGGTGAGTTGCAGGGCGAGCTTGGGGCGGAAGGCATTGGTCTCGTAGCGGATCACCTTCCCGCGGCCGTCGTAGAAGACGCGGTCCGAAAACCTGATCTTGAGCGGCAGATCCTCGCCGATCGGGAACCGCAGCGGTTCGGTTCTGTCATCGACCAGGACGGCGATGCCGCTCATGCTGAGATCGAGGATAGTGTGCATCGTGCCCCCGACCTCTGCAACCGGCGGCACCCGTCCGTAGATCTGGTCGGCCAGAAACCGCTCCGGGCGGTAGTACACCCTGCGGCCTTGCCCCCCCTTCAGCTCCTCGTACGCACTCACTCGCTCAAGGCGCCCCACGGGTAAACCCCCGGTTGAACTTTGCCCCCCCAGCGCCTCGGAAAAATCGCCCCCTAGGTCTGGTAACTAATTATTAAGCATAGATTGATAGTCGCCACAATAGTCCTGGCGTCATAGGCCGAAATGGTTGAGCGGGTTACGAGCTATAGTGTCTGCCAGGGCACAATTGTATTAAGGAATGTTAAGTTAACGATATTTAGCGTCAGGCCGAGGCAATTCCCACTATTGTTAGTTCCAAATTGGCTCGCTTCACAAGCTGAGGGCCGCGTCCACCGAGTCTCCCAAACGCTCGACAATTTCATTAACCTCTATTAACGAAGTTATGAAAGGTGGGGCCAGCAAGACGTGATCGCCTGATTCGCCGTCCGCCGTGCCACCCATTGGATAGCAGGCAAGTCCACGGGCCATTGCCTCCCGCTTTATCCGAGCATGCAGCTTTCGGGACGAATCGAAGGGCTTCCTGCTGGCGCGGTCGGCGACCAGCTCAAGTCCGACAAACAGGCCGCGGCCGCGGATATCCCCGACATGCGGGTGATTGCCGAAGCGTTCGACCAGCGCATGTTGCAGCGCCTCACCGGTCTGACGCACCTTGGCGAGCAGGTTTTCCTCCCGAATTGCGTCCTGCACGGCCAAGGCCGCGGCGCAGGCGACCGGATGACCGAGATAGGTATGACCGTGCTGGAACGCGCCCGTGCCGTCACGGAAGGCCTCGAACACGCGGGCGGCCACCAGCACCGCGCCGATCGGCTGATAGCCAGCGCCGAGGCCCTTGGCCACCGTCATCAGGTCGGGCGCGATGCCTTCCTGCTCGCAGGCGTGCAAGGTGCCGGTGCGGCCCATGCCGCACATCACCTCGTCGAGGATCAGCAGCACGCCGTAGCGGTCGCAGATCTCGCGGATGCGCTTGAAGTAGCCCGGCACCGGCGGAACAGCGCCGAGCGTCGCGCCGACCACCGTCTCGGCCACGAAGGCGGCAACCGTCTTCGGCCCGAGGCGCTGGATCTCCGCCTCCAGCTCGTCGGCGACGCGAAGCCCGTACTGCGCCTCCGTCTCGTCGTCGCGGCGGTCGCGATAGGCGTAGCAGGGCGAGATGTGCGGCACCTCGATCAGCAACGGCGCATAGGTGGCGCGGCGCGCCCGGTTGCCACCGACCGCCAGCGCGCCGAGCGTGTTGCCGTGATAGCTCTGCCAGCGGGCGATGATGTGGCGGCGCTCCGGCTCGCCGCGCTCGACATGGTATTGCCGGGCCATCTTCATCGCCGCTTCCATCGCCTCCGACCCGCCGGAGACGAAATAGACCCGGCCGATTCCGGGCGGCGCATCGGCGATCAGCCGGTCGGCCAGCCGCTCCGCCACCTCGGTGGAGAAGAACGAGGTATGGGCATAGGCGAGCTCGCCGACCTGCCGGCGCACCGCCTCGATCACCTTGGGGTGGCTGTGGCCGAGGCAGGACACCGCCGCACCGCCGGAAGCGTCGAGATAGCGCTTGCCGTCGCGGTCGATGATGTAGATGCCGTCGCCCTTGACGGCGATCGGCGGGTCCAGGCGGGCGTCGCGGTGGAAAACGTGGGTCATGGCTCGTCACGGTGGCTGGCGGGCGGCATTCCGGTCGGGCGGCCGGGCGGCTAGTCTGTAGCCGGAATGGCTCCGAGAGGGAACGGCGGATGAGCAAGGGCTTTACACGGGACCAGCTCGCCGCGCGCATCGCGCGCGACATCCCGGATGGCTGGTACGTCAATCTCGGTATCGGACTGCCGACCCTGATCGCCAATCACCTGCCGCCCGACCGCGAGATCGTGCTGCACAGCGAGAACGGCATCCTGGGGATGGGCCCCAAGCCCGGCGACAACGCGGCGGATCTCGACCTGATCAATGCCGGCAAGCAGCCGATCACCCTGCTGCCGGGCGGCGCCTTCTTCCACCACGCGGATTCCTTCGCGATGATCCGCGGCGGGCATCTCGACCTCGTCGTGCTGGGCGCCTTCGAGGTCTCGGCCGGCGGCGACCTCGCCAACTGGACGGTGGACGATAATTCGATGCCGCCCGGCGTCGGCGGCGCCATGGATCTCGCGGTCGGCGCCAAGCATGTCTGGATCATGATGGAGCACGTCACCAAGAAGGGCGAGCCGCGCTTGGTCGAAAGCTGCCGCTATCCGCTGACCGCCGCGCGCGCGGTGCACCGCATCTACACCGATCTCGCCGTGCTGGACGTCGGCGCGGATGGCTTCGTAGTGCGCGACATGGCGCCGGGAATGAGCCTGGGGGAACTGGAAGCGAAGACCGGCGCGCCGCTGCGCCGCGCAGCCTGACCTAGCGAGGGCCGCCCGGACCGGTCACCACGATACGGTCGACATAGACGGACGGAGTCACCACCGCTTCCGGATCCAGTGCACCGTTCTCCACGCATTCGGCGACTTCCACCACAGTGATGTCGGCCGCAGTCGCCATCACCGGCCCGAAATTGCGCGCCGCTTTGCGGAAGACGAGGTTACCCCAGCGGTCGGCTTTCTCCGCCCGCACCAGGGCGAAATCGCCTCTCAGCGGCCGTTCCAAAACGTGCTGATGCCCATCGATCTCGCGCATTTCCTTGCCTTCCGCGAGGCGGGTGCCGGCGGAGACGCGGGTATAGAAGCCGGCGATGCCGGCACCGGCGGCACGCATGCGCTCGCCCAGCGTGCCCTGCGGCACGAGTTCGAGCGCGATCCGGCCCGCTTTGTACTGCCGCACGAAGGGAGAATCGGGCTCGCTGCGCGGGAAGCTGCAGATGATCCGGGCGACCCGGCCGGCATCGATCAGCGCCGCCACGCCCTTGCCGGCGAAGCCCGCATTGTTGGCCACCACCGTCAGGTCGCGAGCGCCGGTCTCCAGCACGGCAAGGCAGAGGGCGAACGGCACCCCGGCATCGCCGAAGCCGCTGATCAGCACGGTCGCCCCGTCGCGTAGCCCTTCCAGCGCCGCCGCCGCATTGGGGTAAAGCTTGTCGATCACCGCACCATCGTCCTTCGAGATCTTCTCCGCAGCGCAAGACTAAAGGGAGATGCGCGCGCGCGCGATGCCCCGCCGCCGCCATTTCGTTAACGCGGTCGCCACCGGGTGGTATGCCGATTGCAGCAGCTTGGCTTGCGCCGCGCCGCGGCGCCGGGTCGATCAGGACATGACCGGGCTTTGGGAACGTGAAGATCCTGCTGGTGGACGACAATGCCGCGCGAGCCGAGGCGGTGCAGACCGCCCTCGCCCAGGCCGGATTCCCGCGCCCTCTGCTGATCGCCGGGACCGAGGACCTGCCGGCGCGCGTCGCCGAGATCGGCGCCGACGTGATTATCATCGATGTCGACAGCCCGAGCCGCGACGTGCTGGAGAGCATGCGGGAGATCACCCGCGAACGGCCCCGGCCGGTCGTCATGTTCGTCGACCAGTCGGATGAAGCGGCTACCAAAGAGGCCATCGAAGCCGGCGTTTCCGCCTACATCATCGCCGGCCTGGACCCGCAGCGGGTGAAGCCAATCCTGGACGTCGCGATCGCGCGGTTCCGCACCTATATGGGCCTGCGCGAGGAGCTGGAGCGCACCCGCGCCAGCCTGAAGGAGCGGAAGTCGATCGAGAAGGCCAAGGGCATCCTGATGCGCGAGCGCGGGCTGAACGAGGACGCCGCCTTCAAGGCGCTGCGCAAGCTCGCCATGGACAAGGGCAAGCGGATCGGCGAGATCGCCGATCAGGTCATCGCCGTGTCGGAGATCCTGGGCCGCGACAGCTGACTCGCTGCGCGTCTGTGCGGCAGTGCAGCATTAACCTGCCGGTCCATTGTGCACTGCACAAGGAATAGGCAAGCTTCGTTGACCTATCGATAATTCCTGGAAGACACTGAAACTCTGACGCTTTCTTGTCGGCTCGCGGCGCCGGGACGTTTGTCTGCGTCTTGGCACGCGGATTGCTAAGAGAGGCGTGCGATCCCGGAACGGCCAATGGCGGCCATTCGGAACGGGAGAGCGGAAACCAACGACGGTTTCAAACGGACGATGGCGTCCAGGTTGAGCGGTCTTCGGACTGCGCTGCCTGCGGCGCCTTTTTTGTTGCCTGTGAGGTCGAGCGTGATGGCTGAACCGACATCCGGACCGGGAATCGAGAAGCAGGGCATCGAGAAGCCGAAATTGACCCTGGGCTTCGTCCCGCTGAGCGATTGCGCGCCGCTCGTGGTCGCCCGCGCGCATGGGCTGTTCGCTCGCTTCGGCCTCGACGTCACGCTGTCGGCCGAGCCGTCCTGGGCCAATATCCGCGACAAGGTCGCAGTGGGCACATTGGACGGCGCCCACATGCTGGCGGCGCTGCCGATCGCCGCGACGCTCGGCCTCGGCGGCTTGTCGCGGCCGATGGTGACCGCGCTGTCGCTGAACCTGAACGGCAACGGCATCACCTTCTCGAACGCCCTGTGGCAGGCGGCGGTGGCGACCGGCCTGGTGGATGAGGGATCGCCCGCCAGTCTCGGCGCCGCGCTCAAGCAGGTCGTCGAAAGGCGCCGCGCCGCCGGCGAACCGGCACTGACCTTCGCCGTCGTGTTCCCGTTCAGCTCGCACAACTACCTGCTGCGCTATTGGCTGGCGAGCCACGGCATCGCGCCGGACCGCGACGTCGCCTTCGCCGTGGTGCCGCCGCCGCTGATGGTGGCACGCCTGGAAGCCGGCCATATCGACGGCTTCTGCGTCGGCGCGCCGTGGAACCAGCGCGCCGCCGAGCTCGGCATCGGGCGCGTGGCGCTGCTGTCCAACGCCATCTGGTCGCATCATCCCGAAAAGGTGCTGGGCGTGACGCGCGACTTCGCGGAAAGCTGCCCGAACACGCATGCCGCGCTGATCGCGGCGCTGATCGCCGCCTGCCGCTGGCTGGACCAGCCGGGCAACGGGCCGGCGACGGCCGAGCTGATGGCGCGCAAGGCGTTCGTCGACATGCCGGCCGAGATGCTGGCACCGGCCTATGAAGGCTGGATCCGGCCCGCCGCCGGAGAGGCGCCGCGACCCGCGCCCGGGCTTCTGGTCTTTCATCAGCACGCCGCGAACTTTCCCTGGCTCAGCCACGCGGAATGGACGCTGGCGCAGATGCGGCGTTGGGGCCAGATCGGGCCCGAAGTCGACATCCGCGCCGTCGCGGCGACCGTCTACCGCCCCGACATCTACCGCGCGGTGACGACGGCGCTGGGCGTCGCCTGTCCGGCGATCGACCGCAAGGCCGAAGGCATACATGGCAGCGCGTGGCCGCTCGCCGCCGCGCCGATCCCGATGGGTGCCGACCGGTTCTGCGACGGCGCCGTGTTCGATCCCGACGCCGCCGATGCGGCGGCCGGCAGTCACCAATCCCTCAAGGCATGACCATACGGCCCGAGCACAAGGGCCCGATCAGCGGAAAGGAGTCTTCGATGTCGTATCGGGAGAAGTTGAAAGGCGGTGTTGTTCCCGCCGCCACAAGGCGCGGCCTGCTGCTCGCCGGACTCGGCGCGGCAGCGCTGATCGCGGCGCATGCGCCGGTCGCACAAGCCGCCGGCAAGCTGGAGAAGGACGAGCTGAAGTTCGGCTTTATCAAGCTGACCGACATGGCGCCGCTCGCCATCGCCAAGGAGCTCGGCTACTTCGAGGATGAAGGCCTCTACGTCACGCTGGAGGCGCAGGCGAACTGGAAGGTGCTGCTCGACCGGGTCATCACCGGCGAGCTCGACGGCGCCCACATGCTGGCGGGCCAGCCGCTCGGCGCCACCATCGGCTTCGGCACCAAGGCGCATGTCGTCACGCCGTTTTCCATGGACCTGAACGGCAACGGCATCACGGTGTCGAACGCCGTCTGGGAGGAGATGAAGAAGCACGTGCCGATGGGTGCCGACGGCAAGCCGGTGCACCCGATCAAGGCCGATGCGCTGAGGCCGGTGGTGCAGAAGCTCAAGGCCGAGGGCAAGCCCTTCAACATGGGCATGGTCTTCCCGCTCTCCACCCACAATTACGAGCTGCGCTACTGGCTCGCCGCCGGCGGCCTCAATCCCGGCTTCTATTCGACCACCGATATCAGCGGTCAGATCATGGCCGACGTGCTGCTGTCGGTGACGCCGCCGCCGCAGATGCCGGCCACCATGGAGGCCGGCACCATCCTCGGCTATTGCGTCGGCGAGCCGTGGAACCAGCAGGCGGTGTTCAAGGGCATCGGCGTCCCGGTGATCACCGATTACGAGATCTGGAAGAACAATCCGGAGAAGGTGTTCGGCATCACCGCCGAGTTCGCCGAGAAGCGGCCGAACACCGCGGTCGCCGTCACCAAGGCGCTGATCCGCGCCGGCATGTGGCTCGACGCCAACAACAACGCCAACCGCGCCAAGGCGGTGCAGATCCTGTCCAAGCCCGAATATGTCGGCGCCGATGCCAAGGTGATCGCCAATTCGATGACCGGCACCTTCGAATACGAGAAGGGCGACAAGCGCGACGTGCCGGACTTCAACGTCTTCTTCCGGCACTACGCGACCTATCCCTACTACTCCGACGCCGTCTGGTACCTGACGCAGATGCGCCGCTGGGGCCAGATCGCCGAGCCCAAGGCCGACGGCTGGTACGCCGAAGTGGCGAAGAGCGTGTACCGCCCGGACATCTACCTGAAGGCGGCCAAGGCGCTGGTCGACGAGGGCAAGGCGAAGCCGGAGGACTTCCCCTGGAAGACCGACGGCTATCGCGCGCCGACCGCGGAGTTCATCGACGGCGTCGAATACGACGGCCGCAAGCCGAACGAATACCTCGGCAAGTTCGCCATCGGGCTGAAGGGCGAGCAGCGCGTCGCCGGCGCCAAGGTGACCCAGTAGGCAAGCTCCCGATAGCCCATCGCCGGGCGAGTGAAGGACCGCGTCATGACCATGATCACCAACGCGAGCGAAGGTGTCGCGCCCGAGGCCGCCCAGCGGCGTGCCGAACAGCGCGAGCGGCTCTTCACCCGCATCAACCGCTCGGCGCCATATCTCAACCTGCTGGGACTCGGCTTCGCCGTGCCGCTGATGCGGATCGCCGCCGGCGACAATGCGAGGGCGCAGGGGAAGGAGGTCTGGCGCCTGCTCGGCATCCCGATGACGGCCATCGTCGCCTTCATCCTGGCCTGGGGCGCGCTGGCGCCGCGGGTGCAGACCAGCCTCGGCGCCCTGCCCGGCCCGGCGCAGGTGTGGGAGCAGGTCGGCGTGCTCTATGCCGATCACATAGCCGAGC
Organism: Desertibaculum subflavum; assembly: GCA_003576705.1. Taxonomy (GTDB): domain Bacteria; phylum Pseudomonadota; class Alphaproteobacteria; order Ferrovibrionales; family Ferrovibrionaceae; genus Desertibaculum; species Desertibaculum subflavum. Next base: position 37,659 of record QOZS01000009.1, read on the forward strand.
GCGACAAGGAAACCGCCTTCTTCGTGCGCCAGGAGAAGCGCAATGCCGACATTCTGGCCAAGGACCCGAAGGCGGAGGTGAGGACCCGCCCCTATACGGGCAAGCCGACCTTCTTCGACCAGATCGTCACCAGCCTGAAGACGGTATTCGCCGGCTTCCTGCTCGCCGCCGTGATCGCGGTGCCGCTCGGCGTGTTGAGCGGATTGTCCGGCACGTTCAATGCCGCGCTCAACCCGCTGGTGCAGGTGTTCAAGCCGGTTTCGCCGCTCGCCTGGCTGCCGATCGTCACCATGGTGGTGAGCGCGCTCTATGTCAGCGACGACCCGACGGTTTCCAAGTCGTTCCTCAATTCGGCCATCACGGTCACGCTGTGCTCGCTCTGGCCGACTTTGATCAACACCGCGCTCGGCGTCGCCACAATCGACCGCGACCTGGTCAATGTCAGCCGCGTGCTCCGGCTCAGCTGGCCGACCAAGGTGGTGCGTCTCGTGCTGCCCTCGGCGCTGCCGCTGATCTTCACCGGGCTTCGCCTCTCGCTCGGCGTGGGCTGGATGGTGCTGATCGCGGCCGAGATGCTGGCGCAGAATCCGGGCCTCGGGAAATTCGTCTGGGACGAATTCCAGAACGGCTCTTCCGCCTCGCTCGCCAAGATCATGGTCGCGGTGCTGACCATCGGCCTGATCGGCTTCCTGCTCGACCGCGTGATGCTGGCCTTGCAGGCGGGCTTCACCCACTCGACCAGCCGGTAGAGGGCGCCATGGCGATCCTGATCCTCGACAAGGTCTGCAAGTCGTATGGCGACGGCGCCAACCGGACCGAGGTCCTGCGCGACGTCTCGCTCGCCATCCAGGAGCGCGAGTTCGTTGCCATCGTCGGTTTTTCCGGCTCCGGCAAGACGACCTTGATCTCGCTGATGGCGGGCCTGACGGCGCCGAATGCCGGCACCGTCACCTTCAGGGGCAAGCCGGTGACCGAGCCGGGGCCGGAGCGCGGCGTGGTGTTCCAGTCGTACTCGCTGATGCCCTGGCTCACCGTCGAGGGCAATGTCGCGCTCGCGGTCGATGCCGTGTTCGGCGGGGAGAGCGGGGCCGAACGCGCCGAACGCACGCGTCGCTATATCGAGATGGTGGGCCTGAGCCATGCCGTCGACCGGCGGCCGGCCGAGCTTTCCGGCGGCATGCGCCAGCGCGTCGCCGTCGCGCGGGCGCTCGCCATGAGCCCGGAGATCCTGCTGCTCGACGAGCCGCTCTCGGCGCTCGACGCACTGACTCGCGCCAAGCTGCAGGACGAGATCGAGCAGATCTGGTCGCAGGACAGGAAGACGGTCGTGCTGGTCACCAACGACGTCGACGAGGCGATCCTGCTCGCCGACCGCATCGTGCTGCTCAATCCGGGGCCGAACGCGACGCTCGGGGCCGAATTCCGCGTCAACCTGCCCAGGCCGCGCGACCGCGCGGCCATCAACCACGATGCCGAGTTCAAGCGGCTGCGCGCCGCCATCACCCAGAACCTGATGGATGTCGGCCTCACGCGCGCCGCGGCGAACGAGGGCGTCGAGCTGCCGAACGTCGTGCCGATCAGCTTCGCCGGCCCGCCGCCCAAGGCCTATCGCGAGGCGGCGGAGAGCCCGATCGAGGCGCGCTTCGTCGAGTTCTCCCAGGTGCGCAAGACCTATCCGACGCCGAAGGGGCCGCTGACCGTGGTCGACGGCTTCGACCTGAAGATGCGCAAGGGCGAGTTCGTCTCGCTGATCGGCCATTCCGGTTGCGGCAAGTCCACCGTGCTGTCGATGGCGGCGGGGCTCAACGAGATCTCCTCCGGCGGCGTGCTGCTGGAGGGGCGCGAGGTTTCCGCCGCCGGGCCGGACCGCGCGGTCGTGTTCCAGGCGCCGTCGCTGTTCCCCTGGCTGACCGCGGCGGAGAACGTCGCCGTCGGCGTCGATCGCGTCTATCCGAAGGCGAGCCGCCAGGAGCGCGAGGACGTCGTCACCTACTACCTCAACCGGGTCGGCCTGGGCGATGCGATGCGCAAGCGCGCGGCGGAGCTCTCCAACGGCATGCGCCAGCGCGTTGGCATCGCCCGCGCCTTCGCGCTGTCGCCCAAGCTGCTGCTGCTCGACGAGCCGTTCGGCATGCTGGACAGCCTGACCCGCTGGGATCTGCAGCAGGTGCTGATGGAGGTCTGGACCCGCACCCAGGTCACCGCGATCTGCGTCACCCACGATGTCGACGAGGCGATCCTGCTCGGCGACCGCGTGGTGATGATGACCAACGGCCCGAATGCCCGCATCGGCAAGATCATGGAGGTCGACATCCCGCGGCCGCGCACACGCCGCGCCCTGCTCGACCATCCCCGCTACTACCAGTACCGCGAGGAGCTGCTTTCCTTCCTCGACGAGTACGAACACGGCGCCACCGCCAAGCCGGCGGCCGCCAAGTCGGCAGCGTGATGGAGGGAAGCGCCACCATGCGGGAACGCCTCGTCATCATCGGCAATGGCATGGCGCCGGGCCGCATGCTGGAAAAGCTGTTCGAACTGGCGCCGGACCGCTACCAGATCACCATCTTCAACGCCGAGCCGCGGGTGAACTACGACCGCATCATGCTGTCGCCGGTGCTGTCGGGCGAGAAGAAGTACGAAGAGATCGTGATCCACGGCGACGGCTGGTACATCGGCCACGAGATCATGCTGCACAAGGGCGTGCGGGTCACCCAGATCGACCGTGCGGCGAAGACGATCACCACCAATACCGGCCATGTCGAGCCTTACGATAAATTGGTGATCGCGACCGGCTCGGTGCCGATCATCATCCCGGTGCCGGGCGCCAACCTGCCGGGCGTCTTGACCTACCGCGACCTCGACGACGTCGACGCCATGATCCTGGCGGCGAAGGCGCGCGGCAACGCCGTCGTGATCGGCGGCGGCCTGCTCGGCCTGGAGGCGGCGGCCGGCCTCAACGAGCAGGGCATGGACGTCACCGTCGTGCATCTGATGCCGACTTTGATGGAGCGCCAGCTCGATCCCGCCGCCGGCTACCTGTTAAAAAAGAACATCGAGGAGCGTGGCATCAAGGTTCTGACCGGTGCCAACACCAAGGCGATCGCCGGCAACGGCAGGGTGGAGGCGGTCGAGCTCGACGACGGCACGCGGCTGCCGGCCAGTTTGGTGGTGATGGCGGTCGGCATCCGCCCCAATGCCGCACTCGCCAAGGAAGCCGGCCTCAATGTCAACCGCGGAATCGTGGTCGACGACCAGATGCGCAGCTCCGATCCCGACATCTTCGCGCTCGGCGAGTGCGTCGAGCATCGCGGCATCGCCTATGGCCTGGTCGCCCCGCTCTACGACATGGCCGGCGTGCTGGGCCGGACCTTGGCCGGCGACGAGGCCGCCTATCGCGGCTCGGTCACGGCGACCAAGCTCAAGGTCACCGGCATCGACCTGTTCTCCGCCGGCGACTTCGCCGAGGCAAAGGACCGCGAGGAGGTGGTGCTGCGCGATGCCGCCCGCGGCGTCTACCGCCGCCTGGTGCTGAAGGAGAACCGCATCATCGGCGCCGTGCTCTATGGCGATACCAGCGACGGCGCCTGGTTCTTCCAGCTGCTGCGCGAAGGCGCCGACATCGCCGAGCTGCGCGAGAGCCTGATCTTCGGCCAGGCCTTCGCCGGGGGCGGCAAGCTGGACCCTCCGGCCGCCGTTGCAGCGCTGCCTGACGCGGCGGAGATCTGCGGCTGCAACGGCGTGTGCAAGGGCAAGATCACCGGCGCCATCACGGCTCAGGGACTGACCAGCCTGGAACAGGTGCGCGCCGTCACCAAGGCCTCGGCCTCCTGCGGCTCCTGCACCGGCCTGGTCGAGCAGCTGATCGGCTTGACGCTCGGCGGCGAGTACCAGCCCGCCGAGGTGAAGGGCATGTGCGGCTGCACCGATCTCGGCCATGACGAGGTGCGCCGACTGATCGTGGCCAAGCAGATGAAGTCGATCCCGGCCGTCATGCAGGAACTCGAATGGAAGACCTCCTGCGGCTGCGCCAAGTGCCGCCCGGCACTCAACTTCTACCTGATCGCGAGCTGGCCCGGTGAGTATGTCGACGACAGCCAGTCGCGCTTCATCAACGAGCGCGCCCACGCCAACATCCAGAAGGACGGTACCTATTCCGTGGTGCCGCGCATGTGGGGCGGCGTGACCTCGGCCAAGGAGCTGCGCGCCATCGCCGACGTGGCGGACAAGTACGACATCCCGACCGTCAAGGTGACCGGCGGCCAGCGCATCGACCTCTTGGGCGTCAAGAAGGAGGACCTGCCCGGCGTGTGGGCCGACCTGAACGCCGCCGGCATGGTCTCGGGGCACGCCTATGGCAAGGCATTGCGTACGGTGAAGACCTGCGTCGGCAGCGAGTGGTGCCGCTTCGGCACCCAGGATTCGACCGGGCTCGGCATCCGGATCGAGAAGTTCACCTGGGGCAGCTGGACGCCGCACAAGGTGAAGCTCGCCGTCTCCGGCTGCCCGCGCAACTGCGCCGAGGCGACGGTGAAGGATATCGGTATCGTCTGCGTCGATTCCGGCTACGAATTCCACATCGCCGGCGCGGCGGGCCTGGAGGTCAAGCAAACCATCCTGCTCTGCAAGGTCGCGACCGAGGCGGAAGTGCTGGAACATACCGGCGCCGTGATGCAGCTCTATCGCGAGCAGGCGCATTACCTCGACCGCATCCACAAATGGGTCAAGCGCGTCGGCCTCGACAGCGTGAAGCAGCAGATCGTCGAGGATGGCGAGCGCCGCCGCGCGCTCCACGCCCGCTTCGTCGCGGCGCAGAGATACGCCCAGGTCGATCCCTGGGCCCAGCGCGCGCAAGGCGCCTTCGCGCACGAGTTCACGCCGATCGCCGACCTGCGCATCGCGCAGGCGGCGGAGTGATGGAGCGGGTCATGAGCGCGGCTCCCGCGGAGAGACCCGGCGATGCGAAGCCGGGCGTCGAGTGGATCGAGATCGGCCGCCTCGACGACATCCCGAAGCGCGGCGCCCGCGTGGTGAAGACGGCACGCGGCGACATCGCGGTGTTCCGCACCATGGACGACAAGCTCTATGCCCTCGACGACAAGTGCCCGCACAAGCAGGGCCCGCTGTCGCAGGGCATCGTGCAAGGGACCAGCGTCACCTGCCCGCTGCACAACTGGGTGATCGATCTCGCCACCGGCGAAGCGCAGGGCGCCGACCAGGGCTGCACCCGCACCATCGCCGTCAAGCTGGAGCAGGGCCGCGTTCTCCTCGCCTGGCCCGGCCGGACAGCGGCCTGAAGCGATGCACGGCACGCCGCCCGCCACCCGCACCACCTGCCCCTATTGCGGGGTCGGCTGCGGCGTGCTGGCGGTACCGGACGGCAGAGGCGGTGCCGCGATCGCCGGCGATCCCGATCATCCCGCCAATTTCGGCCGGCTCTGCTCCAAGGGTGCTGCCCTGGGCGAGACGCTCGGCCTGGCGACGCGGCTGCTGCATCCGGAGATCGGCGACGCGCGCGTGAGTTGGGACGCGGCGCTGGATCGGGTGGCGGAGGGATTTCGCGACACCGTCGCGAAGCATGGTCCCGATTCCGTCGCCTTCTACGTCTCCGGCCAGCTGCTGACCGAGGACTACTACGTCGCCAACAAGCTGATCAAAGGCTTCATCGGTACGGCGAATATCGACAGCAATTCGCGCCTCTGCATGGCGTCGTCGGTCGCCGGCCACAAGCGTGCCTTCGGGGCCGACCTGGTGCCGGTGCAGTACAGCGATCTCGAGGCGGCGGACCTCGTCGTGCTGGTCGGATCCAACCTCGCCTGGTGCCACCCGGTGCTGTTCCAGCGCCTCGCGGCGGCGAAGGCGAAGCGGCCCGCGCTCAAGGTCGTCAACATCGATCCGCGCGCCACCGCGACCAACGATATCGCCGACCTGCATCTCGCCTTGAAGCCCGGGAGCGATGTGGCCTTGTTCAACGGCCTGCTCGCCGCGATCGTCGAGGCCGGCGCGGTCGACGAGTGCTTTGTCCGACGCCACACGGTGAATTTCGAGCAGGCTCTGGCCACCGCGCGGCGCGATGCGCCCGACCTCGCCGCCGTCGCGCGCACCTGTGACCTTCCGGTCGCCGACCTGCAGCGCTTCTACGCCGGCTTCCTGGCGACGGAGCGCGTCGTCACCCTGTGGAGCCAGGGGGTCAACCAGTCCTCGTCCGGCGTCGACAAGGTCGACGCCATCATCAATTGCCATCTCGCCACCGGGCGGATCGGCAAAGCGGGCATGGGCCCCTTCTCCATTACCGGCCAGCCGAATGCGATGGGCGGCCGCGAGGTCGGCGCGCTCGCCAACATGCTGGCGGCGCATCTCGACTTCGAGCGGCCCGGCGACCACGACAAGCTGCGCCGCTTCTGGCAGGCACCGAATCTCGCCGCCAGGCCCGGCCTGAAGGCGGTCGACATGTTCCGCGCTGTCGGCGCCGGCAAGATCAAGGCGATCTGGATCATGGCGACCAATCCGGCGGTCAGCCTGCCGGAAGCGGACGCGGTGCGCCGCGCGCTTGGCACTTGCGAGTTCGTCGTCGTTTCCGATTGCGAGCGCGACACCGACACCGCGCGCCTCGCCCATGTGCGTCTGCCGGCACTGGCCTGGGGTGAGAAGGAAGGCACGGTCACCAATTCGGAGCGCCGCATTTCCCGCCAGGCGCCGTTCCTGCTGCCGCCCGGCGAGGCGCGGGCCGATTGGTGGATCGTCGCCCAGGTGGCGCAGCGGCTCGGCCACGGCAAGGCCTTTGCCTTCGACGGCCCGGCATCGATCTTCCGCGAGCATGCCGCCCTGACCGCGTTCGAGAACGGCGGAACGCGCGATCTCGACCTGGGCGGCCTCGCCGGCCTGAGCGACACGGACTACGCCCGCTTCGCGCCGGTGCAATGGCCGGCGCCGGCGGCGCGCAAGATGGCGCGGCCCTTCGCGGACGGGCGGTTCTATACCGCCGACGGCCGTGCCCGCTTCATCGCCGCCGGCGCGCGGCCGCCGATGCAGGCCACGTCGGGCGAGCATCCGCTGGTGCTGAATACCGGCCGCCTGCGCGATCAGTGGCACACCATGACGCGCACCGCGAAGTCGCCGCGCCTGTCGCGGCACCGGCCGGAGCCGCTGCTGGAAATGCACCCCGACGACATCACGGCGCGCGGTCTGGTCCCGGGATCGCTCGCCCGGCTGACCAGCCGCTGGGGCAGCTCGGTGCATCGCGTGCTGGCCGAGCCGGGCATGCGCCGCGGCGAGGTATTCGCGCCGATGCACTGGACCGACGCCCTGGCCGGCGGCGTGCGCGTCAACGCGGTGAGCAATCCGGCGGTCGATCCGATCTCTGGCCAGCCGGAGCTGAAGCACACGCCGGTGCAGGTCGCGCCGCTGCCGACGGCATGGTCAGGTCTGATCCTGACCCGGCGGCGCCTCGGCCTCGATCTGCCCTATTGGGTGGACGCCGTTGGCTCGTCCTGTCGTCGCTACGAAGTCGCCGGGGATACGCCGATCGACGCGGCCTTCGCGATTCTGGCCGACCAGATCGCCGCAATGCGGCCGAACCTGGAGGTGCACGACCGCACCGGCCGCCGCCTGCGTGCCGCCTGGTTCGACGGCGACCGGCTGGAAGCATGCCTGTTCCTCGCCCGCGAGCCGGAGCCGCATGACCGCGACTGGCTGATGCAGCAATTCGAGGCCGAGGCGCTGACCGGCCCGGATCGGCTGCGCCTGCTGGCCGGCCGCGCCGGCGCCGAGGCCGCGAGCGCCGGCCGCTCCATCTGCGTCTGCTTCGGCATCGGCGAGAATCGCATCCGCGAGGCGGTCGGCGCCGGCGCGATGACTGTCGAGGCGCTGGGCGAGCGGCTCGGCTGCGGCACCAATTGCGGCTCCTGCCTGCCCGAGCTGCGCGGACTGATCGCCGAATCGAAACAGAAGGCGGTGGCCTGATGCGGCATCTTCCGGCTTTCCACGACGTCAGGGGCCGCATCGTGGTGGTGGTCGGCACGAGCGCGGCGGCCGATGCCAAGGCTGCGCTGGCCGCCACCGCCGGGGCGCGGCTTCGGCGCGTCGCGAAGCTTGCTACCGACGACCTGCGCGACGCCGCGCTGGTCTTCGTGGCGACCGGCGATGCCGGGACCGACGCCGCGGCCGCGTCACTCGCCAACTCGCACGGCAAGCCGGTCAACGTGGTCGACCGCGCCGATCTCGGCACCTTCGTCATGGGTGCGGTGGTCGACCGCGATCCGGTCACCGTCGCGATCTCCACCGCCGGCGCCGCGCCGATGCTGGCGCAGCATCTGCGCCGCCGCGTCGAGGCGGCGATTCCGGCCGGCTTTGGTGCCGTCGCATCCCTGCTCGGCCGCGCGCGCGAGCGCATCCGCCGCGCCGCGCCGCAGCCCGGCGAGCGGCGGCGCCTGTATCGCCGCTTGATCGAAGGCCGTACCGGCCAGCTCGCCCTCGCGGGCCGCTCGGCCGAGGCTGCGGCCGCGCTGGCGCACGAGCTGGCAGCGGCAGACCTGCCGCGCGTTGGCACCCCGGCCGGCCGCGTCTATCTGGTCGGCGCCGGTCCAGGCGATCCCGAATTGCTGACCGTCAAGGCGCTGCGCCTGATCGGCGAGGCCGATGTCATCGTCCACGACCGCCTGGTCGATCCCGCGATCCTGGACCGCGCGCGCCGGGACGCGGAACTGGTCTTCGCCGGCAAGGCCTGCGGCAACCACAGCATGCCGCAAGCCGAGATCAACGCGCTGCTGGTCCGCCTCGGCCGCGAGGGCCGGCGCGTGGTGCGGCTGAAGGGCGGCGATCCCTTCGTGTTCGGCCGCGGCGGCGAGGAGGCCGAGGCCCTGGCGGAAGCCGGCATCGGCTTCGAGATCGTGCCCGGCATCACCGCCGCGCTCGGCTGCGCCGCCTATGCCGGCCTGCCGCTGACCCATCGCGACTTCGCACAATCCTGCCTGCTGGTCACCGCGCATAGCCGCAAGGGCCGGCTGGACGTGGATTGGACCGCCCTCACCCGGCCGAACCAGACGGCGGCGATCTATATGGGCCTCGGCGCGCTGGCCGAGCTGGCCGATGGCCTGATCGCGCGCGGCGTCGCGCCGAGCGTCTTCGCCGCGGTGATCGACCGGGGAACCCGGACGGCCCAGAAGGTGGTCGTGGCGCCGCTGGCCGAGCTTGGCCGCGCCGCGAGCGAGGCCCACTTGGAAGGGCCGGCGCTGGTGATCGTCGGCGAGGTCGCGCGGCTCGCCCCGGCGCTGCACTGGTTCGGCGCCGCGCCTGTCGTCGCGGAGCAGCCGGCCCGCCTGTCAGTGGCGGTTTGATTTCTCCGGCTTGGGCCAGCGGCGCGCCACTTCCGGCAGCACCTCGTCGATCAGCCGGCGGGTCTGCGCCAGCATGTCGTCGTCGCCCTTGGCCAGCGGTCGCAGGATGAACTTGGAGATGCCGGCTTCCACATAGGCGGCGATGCGAGCGAGGATCGCACCCGCGTCGCCGACGCCGAAATACTGCGCCGGGTCGTTGCCGCTGCGCTTCGCATAGGCTTCCATCGCCCGGGCGACGCCGGGATCGTCGCCCTTGCCGAAGCGGAACGGGATGCCGGCGCCGTAATGGTCCTCGTCGATCGGCCGGCCGGCCGCCGCGGCGGCATCGCGGATGCGCAGGACCACCGGTGCGACCAGGGTCGGCGTCTCGGCGCCGGCCTGCCAGCCGGTGCCGTATTTCGCGGTGCGCCGGATCGCCGCATCGGAGGAGCCGCCGATCCACATCGGCAGGTCCGGCTGCACCGGCTTCGGCGCGATCGAGGCGCCGTTGAGCCGGTAATGCGTGCCGGCATGGTCGACGGCCTCCTGCGTCCAGAGCTTGTGGATCACCTCCAGCGCCTCGTCGGTGCGCCTGCCGCGCGTCGAGGTATCGATCTGCAGCGCCTTCCATTCCGGCGCCAGGGGACTGCCGATGCCGAAGGCGGGCAGCAGGCGGCCCTCGGAGAGCACGTCCACGGTGGCGCATTGCTTGGCCACCAGGACGGGATCGCGCAGCGCCAGCGAGATCACGTTGACGCCGAATTTCAGCCGGCGGGTGCGACCCGCCAGCGCCGCCATGGTGGTCAGGCATTCCAGGATCGGCTCGCGGCTGATCAGGCGATCGGTCTGCCAGAGCGAATCGACGCCGCCCGACTCGCAGAGATCGACCCAGCGCCAGTAGCCGGCCGCGCCGGAGAACGGGAACTCCATCAGGCCGAGCCCGACCGCCACTTTGCGCATCGCTCTGGTCCTCCCGCCGGCCCGTTCGAAAGTTTCCTGGGCGTGGCCGGCCTCGATGGTCCAGAGTGCGGCGAGAAGCGATGAAGCACAACAGGCTGGAGGAAGCCCCGATATGCGCGTCTTCACCACCCTGCCGCAGGAGGACCTGCGAAAGGTCGGGCCGGCGGCCCAGGCGATCGAGGCCGACGGCTATGACGGCGTCGTCACCCAGGAAAACCGGCACGACCCGTTCCTGTCGCTCGCCGTCGCCGGCGTGGCGACCAAGCGGATCGAGCTGCATACCGGCATCGCCATCGCCTTCGCGCGCTCGCCGATGTCGGTCGCCAATATGGGCTGGGACCTGGCGGGCGCGACCGGCGGCCGCTTCGTGGTCGGTATCGGGCCGCAGGTGCGGGCGCATAACGAGCGGCGCTTCTCGGTGCCCTGGACACCGCCGGCGCCGCGCATCCGCGAATATGTGCAGAGCCTGCGCGCGATCTGGCGGAGCTGGAAGACCGGCGCGCCGTTGAACTATGAGGGCCAGCACTATCGCTTCACCCTGATGACGCCGAACTTCACGCCGGAGCCGATCGAAGCTCCGGCGCCGGCGATCACCATCGCCGCCGTCGGCCCGGCGATGCTGAACGTGGCCGCGGAGGAATGCGACGGGGTGAAGCTGCACGTCTTCGCCACGCGGAAATATCTCGAGGAATCGGTCATGCCGCGCCTCGCCGAGGGCTTGAAAAAGGCCGGGCGCGAGCGCGCCAGCTTCGAAGTCTCCGGCGGCGGCTTCCTGGCGACCGGCAGGGACGACGCGGCCGTGGCAAAGATGTTCGAATGGGTACGCCAGCGGGTCGCCTTCTACGGCTCGACCCAGGCCTATTGGCCGGTCTTCGCCGTGCACGGCCTCGATGATCTCGGCCGCAAGCTCAACCAGATGACGCGCCAGGGCCAATGGACCGAGATGGCGAAGCAGGTGCCGGACGACGTGGTGCACCTGTTCGCCGCGGTCGGCCGGCACGACGAGATCGCCAAGGTGATCGAGCGACGCTTCGGCGGCCTGGTCGACAGCCTGCAGGCCAGCGCCAATTCCTCGATGCCGGCCGGCTTGCCGCCGGATCTGATTCAGGATATCCGGCGCATTCCGACCGTGTTCCGGGGCTTCGACGGCGCCCCGAAAGGAAACTCATAGCGCATGGCATTGGTCGCGCCGATCCTTGGCCGGCTGCTCGAACACCCGGCCGTGTTCGAGCTGCAGCAACGGCTGTTCAACAACTATTCCGCCGTCGCGGCGGAATTCGCCGACGTGCTCGAGCCGCAGCCGCTCCGCGTGCTCGATATCGGTTGCTCGACCGGCGCCTGTGCCCGCGGCGTCATCGACATGGCGCGGCACGATTATGTCGGCGTCGATATCGATCCGGGCTACATCGCCACCGCCCAGCGGCAGGCGCCGCTGGGAAAGTTCATTGCCGCCGATGCGCGGCGCCTGGATTTCGCCTCGGAATCGTTCGACCTCGCCATGTTCGTCGGCGTCATGCACCATATGGACGACCAGCTGATCCGCGATTGCCTCACGGAAGTTCGGCGTGTGCTGAAGCGAGACGGCCGGCTGATCGTGGCGGAGCCGGTATTCACGCCGGGGCGACGGCTCAGCACGATGTTTCTCAGCATGGATCGCGGCCGTTTCATTCGCGACGAGCCGGGCTACCGCAATCTGTTCGATGGCTTCCGGGTCGCGCGGCAGCGCTACTTCGATTTCTCATTGCACCGCTTCACGGCCTATGTGCTGCGTCCGGACTGAATCGCCGCGCTATTTCCGGAGCACCCGCAGCCAGAATAAAATCCCCGGCAGGGAGCAGACGAAGAGCACCAGACCGGTCGCGACCGAGGCCGAGACGAGCGCGCCCTCTCCGATTGCCGTCGCGCCGCCCGCCAGCAGCATCACCGCCCATTCGCGCACGCCCCAGCCGATATAGGAGAGCGGGAAGCTTTGCGCGAAGAGCAGCGCAGGGCTGATCGCAACGAAAAGCCAAGGCTCGGCATCGACGCCGGCCGACTTGAGCAACACCCACGGAATCAGGCCAAAGCTCACGCAATAGAGAACGCCAATGCCAAGCTGCGTGGCCAGGCGCGGCACGGCGGCGACGACACGGCACATCTCGCCGACCTCGCGGGTCAGCAGAGCCAGCCGCCCGGACATGCGCGGCGCGACATGGCCGGCCAGCAATGCGCCCAAAGGAAAGCCGAGCGCGATCGGCAACCAGAGCACCGCCTGGATCAGGCAAAGCCGGAAGGGTGCGCCGAGCGCCGCCTGCAGCGGCAGCAGAACGAGGCCGGCCACGGCCATGGTGAAGACCGCTAGCAACCGGTCGAGGATCACGCTGCGGGCGGCGAGCCCGGTGCTCATGCCGAGCACATTCCGCTGATAGGCGAAGCGGGCCACGTCGGCGGCGCCGCCGAGCGGCGCCGCATGGGCCATCAGCAGGCTCCAGACATTGAGCTGGAGGATATGGCCGAGCGAGGGCACAGAGCTGGTCAGGCTCTGCAGCAACAGCCGATAGCGCAATCCCGCGCTCAGGAAGTTCAGGGCCGTAAGGCCGATCGCGATGGCGAAAGTCGTGATATCGAGCGTGGAAGCAAGATGCCGCAGCTCGGCGCCCAAGCCATCGGCGAAGCGGAGATAGAGCAGAAGCACGGTGCCGGCGCTGATCGACAGGCCGAGCAGGCGAAACATCGATCAGACGCCCGGACGCGGCGCGAAGGTGATGCCGATGCAGAGATTCATCCAGATCGCCGGCAGGAGCAGGGGAAAGAACGACCGGTGCCGCATCTCGAAGAGCGGGTCGGCCTCGGCCAGGATCTCGGCCGGCACATTGATGTGCTCGGAGCTGATGCACCAGTCATAGGGCATGCGGAACCGGCGCTCGAACACGCGACGCGCCGAGATGTTGCGGGCGATCGTGTAGGCGAGCCCGCCTTCGCAAGGGATCACCACGCAGAACTGGCCGCCGGGCTTCAGCACCCGGTGCGCCTCGCGCAACGCGGCCGGCAGATTCGGCAGGTGTTCGAGCACGTGGATCGCCAGCACCCGGTCGAAATAGCCGTCGTCGAACGGCAGGTGCTCCTGACAATCGGCCGAGACCACCTGGACCTGCGGGAATCGCTGCTGGATCTTCGCCGCCATTTCCGGCCGCAGCTCGACGGCGTGATAGCCCGGCTCCGCCGGTTCGTATTCGAGGTGCTCGCCAAGCCCGGCGCCAATCTCCAGCGTGCGAATCTGCGCCGGAAGCCGCCGGCGCTGGCGCGCCGGATAGCCGTGATTGAAGCGCTCGATCAGGGTGAACCTGGTGAGATGCTGCTCGTGCCAGACATACATGAACTCGTCGCGGATCCGCTGCTGTTCCTCGGTGAGCGGGGGAATCCGCTTCGGCCATTTCGTGGCATCGGGCACCGCCGCGCTACGGCGAGGCGCCGTCATCGGCCACCACCAGGAGCGACACCCGCTGCCGCGGCCCGATGGGCACGTTGTCCGCGCACCGCGCCCAGCGCGGCCAAGAACACACAGATCCCAAGGATCGCACCAAGGCCGACGGCCAGCTTGGCCAAAGTGAGGAAGGGCTCCGGCCGGAAGCGGAAGATGAGTTCCCCCCGCCCTGCTGGCACCAGCACCGCCATGAAATTGCCGTTCGCTCTAAAGATCGGCAGGTCGCGGCCATTGTATTCCGCTCGCCAGTGCGGCGAGTAGCCGTCGTTGAACAGCAGGATAGATGGCGCCGCTGCTTCAAAATCAAGCAGGATATGCTCGAAAGAAATTTCGCGATAGTCGACCTTCTGCCGCGACATGCCGGGTTGCCGCGGGGCCACCACATCCTGACCAATTTCCAACGCGACGGTCGTCTCGAAATCGAAGCTTTCTCGCCGCAACAGCTCAATCGCACCGTCGAAATCGCTAACGGCCTGGTAGTTTTGGAACAGTGCGAAGCGTGGCAATGCCTCGGTGATCCTGAAGGGCCGGCCATTTTCGTCGAAATGGTAGCGCACGCCCAGGATCGCCAGGCCGCGCTCGTTGTCGAGCTTGGGCAGGATGCCAAAGCGCGGCATCCAACCGGCACCTGGCGGCGCGAAGGCGGTGAGCCACTTGCGGAGGTCGGCGCGGACGTCGCTGTCGACGCCGCCATAGGTCCGGAGACCGTATAGCATCGATATATTGGCGATCACTTCACCGAAGGGATGCCCCGTCAGGAAGTGCGGGCGATCGACCCGGTAGTTGGCGAAGTCATTTGCGGTCACCTTCGCACCGGCGCTAAGCGCGGCCGGGTCGAGCGGATACATGGTGGGCGCCACCTTGCGCCCGCTCACCAGGCGAAACCCGGTGGCATCCACGCTACCAGCCCCATCTCGCTCGACACCGATGCGGACAAGGTTGCGATGGCGAAGGTCGACCCAGGTCGAAAGCCATTCCCACTGGCCGGACCCCGAATGGGCGTCAGATTTCCTTGGTGCGCCATCGCCCTGTAGAACCAGATGTGCTCCCCCGTCGACAGCACGCACCCATCCGCCGAGTGCGACACGCTTCACGGGCACATTCACGTCGAATTCCCGCACCGCTGACGCGGCGCCATCTCGCTCCGCTGTCAGTCGCACCACCGGCGCTTCGAACCGCTCATCGGCGGCCGTTGCGATCCGCGCCTCGCCGATTGTCTGCCAGCCGGCGGTCGACGTGTCGGAAACCGGCGGATCAGGAATAAAATTGACGGCCGATCGCCGCCGCTCTTCCACCGACGCGCCGAGCCATGTCGGCGTCTCCGCGGCCGGCGGCGGATAGGCGCGCGATTGCCGTACGAAAGGCTCGGCAGCCATGAAGCCGTAGGTACGATTGAACGATTGCAGATCGCCGAAGGCAAGGACGCAAAGCGCAACCAGGAAAAACCTCTTGCTCTCCGCATGGTGCGACCACAGCATCACGATTTCGCCGAGCGCCGCAGCGGTGACGACGATGCGCAGAGCGGATAGAAGCGGGGCAAAGGTGATGGCAGTGCGCGGACGCCGAATCGATCCCATCGGGAGATCGATCAATAGGACAAGCAGCACAACGATCAGCAGACCGATCAGCAGCCGGCCATGGCGCTCGATGTGCAAACGTTGCGGCTGAGCGGCATAGCGCCGGCAAATCATCAACGTGGCCACCGCCCAGACGACGCCGCATGCCTCGTAGGCGAAACCATAGCCGACGAGATGGCTGGATCGCAGTTTGGTCGCGAAAACTATGATCGCAGCGATTGCGAACAGGGTGACGCAGACAGCGATAACGCCGTTCGTGAACCGCGCCAGCCCCGGCACGGTGAGCGGCCAACGCAAATAGAAATATACCGCGCCAGCCAAGAGCGCCACCACCGCCGTCTTGCCGCTCAGCAGTGTGATTGCCGGGGCGATATCAGGCCATGGTCCTGCCGACATGACCTTGGTGTGCAATAGAATCAACATCACCAGGCAGATCGCCACGATCGCGAACAAGCCGCCGATACCAGCCAATCCCATTGGCGGCCCTGCTTCGGCGAAGCAGGCGCGACAGACAAGGACCATCAGCAAAAGGAACATGAAGGCCGCGCCGGCCTTGATAACGATCCCATGCACCACAGGATAACTCAGCAAGGCGGCCAAGTCGGCGGCGGCGGGAACCACGGGCGTCTGCGCCGCCGTCAGAAACAGGCATGCGAAGCCGACGATGCGCGCCCATTGTCCCGCCCGACCGGTCAACGCGAGCGCCAGGAAAAACAGTGCAACGACGCCGAAATAAAGCGACGCATGGAACTGTATGTGCAGGTCGACACCAAGGGCTTCATTGATGCGCAGCGAATCATGCAGCGTATAGCCGAACGCCGCCGGGACTACGCCGGGCAGCAGCAAGTACCCCGCATCGTTCGGCAATACCGGAAGGCGCAGACCGCCAGTCAACGCCGAACCGTCATGTCGCAGGAATTCGATCACCGGCACGATACGATACAGCGAAATCGTGAGCGCGAAGGCGGCAGCGACGCCAAAGATCACCGCCTCACGGCTCCGCACCTGCCAGTTTGGCGCGAGCGCCAGTCGAACCACGAGTGCGCCGGCAACAACAAGAAGATACGCCGCGATATAAACGACATGGCCCGCGAGCGTGATCGGCAACAGACTGAGTGAGAGCCACGCGAAGCTGGCAAAAGAGCTCCGGTTGGCGAAAGTGAGAACGATATAGCTGCTGAGCAGCGCCGCTACCGACATAGGGACGGCGATATCGACGGTAGTCGTGAACCATGCATAGCCCGAGATCTGGAATATCACGGCCGGGATGGTCGCGGGCCAGGCTTCGATGAACAAGCGAGCGATGCGAAAGGCAAGGAAGCCGGAAGCTAGATAGCAACCGAAGACAAACAGGGTCAGGCCAAACAGAAAATGCTTCTCGCCGAACGGGACCAGAATCCACCACATCGGGTTCAGCATGTGGTGGTGCATCGATTGCGAGAAATCGGTGCCGGCGAAGATGTAGGGGTTCCACAGCCCCAAGCTTCCCTGCAACAGGCTGCGGAGCCCGAACAGCATGTTCGGATAGTGCGCGAACAGCGAATCCGTATCGCTGAGAATGATCCGGCCCTTCGCGAGCGCTGAGCCGAAGATCGCCAACGGCGCGGCGATCAATATCAGATACGGGAGCACCGGCGCGAACCGACTGCGCCTGTCCAGCTCGCCCCTCATCATGTCGGAAAATCCCGCAGCAGCGAGACCGTCATCACGTGCCGATGAGCTTGAAGCCCGCCGCCTTGGCGTCGTTGTAGAACATCTTGACGGTGTCGAGCGAGAAGGCGTCGAGGTCGCGGCCTATGGTCGGGATTTTCGCCAGGATATCGGGCGTGATAGTGATGATGTCGCAGCCGATCTGGTCCGCCTGAACCAGATTCAGCACTTCGCGCGGGCTGGCCCAGAGCAGCTCCGCTTTCGGCAACCCAACCAATAGCCTCTTGCATTCCACCATCACCGGTACCGGATCGATGCCGGCATCGGCTATGCGGCCCGCGAATACGGAAACGATCGTGCGGCTGGCCGGAAGCACAGATTCGACCACACCCTTGACCTGGGCGATGGTCATGATCGCCGTCACGTTGAGCGAGAACCCCTCACCGGACAGCTTGCGGATCAGCGGCAAGGAAGGTTCGCCCTGGGTATTGGTGATCGGAACCTTGACGTAGGTATTGCCGCCCCATCCCGCGATGATACGCGCCTCGCGCTCCATCGACGCGAAATCATCCGAGAACACCTCAAAGGAGATCGGCAGATCCGGAATTGCTGCAATGGCAGCCTTGGCGAAGGCGGCGTAGTCGGTGATGCCAGCCTTGCGCATCAAAGTCGGATTGGTGGTGAAACCAGCCACCGTACCGGCCTTGTAGGCCTTCGCCATGGCGTCGATATCGGCGCCGTCCATGAAGATCTTGGTGCGAAATGTCCGGTTCAATTGTGTCCCCCTGGGGCGCGCGGAGTGACGCGGCTCAACGCGTCGATTCCCACTTGGTCTCGTTCGTCTTGAGCACGGGATGCGTGACGATCAGGTGCCAGACCACGGCATGAAACGCCTCGGTATGCGGGGTGATCGTCGACGCATTCACGGTCGGCACCACCACGCAGGCATCAGCGACCTTTGCAGTATAGCCGCCGTCGCGACCCACCACGCCGACCACCGCGGCGCCGACACTCTTCGCGAGCTCGAGCGCACGCACGAGATTAGGGCTGACATTCTTCTCGAGATTGCCGCCTCCGACGGAGAAGATGAACAGGGCATCCTTGGGCGAGAGGCGGCTGACCTGCAGCCAGCTCGCGAACACGCCTTCCCAGCCATCGTCGTTGATGCGGGCGGTCAGCTCGGAAACGTTGTCGGTCGGCGCATAGGCCTCGACCCCGGCGATCTTGCGGAAGTCGTTCACCGCATGCGAGCAGTTTCCGGCGCTGCCGCCGACGCCCAAAAAAAACAGCCGGCCACCGGCGTTCCGCACCCGAAGAATCACCTCGACCATGGCATCAATCTGCTGCCGGTCGAGGCGGCGAATGATCTCGACCGCCTCGTCGAGATAGCTGGCGGTGTATCCGCTCACGCTCAAGATTTGCCTCCCCTCAGAAGGACGTCCGTCTCGTGCAATCCGGCGGGCGAGCCGATTTCGTAGAAGCGTTCGGCGACCTCATAGCCGATCAACTCTCCTCGCTCCAGGAGTTCTGCATAGAGCTCGGCGAGGTCGAAACTGCTGCCGGTGGCACGGTTGACAAAAGCACGGTCGGCGAGAATGCCGAGCCCGTAATCGATATGCCGCATGGCCGGCGTCTGCCGCGATTTGTTGTAGGCGCGAATTCGGCCGCCGTCATACTCGACGTTGCTGGTATCCCACCGCCCTTCGTTGCGGAACACCGTCATCAGCCCGCAGGCACCCCCTGCCTTGAAGGTAGCCACGACGGGAGCGAAAGGCGTCGGCAGGTAGCTATCGCCGTACATCACCAGGAATTCCGGCCCGAGCAGCGGCGCCGCCTGCAGGAGGGCGCCACCGGTGCCGAGCAGCACCGGCCCATCGAAGGCGTATTCGACCTCGAGGCCGAAGCGCTTTCCATTGCCCACCGCCGCGCGAATCATCTCGCCAAGAAAGCCCACACAGATGACCGCACGCGCGACGCCCTGGGCACGGATCAGTCGAAGCTGGTGGAAGATGAATGGCTCGCCAGCGACCTCAAGCAGCGATTTCGGCATCGTCTCGGTCGCCGGCCGCATGCGCGTGGCGAGGCCCCCCGCGAGCAGCGCCAGCGGCGGCATCGTCATTGGATGACCGTCTTGGTGCCCTCGAAGTCGAAGCGGAAGCGGACCTCCTGCAGGCCGACTTCGAGCATGGCGTGCCGCAGACGCGCCTTCTCCTCCGCGTAGAACATCAGAAAGCCGCCGCCGCCGGCGCCGATCAGCTTGCCCCCCAGGGCGCCGTTCGCCATGGCGAGGTCGTACCATTCGTCGATCTGGCCGTTCGACATGGCGCCGGAGCGCCGTTTCTTGTGCTGCCAATGCTCGTGCATATGGGCCGCGAAGCGGCGCAGGTCGCCAGCTTCCAGCGCCTCCTTGCTCTTCAGCCCGAGCTCTTTCACGTAGTGCAGGTTGGCCACCATGTCGCCGTCGGCCGCCTTGGTCTTCGTATCCTGCTCCTGCAGAATCGACGAGGCCTTGCGGGAATAGCCGGTGAAGAACATCACCAGCCCGTCCTCGAGGTTATTCCGCGTCTCCACGTCGACCGCGAGCGGCCAGGCATCGACTTTGCCATCGCGGTTGAAGCGGAAACAAGTCAGCCCGCCATAGGCGGCGATGTACTGGTCCTGCTTGCCGATCGGCTCGCCCAGACGTTCGATCTCGATCTGGCAGGCCTGCTCGGCGAGCTCCTCCGGATGCACCAGATTGCGCCGGTGGGCATGCAGCGCCTTCAGCAGCGCCGTGGTGAAGCTGCCGGACGAGCCGAGCCCGGTGCCGGCCGGGATGTCCGCCATGCTGGTGATCTCGATCGACCGGCCGGACAGGCCGACCAGGTCGAAGGCCTCGCGGATGATCGGATGCTCCAGCTCGCGCGCCGACGCCACGCGCTCGAGGCGGGAATACTTGACGATCATGTCGTCGACGAAGGTCTGGTGCAGCGTGATGTAGACATAGCGGTCGATCGCCGCCGCGATCAGGAAGCCTTCGTGCTCGCGGTAATAGGAAGGCAGGTCGGTGCCGCCGCCGCCGAGGGTGATGCGGAGCGGGCTCCGGGTGATGATCATGGCATGTGCCGCCGATAGGCCTGGTCGATGATGACGTGCATGGCGACCGCATCCTCGATGCCGCCGACGAGCGGCCCCTTCCCTTCCACCGCCAGCGCGAAGGACTGCATCTCTTCATCCCACGACCGGTCGGGAAACGGGTACTCGTGGATGGTCGTCTCCGGCGGCCCCATCCCGGGCAGCATGCGGTGGATGGTGAGCCGCTCGACGCCATAGGAGCCACCGAGGCCGTCGATGGTCAGCTTACCGTCGCGACCGGCGATCTCGAAGGAGAAGGTGTTCTTCCATTCGGTCCAGCTCGCATGCAACCAGGCCAGCGCGCCGCCCTCGCCCCGGAGCGCCAGAAAGCAGTTGTCGTCGACCGCGGCGTTCCAGAACAGTGTCGGTGTGTGAGCATAGTCGAGCTTGAGCTCGCCCATGAACCAGCGGGCGAGATCGATCAGGTGCGAGCCCTGATCGACCAACTCGCCGCCGCCGGAGATCGCGGGGTCGCAGCGCCACTCCGTCTCATAGCCCGGCCGGCCGCCATGCCCGTAGCGGCCACGGATATAGAGGATCGGCCCGATCCATCCGCTTTCATGCATCGTATGCGCCAGAAGTAGCGCCGGATGGAATCGATGGTTGAAGCCGACCTTGGCAAGGCGCCCTGATGCCGCCGCGGCGGCCGCGACCGCCTGGACTTCGGCCAGACTGCGGCCGGCCGGCTTCTCCACCAAAACGTGGCGCCCCGCTTCCAGCGCCGCAACCGCGATCGGCGACAGCGCATCATGGGCGGTTGCCACCACGATGGCGTCGAGATCCAGCTGCACCACATTGCGCCAATCGGCGGTCGCAATAGCACCGACCTTTTGGCCGAGCCTCTCCGCTTTGCCGAGATCGAGATCGGCGACCGCCACGATCTGATGCCCGCGCGCCGCCAGTGCGCGCTTCTCGCCGATCAGGCCGCAGCCGACGATGCCGAGGCGCATCACGGATCGCCCCAAAGCTTGCCGCGATCCTTTGGCACGATGCGGCGGAGCGTGTAGATGTCGCTGTCGTCGAGATCAGCCCGATGCGCCGGCAGGTCCGCCCAGGGGTCCCAGACCGCGCTGATCAGCTTGCCGGTGATGCCGTCGCTCGCCGGCGAGGCCAGCCAGGCGCAGAGCGCCGCGCCCTTCTCGAGCGGCGTGCCGCCTTCCCGCTGAATCCGCTGCATGCGGGCATGGAAGTCCGCGCCGACCTTGTCGGGGCCTGCCTGCAACAGCTCGTCCGTCAGCCGCGTGTTCAGCGCCCCGGGCGCCACCGCGTTGACATCGATGCCGAAGCCGCGGGTCTCCTCGGCGAGGGTCTCGGTGAAGCGCACCACCGCCGCCTTGGACGCCGCATAGGCGCTGATATTGGGCAGCGGATTGGTGGCGCCGCCGCCGGAGATGTTGATGATCTTGCCCCGCCCGCGCGCCTTGAAATGCGGCAGCACCGCGCGGCAGGGATAGACCGTGCCGTGCAGGTTGATGGCGATGGCCTCGACCCATGCCGCCCACGGCACGGTTTCGAGCGGCCCCATCGGCCCATAGACGCCGGCATTGTTGACCAGTACATCCAGGCCGCCGAACGCCTCGATCGCTTGAGCAACCAGCGTCTCGACATCGGCGGTCCGGGCGACGTCGGCCGGCATGCCGAGCACCTTCTGCCCCGGCACGGCGATATACTGCAGCGCCGCCACCACTGTATCCAGCGCGGTGCCGTCGCGGGCGCAGAGCGCGACCGAGGCGCCCTCCTCGACGAAGCGTCGCGCGATGGCAGCGCCGAGGCCGAGCGATGCCCCGGTGATGATCGCCGTGCGCCCTGCCAGAATCATGTCGGCCTGCCGATGGTCACGTAATCGACGCCGGGCTGGCCTTCCAGCGCCGCCGCCAAGAATCGATTCTGATCCAATACCAGCGCGCGCGCCATGCCGCCGACCATAGCCGTCGCGGTGAGCGACCGGAATTCCGGCCATTCCGTCATGATCGCCACCGCCTCGGCGCCGGCCAGTGCCGATTCGGCGGAATCCGCCAGGGCGGCAGCGCCGATCTCGTCCGGCAGCCGCCGCACCGCCGGGTCGAACACGGCAAGCCGCGCGCCGGCGGCGAGCAGGTCGCGGCAGAGCTCGACCGCGACCGAGCGGCGCGTCGCATCGGTGCCGGGCTTGTAGGCCAGGCCCAGCACGGCGATGCGGCGGCCCGAGAGGTCGCCGAGCCGCGCCCGCAACTGCCGCAGCGGCCAGCCGCGGTGGTAACGGTTCGACGGGATGATGCCGCCGATCATCGGCAGCTCCAGCCCGCTGCGGGCGGCGAGCGTCTGCAGGAAGGCGACGTCGCGCGCCAGCGTGCCGCCGGCGAAGGCGGCGCCGGGGCGCAGATAGGCCTTCGGCCCGATGCGCGGCTCGCTGCGCAAGGCGGCTTCGACTTCCGCCGCATCGGCGCCTGTCGTCTCGCAGAGCGCGGCGATCTCGTTGATGAAGGTGACCGAAGTGGCGAGGAAAGCATTCAGCGCGTGCTTCGCCATCTCGGCGGATTCGAGCGAAACCCAGAGGATGTTGGTCGAATACGGCCGCAGCAGATCGGCAAGGATGCCGCGCGCGGCGCCCTCCGCGCCGCCGACGATGATTCGCCCCGGCTCGCGAAACGCCTCCAGAGCACGGCCCAGCCGCAGATTCTCCGGCGAATAGGCGAAGCTCACCTTGCGGCCGTTCGCGACAAGGGCGAAGGCATCCGCCAGCGATCGCGTGGTGCCGACCGGCAATTGCGAGGAGATCAGCACGACCACGCCATCGCCGAAATGCGGGAACAGCGACCGGATCCGATCGGTCACATGCGCAATATCCGCCCGGTCGTCCTCGTCGACCGGCGTATCGAAGCTGACCCAAACCACCTGCGCCCCGGCGACTGTTTTCGGATCGGCGGCGAAGCGAAGCTTCCCGGCCGACAGCCCTTGCTTCACCAGATCCTCGAGGCCGGGCTCGAACAAGGGCGGGCGTCCCTCCGACAGGCCCTGCACCGTCGCCGCATCGTCGTCCAGACCCGTGACATCGAACCCGGCGGCGGCGAGGCAGGCCGCCGTCACGCTGCCGAGATGCCAGAGCCCATGGACGCAGACTTTCATGGCCGCTGCCCGTAGACCCAGGCATTGGAACGCAGCCAGTCGAGCGTGCGGACGATGCCCTGCTCGATGGTCAGCCGCGGCTGCCAGCCGAGCGCCATGATGCGGCTCACGTCGAGGAAGATGAACGGGTTGTCGCCGACCCAGCCGCGGTCGCCGCCGGCATAGCTGAGCGCCGGATCGAGGCCGAGATGGGCCGTGATCCAGCGCACCGAATCGTTCACCTCGACATAATCCGGCACGCCGAGATTGAAGATGTTGACCTTATCGTCCGCCTTCTCGATCGCCAGCAGCATGGCGTCGATGCAATCCTGCACATGGAGGTACGACTTGCGCTGCCGTCCGTCGCCCAGGATGTGCAGCCGCGTCGGGTCCTCCGACAGGCGCCGGTAGAAATCGAAGATATGGCCGTGCGTGTAGCGCTCGCCGAGGATGGAGACGAAGCGGAAGATCCAGGACTGGAAACCGAAGCCCTCGCAATAGGCGGCGATCAGGCCCTCGCAGGCGAGCTTGGAGGCGCCGTAAAGCGAGGTCTGCACCGGGAAGGCCGCGTCCTCGGGGGTCGGAAACACCTTGGCCTCGCCATAGACGGAGCCTGTGGAGGGAAAGGCGATGCGGCGCACGCCGTGGCTGCGCATCGCCTCCAGCACGTTGAAGGTGGCGACGGTGTTCTGCTGCAGATCGCGCGACGGATGCTCGGTACCGAAGCGCACATCGGCATTCGCCGCCATATGGAAGACGAAATCGTTGCCGCGCATCGCGCCATCGAGCGCCGCGGCGTCGAGCAGGTCACCCTCGATCAGGCGGAAGCCGGCCAGCCGCCCGGCCTCGGCGAGGAACTTGCGCTGTCCGGTGCTGAAATTGTCGTAGGCCGTCACCTGGTGGCCCAGGGCGAGCAGGCGGTCGACCAGATTGCTGCCGATGAATCCGCCTCCCCCGGTGACCAGACAGCGCATGCGGTTTCAGCGGCTCCCGAAATGGCCCCGAAGGCTGGCGAAACGGCGGACGGCCGAGGCCTTTGCCCAACCAACCCTGTACCGGATCACCCCCGGCCCAGCAAGGCGTCAGGCCTGGGAACGATTGCCTTTCTCGGCACCAGGCAACCACGTTATAAGTCCCGCGACTCGGGGCATTCCGAAGCAGACGCGAGGCGCGGAGCGCGCGTGCAATCAACCATTGGCCGATCTCGGCCCGCGGTCTTCCTCGACCGCGACGGGGTCATCAACAGTAACGTCCATTATGCCGATTCGGGGCTCTGGGAAGCACCGCGGCGCGTCGCCGATCTGGCGCTGCGACCCGAGGTACCGGCGGCGGCGCGAGCTTTGTGCGAAGCCGGATTCGCCCTGTTCGTCGTCACCAACCAGCCGAACGCCGCCAGACGCAAGGCATCGATGGCCGACCTGAGGGCGGTGCAGACGGCAGCGATGGCAGGCCTGGTTGCCGGCGGCGCCGCCCTGACCGAGGATTTCGTCTGCTTCCATCACCCAGAGGGCGTCGTGCCGGAGCTGTCGATCCGCTGCGTCTGCCGCAAGCCGTCGCCCTTCTTCCTGCACGAGGCGGCGCGGCGGCACGCGGTGGACCTGAAGGCGAGCTGGATGGTGGGCGACCGCGACACCGATATCGAATGCGGCCAGGCCGCCGGCACCCGCACCATCCAGATCGCGCCCGACCATCCCGGCGCCCTGCACGGCGCGGCGCGCCCCGATTTCCACGCCGCCGATCTCGCCGAGGCGGCTGCGATCATTCTCGCCGCGGCGCGGCCGGGAGCGAGCAATGGCTGAGCCCGGTCGCGCGGTTGCCATCTCGGTGGTGGTGCCGGTCTACAACGAGGAGGACAGCATCGAACCTTTCCTGGCCCGGACCGTCCCGGTGCTAGAAAAGATCGGCCCCTACGAGATCATTTTCTGCCTCGATCCTTGCACTGACCGCACGGAAGAGGTGATCCGCGCCGCGGCCGGCGCCAACCCGCGCATCGGCCTGTTAGTGTTCAGCCGCCGCGTCGGGCAGCCGGCCGCGACGCTCGCCGGCATCTTCAATTGCCGCGGCGATGCCTGCGCCGTCATCGACGTGGATCTGCAGGATCCGCCGGAGGTGATCGCCGATCTGCACGGCAAGCTCGCCGAGGGGTTCGAGGTCGTCTATGGCCGCCGGCGCTCGCGGCGCGGCGAGACCCTCCCCAAGCGGCTGGTCTCCTGGGCCGGCTACAAGGTCATCAACCGCATCGCTTCGGTCGATATTCCGCGCAATACCGGCGACTTCCGCATCATGAGCCGGCGAGCGGTCGAAGAGCTGCGCTGGCTTTCCGAGGGGCATGGCTTCCTGCGCGGCATGGTGGCGCTGGTCGGATTCCGCCAGGGCGAGGTGCTGTACGACCGCGACCAGCGCCATGCCGGACAGCGCAAATACAATGCCTATCTCGGCTCGCTGAAGATCGGCTTCAACGGCATTGTCGGCTTCTCGACCTATCCGCTGTCGCTGATCCTGGTGCTCGGCCTTGTCGTCGCCGGCCTGGGTCTGCTGGGCAGCCTCTATATCCTGGTCTCGAAGCTGGCCTTCCAGCAGGACTACCCGCTCGGCGTGCCGACCTTGATCATCCTGGTGCTGCTATTGGGCGGCATTCAGCTCATCTCCGTCGGCGTGCTGGGCGAGTATATCGGCCGCACCTACGACGAGGTGCGCCGGCGTCCGCTCTATGTCGTGGATCGGGCGGTGAACGTGGAGATGATCGATCGGCGTGGCCCGCGAAGCGGCCCAGGTGATAGGTCTGCTCAGCCCTTCTTCGAGGCCTCGTAGCGCGCCTTGGTCTCGGCGTTCATCGGATAGAGGCCGGGCAGCTTGGTGCCCTTCTCCACCTCCGACATGATCCAGGCCTCCATGCGCTCCTGCTCCGGCGCCTGCGCCAGCACCTCGTCGAGCAGGGCGGCCGGGATCAGCACCGCGCCATCGTCGTCGACCACCACCACGTCATCGGGGAACACCGCGACGCCGCCGCAGCCGATCGGCTGCTGCCAGGCGACGAAGGTGAGGCCGGCGACCGAAGGCGGCGCCGCCCCGCCCTGGCACCAGACCGGGAGCCCGGTGCCGAGCACGCCGGCCACGTCGCGGACCACGCCGTCGGTGATCAGCGCCGCCACGCCCTTCTTCTGCATGCGGGCGCAGAGGATGTCGCCGAAGATGCCGGCATCGGTGATGCCCATGGCGTCCGCGACGGCGATGCAGCCCGGCGGCATCGCCTCGATCGCGGCGCGGGTCGAGATCGGCGAGGACCAGCTCTCCGGCGTCGCCAGGTCCTCCCGCGCCGGCACGAAGCGGAGCGTGAAGGCGCGCCCGACCAGGCGCGGTTGGCCCGCCTTCAGTGGCCGGGCGCCGCGCATCCACACGTTCCGCAGCCCCTTCTTCAGCAGGATCGTGGTGATGGTGGCCGTGGTGACCGCGCTCAGGGTCTTGACGATGGCGGCATCGAGCGGCTGGGAATCCGACATGGGGGCTCTCGCTCCGAAGAAGGGCGCCCCTGCTTAGCGCAAGCCGGCGCACCGCCGCAAATCGCCGGCCTATGGCGGCCTATGAAAGCCTATGGCGTCCAATGGGAGCCTGTGGCGGCCTATGGGAGCCTATGATTGCCTATGGCGTCCTATAATTGCCTATGGGAGCCAATGGCGGGGCGCGCTTGACCGCGCTAGGAGCTTGATTTTTCAGGTATTTTCTAATTCGGCTGCGCCCGGGGATCGGTTTCGAGCGCGCAGGCGTCGGCGCCGGGCCGGTTTCGCGCCTGTAGGACGACTGTCTGCACACATTCAAAGAACGTGCCCCGCCGAGAGGCAGGGCATCCGGACATATAGTTACGCGTGGTGCAAATTTCAAGACGCGGCGCTGCATTGCCGCCTGAGCGTCAATCCGGCAGTGGCGAAGGCGCCAGTCGTGAGGCCGATCCAGATTCCGGTGACGCCGAGCGCCAGCGTCTCGCAGAGATAGAGGCCGAGCGGCGCGGCGACGGCCCAATAGCCGACCAGCATGTAGACCATCGGCGCGCGGGTATCCTTGCGCCCGCGCAGCAGGCCGGCCGCCGCGAGGGAGGGATAGCCGGCGAACTGGAGCACGCCGAGCAGGATCAGGAGGCCCGTCGCAATTTCCGCCGCCTTGATGCCGGCGGCACCGGCATCGAAGAATACGGCGGCCAGCGGCCCGGCACCCAGCACCAGCATCAGGCACATCGCCGCGCCGAAGACGAGCGAGAGCACGATGCTGCTCGCCGCCACGGCCCGTGCAGTCGCGGCATCGCCAAGCGCCTCCGCACGCGCCATGCGCACCATGGCCGCCTGCAGCAGCGCCGCCGAGCCCGCATAGGCGATGCCCGCCATCCGGAGTGTCAGCGTATGCGCGGCGACATCCGCCGCCCCGAGCGTCGCGGCATAGAGCGTCGCGCCGAGGAAGATGCCGGTCTCGGCCGTCATGGTGATCCCGATGGGGATGCCGAGCCGGAGCACCGCCGCCATGCCCCGCCAGTCGAACGGCGCATCGGCGCGGTGTGCGGCGGGAAATGCTCGGCGGGCAATGAAGACAAGCACCGCGAGACTCGCCGCCGCGACCAGCAGCGAGGAGACACCGGCCCCGGTCGGGCCCAAAGCGGGCATAGGGCCGAGCCCCAGCATCAGGACATAGTTCGCGACCGCATTGAGCGGCAGCATCGCCAGCGTCACCTTCAGGAAGACCTTTGGTTGCTCCGCCGCGGTGAGGATGGTGCGGTAGAGCATGACGCCGAGCATGGGGAGGAGCATCAGCGCCACGGCGCGCGTATAGCCCTGGCCGCGCTGCAGCAGAGCCGGTTCCAGGCCGAAGCTTTCGAGCCAGATCGGCGCGAGCCAGACCAGCGGAACGGTGAACCCCGCCAGCAGAACGACCGTCGCCCAGCCGATCCGCTCGAGCCGCGCGCGGTCATTGCCGTCGGCGCGCGTCACCGCCGCCGTATAGAACGGCGCGATGCCACCAAGAACACCGGCGCAGAGATAGAAGACGATCGAATAGAGATCGCTGCCGACCGCCACTGCCGCCAGCGCATCGGCGCCGAACAGCGCCGAGACCATGACCGTGTCGGTCACGCTCATCCCCATGTTGACCAGCGCGATCAGCGCGATGGGCGCCGCCAGGCGGAGCAGCGCGCGCCCCTCGTCGGCGCGCCGGCGCCAGGCGGAATCCGCCGCCGGCCGGGAGCTGGAGACAAGATCTGCTTGTGCGAGAGACATTTTTCACCCATGCCGCAGTCGCGGCCAGCCGCGATCGCGGCGAAGATCGCCAGCCGCGATCCCCGCCGGACCGACGCCGCCTGGCCGTCAGGATCGATCGAGGATCAGAGCCGCGCTTCGAGGATCAGGTTGAACGGCGTCGCCATGGCGCGGCGGAAGTTGAGGAAGCCGTTGGCGCGTGCGAGGTGGGCTAGACGTTCCTCGCCGGCTTGGGCGCCCAGCACGTAGTTGCCGTTCTCCGAGATCGCGTGGGCGCAGCAGAGCGCGGCCGAGCCCACGTAGTAGAGCCGGCCAATCGGATTGATGTTGTCTTCCAGCCGGTCGCCGGCGAAAGGTTCGACCAGCATCACGGTGCCGTCCCTGGCGATGGACGTCGCGGCGTGCTGCAGCGCCTTGTCGGGATGCCCCATATCGTGCAGGCAATCGAAGTAGCAGATCAGGTCGTACTGGTTGGCCGGATAGTCGGTCGCCTGCGCCACGGTGAAGCCGACGCGATCGGCGACGCCCGCCACCTCGGCATTGCGGCGCGCTTCGACGATCGATTCCTCGTGCACGTCGAAGCCCCAGAAGAACGACTTCGGATAGGCCTTGGCCATGATGATGGTGGAGTGGCCATGGCCACAGCCGATATCGGCGACCTTGGCGCCCGCCTCCAGCTTTGCCGTGACGCCCTCCAGAGCGGGCAGCCATTCCTGCACCAGGCTGCCCTGATAGGCGTTGCGGTAGAAGGCGGCGACGCCGCAATAGAGCCGCTCATCGTGCTCACCCCAGCCGATGCCCTTGCCGGTGCGGAACGCGTTCAGGATCTTGCTCTCGTCGGCCCACATGGTGGCGTTGACCGACCAGGCCGGCGGCATGAAGACGGGGCTCTGCTCATCGGCCAGCACCATCGCCTGCTCGGGAGTCAGCTCGTAGGTCTGGCTCCCCGGATGATAGGCGACGTACTTGCCGGCGACCTGGGCGTTCAGCCATTCGCGCACGTAGCGCTCGGCGCAGCCGCTGCGCGCGGCGACTTCGCCGGAGGTCAGCGGCCCGGCATTCGCCATCGCGCGGTAGAGCCCAAGCTTGTGGCCGACGCTGATCATGAAGCCACCCTGGGCGGACGACATGTCGCCGACCGCCATGCCGACCAGGTCATTGAGCTTCTGCATATCGACGTTCATCGTCATCACCATTGTGCAACGTGCGGATTGGTCCGATCGCGGGCACGATGGTGTTTGGCAGGGCGAAACACGAGAGCGTAACGTGTCAATACCGGTCCGTTCATGCCACTCGACGGTGAGATGCCGAGCCAGCCGCCCCTGCATGTCAGTCTCGTAGCCATTCCGGAGGCGTCGGTCTCGACCCTGCTTGGCCTCTACGATGTGCTGAACGCGTTCCCCATGCTCAAAGACTTCGTCGGCATGCCATCGGACACGCCGCCGTTCAAGGTCGAGATCGTCGGCACGGCCGCCGGCCCGATGGTGCTGGCCGGCGGCACGACCGCCCAGGTCCACCGCAGCGTCGGCGAACTGGACAGGACCGATATCGTCATCGTGCCGTCGCTGGTGGCGAGAGATGGGCGATGGGAGAAGGGGCGCTATCCCGAACTGGTCGGCTGGCTGCGTCAGGTCTACGGCCGCGGGGCCAAGCTCTGCTCGGCCTGCTCAGGCGTCTTCCTGCTGGCCGAGACCGGCTTGCTGGACGGCCGCGATTCCACCATCCACTGGGTCTATGCGTCTCATTTCCGAAGCCTCTATCCGGACGTCCCGCTGCACCCGGAAAAGACCCTGGTGGTGGCCGGCGAGCGCGAGCAGTTCGTGTCCTGCGGCGCATCGATGTCGTGGCACGACCTGGCCCTGTATCTGATCGCCCGTCACACCGACCTGACCGCCGCGCAGGCGGTGGCGAAGTTCTTCGCCTTGCAATGGCACCATGACGGGCTTGGCCCGTTCATGATCTTCGAGGGGCGGCGCGACCACGGCGACGCCGCAATCCTCGATGCCCAGACCTGGCTCGCCAAGCATTTTTCCGTCGCCGATACGGTGACGGAGATGGTCAGCCGCTCCGGTCTGGCGGAGCGCACCTTCAAGCGCCGCTTCACCAAGGCAACCGGCCTTGCGCCGCTCCCCTATGTGCACCGCCTACGCATCGAGGAGGCGAAGCGCCGGCTGGAGCGGACGTCCGACTCCATCGACGAGATCGGATGGCGGGTCGGCTACGAGGACTCCGCTTTCTTCCGCAGATTGTTCAAACGGCTGACCGGCGTTGCGCCCGGCCAGTACCGGCGCCAGTTCCAAGTTCCAAGCTTTGCCCGTGCCCCTGCCGGCGGGCCGGCCTCCAGGCCCTCTTCGTCGGCGGAGAAGGTCGATCCCGGGCAAGCCGGTCGACAGCGGTCGCCGAACCCCCAATTGAAAATTTCTTGAGCGGTTCAGACGGATATCATCGCGCCCCCGCGCGTTGAGGCTGGACGTGACGCGAAGAATAGGAGCCTGGATGCGCCGGATATGGCCTGTATTGGCCGTCGCGACGGGTCTGGTCGTGGCAATGGCGGCGGCCCTCGCCATCGTTCTGGCCACGGTCGACCTCCGGCCAATTGTCGAGCGCTGGGCCGGCGAGGCGACCGGGCGACGCGTCGCCATCGAAGCGCTCGACATCCGCTGGGGCCTGCCGGTCGCGCTGGAGCTGCGCGGCCTTCGCGTCGGCAATGCGCCCTGGGGCGGCGAGCCGGAGATGGTGTCGCTGGAACGGCTCTCCGCCGAGATCGATCCATGGTCGCTGCTCGGCGGCGCGCTTGAATACCGGCGGATGAGGGGCAGCGGCCTGAAGGTCGTGCTGGAGCGCGGGCCCGGCCGGATCGGCAACTGGAAGATGGGCGATGGCGGCGGCGGCGGCCTGATCCCCAAGAACCGGAGCCAGTTCCCGACCTTGATCGACTTCGTGCTGGCCGAGGGGCTGGTGATCTACCGCGACGCCGAAAGCGGGGTCGAGATCCGGATCGGTCTCGACCGGGTGGCGGTCGGCGCCGAGGACGCGGCATCGCCGGCGCGCCTTGCCTGGCAGGGCAGCTACAACGGCACGCCGGCGACGCTCGAGGCGCGCACCGGTTCCTTCACCACGATGCGCCGGACCGATATGCCGTTCGGGATCGAGATGACGATGACCGCGACCGGCGGCGACCTGCATTTCAAAGGCGGGACGATGCGCCCGCTGGATTTCGAGGGCGTGGACGGCGAGGCACGCGCTTCATTGCCCGATATCGGTCGCTTCCTTACCGCGCTCGGCGCCGCGGTCGATCTCGGCGCACCGATCGAGATCGCGGGCCGGCTGCGGCGCGGCACGCTGGACTGGCAGCTCGACGACGCCACCGGCCAGCTGGCCGGAAGCCCGTTCCGTGGCGACATCGCGCTCAAGGAAGGGACGCATGACGTGCCCGATGCCGTCGAGATCGCGGGCGAGTTCGAGCGGCTGGACCTGGACGAGGTTCTGCGCCGTCGGGACGATGCCGCGCCTGCGCCGTTCGGCGACCTGTCGCTCGACGTGCCGGCCGCGCGCAGCACCCACCTCGCCGCCCGCCTCGGCGCCGCCGCGGCGCGATTTCAGGGCATCGAAGTGGCGGACCTGCGGGCCGAACTGCGCCTGCTTTCCGGGGAGATCGGCATCGACCGCCTCGGCTTCGACGTCGCGCAAGGCAAGGTCGGCCTGCAGGCATCCGGCCGGCCGGCCGGCGACGGGGCCGGCCGGTGGACCGGGCTTGCGACCGTCGACGGCGTGCGGGTCGGCGAGCTGGCGCAGCATCTCGGCGTTGCCGTCGATGAGATCGCCGGCGCATTGAGCGGCGAGATCCATCTCGAAGCGGCGGGCCGGGTGGTGCGCGATGCCCTCGCCGGCCTTGGCGGCCATGCGGTGCTGGTGCTGCGCGAGGGCCGCATCGCGCGTTCGCTGGCCGAGCGTGTCTCGACCGATATCCGCGCCCTGTTCCGCGACAGGAGCGGCTGGACCCCGATCGAATGCTTCGTGGGGCTGGCCGAGATCGAGAACGGCACCGGCCGGATCCGTCCCGTGCGGGCGGTGACGCCGGACATGGCGCTGCGCATGACCGGCAATATCGCCTTCGACCGGCGCCGGCTGGACCTGCTGATCGAGACCGATAGCCGCGGGATGGACCTGCTGCGCCTCAACATGCCGATCCGCGTGCGCGGCAGTTTCGACGATATCGGCATCGCGCCGCTGGTCGGCCCCACGCCGACGACGCCGGCGAACTGGGCGCTGGACCGTTTTCCACCGAGCGCGCAGGCGATCGCCCGCGGCAATGCCTGCCTGCGTTAGATCCTACCGGCCGCGCTTACGACGCAGGTCGTGCCGCAGGATGCCGGCGCGGTTCAGGCGCCCGGCGCGGCGACGGAATCGCGCCATCGCGCCAGCACGGCATGCGCCTCGGACTTCGCGCCCGTACCGGCCTCGCTTCGCCGCGGCTGGCGCTCGCAGAGCTCGACCACATAGCCGTTCGGGTCCCGGAAATAGGTCGAGCGGACGAAACCGTGGTCGGTCGGCCCCCGCACTTCGAGCCCGCGGGCGAGCGCCGCCGAACGCGCCCTGGCAATGGCGTCGGGCGTGGCCTCGAGCGCAAGGTGCAGGTCGAAATCGCGCTGGTCCTTGAACGCAAACGGCTGCGCCGGCTCCTCGAAGAACGCCACGGCGGAACCGTCGCCCATGGCGTAGAAGGTGTGCAGCGCATGCGTGGTCCGGCCGGTCACCGTCCGTTCGATCGGCAGTGCCTTGACCAGCTCGAGCCCCAGCACTTCCTCGTAGAAGGCACGGGTTTCCTCGCTGTCGCGACAGCGGAAGGCGATGTGGTGCAGTCCCTTGATCATGGCGGCCTCAGGCGGCGACGGCGAATTCCCGGCAGAGCTGCGACCAGTCCTTGGGCGCCAGCGAGGGCCGCGCGGCCTGGTCGAGGATAGCCGAGAACGCCTCCGGCGGCGCGCCGGCCTTGAGGTCGCGCAGGAAGGCGATGCGGTCCTGCGGCGGCGCCGCCGGCAGCATCAGGCGGAGATACCGCATGAGCTTTTCCGGCGGTATCGTTGCGATGATGCGCGCCTCGGCTGCGGCAAGCTCCGCATCGGTGAAATGGGCATGGAAGACCGGGAGCGCAACCTCCTCCTCGCGCGCCATATGCAGCATGTCGTCGGCGACATAGGTGGTGAAGCGCAGATAGAGCGTGCGCAGGGCGGCCGCGCGCTGGGCCGGCGGCGCGCTCTCCAGGCCCGCGATGAGCCGCTCGAGCGCAGCGAAGGTCTCTTGATGATCCGCGTGATCGGTATCGAGCGCCGCCGCCACGTCCGGCGCATGGCGCCGCAGCAGGCCGTTGATCTCGCGGTCCTCATGCACGAGATGCGAGGAAGCGAGGGCGAGAAAATCCCGCAGGTCGGCAATGAGTGCGGCGGCGGCATCGCCGTCGGCGGTATCGAGCGAGCCGATCCGCGCGAGCAGGCGCGCCGCGCCGAGGCGCAAGCCCTTGTGGATCAGATTGTAGAAATCGTAGCGCTGAGACATGGCTTCTCCTTTGCCGGGCGCGTTGCCCGGCCGGTCCGACCGTCGATGCGATGAAGCTGCGTTCCGCTAGGCCGCGTTCTGCCGCTGCGCCTGGATGGCGTTGCGCCAGCCGTTGAAGGCCGCGTGCACCGGCGCCCATGCCGGGCGCGATTTCATCGCGGCGATCCAGCGACAGACATGCGGATGCGGCGTGAGATCGAAATCGATCAGCTCGCCCAAGGTCACGAAGCAGGCGCCGAGATAGTCGGCCAGCGTGATCTGCCGACCGCAGACGAAGGCGCCGGTTTCGGCGAGCGCCGCGTCCAGCACGGCGAGCCGCGCGCGGGCCCGCGCCAGATGCCAGGCACGCCGCTCGCTCTCGCCGGGCTCAGCCAGCGCATAGCCCGGCAGCACGCGCGCATAGACCTGGCCGTAATTGTAGTCCTGCAGGAACAGCGTGACGAACCAGTCCATCCACTGGTTGATGCGCGCGCGGGCCTGGGCCTGATAGGGATAGGCCGGCGAGCTGATCAGGTCGGCCACGTATTTGAGGATGGCGGAGCATTCGGTCAGGCGAAACCCGTCATGCTCGAGCACCGGCACGGTGCGGTTGGGATTGATGCGCGCGAAGGCCTCGGCGAGGTTCTCGCCCGCCATCAGATCGACCGGCACGATTTCCAGGTCGAGCCGCGCTTCGGCGGCGAACAGCAGCACCGGCCGGCAGGTCGTCGCGGCCGGATCGGCGTAGAGTTTCAGCATCGTGGTGTCCCCCTCGGATGCGGCAAGTGATGCCATGGCCTGCTGGATAGCCCCTCCCCATGCCGGCCGACAGCCGAAGTCTTGCAGTTTTGTTCTGCATTCCTGCAGAATGCGCCGATGTTCGAATGGGGCGATTGCCGCATTTTCCTGACCGTGGCGCGGTCCGGCAGCACGCTGGCCGCGGCGAGAAGCCTGGGCGTCAACCAGACCACGGTCGCCCGCCGCATGGCCGCGCTCGAGGCGGCGACCGGGCTTCGCCTGTTCGACCGGCGTCAGGACGGCTATCGCCTGAGCGAAGACGGCGCCGCGCTGATGGCGGCGGCGGAGAAGATGGAGCAGGCCGCGCTGGGTCTCGAACAGGCGGTCGGCCAGCAGCGTCGCCATCTTGGCGGCGTGGTCCGCGTGACCACGACCGAAACCCTGGCCAACGATATCCTGACGCCCTGGATCGCCGAGTTCATGGAGCTCTATCCGCAGATCCGCGTCGAGACCATTGCCACCGAGCGGCGGCTCGACCTCGCCGCCGGCGAAGCCGACATCGCGATCCGGTCGCAGAAGAAGCCGGACGATTCCGGCGTGGTGTACCGCCGGCTGGCGCCGGGCGCCTGGGCAGTCTATTGCAGCCCCGCCTATGCCGCGCGGCGCGGCGTGCCCCGATCGGTGGAGGAACTGGCAGGCCACAGCGTGATCGGGGTGGACGGGCCGCTCGGCAAGCTCGACCCGTTCCAATGGATGACGGCGGTGACGCCGCCCGACAGCTTCCGCACCAAATGCGTCAGCGTTGTGAACATGGTCGCCGCTATCAAGGCGAGTCTCGGCGTAGGCCCATTGCCGTGCATGCAGTCGAGCAGCGAGGCGCTGGTCGAATGCTTTCGCATGCCCGATTTCGGCTACAGCTTCTATCTCGTCACCAATGCCGCGCTGAAGAACACGCCGCGCATCCGTGCGTTCAACGATTTCATCATCGCGCGCGCGGCGTCGTTCCGCCAATTGCTGGATGGCCGCGCCCCCGAGACCACGCCGCCGGCAGCATCCTGAGCGGCGTTCCGGCCGCGTCCGCCCATCTACTCCCAGTACACCGTCTGACCATAATGCTTGTAGAGGCGGCCTTCGTAGTCGCGCCGCGGAGGCTCCTGCGGATTGAATTCCGGGCTCTGCTCGACCTGCTCGCGGGTCAGGGCGACGGTCAGCTGGCGGTCGGGCCAGGAGATTTCGCGCACCCATGTGGGCGCGACGATCACCTTGCGGCCCGGCAGCCAGTTCCGCGTGTCGATGACGAGGTAGCGGATGCGCCAGCCGTCGTCGTCGATCAGCACATCCTCGACATGGCCGATGCCGCCATCCGTCGCCGCGATGTGGTAGCCGGTCACCTCGCGCCCGCTGCGCAGATGGGGGTCGCGCCGGGCCTCCTCCTGCGCCAGGGCTTCGGCCCGGCCGCGATCCATCGGCGGCGCGCCGCCCGCGGGCGGCTGGTTCGGCAAAGGGTAGACCGCCGGCGGCACCGGCACCGCCGTCCAGGCGCCGACGCCGGCGGCCCAATAGGGCGGCCAGGCATAATGCGCATAGAGACTGGCTTCGTTCTGCCGGCTGACCGGCTTGTCGGTCGAGACATCCGGCGCGTGCTTGATCTTCTCCTGGGTCAGGCTGATCGGCAGCTCGCGCGCCATCTCGTCCGGCCGGCCGAGCGCCGGCGGCGCCAGGAGCACGCGGCGGCCGAACAGCCAGGCGGTATCGACCACGAGCCACCGGACCTGCCAGTCCTGGTCGTCGAAATAGACGTCCACGATCGAGCCGAGCCTGCCGTCGGTCGCGTGCAGCTTGAAATTGCGCAAATGGTCAAGTCGCCACAGCATGATCAGCCTCTTTGCCGGATTGCGTCCCTGAAAGGGAAAGCTGCGACCCGGGCGAGGCGTTCCTACGGCCGAGCTATGCGCCGCCGGCGACCGCCATCCGCTGCCAATAGCCGGCATCGGCGAGCGCGGTGCTGCGATAGCTGCGCGGCGGCACGCCGAAGCGGTCGCGGAAGCTGCGGCTGAAATGGGTGGAGGAATTGAAGCCCCAGGCGAAAGCGATCTCGGTGATCGAGCGCGCGAGGCAGGCGGGATCGGAGAGATCCTGCCGGATGCGCTCCAGGCGGCGACGCCAGAGATAGGCACTGAGCGTCTCGCCCTCGTCGCTGAACAGCTTGTGCAGATAGCGCTTGGAGCGGCCGAGCGCGGCGGCGATCTGCTCCACCGACAGGTTGGGATCGTGCAGGTTGGCCTCGATCAGGGCGCGCACGCGGCTCAACGCCGCCTCGCGCAAGGAGGCCTCGGTGTCGATGCCGGCCTTGTCCAGCGCGGCGAGCCGCACCAGGTTGGCGACGCCGGTCACGACCTCGCTGTCGGTATCGGCGATATCCGGCAGGTGGCGGAACGCGGCGGTCAGATACTCGTAAGCCAACCGGCCGACGCCGTCGCGGCCGGAAAAGCGGCGCACCACGGTCGCATCGAGATCGATGCCGAGACGCTCCAGATCGTCCCGCGGCAGCAGCAGCGCGATCTGGTCGATCGCATCGGAATTGGAGACGATGTAGGCGCGGGTCGTGTCGTACAGGCTCCACTCGCCGGGCGAGAGCACCACCTTGCGGCCGGCCTGCTCGAAACAGGCCACGCCCCGCATCTGCGCCACGATCTTCACATAGCCGCGATCGTCGCGCCGGATCAGCTCCGGCGTGCGCACCACGCGGTGGCGGCTGGCGATGATGCGGCAGAGCTTGGAATGGCCGAGGCTGCCGAGCTCGAGCCGGCCGGCGAAGCCGCTGTCGCCGAAGGTGTCCGCGGCGAGGTGGCCGATATGGCGGCGGACGAATTCGCCCCACAGCGCCAGGCGATCGGGCCTGCCGACTTCTTGCGTGGACACTACGGCGATTGCGCCCACGGCCCTCCCCGCCCAGGACGTCCGACGCCGGAGAGTACTCTCGCGCGATCTGGGCCGTAAATGCCGACCGTCTGCTGCACCGCAGCAGGCGGAGCCGATTGCGCTGTCAGGAAAGCCGCCGTGCGCTCCCAGGCAAGTTGCCGGCTCGAAACGGGACTATGAGGAGGGCAAGACCCGATCGCGCGCGCGGTCGGAACAACAAGGGAGGCCAGACGATGCAACGCATGAGCGGTCTGATCCGGGCTGCGTCGGTGGCGGCGTGCCTTGCGCTCGCGGCCGGCACCGCGTCCGCGCAGGAGCCGAAGTCGATCAAGATCGGCTATGCCATTTCGAAGACCGGGCCCAATGCCGGCGGCGCCAACATCACCCAGATCCCGAACTACCAGATGTGGGTGAAGGAGGTGAACGACAAGGGCGGGCTGATGCTGAAGAGCATTGGCAAGCGTGTGCCGATCGAGGTGATCGAATACGACGACCGGTCCAATTCGGAAGAGGCGGTGCGCGCGGTCGAGCGCCTGGTCACCCAGGACAAGGTCGACCTGCTGTTCCCGCCCTGGGGCACCGGGCTGAACCTTGCGGTCGGGCCGGTGTTCAACAAATACGGCTATCCACAGC
Source organism: Desertibaculum subflavum (assembly GCA_003576705.1). Lineage (GTDB taxonomy): Bacteria > Pseudomonadota > Alphaproteobacteria > Ferrovibrionales > Ferrovibrionaceae > Desertibaculum > Desertibaculum subflavum. Next base: position 75,883 of record QOZS01000009.1, read on the forward strand.
TCGCCTTCAGCGCGGTGACCGACCGCGCGCCGGAGCTGGCCAAGCGCTGGCCGAACAGCTTCTGGTTCCTCGGCACCAGCCAGATGTATGTCGGCGCGCTGGCCGACCTGCTGGCCAAGCAGCAGAAGGTCGGCAAGATCAACGCCAACGTGGCGATGATCAGCATCGCCGACGGCTTCGGCATCGACCTGTCGAAAGCGGCCCGCGAGGCCCTGCCCAAAGCCGGCATGAAGCTGGTCTACGACAAAAGCTATCCGATCGGCACCCAGGACCTGTCGCCGCTGATCGCCGAGGCGCAGCGCTCCGGCGCCGATACCTTCGTCGCCTTCAGCTATCCGCCCGACACGGTGGCGCTGACCGACCAGGCCAAGGTCGCCTCGTTCTCGCCCAAGGTGATGTTCCTCGGCGTCGGCGTCGGCTTCCCGCTCTATCCCGGCAAGTTCGGCGCCAATACCGAGGGCGTGATGTCGCTGGGCGGCTTGTCGAAGGACAATGCGGGCACGGCGGAATACCGCAAGAAGCACAATGCCATGCATGGCCGTGATCCCGACTACTGGGGCAGCCAGGTCGGCTATGCCTCGCTGCAGATGCTGCAGCAGGCGGTGGAGCGGGTCGGCAAGATCGACCGGCCGGCGATCATCAAGGAGCTGCAGACCGGGACCTTCGACACCGTGCTCGGCAAGATCAAGCTTGAAGGCAACATGCCGAAGGACGCGTTCTGGGTGCTCGGCCAGTGGCAGAACGGCTTCTATACCGGTGTCGCGCCGCAGCGCCCGGGCGTCGCCGAGCTGATCGTACCGAAGCCGGCCTGGAAACCGTAATCGGGCCTGAGGGGGAGAGCGGAAAGCGGCCGGCGCATGACGCCGGCCGCGCCCTCTTGCGCCATGCTGTACGATCACCCTTGGCGCGACAGGAAATAGGGCGGCGCAAGTGATCCTGCTCGAGGCGACGCTCGCAGGGTTGGTGCTCGGCGGCATGTACGCGCTGGTGGCGCTCGGCCTCAACCTGCAATACGGCGTCGCGCGGATCATGAACCTGGCCTATGGCGAGGGCGTGATCGTCGCCGCCTTCGCCGCCTGGTGGCTCTACACGGCGGGCGGCATCAATCCGATCTTCGGCCTGGCGCTGATCCTGCCGGCGGCCTTCGCCGTCAACTGGCTGATCTACCGGCTGGCTCTGACGCCGCTGGTGCGCCGCGCGAAGCTGCGCGAGCAGCTCGAAGTCGACAGCATCCTCGCGACCTTCGGGCTGCTGTTCGTCGTGCAGGGGCTGATGCTGGTCGCCTTCGGCGGCGCCTATTACAGCTACGGCTTTCTCTCCGTGCCGGTGGTCATCGCCGATGTCACCATCGCGGCGAACCGCCTGCTGGCGCTGGGCTTCGCCCTGGTGCTCGGCCTCGCGCTCTATCTCGCGCTGACGCGGACGCGGATCGGGACGGCGGTGCGGGCCGTGGCGGTCGACCCGGTCGCGGCAGGCCTCGTCGCCATCGACGTGCGCCAGGTGGCGGCGGCGAGCTTCGCGCTTGGCGGCGCGCTGGTCGCCGCCGGCGGCGTGCTGGTCTCCATGTTCCTGACCTTCAACGCCAATATCGGCGTGGTCTTCACCATGAAGGCGCTGATCGTCGTCATCATGGGCGGGGTCGGCAATCTGCTCGGCTGCCTGGTCGCCGGGCTGATCCTGGGGCTGACCGAGACCTTCGTCGCCACCTGGGTGGACCCAGGCCTCACGCTCGCCGCCACCTACGCGATCTTCCTCGCGATCCTGCTGGTCCGGCCGCAGGGCCTGTTCGGCCGGGCGGCGCGGTGAGGCGCGGCGCGGTCATCGTCGCCATTGCCGCGCTCGCGCTCGGGCTGCTCGCCTTCGTGCCCTGGATCGCCGACGGCTATCAGCTCTCGCTCGCAATCGGCATCCTGAACTATGCGGTGCTGGCGACCGCCTGGACCCTGTTCTCCGGCCCGACGCGCTATGTCTCGCTCGCCACCGTCGCCTTCTTCGGCATCGGCGCCTATACGGTGGCGGTGCTGGGCGAGGTGCTGGCCTGGCCGGTGGTGCTGTTGATCGCCCTCGGCACCGGCAGCGTGGTGGCCCTGGTGGTCGGCTTCGCGACGCTGCGCCTCTCCGGCGTCTATTTCGTCATCTTCACCTTCGGCCTGGCCGAGCTGATCCGCCAGGTCGTCACCTGGTTCGAGGTGAACGTGACCCGGACGCTCGGCCGCTATGTCTTCGTCGACATCAGCCAGGAGCAGATCTACTGGCAGCTGCTCGGCCTGACGGCGCTGGTCTTCGGGGCCGGCTACGCGATCCGCCGCTCGCGGCTCGGCCTGGCGCTGCGGGTGATCGGCGACGACGAGGTGGTGGCGCGCCATCTCGGCATCGGCACCACGGCGGCGAAGGTCGCGCTGTTTACCTTCAGCGCCGGCTTCATGACGCTCTGCGGCGCCATCATGGCGCCGCGCTGGACCTATATCGACCCGGCCATCGCCTTCAATCCGGTGGTGTCGTTTCAGGTGCTGATCATGGCGCTGCTGGGCGGCGCGCACCGGCTGTATGGCCCGCTGCTCGGCGTGATCCCGTTGACCCTGCTGTTCGAGTTCCTGCTGGCGCGCTTCCCGAACCATTTCAGCATCCTGATCGGGCTCGCCTTCATGGCGATCGTCTATGCCATCCCGCGCGGCATCACCGGCCTGGTCGAGCAGGCGAGCGCCCGCCTGCGCCGGGGCGCGGCACCGTGAGCGGCGCCGCACTGTTGCAAGTCGACGGCCTGACCCGCCGGTTCGGCGGGCTGGTGGCGGTCGACGGCGTCTCCTTCGCGGTCGGCGAGGGCGAGATCCTCGGCCTGCTCGGGCCGAACGGATCGGGCAAGACCACCGTGCTGAACCTGATCTCCGGCGCGCTGCGCCATGATGCCGGGCAGGTCGCGCTGGCCGGCGAGGCGATCCACGGCCTGCCGCCGCACCGAGTGGCGCGCCGCGGCATCGCGCGGACCTTTCAGCTGGTGCGTCCGCTCGGCTCGCTCACCTGCCGCGAGAATGTGGCCGCGGCGCTAGCCTTCGGCCGGCGCCGTGTCTTCGGCACCGGCGCGGCGGCCGAGATCGAGGCGTTGCTGGACCGCGTCGGCCTCGGCGGCCGCGGCGATGCCCTGCCGGAGGCGCTGACCTATATCGACCAGAAGCGGCTCGAGCTCGCCCGCGCGCTGGCGCTGGGCCCGCGCCTGCTGCTGCTCGACGAATGGCTCGCCGGACTCAATCCGACCGAGCTCCGGCAGGGGATCGAGCTGGTTGCCGCCCTGCGCGCGCAAGGCATGGCGATCCTGATGGTCGAGCATGTGATGGATGCGATCCGCTCGCTCTGCGACCGCTGCGTGGTGATGAATGCCGGCCGCGTCATCGCCCAGGGCACGGTCGAGGCGGCATTGGCCGATCCGGAAGTCGTGCGCGCCTATCTCGGCGACGACGATGCTTGAGATCGCGCGCGTCTCCGTCGCCTATGGCCAGCACCGCGCCGTCGACGACGTAGCCTTGCGGGTCGCCAAGGGCGAGATCGTGGTCGTGCTCGGCGCCAATGGCAGCGGCAAGTCGTCGCTTCTAAAGACGATCGCCCGGGTGCTGCCTTCGGCGCCCGGCGGGAGCGTCCGCCTGGCTGGCCGCGAGATCGCCGATCTGCCGCCGCATGCCGTGGTGGAGGCGGGCCTCGCCCTGGTGCCGGAAGGCCGCGGCATTTTCGGCGAGCTGACCGTGCGCGAGAACCTGATGCTGGGCGCCTTCGCCCGGCGGGCGCGGGCCGGCGAGGCCGCCAATCTGGCGCGGGTGCTGGCGCTGTTTCCGCGGCTCGGCGAGCGGCTGGGCCAGGCGGCGCGCACGATGAGCGGCGGCGAGCAGCAGATGGTGGCGATCGGCCGCGCCCTGATGTCGGCGCCCGACATTCTGCTGCTGGACGAGCCGTCCCTCGGCCTGGCGCCGCTGATCTGCGGCGAGCTGTTCCGCGCGCTGACCCGGATCCGCGAGGGCGGCATCGGCATCCTGCTGGTCGAGCAGAATGCCAAGCGCAGCCTCGCCATCGCCGATCGCGGCTATCTGATGGCGCAGGGGCGCCTGGTCGGCGAGGGCGACGCGGCGCGCCTGCGCGCCGATCCGGCGGTGCAGCGCGCCTATCTCGGCCATTTCGACGCGGCATGACGGAGGCAGCGATGGGCGTGCTCGACGGCAAGATAGCGGTGGTCACCGGGGGCGCCGGAAGCCTGGGCCTCGCTTCCGCCCGGCGCTTCGTCGCGGAGGGCGCCCGCGTGCTGCTGGTCGACCGTGACGAAGCGGGCCTGCGCGCCGCGGCGGCGGCGCTCGGCGGCCGTGCCGAAACCTTCGCCGCCGACGTCGCCGACGCCACGGCGGCGCGCGCCTATCTCGACGCGGCCGCGACGCGCCTGGGCGCCATCGACGTGCTGTTCTCCAATGCCGGCATCAGCGGCGCGATCCGGCCCGTGACCGACTATCCCGAAGACGTGTTCGACGCGGTCATGGCGGTGAACGTGCGGGCGAGCTTCCTCGCCTGCAAGTACGGCCTGCCCAGGATGCGCGACGGAGGCAGCATCGTCATCACCTCCAGCGTGGTCGGCGTCACCGCCGATCCCGGCATCGCTGCCTATGCCACGGCCAAGCATGCGGTGATCGGCCTGATGCGCGTGGTGGCGAAAGAGGCGGCGCCGCGCCGCATCCGCGTCAATGTCATAGCGCCAGGCCCGATCGACAACGGCTTCCAGCGCGAGGTGGAGAAGGGCCTAAGCGGCGCCATCGGCCGCGATGCCACCGCCTTCCTCGACGGCATCATACCGCTCGGCCGGCATGGCCGGGCGGAGGAGATCGCCGAAACCGTTCTGCACCTTGCCTCCGACCGGTCGAGCTTCACCACCGGGTCCGTGATCATGGCCGACGGGGGCATGCATATCTGAACGCCGTACCTTGCAGGGAGGAGACCATGCCGGAAACCGCCACATCCGAGTTCTGGCGCGACATCAAGCCGATCACGCGGGTGTTCAAGCCCGACGCGCTGGCCGAGGTCTATCTCGCCAATGCGCCGACCGAGGACGAGCGGTATTACGTCCCGTTCAGCGAGACGGTCTCGTCACGGCCGCTCTGGATCTCGCCGGCGCAGAACAGGTGGTGCGACATCCTGATGGCGAAGGGCGCGGGCCTGGTGAACCGGCACTATCACCCGCACGAGGTATTCGCCTACACCATCTCCGGCAAGTGGGGCTATCTGGAGCACGATTGGACGGCGACCGCCGGCGATTTCGTCTACGAGACGCCGGGCGAAGCCCACACGCTGGTCGCCTATGAGCACAAGGACCCGATGAAGGTCTTCTTCATCGTCACCGGCCCGCTGATCTGGCTCGACGAGAACGGCAACTCCGCCGGCCATTTCGACGTGCACGACTATATCGGGCTCTGCCGCGCGCACTACGACAAGGTCGGCCTCGGCGCCGAAGCCGTGCGGAAGCTGTTCCGCTAATCGGCGTTCGGCTGGCTCGTCACGCGGACCGGGTCACGCAGGATGACCTCGCGATGCGGATAGGGAATGCGGACGCCCTGCTCGCGGAACGCGTCCCAGATGGCGAGCAGAACCTCGCCCTTGACATTCATCACCCCGCTCTGCGGATCGGCGATCCAGAACCGGAGCACGAAATCGAGTGAGCTTTCGCCGAATCCGGCGAGATGGCAAACCGGCGCCGGTTCGGCCAGCACCCGCCTGGGCTTCCTTGTCGCCTCGACGGCGATGCGCCGGACCTGATGCGGGTCGCTGTCATAGGCGGTGCCGAAAGTCACCTCGACCCGGACCAGATTGTCGGTGAACGACCAGTTCACCACCCGCTGGGTGATCAGGTCTTCGTTCGGGATCAGGTATTCCTTGCCGTCGCGGGTGACGACCGAGACGTAGCGCGTCCCCATCGTGTTGATCCAGCCGAAGCTCGGCCCCACCTCGATCACGTCGCCCGGCTTCACCGAGCGGTCGAGCAGCAAGATGATGCCGCTGATCAGGTTCGACACCACCTTCTGCAGGCCGAATCCGACGCCGAGGCCGACCGCGCCGGAAAAGACCGCGACGGCGGTGAAGTCGATGCCGACGCTGTTCAGCGCGATCAGCACGGCGAAACCGATCAGCAGGATGCGGATCAGCTTGGTGAGCAGCACGCGGCCCGATGGCGTGATCTGGCCCCAGCGGCCGATGCGTTGCTCGAGCGCGCGGGCGGCGAAGCCGGCCGCCCAGATCAGAGCCGCGAGCAGGACGGCGCCCTTGATCACGCCGAGCACGGAGATGCGAAGCTGGCCGATCTCGATCGCCAGTGCGTCCAGGCCCTGCATCAGCGGGGTCAGCAGGCCCATGATGTCGAGCGCCGCCAGCGACCAGGCGACCACGGTCAGAACGCGGGCGAGCGCAGGACTAGCGATCAGGGAGGTGCCGAGCCGGATCACGATCCAGGCAGTGAGCAGGCTTGCCGCGACGCCGAGCAGATAGCTCCGGCTTGGCCAGGTGACTTGGCGCAGCACGGCCATCGCCATCCAGATGAGCCCCAGATAGACCGCCGGCAACAGCACCGATTGCGCCGCCCGCACGGCGCCGGCCACGCGCGCGCGGCTTTCGAACCGCACCAGCGCGCGGCCGAGCGGCGGGCGCAGCCACCGACCCAGTTGCAAGGCAACGAGGTAGAGCAGGACGATCAGAGAAACCTGAACGGCGATCCAGCCGTCGGCCAGCGCAGCCCCCGCGGCCTCGGCGAATTCGGCGAACCCGCGCCGCAGAAGATCGAGATCGAACAGGTCCTGCATGCTGTCAGTCGCCCGGCTTCCGCCCCTCCGGTTCGACAACGATTTCGGGGATCACGGCGTTCCCCTCCCCCGCCGGCGGGTCCGCGGCGGGCGGCCGCGGCCGCCTTACTCGCGCCGTTCCGGACTGCCAACCGCGGCCCAGTGCCGCGCCGCCGCGACGCGCGAGAGCCGCACCGCGTTCGAGCCGCGCGATCTCGCCCGCATAGACCTGGCCGAGCGTGGCGCGAATTTCCGACATGCCGCCCCGGGTCGCCTCGTGGAAGCGCCGCACGCTGCTCATCCAGAACGGCGTGATGAGCAGGGTCATGGCGATCACCGCGATGGCAAGGCGATAGCCGTCGGGATCGAGCACGCGATTGCCGAAGCCCACGGCGGCGACAACGAAGGAGAACTCGCCGATCTGCGCCATCATCAGGCCGCCGGGAAAGGCGATCTCCCACGGCTGCCCGACGCGGCGCAGCAGCCACACGTTCAGCACGCTCTTGATGGCCACGACACCGATCACGAACAGGATGACAAGGCCGAGATGCCGCCAGACATAGCCGATGTCGATCAAGAGGCCGATCGACAGGAAGAACACCACCATGAGAATGCTCTGGATCGGCTCCGCCACATGGATCGCCTCGCTGCGAAGATGTGAGTTGGCGATCATCAGCCCGGCGAGGAAGGCGCCGTAGGCCGGCGACAGACCGGCGACGCCGCTGGCCGAGGCGGCCGCGAAGCAGACCGCGAGCGTTGCCAGGGTCAAGAGGTCGACCCTGCCGCGCAAGGTCTGGTCGAACGGCAGCTTGATCTTGCCGCGGCGGCTCAGCACCAGGATGAAGCCCGCCATCAGCCCGATCGCCACCAGAATCTTCACCACCACGGCGAAGCCGAGCTCGGCCGAACCGCTGCCGAGGGAATCCGCGAGGATCAGGATCGGCACCACGGCGATGTCCTGCGCGATCAGCACGCCGACGGTGATCTGGCCGAGATCGCCGCGCAGCTCGCCGATCTCGTCCAGCATCTTCATGGCGACGGCGGTGCTGGACATGGCGACGATGAAGCCCAGCAGGAGCGATTGCTCGGTGGGCCAGCCGAGCCACCAGCCGAAGGCGAAGGTGATGGCGATGGAGGCGAGGATCTGGCCTGCCGCGGTGAGCGAGGCCGGCCACAGGACGCGGACGAAGGCCTTGAGGCTGAGCTCCATCCCGATCAGGAAGAGCAGCAGCACCACCCCGAGTTCGGCCAGCAGGCCGACCTGCTCGGATTGGCGCACCAGCCCGAGGCCGGAAGGGCCGAGCACGACGCCGGCAATGATGTAGCCGACGATCGGCGGCTGGCGCAGCGTCTGCAGGCCGAGGCCGGCGGCGACCGCGACGGCGGTGACGACGGCGATACCGGTCAGTTGCGTGGCGTGAGCTTCCATCGCGCCCGCCCCTTGTGTCGTCGCCGCCATAGGGGCGGCTTGGCCCCACCCTCGAGCCGCGGCGGCACCGAGCACGGTGCCGCCCTCCCACGACCTCAGGCCATTGCCCGAGGTGCCTCCCAGGACGAGAGGATAGGTCTCGCGGCCGGCTTTACAACCCTTTGAGCCGCTTCAGCCGCGGCGCAAGGTCGGAGCCTCAGACGAGGCCGGGCTTTGCGTCGGCGAAACTCAGCCCCTTTTCCGCCAGCACGACGAGCAGCGGCGCCGGCACCCAGCGCGCGCCCATCGCCGCGTGCCATTGTCGGATCTGTTCCAGCACGGCCGCTGGCCCGCCCCGCTGATCGGCCCAGTAGAGCAGCCCGCCACGGCCGCGCGGGAAGCCGAACCCGTTGAGCCACATCGCATCGACATCGCCGGCGCGGGCGGCGACGCCCTCGGCGATGATGCGGCACGCCTCGTTCACCGAGGCGTAGAGCATGCGGCGCAGCACCTCGTCATCGCTGACCTGGCGCGGCGCGATGCCGAGCGACGTCCGCACCTCCGCGATGATGCGCTCGGCCTCCGGATCGTCGAGCGGCGTGCGATCGCCTTCGGCATAGCGGTACCAGCCTTTGCCGGTCTTCTGGCCGCGGCGGCCGAGCTCCACCATGCGGTCGGCGATCGGCAGCATGCGGTAGGCGCGATCGGCCCGCTTGCGCCGCTTGCGGTTGGCATAGCTGTTGTCGTGGCCGGCGAGGTCGGCGGTGGCGAAGGGGCCCATGCGATAGCCGAATTCCAGCATGACCTTGTCGATCTGACGCGGTGTCGCGCCCTCTTCCACCAGGATGTTCATCTCGGCGATGAAGGGGCCGCGCGAGCGGTTGGCCAGGAAGCCGTCGCAATTGCCGCAGACCGCGACGACCTTGTTCATGCGTCGGCCGAGCGCGACGGTGCCGGCGATGGTGGATTTCGAGCTCGCCTTGCCGCGCACCACCTCCAGCAGCTTCATGACGTTGGCGGGCGAGAAGAAATGCGCGCCGATCACCGCCTCGGGCCGCTTGGTGGCGCCGGCGATGGCGTCGATGTCGAGCGCCGAAGTGTTGGAGGCGAGGATGGCGCCGGGCTTCGCCGCCGCGTCGAGCCGGGCGAAGATCTGCCGCTTCAGATCGAGGCTCTCGAACACCGCCTCGATGATGACGTCGGCCTCGCCCAGCGCGGCATCGTCCGCCGCACCCGTGACCAGGGCGACGCGCTGGTCCATTTCCGCCTGCGCCAGGCTGCCGCGCTTGACCGAAACGGCATAGGTGGCGGCGATCCGCTTCAGCGCCTTGTCCAGCGCATCGGTATCCGCTTCCCGCATCCGTACCGGAATACCGGCATCGGCCAGCGCCATGGCGATGCCGCTGCCCATGACGCCGCCGCCGATCACGGCGGCCTGCTTCACCTCGGGGAAGGGCGTATCCGCCGGCACATCGGGCGCGATGGCGGCCTCGCGCTCCACTTTCGTCGCGTGGTCGAGCGCCGCCTGGACGATGGGATCCTTCACGGTCTGGCCGGCCATCGCTGCCTCCCTGCTGCCGCTGCCAGGGCTTCATAGCGCAAGCCGGGGCGCGATGGCGCCCCGGCTTAGCCGTCGGCAACGATTTCCCGCTTGTGATGGCTATTGCGTCGGCACCTTCATCCGCGTCGCCGCCAGCTCGCCGATGCGGCGCCCCATCTCGACGCCCACTTCCACCGCGGTGCGGTAGTGGATGCCGGCATAGATGCGGGCCTCGGCCACCTCCTGCACGAAGGCGTCGACGCTGGTCCATTGCCGCGTCGCGCCCTTGGCGGTCGGGCTGGAGGTCGACAGGACGGGAACCGGGCCCGTGCCGAGATCCGCCTTCATCACCGCGCCCGCCGCGCCGGCCAGAATGGCATGGCCGCTCGGATATTCCGGATGCATCGGTGCATCGACCAGCGGCATCCACGCGGCATCGCGCACCGTGGCGTCGTTGCCGTCGAGATCGCCGTTGCGGATCGCGGTGAGCGGACGCCAGAAGTTGTGGTGGTACTTGGCCTCGAACACGCTGATCAGCGCATCGTCCATCGCCTGCGCCGCCATGGCGAAGAGCAGCGCGTTGCGCGTCACTTCGCGGCCCGGCTGATCGGCCACCGAGCGCACGACGCCGAAATAGATCTCCGGCAGCGAATATTCCCAGAACTTGCCGATCTCGGCCTGCTCGGGCGTCCTCTGGGTGCTGACCTTGCCGCCGAGCGCCTTGACCTCCTCGTAATCGCGCGCCCAGGCGGCGCTGGTCAGCGCCGGTGGCGCGGCGGGACGGAACTGCGCCGGGCTCTTCATGTTCCAGGGCTTGCGCGCGCCCCATTGCGGCACCGCCACCGCGGCCGTCGGCACATAGGCGCCGGGCGTGGCGTGCGGCCGGTAGGCCACGGGCGTGGCCGGGTTGTCCTCGGCGCGCGCAGCGAGAAGCCGCGCCGCCGCCTGCTCGCCGAGGCTGATCCCCGCGGATCTGGCGGAGCCTTCGGCCACGTTGGCGAGCGCGGCCTGATAGGCCGCCTCGATCGACGCCTGCTGCGCCGGCAGGATCTTCACCAGCACGGCGCGGTGTGCCGCCGCGATCGCCGCGTCGACCGAGGCGCCCTTGGTCCGGCCGGCGACCGGCGAGGTGACGGGATAGCGCAGGGTAACGGCATTGGCGGCATCGAACGCTGCCGTCTGCACCAGTGCCATGACGCGAACGGCCGGCGGCGTACCGAGCTTGGCCTCGCCGATCAGCGTGGCGCAGCGCCGGTTCCAATCGGTGACGATGTCGGCCGAGGCCGGCACCGTGAAGCCTGCCACCAGCAAGGTGGCGAGCATGACAGAGCGTTTCATCGAGGTTTCTCCTGAGCACAGACGAGGGGCGAGGCTTGCGCACTTGGCGCGGGCCGCGCGCGCAAGCTCTCTCGCGCGCAGACGACCGCAGGGCCGTCGGCGCTTAAAGTTCGAAATTGCGACCGGTTGTTCGCGGGCGACTAAGCTTTCTCCACCGCCCCGCCGCTCTCCGCCCAGTCCTTGAAGGCACCGAGGTTATGGACCTTCTCGTAGCCCATATCCTTCAGCACCTTGGCCCCGAGCGCCGAGCGCCCGCCGGAGGCGCAGTAGAGAATGACGGACTTGTCCCTGGCGAAGCTCTTGTCGTGATAGGGCGTGTCCGGATCGGCGCGAAACTCGAGCATGCCGCGCGAGACATGCACCGCGCCGGCAATCTTGCCGCTCGCCTGCAGCTCCGGTGCATCGCGCACATCGACGACCAGCACGTTACCCCCGGCCATCATCTCCTTGGCCTGCGCCGGTGTGATTCTGGGCACGGCGGCATTTGCGGCTTCCATCATCTGCTTCACGTTCGTAGCCATATCGCTCTCCTTTTCGCGACCAGCTTCCGGAATGCCGGCGACCATGCGCCGTCGAGGAAAGCTGGAACTTCCGTCGAGGAAAATTTGATAGACCACGATCGGCCGCGCGCGAATGATCCGGCCGCCAGATCACTTGATCGATCGTCCAAACCGGTGGGCCGCCATGACCATGGACCCGCTGTCCGACGTGCTGCGCTCCGTGCGCCTGGTCGGCGGCATCTTCCTCGACGCGCAGTTCACGGCACCGTGGTGCGTCACGGCGAACATGTCGGCCGAGGACTGTGCCCAGATGCTGGCGGCACCGACGCAGCTGATCGCCTATCACCTCGTGCTGCAGGGCAGTCTGCTGCTGGAAATCCCCGGGGAACCCTGGATCCGCGTCGGCGCCGGCGAGGTCGTGCTGCTGCCGCGCAACGATCCCCATCTTCTGGCGAGCGCAGCCGGCCTCCCGCCGGTGCGGGCGGGGAGCCTGATCCAGTTCGCGCCGGAAGGCGGGCTCGCCCGTATCCGGCATGGCGGCGGCGGTGCGGCGACCCGCGTCATCTGCGGCTTTCTCGGCAGCGAGGAAGGCTTCAATCCCCTGATCGCCAGCCTGCCCGGCGTGCTGACCGTCGATCTCGGCGAGGCCGCGTCACGCGACTGGATCGAGGCGTCGCTGCGCTTCGCGGCGAACGAGCTGGCGGCCGGACGCTTCGCGTCCTCCGGCACCATGTCGCGGCTTTCCGAGCTGCTGCTGGTCGAGGCGGTGCGCCACTATGCCGAGCGGCTGGGCGAAGCGGAGCATGGCTGGCTGCGCGGCATGAAGGACCCGCAGATCGGCCGGGCGCTGGCGCTGATCCACCGCGATCTCGGCGCCGCCTGGTCGGCCGAGGCGCTGGCCAGCGAGGTCGCGATGTCGCGCAGCGCCTTCATGGACCGCTTCACGCACCTGGTCGGCACGCCGCCGATCCGCTACCTGACCGCCTGGCGCCTGCAGAGCGCCCGGCAGCAACTCGCCGAGACGACCAGGACGGTGTGCCAGATTGCGCAGGCGGTCGGCTACGAATCGGAAGCGGCGTTCAGCCGGGCCTTCAAGCGCCAGTTTGGGCTGGCGCCTGCCCGCTGGCGGTCGCAGAGCCTCGAGCGGCCAGCCGCCGCGTTGCCGGCAGCCGCGATGACGGCGGAACCCTTGCCGGACCGGCTCGCTTCTGACTAGGGGGTAAATTCCTGCACCCGGAGGGAGCGACATGCCGAACATCGGATCGGCCTGCTGGGCCATTGCCGAAGGTTACATCCCGAGCGGCAGCGTGAGCCAGGATCCGGCACTGGTCTCGCACGAGACCATTTGCATCCTGAACGCCGGCGAGCGCGCGGCGGAAATTGCCATCACGCTCTATTTCGAAGACCGCGAACCCGTCGGGCCCTATCGCTTGAGCGTCGGCGCCCGGCGCACGCGGCACCTACAGTTCAACCACCTCGACGACCCGGAGCCGGTGCCGCGCGATACTGCCTATGCTTCGCTGATCCAGTCGACGGAACCGATCGTCGTGCAGCACACCCGCCTCGACTCGCGTCACCCGAACATCGCCCTGCTGTCGACCATCGCCTTTCCGCAGGGATAAGCGCGGTCAGGTCCGCGGCGGCCTGGCCCGCACCGCCTTCTCGTTGACATCGGCGCCCCAGCCGGGCGTGTCGGGCAGGACGAACTCGCCGTTCTCGATCACCGGCGGGCGGGTGACGAACTCGTCGCGCCAGGGCGTCGAATCGATATCGATCTCCATGATGCGGAAATTCGGCACCGCGGCGGAGAAATGCGCCGAGGTGTAGGAGCAGAGGTGGCCGTAGAAATTGTGCGGCGCCACGTTGATCTCGAAGGTCTCGGCCATGTGCGCGATCTTCAGGCTCTCGCCGAGCCCGTTCCACGGCACGTCGACGATGCCGACATCCATGGCGTAGTTCTGCAGATAGGGCAGGAATTCGCGCCGGCCGTGCAGGGTCTCGCAGGAGGCGATCGGGCAGGCCGCGTCGCGGCGGATCTGCGCCAGGCTCGGCGGGTCGTGAGTGTCAACTTCCATCCAGCGCATGTTGAACGGCGCGATGGTGTCGGCGACGCGCTTGTAGCCTTCGGTCTTGAAGTTGAAATTGGTGTCGAGCATCAGGCCCATCTCCGGCCCGATCGCCTCGCGGATGCAGCCGAGCTGGCGCGCGAGATCGGCAAGCAGGCCTTCATCCCAGTTGAGCTCCGGCCAGCCGACCGTGCGGCCGAAGCCCGGGACATAGGGCGTGAGCTTGCCGCCCTGCCAGCGGAAGATGTTGGTCTTGAGGCAGCGGAAGCCCATCGCCTTCACCTCGGCCGCGTGCTTTGCCAGATCGTCATAGGTGTTGAGCTCCGGCAGGAAGCCTTTGCCGCGATGCGCGATGCGATAGGTCGCGAAATGCGACCAGTAGACCGGGATGCGCGTGCGGAGCGGGCCGCCGAACAGCGCCGCGATGGACTTGCCGGCCTCCTTGCCGCGGATGTCGAGCAGCGCGTTCTCGATCGCCGCGATCGCCTGCTGGTTCAGGCTGCCGCGCGCTTGCCGCGTCGCCACATGCAGGCGCTGCAGCACAGCTTCGCTGGCCCGCGGGTCCATGCCGATTATCAGCGGCGCCAGCGCCGAGATCACCGCCGACAACCCCTTGCTGCCGAAATCCTCGTTGTATTCCGACCAGCCGGTGATGCCGTCGGAGGTCGTCATCTTCAGGAACGAAAAGGTGCGCCAGCCGGCATCCGCGATCAGCGGCTCGATGCGTTCGATCTTCATTGCTTCCTCCCCCGGGACTATCGCTCCCCCGCCGGAGCGGACAGAATGCGCCGGGCGCGCACCGGAGGAAACATGAAAGTCGGCGTGCTGCAGTTCTTCAGCTGGCCAGGTCGGCGTGGTCCGCTCGACCAGGTCTATGCCCGCGCGCTGGAGCGGATCGAGATCATGGACCGCGGTGGCTTCGACGCGGTGTGGCTGGCCGAGCACCACTTCACCACCTTCAGCGTCTGCCCCTCCGTGCACATGCTGGGCACGCTCGCCGCGGCGCGCACGCAGCGCCTGCGCATCGGCACCGCGGTGTCGCTCGCCACGCTCTACCACCCGCTGCGCCTCGCCGAGGAAGTGGCGCTGCTCGACATGCTGTCGGGCGGCCGCGTCAACTGGGGCGCCGGCCGCGGCTTCGCGGTGAGCGAGTTCAACGCCTTCGGCGTGCCGCCGGCCGAGAGTGCCGAGCGCTTCCGCGAGACGGTCGAGATCGTGCTGAAGGCCTGGACGCAGGAGCGCCTGAACCATCGCGGCGCGCATTTCAGCTTCGAAGACGTCGAGGTGCTGCCGAAGCCGTTGCAGCAGCCGCACCCGCCGGTCTGGATGGCGGCGAGCTCGGAGACAGCGGTCGACTGGGCAGCGAGCAAGGGCCTTTCGATCCTGATGGACCCGCATTCCTCCGCCGCGGAGATCGGCGCCAAGCGCCGGCGCTATGCCGAGGGGTTGCGGGCAGCGGGCTTTTCCGATGCCGGCCGCGACATTCCGGTGGCAAGGCTGGTCGCGCTGGCGCCGACCACGGCGGAGGCCGAGGCGGTGGCGCGCCGCGGCGCCGAATGGCTGGTCGGGGCCTATGCCGGGCCGCAGCATCAGAAATCGCTGCAGACCACGCGCAGCTACGGCGGCAAGGATCCGGTGCAGCATTATGTGGAGGACGTCATCCTGCACGGCACGCCGGAATCCGTGCGCGACCAGATCGCGCGGCTGAAGGAGGAGATCGGCCTCAACTATCTGATGTGCGCGCCGCTCAGCCGCGACAGCTTCCGCCTGCTGGCCGACGAGGTGGTGCCGCGCCTCTGACCGGCCGTGATAGAGTTGCGCCCGCCGGACCGGAGGCGAGACAATTGCCCCGGAAATTCCACGGGAGGAAGCCGCGGCGATGGATGTAGAAGCCAGCCAGGGAATCGAACCTCAGAGCGCCGTGCAAGGCTGGCTCCGCGCCTTCGAGAGCGCCTTGCAGGCCGCCGATGCAAGGGCGCTGGAAAGCCTGTTTGCCGAGGATTGCCATTGGCGCGATGTGCTCGCCTTCACTTGGCGGATCGGGACGGTGAGCGGCGCCGGCGCCATCGCCGCGGCATTGCAGGGGCGGTTCCTGCAGACGCGTGCCCGCGAATTCCGCCTGCCCGCCAGCCGCACGCCGCCGCGCTGGGTGCGCCGCGCCGGCACCGAGTGCATCGAGGCGCTGTTCGCCTTCGAGACGGGGTCCGGCCATGGCAGCGGCGTGCTGCGCCTGGTGACGACGAGCGGGGGCCCGCGCGCCTGGATCCTGCTGACCGCGCTGGACGAGCTCGCCGGCTTCGAGGAATCGCGCCTGCAGGCGAAGATCGGGCCGGAGCATTTCTCGCGCGATTTCGGCGCGCCGAACTGGGCCGATCAGCGCGCGGCCGCGCAAGCCTATGCCGATCGCGATCCGGCCGTGCTGGTGATCGGCGGCGGCCAGGCGGGGCTTTCCATTGCGGCGAGGCTCGGCCGGCTCGGCATCGACACGCTGGTCGTCGACCGGCACGAGCGGATCGGCGACAACTGGCGCAAGCGCTATCACGCGCTGACCCTGCACAACGAGGTGCATGTCAACCACCTGCCCTACATGCCGTTCCCGCCGGGCTGGCCGGTCTTCATTCCGAAGGACAAGCTCGCCAACTGGTTCGAGGCCTATGTCGAGGCGCTGGAGATCAACTTTTGGCCCGGCACCGAGCTCGCCGGCGGCAGCTACGACGAGGCGACGAAGCGCTGGTCCGTGACTCTGCGGCGGTCGGATGGCGGCACGCGCGTGATGCGCCCGCGCCATCTCGTCTTCGCCACCGGCGTCAGCGCCATTCCGGTCACCCCGGATCTGCCGGGCCTGCAAGAGTTTGCCGGCGCGGTGGTGCATTCCGGCGACTTCACCGACGGCGCCGCGTGGAAGGGCCGCAAGGCATTGGTGCTCGGCACCGGCAATAGCGGCCATGACGTGGCGCAGGACCTGGAAGCGAGCGGCGCCGAGGTCACCATGATCCAGCGCAGCCCGACCTATATCGTCAGCCTGAAGGAGGCGCAGAAGGTCTATTCGATCTACAGCGAGGGCCCGCCCATCGATGATTGCGACCTGCTCGCCACCTCGTTTCCCTATCCGGTTCTGAAGCATGCCTACCAGCTGTCGACCGCCGAGATGCGCGAAGTGGACAAGGCGCTGCTCGACGGTCTCGAGCAGCGCGGCTTCCGGCTTGCCTTCGGCGAAGACGCGACCGGCTTCCAGATGATGTATCTGCGCCGCGGCGGCGGCTACTACTTCAATGTCGGCTGCTCCGACCTGATCGTCCGGGGCAAGGTCGGCCTGATGCAATGGGGCGATGTCGAGCGCTTCGTCGCACAGGGCGTCCGATTGAAGGACGGCGGCATCGTGCCGGCCGAGCTACTGGTGCTGGCGACCGGCTACATGAACCAGCAGGACGTCGTGCGCGCCTATCTAGGCGGCGAGATCGCCGACCGGATCGGCCCGGTCTGGGGCTTCGACGCAGGCGGCGAGCTCCGCAACATGTGGCAGCCCACGGCGCAGCCCGGCCTCTGGTTCACCGCCGGCAGCTTGGCGCAGTGCCGCATCTATTCCCGCTATCTGGCGCTGCAGATCAAGGCGCGGGAGGAGGGCCTCGTCGCCGCGTAACGGCACGGCGCGCGCAAATTCGCCGAAAATTTGCGCGGCGTTTTATCCATCCGCAAATGGGCACCGATTATTAGTCATTCCGGCCTTAGCTCTCCGGTTTCACGGCCAGCCTTGCGCTGGGGCAAATTGCACCGGAGCGGAAATGATTCGATCGAACAGAGCGCCCCGCGCGTCGCGACTGTTTGCACCATTGCTCGCTGCGCTGCTGATCATCAGCATGGATGTACGGCCGGCGCACGCCTATCTCGATCCCGGCACCGGCAGCATCCTGCTGCAGTCAACCTTGGCGCTGATCGCCGGGACCGCCGTCACGTTGAAGCTCTACTGGTCGAAGCTGAAGGGATTGATCTGGCGCCGGCGCCCCGAGCAGGAGCATCGAGCCGACCGCGATGAGTGAGGCGCCGGCGCTCGATCCGGGTTCGTTCCGTGATCCCAAGGGGCGGGTGTTCTCCCGCAACGGCGAGATCTTCCGTGCCGTTGGCCCGCTCGGCCTTGAAGGCTATACGCGCGCCAGGGATAGCGGGCTTCTGACGGAGTTGGAGGCGCGCGGCTGGCTGGTGCCGAGCCGGGAGATCGACGGCGGATCGGCCAGGGCGGCGGGCCTCGATGGCCGCATCGTGCTGCAGCATCCGCGGCTGCCCTTCATCGCCTATCCCTATGAATGGCCATTCCCGGCACTGAAGGACGCCGCGCTGCTGCAGCTCGACCTGATCCTCGCCTGCCTCGATCGCGGGTTCAGCCTGACCGACGCCTCGGCCTACAACATCCAGTTCAACGGTCACCGGCCGCAATTCATCGATGTCCTCTCGATCCAGCCCTATGTCGAGGGCGAGCCCTGGTTCGGCTATCGGCAGTTCTGCGAGCAGTTTCTCAACCCGCTGCTGCTGACGGCCTTGCGCGGCATCCCGTATCACGCCTGGTATCGCGGCAGCCTGGAAGGCATCCCCGCCATCGACCTGGCACCGGTGCTACGCCTGCGCGACCGCTTGAGCCTGCGCCTTCTGTCGCATGTCGTGCTGCAGGCGAGGCTGCAGCGGCAGAGCTTTGCCGATCCGTCGCGCGCCGGCGCTTCCGCGCGCAAGGTCAGGCTGACACAGGGCGGCTACAAGGCGATCGTCATGCAGCTGCGCGACTGGATCGCCGACCTGCAGCCCGCCGGCAGCAGCAAGACGGCCTGGGTCGATTACGCACGGTCGAACACTTATTCGGGCGCGGAGTATGCCGAGAAACGGACCGCCATCGCGGCGTTCTGCGCCAAGGTGCGACCGCGCATGCTGTGGGATATCGGCTGCAACAGCGGCGACTTCGCCGCGGCAGCGCTGCAATCGGGCGCGGGCTTCTGCGTCGGATTCGACGCCGACCATGGCGCCCTGGAGCAGGCCTATGCGCGCGCCAAATCCGGCGCGCTCGCCTTCGTGCCGTTGTATCAGGACATGGCCAATCCCAGTCCGAGCCAGGGTTGGAACGAACGCGAGCGTCCGGGCGTCGGCGGGCGTAAGGGAGCCGACGCCCTGCTCGCGCTGGCGATCATTCACCACCTGGCCATCGGGCGGAATGTACCGCTGCCCGATGTGGTGCGCTGGCTCGTGTCGCTGGCGCCGCAGGGTGTCATCGAGTTCGTGCCGAAATCCGATCCGACGGTGCAGATCATGCTGGCGCTGCGTCAGGACGTGTTCGACAGCTACAACGAGCAGGCCTTTGTGGAGGCCTTGCAAGGCGAGGCTTCCGTCGTCGCGAGCCGTACCAGTTCTGCTACGGGCCGAACTCTCTTCACTTACGAGCGGGCGTGATGCCGGGCTTCGCTTCCGGAATCAGTGCAGCCTTTCGCACGAAACCGATCTACCTCGCCGCATTCTGCATCTCCTACCCTTTCGCATTGTTCGAGCTGAACATTGATTACTATGGCTGGCTCAGTCTGCTGCCCGCGATCCTCCTGTTGCCGGCGCTTGCGGTGCCAATCTTCTGGGTCTTCGAACGACACATACGCGACAGCCGCTTGAGCGGCCTCGCCGCGTTGACCGCCCTGATGTTGCTGTTCCCGAGTTCGACCCGGCTGCTGCCCGCATTTACGATTCTGACCCTCACCGGCATCGCCCTCGTTGTCGTGAGCCTTCTCCAGCGCACCAACCGGACTTCCGCAGCGCCGACGCAACTGCCAACGAACTTCACCGTGATCGCGAACGTGGTGGCGGGGGCAACCTGTGTCGCTGCAGTTCTCGGTCCGGCCCAGAGCCAGTTCCTGGCGGACCGGCAGGCCGACCACATCGCAGCAACGCGCCTCGACGCGCTGCGCCCGGGGACGCTCGCGCCGCCGTCCGGCGCGCTGCCGCATATCGTGCATATCGTGCTCGACGGCTATTCGCGCGCCGATGTGCTGCAGAACACCTATGGCTTCGACAACACGCCCTTTCTGACCGCGCTGCGCGCCAGAGGATTTCGTGTCGCCACCGAAGCCACGACCCCATTCAACCAGACCCTGTTCGTCATGGGTTCAATCTTCTCGCTGGGGCACATCGTCGATCGCGACAGCTTTCGAACGCCGGCCGGCGACACTCCGGCGTATCGCAATAAACTCGCCAGCGTGCTCAGGACGGGTGTGTTGATCCAGCTGCTGAGTCGGCTCGGCTACGACATCCAGGCGACGCCCGCCGAATATGCGCCGCTGCAGCCAGCGGGCGTAGTGGGATCGGATGGCAGGCGGTCAGCGTTCGGTCACCTCGGCTTCCGCAGCGCCTACATTTTCGCTTACGACATGCTCAATCAATCGGCCGCGCTCGAGCCCGTCACTCGATACTTTCTCGGCCCGTGGCTCGACGTGGTCGAGGTCAACTACAGCTACCTGGCGCAGATCCCGATCCGGCGGTTCGAGCCCGCAACCGGACGGCCGCTCTTCGTCTACCAACACGTTCTGGCGCCGCATCCGCCGTTCAACATCACGCCGGAGGGCAGGCGGAGGCCGCTCGCGGGCTTCCCGTTCGCCTTATCCGATGCCTCGGCCATCATTCGCGACAACGACCGGAGGCGCGAGCTGTACCGGTTGGGATATATCGACAAGCTCCGCTACATCAACGGCGCCATCCTGCAACAGATCGACGAGATCAAGGCCCAGCTGCGCGGCCCGCTCATCGTCATTCTGCACGGCGACCATGGCGGCGGCATGCATCACGACCTCGACAGCAAGGCGAGCACATGTGTGGCGGAACGCTTCAGCCCGCTCCTTGCCGTCTATGCCACGGACCCGGAAGTGCTCGCCCAGATCCGTGACGAGTTCAGCCTGGTCAATCTGTATCGCGCCGTATTCCGCACGCTATTGGGGGCGGATCTTCCCGATCTTCCAGAGCAAAGCGTCTTCATTCCTTGGGAGCTGGATGGCGCCATGCCCGTAAGCGACCAGGAACGAGGGATCGCCTGCCCACCGCCGACGATGACTGAGCGAGTCGCTTCACCCGGCCGATAATCGGGCCGCACCGATCGTTGAACGCGGATGTGTGGACACGCGAAACATCGTACTCTCAGCGCATGAACGACACGCTTCTCGCCAATTCCGCCGTCATCGCCGATTTCCGCCGCAGGACACCGGGTTCCGCGCGGCTGCACGAGGAGGCGAGCCGGTCGCTGCCGAGCGGCATCGCCCATGACTCGCGCCACCTCTCGCCCTACCCGATCTATGTCGAGCGCGCCGAGGGGCCGCGCAAATGGGATGTCGACGGCAACGAGTATGTCGACTATTTCGGCGGCCACGGCGCGCTCCTGCTCGGCCACTCGCACCCGGCCATCGTCGCGGCGGTGCAGCGGCAGATGGCGGCCGGCACGCATTACGGCTCCTGCCACGCGCTGGAGGTGCGCTGGGCGGCGCTGATCAAGCAGCTGATGCCGGCGATGGAGAACGTGCGCTTCACCTCTTCCGGCACCGAGGCATCACAGCTCGCTTTGCGCCTTGCCCGTGCCCATACCGGCAAGCCCAAGGTGATCCGCTATATCGGCCATTTCCACGGCTGGCACGATCACGTCGCCGCCGGCGCCAATTCGCATTTCGACGGCAGCGCGCCGGTCGGCACGCTCGCCGCGAGCAGCGAGAACATGCTGTTCCTGTCGGCCGACAGCCTGGCGCCCACACTCGCCGCACTCGACAGCGGAGACGATATCGCGGCGGTGATTCTGGAACCGAGCGGGGCCTCCTGGGGTCAGGTGCCGCTGCCGCCGGGTTTCCTCGAGGGCCTGCGGGAGGCGACGGCAGCCAAGGGCGTGGTGCTGATCTTCGACGAGGTCGTCACCGGTTTCCGCCTGTCGCCCGGCGGCGCGCAGGCGAAGCACGGCATCGTGCCGGATCTCACCGTGCTCGGCAAGATCGTCGCCGGCGGACTGCCCGGCGGCGCGGTGGCCGGCAGACGCGCCATCCTGGAACAGCTCGACTTCGCCGCCATGAAGGCGCAGGGCCGCGAAAAGGTCGCGCATCAGGGCACGTTCAACGCCAATCCGCTGGCCGCCGCGGCGGCAGTCGCCATGCTGGAGCAGGTGGCGACCGGCGAGCCGAACGCGCGCGCCGACCGCGCCGGCGAGAGACTGCGCGCGGGCATGAACCGGGTGCTGAGGGACGAGCGCGCGGCCTGGGCCGTCTACGGCGAGGCCTCGCAGTTCCATATCTTCACCAATCCGCGGCGCATCGCGCTCGATCCGCTGGGCTTCGACCCCGTCGCGCTCGGATTCGCCGGGCTGAAGGGCGCCAAGGATCCGGGCACGGCGAACCGGCTCCGGCTCGCCATGCTGAACCACGGCGTCGACATCATGGGCGCGCCGGGCGGCCTGATCTCCGCCGCGCATGACGACGCCGCGATCGACGCGACGATCGAAGGCTTTGCCCGCGCGGTCCGGATGCTGAAGGCCGAGGGCGATATTCCCTGAGCCTTACTCCGCCGCCTGCACGCGGCCGCGGCGGTCGCCGAAGCGCTCGAGCAGCACGTCCTCGAAATCGATGCCTTCGGCCGCGAACCAGCTGCCCGGCCGCGTGCGATAGGCTTCCGGCCGCCAGGGCGCGGTCGGCTCCTCGCCCGCCATCAGCGCCTTCGCCCCCGCCAGCAGGGTGCGGCGGAAGCGCGCCACGGCGGCATCGGTCGCGGTGAGCGTTTCGCGCGTCCGGTCGGCGATGAAGCCCTGGGATTGCTGGATCATCAGGTCCTGTTCCGCCAGGCCCTTGATGCCGGTGAAGGTGGCGCTCTTCTGTGCCTGACGATCGATCTGGAAATCGTTGCCGCGGTTGCGCAGCGGGATGTAGTCGGGACCGACCTCGGCGATGACGCCGTGGCCTTTCTTCAATTTCGCGCGCTCCTCCGGCCCGATCTCGCGCTCCGGATTCCAGGCATAGACATAGATCCAGCAGGCCTCGTCGGTGATCGGCGCCACGGTGAAGCCGAAATAGGTCTCGCCCGGCAGGGTCGAAGGGCCGGTGCCATGCGCGGGCAGCATGAACTGTGTCATGCGCCAGTAGATGCCCTCCTCGTCCGCCTTGCGGGCTCCGCCGACCACGAAGCCGACCTCGTGGTCGAGGATCTGGAAGCGCGGCATCGGGTCGTTCCTGATCCAGCGCAGCCGGCGGGCATCGGCCGGCGCATCCGGGTTCTCGTTCGACGGCACCGAGGGCGCCGGCATGTGCAGGAAGGAGAAGTGCGAAGTGTCGAGATCGCCTTCCAGGACCTGGGCCCAGTTGCACTCGATCAGCTGCTTCATCACGTACCGGCGGCCGGCCGGCATCAAACCGTATTCGAGCTCGGGCGGCGCCGGCATGCGCTCGGGCGGTCCCATCCACGCCCAGACGATGTCGCCGTATTCGCGCGTGGGATACGACTGGATGCGCACGGTGTCGTGGTGACGCGCGCCGGGCGGCACGTTCGGCAGGTCGACCGCCTTGCCGGTCACGTCGAACTTCCAGCCGTGATAGACGCAGCGCAGCCCGCAGGCCTCGTTGCGGCCGAAATACATGTCGGCGCCGCGATGCGGACAGCGTCGGTCGAACAGACCGATGCGGCCTTCGCTGTCGCGGAAGGCGACTAGATCCTCGCCCATGATCCGGACCCGGATGGGCGCGCCGTCGCGCGCCGGCAGCTCTTCCGACAATGCCACCGGCTGCCAGAAGCGGCGGAAGTAGCGCCCCATCGGGGTCTCGGCGCCCGTGCGGGTGAGAAGCTCGTTGTCCTCTGCCGACAGCATCTTGCACCTCGTTTCCTCGCGCCGGCGCGTGACACGCAGGGGCCGCTTTAGGCTCTCGTCGCACCGTCGCCGCCAAAGCCTAGCGAGGCAGGCCCCCGAGCAACAGAGGCGTCGCAGGCCCCTCGCCGGCCGACGGCTTGGCGATTGCCCGCGTGCCTCATCCGGGTCAGGATCGCTCAGGGGGGATAGCGATGCATAGTCTCGTCACCTTGATCCGCGGTTCGGACGACGATGTCGCCGCCTTGCGCGCGGCTGTCGCCCTGGCCCAGGCGGTCGGCGCGCGGCTGACCGTCGTGCATGCCGTCGATGTCGACATGCGGGCGGTGGCCGCCTTCGAAACCGCGGCCGCTGGCCTCGATGCCGCCAACAAGAACCTGGCGCGCGCGCCGGCCCGGGCCGCCTTCAAGGAGGTCTGCGGGCACATTCCCGGCTGCCGGCTGCTGGAGTTCGACACCAAGGCCGCCGAAACCGTGGAGCGTATCAGCCCCTACCACGACACCGTGGTCGTGGGGCGCCTGGCGGCGGTCGACGGCCCGGGCGCGAAGGTGTTCTCCTCGGCGTTGTGGGAGGCCGGCAGTGCGGTGCTCGTCTGTCCGCCCGGGGCGCCGAGCGCGGTGCGTCATGTGGCGATCGCCTGGAACGGATCCGCGCAGGCCGGCCGCGCGCTGCGGGCCGCCATGCCCTTCGTCGGCCAGGCCGAACGGGTCACGGTGCTGTACCGACGGTCCGGGGCGGAGGATGAGGAGCTCAAGCGCTATCTCGCGACGCACGAGGTCCGCTCGGCTGCATTCGGCTCCTATGGGGCGAGCGGCCTCACCGCGCGCGGCTGGGGCCGTGCCCTGCTCGCCGAAGTGAAGATGCTGGGCGCCGATCTTCTGGTGATGGGTGCCTATGGAGGCCGCGTCAGCAACCTGCTGGGGTTCGGGCGGGCAACGGAGAAGATCGTGACCTCGTCGTCTGTCCCGGTGCTGCTGAGCGCGTGAGGGCGGGCACGGCGGTTGTCTGTTGGGTGTGGCCTGGAATCGGGAAGGCCCCGGCGTTTGATTGCCGGGGCCTTTGATATTGCTGGTTGCGGGGACAGGATTTGAACCTGTGACCTTCAGGTTATGAGGGCGATGACCAAAGTCATAACCCATTGATAGAACAGCAGAATATTTCCAGAAAAAAATCTGTGTGCTAACAGGTGTGCTAGGAAATCTGAGGTCATCGATCAGCACGTTGGCCCCGATTAGCACAGAATCGAGCCGCTCCGCCCTACTGCCCTGGGTCACGATCAGCGCAGCGCAGCGCTGCGCCCATGCCCGTCGGCCAGACCGGGGTAGCAACGGCAAGGGCGGTCGGGGCGGAGGGCGATCGCCCGGCCTGCACAAGCAGGATGAAACTTGCTGTCCCTGGCAAGCGTAGGCACGCGCGGAAGGTCGGGAAGACCGCCCCGAACGAGCGAAGCGATCCCGTGCCCGCGCGGGGGCGGAGCCCTTAGGAGCTCCACCCGGCGGACGCTTCAGCGGACGCCGAGCAAGAAAGTGCGACGGAAATGCGCGAGTGCAAACTCGGATCAGTTTATCTGCTGGTAGGGCGAACTCGGCGGCCGGCTAAGGTACCGCGATTTCGTAGCTCAGAATGCTGGTGGACGCAGTCTGCGGCGAACCACGCTCTCGGGGCAATTCCCTGCTTACAGGGAAAATAACAGGGAATTCTGCGCATTCTGGCCGTTGGGAGCCGTCGGATTAGCTCTCAAGTGGCTGAAATCCGGGATCTTCTCCACGCAGTTCCCTGCGGTCAGAACAGGGATTGGTTTTCCGGTTTCAGGGACGCGATCCCGAATTCGTCAGCTAAGCAGGGAATCCTGGAAGAGCTGGGATTCGGCCGCGTCAGGCCGGCCGTGTTTTGGCGGCCGCGCACCCTATCGTCTTCTGTTTCAGTCTCCGCTGTGCGGCACAGCAGTTCCGATCAGGCTAAAGTTCGTCGGCTGAGGGCATGGCGCTGGCGCTCGCGTAAGGTGGCCGCGCGCGCGAGAGCGTCGGGCGAGGCGAGGAGCGCTTCATCAGATGGCCCGGCAATGAGCGGGAAGAGATGGAAAACTTTCTGTTCGTGATCGGCTATATGGGGACCGGGCTCGTCATCGGCGCCTATGCCCCTCAGATCTGGCACCTCTGGACCGAGCAATGCTCCGCCGGAATCAGCGAGCGCGCCTACGCGCTGTGGGTCGTGGCGTCAGCGCTCTTCCTCGGCCATGCCCTTATCATCGGCGATGCCGTGTTCATGATTACACAGCTCGTGAATATTGGAGCCCTGGTGGTCATCCTGGTCCTGGCACGGCGGTTCCGTAACCAGATCTGCGCCGGGCATGCGCACCAGCTTCACGTACGAAAGTAGCTCCGTTAGCGGGCAGGCCAGATATCGACTTCTTGCAGGTCAGTTCGACGTCCGATGGAGCGAGAGGCCCCTGCCGCCTAAGACCACGAGCGTGCCGTCGAGCCGAACTTGGCGATCAGTGCGGCAAGCGACACGACGAGCAGCAGATAGGCGATCCCAGCCTGCCAAGCCCCCATCGGGAACCCAACCATCAGCAGCGCATCGTTCCCACCGGGAATGCTCAGCGCACCCAATCCCATCAGGATGCCGCCCGCCGTTCGCCTGAGCACGCTCTTGAGCGTTGGCCATTTCAGCATGAAGCGACGCTTCCTCACTCTTGCGGAGACAAGGCTGCCACCGAACATGCAAACTGAAATCACGGCGCCCGCGAGGGGTATTGAGACTATCGATCCAACCGACGCTGTGATCGAGAACTGGGGCGCGAGAATCGCCAGGACCGTAAAGATGATTCCGATTGCTCCCATCGACAGCGTCAGCCGCAAGAAGTTCGACTCGGTCCGGAACCACAAGCCGAACCTCAGAACCACAATCGCGGCGAGTGCGAGGGCGAGGAGCACGGGTCCAAGCGGCACGGGAGCGCTTGCCGGGGGATGATGCGGCAGCACGCCGATTATTGAATCGATGTAGAACACGGCAAAAATGCCAAGGAACGTGAATACGAAATCGATGTCGCCGTTTCCGAAATGCCCGACAGAACCGAATACGCAGGCGCCGTTCACATAGGTGCCGCTTGCGAACAGTATGGCTGCGGGAATCAGCAAGCCAAGTGGTGACCAGCCATTCCGCACCGTCGGTGAAATTTCTAGGGACGCGTAGACGATGCCGGCCCACAGGGCGCATTCGGCAAGCGCAACGAAACGCGTCGGGCGCCTCTCCAAAACCAGTTCGGTCGTTGCGATGACGGTGCAGATCGATCCATGGTTGAGAGCGAAACCCAGGGCAAATCCGAGCACCCCGAGCAGGGCCAGACCCGGCCAGATCTGCATGGCTGCATCCGCCAGATTGAGCTCGAGACTTCCTCCGAAGAATTCGCTCATTCGGTCACCGGTTGGACTGAGAACCTCACCGCCCGCTTTAGGGGCGATGAGGTTGCAGTGCGGTCTCAGGCAGCCGCGCCGGCGCGCCGGGACAGTTTCCAGCCCGGGCGCAGGAAGTGGCAGGTATAGCCTTGCGGGTAACGCTCGAGATAATCCTGGTGCGCCGGCTCGGCCTCCCAGAACTCCCGCGCGCGCGAGACCTTCGTCACGACGCGGCCCGGCCACAGGCCAGAGGCGTTGACATCGTCGATCGTCCGGAGCGCCTCGTCACGCTGCGCCTCGGAGGTATAGAAGATCTCCGAGCGGTACGACGTTCCGACGTCATTGCCCTGACGATCCAAGGTGGTGGGATCGTGGATCTGGAAGAAGAACTCCAGAAGGTCGCGATAGCTGATGCGCGTCGCGTCGAATTCGATCTCGATCGCCTCGGCGTGAGTTCCGTGGTGACGATAGGTCGCGTTCGGCACATCGCCGCCCGTATACCCGACGCGTGTCTTGACGACGCCGGGCAGCTTGCGGATGAGATCCTGCATGCCCCAGAAGCAGCCGCCGGCGAAGACGGCACGATCAAGCGTGGCTGACATCACGAGTCCTCCTTCTTCGGCTCGACATCGAAGATGGGCAGCAGGTCGCCATAGCCCTCGGCTTCCATGTCCTCCCGGGCGACGAAGCGCAGCGATGCGGAATTGATGCAATAGCGCAGGCCGGTCGAGTCCCGTGGCCCATCGGTGAAGACATGCCCGAGATGGCTGTCGCCATGCTTGGAGCGCACCTCCACGCGGTGCATGCCGTGGCTGCTGTCCAATCGCTCGGTCACATTCTCCTTCGCGATCGGGCGGGTGAAACTCGGCCAGCCGCAACCAGAATCATACTTGTCGATCGAGGTGAATAGCGGCTCGCCCGAGACGACGTCGACGTAGATGCCGGCGGCCTTGTTGTCGACATACTCACCGGAGAACGGTTTTTCGGTGCCGTCCCTCTGGGTGACCCGGTATTGCTCCGGGGTGAGCCGGCTGACCGCTTCGTCCGTCTTCGTGTATTTCCCGCGCGCGCGTTCGATCGCGGCGGTCAGCGAAGCGCGGGTCTGGAGGCCGACCAGCGTCTCGACCGGATTGCCGCCCTTGAACAGTACCAAGGTCGGAATAGAACGGACGCCAAACTGCGCGGCCTTCAGCGGATTGTCGTCGACGTTGAGCTTTGTGACGACGAGGGCATCGCCATATTCGTCCGCGATTCTTTCCAGGACCGGGGCGATGGCGCGGCAGGGGCCGCACCAGGGCGCCCAGAAATCGACCAGCACGAGGTCGTTTCTGTGCACAGCCGCGTCGAAGTTGTCGTCGCTGATACTGGTCGGTTTGTTGGCAACGAGCGTTGTCATGTCACTTCTCCTTTTCATGCTGCATGTTTCAGACTCGATGAGGATCTCTTTCCTCGCTTCTCGCCATCTAGGCTTGGTGTGACCGCAGCGACTTGAGCGAGTCGACGGCGATCCAGATGGAGATCGCGAGCAAGCCCACGTCCTTGAGCAGGAACTGGCCGGGCAGCACGGTGATTGCCGGGAAGCCGAGCTCCGGTACGGCCACGCCGGGCGTCGAGGCGAGGAAGCTCAAGGTCGTCGCGAACAAGCCTGCGGAGAGCAAGCCGCCGAGCAGCGACCAGGCCGGCCCGGCAAGCCGGGCGGCGATCAGTACGCCGATCGAGAGCTCCACCACGCCGAGGAAGTTCGAGAAGCTCTGTACGCTCAGGGCGTCATAGAACCAGCCGATCAGCGGACTCGGCTCGACCAGGCCGACGAGCCCGTTCGCCTCGTAGGCCGTAAATTTCATGCCCCCAAACCAGGCGTAAATCAGCGCCAGCGATCCGTAGAGGCCGATTTGAGCGGCCCGCGCGCCGTACCGGTCGATGAGCGCGAGACCGCGGTCGAGTCGCTCCGCGATAGGCGGGGCGGCGGGCACGTGGACAGTCGAGAACATGATGCAACTCCTTTCGTCAGGCGTGTTGGTCCAAAGTTCTGCTACCCGTGAACAAGACTCTGCTGCGTGTGAATCGGCGCGTGCTCATCGCGAGTCTCCTTTCAGCTGTACGGGTCTAAACTGCCGCCACAGCTTGATGCTGAGTGACATCCGGTGCGGGCCTGGCCGCCCATTTGCGCAGGACGACGTAGAAGACAGGCGTCAGGAACAGACCGAACAGGGTGACGCCCAGCATGCCGGCCAGCACCGCCACGCCGATGGCATCGCGCACCTCGCTGCCCGCCCCGCTGCCCAGGAGCAGCGGCACGCAGCCGGCGATGAAGGCCACCGACGTCATCACGATGGGGCGCAGGCGCAGATGGCAGGCTTCCAGCGCCGCCTCGATGATCCCCTTGCCCTCGTGTTCCAGTTCGCGGGCGAACTCGACGATGAGGATGGCGTTCTTGCAGGCGAGCCCCATCAGGACGACCAGGCCGACCTGCACGAAGATGTTGTTGTCGCCTCCGGTGGCCCAGACGCCGAACAGCGCCGAGCACATGCAGACCGGCAGGATGAGGATCACTGCCAGCGGCAGGGTCCAGCTCTCATACAGCGAGGCGAGCACCAGGAAGACGAGCAGGATGGCGAGCGGGAACACGATCACTGCCGCCTGGCTCTGGCTGACCTGCTGGTAGCTCAGGTCGGTCCATTCCAGCTCGATGCCGCGCGGCAGAACCCGCTCCGCGATTTCGGTCAGCTTGGTGATCACCTCGGCCGAGGAGAGAATGCGCGGATCGGAATCGCCGATCACGTCGGCGGCCGGGAAGCCGTTGTAGCGGACGACCGGGTCAGGGCCATAGGTCGGTACGATCGTCACCATAGAGCTGATCGGCACCATCTCGCCGCGTGCATTGCGCGTCCGCAGGTTGCCGATATCCTCCGCCTGCTGGCGATAGGGGATGTCGGCCTGGGCCAGCACGCGATAGACCCGCCCGAACCTGTTGAAGTCGTTGACGTAGGCGGAGCCGAGATAGATCTGCAACGTTTCGAAGAGGTCGGATAACGCGACACCCTGCGCCTTCGCCTTGAGCCGATCGATCTTCACCTCGAGTTGCGGGATGTTGGCCTGATAGGAACTGACCGGATAGGTCATGCCCGGCGTCTTGGCGACCTCGGCGATGAAGGTGTTCACCGCGTCCTGCAATGCGCCATAACCAAGCCCGCCCCGGTCTTTCAGATAGAGCGAGTAGCCCGAGCCATTGCCCAGCCCCTGGATGGGCGGCGGCAGCAAGGCGTAGGAGAAGCCCTCCTTGATGCTGGCGAACTTGGCATTCAGTTCGGCCGTGATCTCGGCGGCGCTGCGCTTGCGTTCGCTGAACGGCTTCAGAAGGATATAGGCCGTCGTGATGTTCGGCGTGTTGACTGACTGCAGCGCATTGAAGCCGGCATAGGCATTGACGAAGTCCACGCCTTCGACGGTGCCGGCGATTTCGTCCATCTTACGCGTGACCGCATCCGTGCGGGCCAGCGACGCGCCTTCCGGCAGTTTCGAGCCGGAGAACAGGTAGAGCTTGTCCTGCGCCGGGATGAAGCCGCCGGGGACGGACTGGAACAGCACGACCGTCGTCACCAGCAGCCCGGCATAGACCGCGAAGGCGACGCCACGCCTGCCGACCAGCCGCCCCACCACGCCCTGATACCCGTTGGCGCTGTGCTGGAAGAAGCGGTTGAAGGGACGGAACAGCCATCCGAAACTCGCATCGAGGACACGTGCCAGGCGGTCCTTCGGCGCGCCGTGGGGCTGCAGGAGCTTCGCCGCCAGGGCCGGCGACAGGGTCAGCGAGTTGACCGCGGAGATCACCGTGGAGATCGCGATGGTGACGGCGAACTGCTTGTAGAACTGGCCGGTGACGCCCGACATGAAGGCCATCGGTACGAAGACGGCGCACAGCACCAGCGCAATGGCGATGATCGGGCCGGACACCTCCCGCATCGCCTGATGCGATGCCTCGCGCGGATTTAGGCCCTGCTCGATATAGCGCTCGATATTCTCGACCACGACGATCGCATCATCCACCACGATGCCGATCGCCAGCACCAGGCCGAACAGCGTGAGCGTATTGATCGAGAAGCCCAGCAGGTACAGGAAGGCGAAGGTGCCGACGACGGAAACCGGAACCGCAAGCAGCGGGATGACTGACGCGCGCCATGTCTGCAGGAACAGGATCACGACGAGGACGACCAGAGCCACCGCCTCGAGCAGCGTCTGCAGGACCGCGCGGATCGATTCCCGTACGAAGACGGTCGGGTCCCACACCACCTTGTAGGTGATGCCGGGCGGGAAGGTCTCGGACAGCTTCTCCAGCTTGCTGTAGACCGCCTCGGCGACGCCCAGTGCATTGGCGCCGGGCGACAGGAAGACACCGGCGGTCGCCGCGGTCTTGTCGCCTTCGAAGACCCGCATGGTGTAGTCGCCGGCGCCGAGTTCGATCCGCGCGACATCGGCGAGCTGCACCACCTGGCCATCGGCGCCGCTCTTGATCACGATCTGGCCGAATTCCTCCTCGCTGCGGAGGCGGCCGCGGACGTTGATCGAGACCAGGAAATCGGTCGTCTTGGGCGACGGCTCGGCACCTAGCTGTCCGGCCGAGACCTGGACATTCTGCTCACGCACCGCGTCGATCACATCTGTGGCGGTCAGCCCGCGCGAGGCCAGCTTGTTCGGATCGAGCCAGATGCGCATGGCATAGTCGCCTGCCCCATAGAGGCCAACATCGCCAATGCCGATCAGGCGCGACAGCTCGTCCTTGACGTTCAGCGTCAGGTAGTTGCGCAGATAGAGCGTGTCGTACTGAGCGTCGGAGGAATACAGGCTGACATACATCAGCGGCGTGGGCGACTGCTTCTGGGTCGTCACGCCGAACTGGCGCACTTGTTCCGGCAACCGGCTGAGCGCCTGGCTGACGCGGTTCTGCACGCGCACGGCGGCGGTATCGGGATCGATGCCGGGCAGAAAGGTCACGACGATCTGCAGGCTGCCGTCGGAGCCCGACACCGACTTCATGTACATGATGCCTTCGACGCCGTTGATCGCCTCTTCCAGTGGCGTCGCGACCGACTCGGCGGTCTCCTTCGGATTGGCGCCGGGATAGGTAGCGCGCACCACCACGCTGGGCGGGACCACCTCGGGATACTCGCCCACCGGCAGCAGCGGGATCGAGATCAGCCCGACCAGGAAGATAAGTAGCGACAGGACGATGGCGAAGATCGGCCGTTCGATGAAGAAGCGCGAGATGTTCATCGTTGCCTCCCTCAGTTTGCCGCGACCGGCGCCAGGGCAGCCGGCGTTTCCGACGGATCGACCGGCGCACCGGAGAAGTAGATTCTCTGGGTGCCGCCGGTGATGACCTTGTCGCCCGGCATAAGACCGGACTCGATCACGCGAAGATTCCCGCTCTTGCGTCCGAGCTTGACCTCCCGGCGCTGCGCGGTGTTGCCGGCACCCAGGACGTAAACGAACTTGCGGTCCTGGTCGGTCAGCACGGCCTTGTCGTCGATCAGGATCGACTCGGCTTCGTCGCCGCTGGTCACCTGCACGCGTGTGAACAGGCCCGGCGTGAAGACGCGGCCCGGGTTGCTCAGCCGGGCGCGCATGCGAATGCTGCCGGTCGATGAATCGACCTGGTTATCCAGAAAGTCGACCTGGCCGAGATGGGCGAAGTCTGTCTCGCCGGCGAGCGCCACGCGCACCATCAGGGTGTTCCTGTGATTACGCCGCGCATCCGCCGCGTAACGCAGGTAGCTCTGTTCGTCCGGATCGAAATCGACATAGACGGGATCCAGCGAGACCATCGTGGTCAGCAGAGCGTCGTCCGCCATGGCAAGGTTGCCGACCGTGAGCAGCGCGCGACCGGCGCGCCCATCGATCGGTGCGCGGACCTCGGTGAATTCGAGGTTGAGCTTCGCGGCATAGACGGCGGCTTCGGCTTCCTGCACATCCGCAGCGCTCTGCCCGAGGAGGGCCTGGCGGATGTCGGCTTCGTCCTGCGACACCGCGCTGGACGGCAACAGCCGGCGCGCACGATCGTTGCGGGTTTTCGCGAGCCGGGTTGCCGCCCGGGCATGTTCCAGTTTCGCCTGCGCGCTGTTCAGGGCCGCCTGGTACGGCCGCGGATCGATGACGAACAGCAGG
This sequence comes from Desertibaculum subflavum, assembly GCA_003576705.1. Lineage (GTDB taxonomy): Bacteria > Pseudomonadota > Alphaproteobacteria > Ferrovibrionales > Ferrovibrionaceae > Desertibaculum > Desertibaculum subflavum. Next base: position 108,933 of record QOZS01000009.1, read on the forward strand.
TCGCCCTTGCGAACCTCGTCGCCTTCCTTGTAGGCCACGCGGGTCACATATCCGCTGACCCGCGGCCGAACCTCGACGGTCTCGACCGCGCTGATCCGGCCGTTGAATTCGTCCCAATGGCGGATGCGCTTGACCTGCACCGCGGTCACATCGACCTGCGTCCGGGGGATCTGGCTCGCGCCGGCGGTGTCCGTCTCTGGCGAGGCGCCGACGGTTGCAATCAGACCGCCAGAGGCCGCGAGGATCGCGACGAATGCTGCGGATACGAAGAGCTTGCCTTTCTTCATGGCCAGAGGCCTCCCGGATCGAGCTGTCCGAGTCTGTCTGGCGATCGGATTGCCTTTCGCCCTCCAGACTGCTTGGCGACATGGCTACGACCGGCATGCGTGAGGCGCACGTTATGCGTTGTGAGCAGCTGTTAGTCCGTGCGCGGAGGGCGCACGCCACTAGCCGGCATCGAGGAAGAAATGCGGGTCAAATTCTCGGCATGGCGCCAGTGCCGACTTTCCTCTAAGTTGCCGCCACGGTTGAATAATGCGGCCGCATCAGGCGGCTCCTGGGCCAGACGCGATGACGACGGCAACAGGTCAGTCCAAAGACAGTTTGTTGTTTGGGCCGTTCAACCTGATTGAGGCCGAACGACTCCTAATGAAAGGCGACGCCCCCGTCGATCTGGGTGCGCGAGCCTTCGATATCCTGATTGCGCTGACCTCTTCGCCGAATGAAGTGGTCAGCAAGAAGGATCTGATCTCCCGGGTCTGGCCGGACGTCACCGTCGAAGAAGGTAGCCTGCGGTTTCATATGGCCAGCCTGCGCAAGGCCCTGGGCGATGGGCACGACGGCGCACGCTACATCACCACCCTTGCCGGACGCGGTTATTGCTTCGTGGCACCTGTCTCACGCGGCAGTTCTGCACCCGCACCGGCGCCTGCCGCTGCTGCGAGATTCTCGCACACCAATCTTCCCGGCCGTATTGGCCGGATCATCGGGCGCGATGACGATGTCCGGAAGCTCTCTGCCGAACTCATTGCCTCGCGTTTTGTGACCGTCGTCGGTACCGGCGGTGTCGGCAAGACCACGGTGGCGGTCGCCGTGGCACATCACCTCGCAGACGAGTTCGGCGGTGCTGCACTGTTCGTCGACCTCGGTGCCCTCGCCGACCCGAAGCTGGCGCCGACCGCCATTGCCTCCATGCTGGGGCAGTCGGTCCGGTCGGAAGATGCCACAGATGGCCTGCTCGAGTTTCTGCGCACCCAGCGCGTCCTGCTGCTGCTCGATACCTGCGAACACCTGATCGAAGCGGTGGCAGAACTGGCCGCCAGGATCATGGAAGCCGCACCGCGAGTGCATATCCTGGCCACGAGCCGCGAGGCCCTGCGCGTCGACGGCGAACGCGTGTACCGGCTGGATGCGCTCGCCTATCCGCCCGATGCCACCGAGCTCACGGCGGACACCATCCGACAGTTCCCCGCCATCGAGCTGTTCATCGAGCGGGCGCTGGCGAATGGCGCGCAGCTCAGCATCACCGATACGGAAGCGCCGCTGGTCGCCAGTATCTGCCGCAAGCTGGATGGCGTGGCGCTGGCCATCGAACTGGCCGCCAGGCGGGTCGAATCGCATGGCCTGCAGCAGATTTCCACGCTGCTGGACGAGCGTCTGGCCCGCTCGTGGCAAGGTTCGCGCACGGCGCCGCAGCGCCAGAGAACATTGCAGGCCACGCTGGACTGGAGCTACGGCCTGCTGTCAGAGCAGGAACGCATGGTGCTGCGCCGGATGGCGATCTTCGTAGGGGCCTTCACCCTCGATGCGGTCCTCGATGTCGTCGCCGGTCCGCCGCTGGATCGTGCGGTCGTATTCAACGTGATCGACAGCCTGGTCGCCAAATCCATGCTGGCCACCCGTCCGATCGGGGCAATGATGCGCTACCGGCTGCTCGACACCACGCGCGCCTATGCGCTGGAGATCGGCCTGGAGACGACGGAAGCCACTGAACTGGCCACACGCCATGCCGCCTACTATCGGCGCTGGCTCGAGCAGAGCGGCACCGAATGGTCGACCTTGACCACCGGAACGGAACGTGCGCCGCATTTCGCCGGCCTCAACAACGTCCGCGCCGCGCTTGAATGGTGCTTCGGTGAAGATGGCGCCGCGGCTCTCGGCGTGGAACTGGCAGCTGCGGCAACACCGGTCTTCCTAGCCATGTCGCTGCTGCCGGAGTGCCACCGCTGGTCGGAGCGGGCGTTAGGTGCACTTGACAAGGAGCATCGCGGCGGTAGCGACGAAATGCAGCTGCAGGCCTCGCTCGGACTCTCGCTGATGTATATCCGCGGCCACAGCCAGGAGGCCAGCGCGGCGCTGAACCGGAGCATCGAGATCGCCCGGGCGCGTAACGACCACGTCAACGAAGTGCGCCTGCTTGGTCCGCTGTTCTTCTACCATATGCGCGGCGGTGAATTCAGAACATGCCTGGATGACGCCAGACGGTGCGCCGAGATTGCCGGCAGCCTGAATGATCCCGGGGCCAAGGCGCTGGCGCATACGCTGCTGGGCATAACGCTCACCCTCATGGGCGAGCTGGACGCCGCGCAGACCGAACTGGATCTGGCGATCGACGCCGGCCGGCGCTCGCCGGGCAGCCGCGCCATCCATTTCGGGTTCGATCATTACAGATGGGTTCGCGTGGCCCGGATCACGGTGCTTGCCCTGCAGGGCCATCCGGAACAGGCCGAAGCGCTGATCGAAGAAGCCTTCGCCGATGTCAGCGGCCTGTACCATCCGGTCTCGCTCGCCACCGTCATCAGCTCCACGGCCGCCTTGATATGGATCGGCGACTACGCCGCCGCCGACGCGCATCTGGACTGGTTTTTCGTCCGTGCCAAGTTGGACTCCTTTGCGCCGTATCATCAACTCGGCCACGCCTTCCAAGGCGAGCTCGCGATCTGCCGGGGCGACTTCGCATCCGGCGTCGAGATTCTACAGACCCGGGTGGCGCGGCTGCATGCTTCGGGCTACAGGCTGTTCACCATGCGACTGCAGGGCACGCTGGCCCGCGGACTGGCGGCTTGCGGCCGTTGGTCGGAAGCCCTGCGCCTGGTGGCCGAAACCGGGCAGATGATCGCAGAGAAGGGCTACACGTCCTATCTGCCGGAGCTTCTTCGCCTGAAGGGGACCATCCTTCTCGCCATGCCTGAGCGGCAGGTGGCGGAAGCGGAGTCGTGTTTTGTTGAATCGTTGAAACTCAGCCGCAGCCAGGGCGCGCGCGCCTGGGAGATGCGCGCCGCGACAGATCTGGCGGCACATTGGGCAGAACTGGGGCGCAAGGATGAGGCGCGTGCGCTGCTGCAGCCGGTCTTCGCGCAATTCACCGAGGGCCTCGATACGCCGGACCTTCTCGCGGCGAAAGCACTCCTGAAAACCCTCGGCTAGTACGGCCGCTGCAGGTCATCCGGCCGAAAACGGCCGTCTCCTGCACTACTAACATCGTCTCACAACGCCTAACGGGCCTTTTCTGCGTCATGGGCCTAGCTCTTGGACAACGGCGGATGAACCGCTGCGCCCGAGGAGCCAAGCATGACGACCGAACTCGCCACCCCGCTTATCAACCCTGGTCGCCGCCGCCTGATGGGCATGGCCGTATCCGGCATCGCCCTGGCGGGCGCCGCCAGCCTGCTTCCCGCGCCCCTCCTCGCGGCCGCAACGGTCGGCAACGCCATCCGCCCCTTCCGCATCGATGTGCCCGACGAGCAGCTGGCAGATCTGCGCCGCCGCATCCAGGCGACCCGCTGGCCGGATCAGGAGACCGTCGCCGACGGCTCGCAGGGCCCGCAACTGGCGAAGTTCCAGGACACGATCCGCTACTGGGGTTCGGATTACGATTGGCGCAAGGTCGAGGCGCGCTTGAACGCGCTGCCCATGTTCCTGACCGAGATCGACGGCATCGACATCCATTTCGTCCATGTCCGCTCGAAGCATGAAAATGCCCTGCCGCTGATCGTCACACATGGCTGGCCGGGCTCGATCATCGAGCAGCTGAAAATCATCGACCCGCTGACCAATCCCACCGCGCATGGCGGCAGCGCCGCCGATGCCTTCCATCTCGTGATCCCCTCCGTACCCGGCTTCGGTTTCTCGGGCCGGCCCAAGGAGAAGGGCTGGAACCCGGATCGCATCGCGCGCGCCTGGGCCGAACTGATGCAGCGGCTGGGCTACACGCGCTATGTCGCCCAGGGCGGCGACTGGGGTGCGCCGATCTCCAGCGCGATGGCGCGGCAGTCGGCGCCGGGGCTGCTCGGCATCCATCTCAACCTGCCCGCGACGGTGCCGCCGGAAGTGGCCATGGCCCTCGCCGCCGGCGGGCCTGCGCCGACCAACCTGTCGGACAAGGAGAAGGCCGCCTACGCCGCGATCGACACCTTCTACAAGAAGTACCGGGCCTATGGCGTCATCATGGGCACGCGTCCGCAGGCCATCGGCTACGCGCTCGCGGATTCTCCGGTCGGGCTGGCGGCCTGGATCTTCGACTACAACAACGGCGAACCGGCCCGGCGGCTGAACCGCGACGATGTCCTCGATGACATCACGCTGTACTGGCTGACCAGCACGGCGACCTCGGCGGCGCGCATCTACTGGGAGACGGCCGGACAGAGCGTGATCCTGTCGGCCGCGCAGAAGACCTCCGAAATCTCGCTGCCGGTCGCGATCACCGTCTTCCCGGATGAAGTCTACCGTGCTCCGGAGAGCTGGGCCCGTCGCGCCTATCCCAACCTCGCCTACTACAACGAAGCCGACAAGGGCGGACATTTCGCGGCCTGGGAGCAGCCCGAGCTGTTCTCGCAGGAAATCCGCGCGGCTTTCCGCGCGCTCCGGCAGCCGTAACCCCGGTTCCATCCCGAAACGACCAACACGTCATCAACAGGAGAGTCACATGAAAATGCATACTCGCATCGCAGCCGCGGCCCTCTTCACCCTCATCGGCGTCGCGTCGCCGGCCGCCCTCTCGCAGGAAGTACGCCTGGGCGACATCGGCCGCACTAATCTGATGAAGGAAGATCTGAGCATTCCAGGCCGCGAGGTCATCCAGGTCCGCGTCGACTTTCCACCGGGCGTAAGCGCTGTCCGGCACAGCCATCCGGGCGAAGAGCTCGTATATGTCATCGAAGGCGCGCTCGAATATCAGCTCGATGGCCGCGCCCCGGTGACGCTCAAGGCCGGCGATGTGCTGCTGATCCCCTACGGCACGCCGCACGCGGTGAAGAATGTCGGCGACGGCAATGCGGCCGAGCTGGCCACCTACATCGTCGAGAAGAATCAGCCGCTCTCCGCGTTGAGCGACTGAACCGCTGCCTTCAGAGGCGGCGAGGCAGGGCTTGTCGATGCCAAGGCGATCAGCCTTTCGATGCTCGCCTCAATGTACTGAGCGGGACGACGCAAGGGAGATCGAAGATGACTCATTTCGGAAAGATCAACTCTGTCCGCAGGTATCTCAAAGGGGCGGCAGCCACTGCTGCTGTCGTGGCAGCAATCGGCGTCGCGCTGACGGCCGCTCCACCTGCGATTGGCCAGAGCAGGACATGGGGAGACGAGAGGGTGATGATCGACTTCGTAAAGATCGACGACGACATCACGCTCAGGCGGATGGTGGTTCGCGCCGTGAATCCGAAGGGCACCGTACTGTTCCTGCATGGCTTCCCTGAGACGCTGTATGCCTGGAAGGACATCGCCGTAGCGCTCGGCGCCGATTACGACGTGCACGCCTTCGACTGGCCCGGCTATGGCCTGTCGTCCAGGCCGCCAGCCGGCAGATTCTCATATGCGCCGAAAGACTATGCGCATGTTCTGGACGGATATCTCGACAAGGCGGGCATCGACCGCTCGAAACTGACGATCTATGCGACGGATATCGGATCGCTTCCGGCGCTACTGTTGGCCGTGAAGGATCCCAAGGTCGCGAAGACGATCATCGTCGGCGATTTCGCGCCGCTCAACCGGCCGCAGCACATGTACGAGAGCCTGCAGCAGCTGAAATCCGGTCCTGCGATGCAGCAGGCCCGCATCCAGTTGAACGGGAACCGCGACGACATTCTGGAGAACGCCTTCACCAGGGGGCTGCCCCCTGCGGCGCGATATGAGATCTCGGGCGAGTTCAGGGACGACATGACGCGCGGATGGAACCAGGGCGCGATGACGACGGCAGATGCCTTCTCCCACTACTATGCGCATTTCACGCGAGATCAGGATTACTTCGAATCGCAACTGGAACGGCTCAAGACGCCGGTCAGGGTCGTGTGGGGCGAACAGGACCTCTACATCAAGAAGGAGATGGGGGTCGAATTCGCCGGGAAAATCCAGGCGGCGCTGACCTTGCTGCCCGGCATCGGCCACTACCCACACCTTCAGCTTCCGCAGCATGTCGTCGATGAGGTGCGCGCCTCATTCCAGTGAGCGCGCCGCCGGCTGACGCTTGGGAAGGGAGACCAGAATGACCACGAACAAAATGCTGCTGGCGGCACGGCGCAACAGCCGCCCGTCTTGGACGTAACCGCCTGTTCGAAATCGAGTTCACCGGCCCGGGTGCGGAGATATTTGCCTTCAGTTTCGGCTGACCTTGGCTGCGGCTAACAGCATCTAATAACCCATAACGGGCCTTTCCCCCATTTCCGTCGTAGCTGTTGGACCAGGCAAACGCCGAGCTTCTCGGCACGATCGGAAGGAGACGTCCAATGTCCATCTCTGCGAAAGGCGTCGCTGTTGTAACCGGCGCTTCAGCCGGGATCGGCGCGATCTATGCCGACCGGCTGGCCCGGCGCGGCTACGATCTGATTCTTGTCGGCCGCAACAGCGCCCGCCTGGAGGATGTGTCCGGGCGCATCGCCGGCGCCACCGGCCGGGTCGTCCGGACCATCGCTGCCGATCTCAACGACAAGGCCGATCTCCAGCGGCTCGAGACGCTGCTCACCACCGATCCGGCCATCACGCTGCTGGTCAACAATGCCGGTGTCGGCGCGCTCGAGCCGCTGCTGCAGTCGAAGGTCGACGCGATGGAAGCGATGATCGATATCAACGTCACCGCCTTGACCAGGCTCACCTATGCCGTGGCGCCGGCTTTCGTCGCGCGCGGCCGCGGTGCCATCATTAACATCGGCTCGGTGGTGGCCATCGCGCCGGAAGTTCTGAACGGCGTCTATGGTGCAACCAAGGCCTACGTGCTGGCGCTCAGCCTGTCGCTGCACAAGGAACTGGCCGCCAGGAACGTGCGCATCCAGGCTGTGCTGCCGGGTGCGACCGCGACTGACTTCTGGAGCGCGGCGGGCGGTGCCGTAGAGAACCTGCCGAGCGCGATCGTGATGAGGCCCGACGACCTCGTCGATGCCGCACTGGCCGGTTTCGACCAGGGTGAAGTCGTCACCATTCCCGCCCTGGCCGACATCGCCGACTGGGACGCCTATGAAGCGGCGCGTCAAAAGATGATGCCGAACCTGTCGCTCAGCTCCGTGGCGCCGCGCTATCGCCGCGTCGCCGCAGCTGCCTGACTGGAGGCATCCGACATGAGCGCCCCGGATATCATGCAGACCATCGACCAGCGCCGCCGCAAGTTGTTCGTCGATGCCGTCATTGATGTTGCCAGGATCTGACGCCCATGACCGACACTACAAGGATTGTGCATACGGCCAGAACGCGCACTTCCGGTGGCCGCGACCATGGCGTCGTGCGCAGCTTCGATGGCCGGCTGGATCTCCGAATGGCGACGCAGGGTTCGGATAAGCTCGGCACCAGCCCGGAGCATCTCCTCGCCGCGGCCTGGTCCACCTGTTTCGAAACCGGAATCCGGCTGGCTGCCCAGCGGCGCAGGATTGTTCCGCCGGAAGGCGTCACCATCGATGCAGAGGTTGATCTGTGTGCCGCGGAGAGCGGCCATTTCCTCCGGGCCCGACTCTTCATCACCATCCCGGAGATCGAACGCGATCTCGCCCGGGCGCTGATCGATGAAGCGCATCTGAATTGCCCTTACTCGAAAGCGACGCGCGGCAATATCGACGTCGCGATCACATTGGCGGACCAGCAATCAACCTGACCTTCATGGAGGACGACATGTCTGATTCACGCTTCTACCTTGACGATCTCCATTCCGGACAGCGCTTCATCAGCGAAACCCACGCAGTCGACGCCGCGCAGATCATCGACTTCGCGCAGCAATTCGATCCGCAGCCGTTCCATCTGGACGATGCCGCGGCCAGGCGCACGCTGTTCGGCGGGCTGGCCGCCAGCGGCTGGCATACGGCGGCCCTGACCATGAAGCTTCTGGTCGCCGGCACACCGATTGCCGGGGGCATCATCGGCACGGGCGGCGAGATTGCGTGGCCGCGCCCGACGCGCCCCGGCGATCTGCTGCGCGTCGAGACGGAAGTGATCGAGGTGACGCGCTCGAAATCGAAACCCGACCGCGGCATCGCCACCCTGCGCAGCGAGACAAAGAACCAACGCCACGAGGTCCTGCAGACCATCACGGTCCGCATCGTCGTGCCGGCCCGCTCGCTCGGTCAACAAGCCGCAGCCTGACGACCAAACGCCGATGAACACGCACAGGGCGGTGACCGTTGAACTGGAGACAGTCATGGACAAGCCGGCAGCCGAGCGCGAGGCCCTACTGACCGAAGCCCGCCTCAGCAGAGGGCCGGCCGGCGCTCTGATCAAATACCATGACGTTCCCGGGTTGGCCCGCGAGAAGCGTCAGATGCGGGAATTTAATCAGGTGGATTTGGCTCATACAGTCATGCTGGCAGAGCAGGGAATTCTGACGCGGAATGTCGCGAAGGTGATCCTCCAGGCACTGATTGAGCTGCGTGGGATGGAGCCTGCGGCATTTCCGATCGACCCCTTGAAGGGAAGCTTCCTTCTGCAGGTTGAGGCATACCTGTTCTCGCGGATAGGCGAGGACATCGGCGGCCAGATGCACACCGGCCGTAGCCGTATCGACCAGGGCACAAGCGTGCGTCGCCTCTATGAGCGCAATCGCATCCTCGACGTACTGGAGCGGTTGACCCAGTTCCGTGGCGCCCTGATTGAAAAGGCTGCGAAGCACTCGCGTGCCATCATGCCGGGTTACACGCACATGCAGCAGGCTCAGCCGTGGGTTTTCGGTCACTACCTCCTGAGCATCGCCGCGCGACTCGCCGAAGATTTCGAGCGCCTAACTCAGACGTATGCGCGAGTGAACCTAAACCCCCTCGGCGCCGTCGGCCTGGCCGGGACATCCTGGCCGCTCGACAGGGACCGGACCACGGAATTGCTCGGCTTCGGCGCCGTGCTGGAGAACTCCAAGCTAGGGCGCGAGGCCTTCTACGCAGCGGATGCCATCGCCTCCCTGTCCTTCATCATGGCGACTCTCAACGATCTGTCGACCGATCTCCATCTCTGGTCCAGCACAGAATTCGGATTCGTCGAGTCCGACGATGCTTACTGCGGAACCAGCAGCATCTTTCCGCAGAAGAAAAACCCGGACGGGCTCGAGACTGTGAAGAAGGCGGCGGGAGGCTCTGTAACTTGGCTCGCCACCGCGCTCGCCACTTTCCGGGCGGAGGGCACCGGCGACCAGGCCATGCGCGACCTGCCGCTGCTCGACGATGCGATCGAGACCACTGATGGAATGCTCGAACTTCTGACAGGCATCGTCTCGACCCTGGTCGTTCATGAGGACCGCATGCGCAAGGCGCTGGACGGCAGCTGGTGCACGGCCAGCAATCTCGCCGATGTGATTGTCCGCAAGACGGGGCTCTCCTTCCGACAGACCCATCATGTCGTCGCTCGCCTGGTCCGCATTTGCGTGCAGGAGAACGTCAACCCCTCGGCCATCACCGTGGAGTTGCTCAATCGAGCTGCACAGGAGACGGTCGGAAAAACAATTGCAATCGACGAGCCCACGCTTCGCGACGCGCTCGACCCCGAAGTCTTCGTTCGGACCCGAGTGACCGTCGGCAGCGTGTCCCCTACCGAGGTGGACCGCATGCTTGCGGTTGCCAGATCCAGTCTGGCGGATAGCGGGGCGTGGCTCGCCGCAGAGCGCGCGCGGCTAGACCAAGCGGCTACAAAGCTCGATGCCGCCGTATACAGCATCATCTCCACCTAAGCCGGCTCGGAGCATCCCGTACCTGCTGTCGCCGGCGAAGGCCACTTTGGAGAGCATGCGAGAGCGGTAGAGTTCGACTGATCGTCGTACTTGCCGGAGAGCTCTTCCAGGACCGGGGCGATGCGCGGCAAGGGCCGCAGCAAGGTGCCCAGGAATCGACCAGCCCGAGGTCGTCTCTGTGGATGGCTGGCGCCCGACCGCTTGGCGACAGGTTTTCTCCAATTCCTCCCGCACCAAGGATGGTGACCAGGCTCGAGATGGTCATCTGGGTGGAGAGCTCAAGCGCGTCGTCGTTCCGGCCCACCATTCGGCTTAGAGGCTGCGGAAGTTCAACTGAGGGAACCAAAGCGTGGCGATCGGCGCAGTGCCGGTAGCTCTCTCAACGACTATTGCGATCTAACAAGCCCTAACGGGCTATTGCGGTGCTCGGCGCGTAGGTCTTGAGGTGCCCTGAAGGGCAGCCGGAAACCTTAGCCCGAGGAGAGAGCCATGTTTAACTACCTCGCCAACGCCGATCGCCGTCCATTTGCTGAAACTGGCTTTCCTGGTGTCACCATCTCCCCGATCTGGAATGAAAACGGCAATGGCGCCGACTTCATCGCCTTCAAGGCCGGTGCCGTGTTTCCGAATCACGATCATGAAGGCTTGGAAGAGATCTACATGATCTCCGGCAAGATCCGATTCGGCGACATCGTGATCTCGGCCGGTGACTATCTTAGCGCCGGCCCGGGCGACGTGCATGACGCGGAGGCGCTCGAAGACACCGTCTTCTACATCACGCATGTTGGTGGTCCGGTTATCAAGGACTGAGCTTCGTCATCTGGCCCGTGCTACACGAAAGCGCCGGCCTCCAGCGGGGGTCGGCGCTTCTGAATTACGGAACCGCCTCGCGCCAACGCTGATCGACTGCACGGCGAATGGGCTCGGCGATCATCGTTGGACGCATCTCGGACGGGGTGACATCGCACGTCATGGAGCCCCCCGATAGATCGACCCGCCAACGTGCGCATGTCGCACCGCATCACCGGCTCAGCGGTGAAACGCAGTGACCTGCCCCGGTTTCCTGGACCAGTCTGAGCTGGAGAATTCTAGTTTTTGAGCCGCTCCCCGGACTATGCCGCAGGCGTGGGGAGTTCGACAGTCTGGCCCACCACATCGATCACCACTTTACCGCGAAGTCCAAGTGAACTCCCGGCTTCGAGCAATTCATGCGCATCGCCGACCCGAGCCAGAGGCAGCACCGCGCCGATGACAGGCTTGATCAGGCCGCGTTCGATAAGTTTTGTCAGCGCGTCGAGCTTGCCGCGGTTCTGCCGGGTGAACACGAAATGGTAGGCGGCATTCTTGCCCCACGCCTCGATCAGGTTTTGCGGTTGTGCGATGTCGACGATGCTGACCACTCGTCCGGCATCCGCGAGGGCGAGCGGGCTTTTCGTCAGGGCGTCGCCGCCGATGGTATCGAACACGACGTTCACCCCCTGACCATGCGTCAGGTCCGCCACGGCTGAGACATAGTCATCGGAGGTGTAGTCGATTACCTCGTCCGCTCCGAGCGAACGTACGAATTCATGGTTGCTGGAGCGCGCCGTCGTGATGACCCGCGCACCCATCGCCTTGGCAAGCTGGATCGCCACCGTGCCCACACCGCCGGCGCCGCCGTGGATCAAGATCGTTTCATGGACGGCAAGCTGGGCGCGGGTCACCAAAGCTTCCCAGATTGTACCGCCAACCAGCGTCAGGCTGGCAGCCTCCAGATGGCTGATATTGTGCGGCTTGCGAGCGACCAAATCGACATCGACAACGTGCTGCTCCGCATATGAGCCGGGGCCGCCGAAGATTTTTGGCGTGTAGTAAACCTCGTCGCCTATCTCGAACGCGCTCACGTCCGCCCCCTTCTCTTCCACGACGCCGGAAACGTCGTGACCGATGATGGCGGGGAGCGGCACGTAATCGACATAGTCGCCACGGCGGATCTGATAGTCCAGGGGATTGATGGCAGTGGCGTGGACGCGCACCCGGACCTGTCGCGGCCCGACAGCCGGTACGGAAACATCGCGCAGCTCGAACGCGTCGTAGCCACCGAACTTTTCGAGGACGATTGCCTTCATGGTATCGGTCATGATCTTGCCTTTTCTGAGATTGAGTTGAAGAGCTGTTCGTCGTCGTTCGCCGGGTTGTCGAAGGTGCCGTGCTCGATGACGACTGGCTGCACATAGAAGATGTCGATCCGGTAGCGGTCGGCCCTTCAGAAGCCCCGCCCGCCATCGAATGTATGTCGCGCATTCGGGCTCTCGCGCACCGAGACCAGACGGGAGGAACCGAGGCTCATCTCTTGCCGGCCGCCGCGGAGCGTCGCGCGGCCGCCGGCGACGCCGTCCGACAGGTCGAGGGAAGCCTGCATGACGTCCAGATGGTCTATATCGTTCGGGCCGCTGCCGCCGTCGCGGCCGGATTGCTCAAGCACGCCGATCTGGACGAATCCGCGCAGCACGTCACGGAACCGCACATCCGCCGCGACGACCGGCGGCGCCGGCGAGCGAACGTTGAGCACGCCGTAGACCACCCCGACCAGCAGACCCGCGGCCAGGGAAAGTATGTACGCCTTCATGGCCCCTACTCCTTAGTTGCCGGTCGGAGCGGCGGTCTCGGCCGAGAAAGGCGTCAGGCCGAGACGGCAACTGCGCACATGCTGAAGCGGCTCTGCAAGACAATGCGCCACCCAGGAGAGCGGCGCATTGCCGAGGAGGTTCAGCGTGCGGGTACCAGCGCCAGGACCTCGTTGGAGGCGCCGGCGCGGGGCGGAGCGTATGTCCTTTCGCCATCGCCATATCCGTCGCTCATAGAGGCTACGCGGAGCGAGCTCCACCACCCTCAAAATCGAAACGCCACCGAGGCAGACAGGAAATCCACGTCCTCGGCGCCAGCCCGGCGGAGCGCCCCGCCGGGGCTGAAATGGACATACTGACCAGCAACGGTGAGGTAGGCATTGAGCTGCCATTCAAGCCCAACGATCGCCTGGTGGCCGATGAAGCGCCCGCCGCGCCCCGCTGTGTCGGGAATCGGCGAGAGCGGCGGACCGTAGACTGCATCGCGCGTGGTATGCCGCCATAGCGCATTCCAGCCCAGTTCGACCGTGAGCCCCTCCGTGAGCTGAAGCTGCACGTTGGGATGGATATCGAAGAAGTTGGCGGGCGCAACGAGGTTGGCCTCCGAGAAATACGGCAGCTTCGGATAGAGAGCATTGAAGGTGCCGAGCTTGCCGTCATCCGGGCGCCGATCGCCGCTGGCGATGTCAGCCTTCAGCCCGAGCCTCGGCTCGAAGGGCAGAGGTGGGAGCTTAACGCCGGCATCGCTTGCGACCGTCCAGGCGCGGATATCCCTACCGCCGAAAGTGCCGAACTGGTACGCGGCCTCCACATCCCAGTCGAGAAGCCCCGACACCCCGAACAGCCGCGTTCCCAAAGTGTGGCGCCGTTCGCCGGCGGTGCCGATGGCGAACACGCCGCGCTCGCGGTCGAAGCCGAGATAGTAGAGATCCGCTTTGAGCGGTCCCGCGACCGGCCCGCTCGCATAGGCGCCCCAGAACTGCTCGTCATCGTTCGTCGGGTCGTCGAACGTGCCTGGCTCGATGATGACGGGGCGCACGTAGAAGGCATCGATCCGATAGCCGGCGCCGGCCCAGAAGCCCCGCCCGCCATCGAAGGCACGTCGCGCGTTCGGGCTCTCGCGGACCGAAACCAAGCGGGAGGATCCGAAGCTCATCTCCTGCCGGCCGCCGCGCAGCGTGGCGCGGCCGCCGGCGACTCCGCCGGTCAGGTCGAGGAACGCCTGCATCACATCCAAGTGGTCGACGTCGTTGGGGCCGCTGCCGCCATCGCGGCCGGACTGCTCGAGCACACCGAGCTGGATGAATCCGCGCAGCACGTCCCGGAGCCTCAGGTCCGCATGCACAAACAGGCGATGCAGAAGCACATCGTCGTCGTCCTGCTCCAGCCCAAAGTCGGGGTTGTGGGCCGTCTCGAAGCGCTCGCGCAGCTCGCCGCCGAACGTCAGGGTCAGATCATCGGCGAGGGCGATGCACTTGAGCGGATCGAGCAGCTCGGTTCGCGCCCCGGGCGCGCAGAGCGCACGCCAGTCCTCGTCGAAGCGATGCGATTTGATTGCCGGCCGGTCTTGCGCCTCGGCCTGCATGGCCGCAGCCGTCAGGATCGCCGCCGCGAGCGTGACGGCGGAGCCGCTATGCCTCATCCGTGTCCTCTGCCATATGCCGACGCGCTGCCGCCGTCACGGATGAGCCCACGGGAATGAAATGGCGAACCTGCGGCGGCGTCGGACCAGCGTGCAGGCGTCGCACCGCCTCCTGAACCGCCTTGTCGGCGACAGCGACGCGCTCGTGCTGCCGCAGATGCTCGTCCCAGGAGCCGACCAGAAACCACTCCGTCACCCGCTCCGGCTCCGCGGCATCCATCATCAAGCCCCAGTCATAGGCGCCGTCGCGCCGGCGGATCGCCCGCAGCGCGGCGGCCGCCTGGGCGAAGGCCTCCTGGTCGGTGACACGGACGCGGTACTCGACGGTCACCATGATCGGCCCGCCGGTGGGCTCGATCCCCTCGGCCACGGCCGGCGCGGGCCAGTGATGCGACGGCGTAAGATCCTCCTCCCCGGAGGGCAGAGGCAGCAGGCGCGAGGTCAGGGCCAGGACGACGCTGGCGACGCCGGCGCATAGCAACGCCAGGTCGACCGAGCTATGGTCCGCCACCTGACCCCAGAGCAGGCTGCCGCCGGTCATGGTGCCGAAGAAGACGGTGAGATAGACGGCAACCCCACGCCCGCGTACCCAGTTCGGCAGCACGCCCTGCGCCGCGGCATTCAGGGTTGTCAACGTCGTGATCCAGGCCGCGCCGGCGAGAGCCAGCAGCACGGCACCAGCCGCAAGCGTCTCCGCCCAGGCGAGCGCCGCGGTGGCCGCACCGGTGACGACGCCCGCGACTAGAGCAATCGATTCCGCACCGAAAACGCGCCTGAACTGCGGCATGGCGACGGCGCCTGCGATCGCGCCGGCACCGACCGCCGCCAGCAGAAAGCCGTAGCCGCCGGCGCCGCCGCCGATCTCCCCGCGCGCGATCAACGGCAGCAGGGCCCAGTAGCAGCTGGCTGGCGTGAAGAAGAGCGTCGCCCGCAGCAGCACGCGCCGAAGCGGGGCGCTGGCGAGCGTGAAGCGGACACCTGCCCGCATCGCGCCGCCGAGATGCTCCGGTATTGCCGGCTGCTCCTGATGGCGGCGCCACCAAACCAAAGCGGCGAGCGTCAGGAGATAGGTCACGACATCGAGGAAATAGGCGACGGCAACACCGGCCGATACGATCACAACGCCGGCAATGGCCGGGCCGATCGCGCGGCTGATGTTGACGCCGAGGCCGTTCAGCGCGACGGCCGGCTTCAGCTCGCTGCGGGGGACCAGCTCGGGTACGATCGACTGCCAGACCGGCCCCGTCAGCGCGTTGCCGATACCGGCGACAACGGTGAGCAGAAGCAGCGCAGCAGGGTCGACGATGCCGAGAATCGTCAGCACCCCCAGCGCCAGGCTGACGCATGCGAGCACCATCTGAACCACGATCATCATGCGCCGGCGGTCGACGATATCGGCCAGCGCGCCGGCCGGCAGCGAAAGCAGAAATACCGGGAGCGTCGCCGCCGCCTGGACCAGGGCAACCATGAACGGCGACGGCGCCAGCTCCGTCATCAGCCATGCCGACGCGGTGTCGCGCATCCAGAGACCGACATTGCCGACCACTGTCGCCGTCCACAGCACGGCGAAGGTTCGATTGCGCAGCGGCGCGAAGGCGGAGGCGGGTCGCTGCCCGGGGCTGCCTTCGCCCGCTGCGGCAGGTGTCGTCATTCCGGCGCCCGCCGGCTGGAGACGAGGATCGCCGCCAGCAGAAATCCGCCGATCAGCCCGAAATGCTCGAAAAAGGTGGTGAGGTCACGGACCTGTTCGACGCCCGCCTTGGTCCAGAAGGGATGCCCGAGAAGGGTCGCCAGCGCGGTGAAGCCCGCGAGCAGCGCCGCGCCGATCACCGCCGACATGCCGCCGAGCAGCACCAGGACAGAACCGCCGATCTGCGCTGCGATCACCAGCACTGCGAACAGCGCCGCCGGCTCGAAACCGGCGAGCGCGCGCACTTCCCCCACCGCGGCCGGGAAATCGAGCGCCTTCAGAATGCCGCTGAGGAGGAAGGCCGATACCAGGGCCAGCCGCGCGGCGAAGCCGACAGCCGGATGCTCGAGGCAGCTCGCGAGCGCCTTACCGAGACGCATGACTAGACCGCCCAGCAGGCGCAACCGAGCACACCCCAGAACGAGCGGAGATCGCGGGTCGGCGCGCCGCCGCCCCAGGCCGCCGCGTGCGCATGGCCGTGCACGGCGCAGGCCGTGCCGCAGCCGCAGGCCGCGGCC
>QOZS01000090.1 GCA_003576705.1 Desertibaculum subflavum
GCGGTCGCGCGGGCTGCCATCGCGCTGCCGCGGGCGGCGAGCCAGTCGCGGAACACGGTCGCCACGCCGGGCGCACGGCCCGGCAGCGCCGGCGGCGGCGCCGCCGCCAGCAGGCGGCGCAGATAGAGCGGGCCGCCGGCCTTCGGCCCGGTGCCGGAGAGGCCGTGACCGCCGAACGGCTGCACGCCGACCACGGCGCCGATTATGTTGCGGTTGACGTAGATATTGCCGGCGGCGATCCGCGCCGCGACATGGGCGATGGTCTCGTCGATCCGGCTGTGCAGGCCGAAGGTGAGGCCGAAGCCCTTGGCGTTGATCCGGTCGATCAGGTCGTCGAGCCCGTCGCGGCGATAGCGCAGCACGTGCAGGACCGGGCCGAACACCTCGGCCGCCAGATCGCCGGCCTGCGCGATCTCGATCACGGTGGGCGCCACGTAGAAGCCGCGCGCCACCTCGGGCGGCAGGTCGAGCGCGTGGACCGGGAAGCCCCTGGCCCGCATCGCCGCGACATGCGCGGCGATCGCTTGCGCCGCCTGGGCCGTGATCACCGGGCCGATATCGGTGGCGAGCCGGTCGGGCCGGCCGAGTGCGAGCTCCGCCATGGCGCCCTTCAGCATGGCGAGCACGCGGTCGGCGATCTCCTCCTGCAGACAGAGCAGGCGAAGCGCCGAGCAGCGCTGGCCGGCGGAATCGAAGGCCGAGCTCAGCACATCGGCGACCACCTGCTCCGGCAGGGCGGATGAATCGACGATCATCGCGTTGATGCCGCCGGTCTCGGCGATCAGCGGCACCGGCTGGCCGTCCGGGTTCAGGCGCTGCGCCAGCTGCTGCTGGATCAGCTTGGCGACCTCGGTCGAGCCGGTGAAGACGACGCCCTGGACGCGCGGATCGGCGACCAGCGCGGCGCCGACTTTGCCGTCACCCGGCAGCAGCAGCAGCGCGCCGGGCGGCACGCCGACTTCGCGCAGCAGCGCGACTGCGCGGGTGGCGATCAGCGGCGTCTCCTCGGCGGGCTTGGCCAACACGACATTGCCGGCGGCCAGCGCGGCGGCAACCTGGCCGAGGAAGATGGCGAGCGGGAAATTCCACGGGCTGATGCAGGCGATGGGGCCGAGCGGGCGATGGGTGTCGTTGGCGAAACTCTCGATGCCCGCGGCGTAGTAGCGCAGGAAGTCGACCGCCTCGCGCAGCTCGCCGATGGCATTGGGTAGCGTGCGGCCGCCTTCGCGCGCGATCAGGCCGAGCCAGTGCGGCATCTCGCGCTCCAGCAGATCGGCGGCGCGGTGCAGGCAGGCGGCGCGGTCGGCGGGCGGCGTCGCCTGCCAGGCGGGCGCGGCTTCGACGGCGTGGCCGATCGCGGCAGCAACCACCTCGGGCGTCGCGTCCACCACGGTGCCGACGCAATCCATACGGTCGGCAGGGCTGAACACCTCCCTACCCTCGCCTTCGACCGTGCCAACCGCCAGCAGCGGCGCTCCGCGGTGCGTGCCCTCGGCCGGGAGAATCTCGGCCAGTTCAGCGAGGCGCTGCTCGTCGCTGAGGTCGAGGCCGGCCGAATTGCGCCGCGCGCCCAGGATGTCGCGCGGCAAGGCGATGCGCGGATGCGGCGCGCCGGAGGGCCGGATCGCCGCCGCCTGTTCCACCGGATCGGCGACCAGATCGTCGATCGGCGTCGCCGCATCGGCGATGCGGTGCACGAAGGAGGTGTTGGCGCCGTTCTCCAGCAGGCGGCGCACCAGATAGGCGAGCAGGGTCTCGTGCGTGCCGACCGGTGCATAGATGCGGCAGGGCCTGTTGAGCTTGTCCGGGCCGACCACCTCTTCGTACAAGGGCTCGCCCATGCCGTGCAGGCACTGGAACTCGTACTGCCCGGCATAGAAGCTCTGCCCGGCCATGGCGTGAATCGAGGCGAGGGTCTGGGCGTTGTGGGTGGCAAATTGCGGGAAGGCCGCGTCCGGCGCCGCGAGCAGGCGGCGGGCACAGGCGAGATAGCACACATCGGTATGCACCTTTCGGGTGAAGACCGGAAAGCCTTCGAGCCCATCGACCTGTGCGCGCTTGATCTCGCTGTCCCAATAGGCGCCCTTGACCAGACGCACCATCAGGCGGCGCGACGTGCGGCGGCCGAGATCGATCAGCCAGTCGATCACGCAGGGCGCGCGCTTCTGATAGGCCTGCACCACGAAGCCGATGCCGTTCCAGCCGGCGAGACCCGGATCGAGGCAGAGCGCCTCCAAGAGGTCGAGCGAGATCTCCAGCCGGTCCGCTTCCTCGGCATCGATGTTGAGGCCGATATCGTAGCGCTGGGCGAGCAAGGTCAGCGCCTTCAGGCGCGGCAGCAATTCCGCCTCGACGCGGCCGAGCTGGGCGCGGCTGTAGCGCGGGTGCAGCGCCGACAGCTTTACCGAGATGCCAGGGCCTTCGTAGATGCCGCGCCCGCCCGACGCCTTGCCGATGGCGTGGATCGCGTCCTCGTAGGCGGCGAAGTAGCGGTCGGCATCGGTGGCGTTCATCGCCGCCTCGCCCAGCATGTCGTAGGAATAGCGGAAGCCCCTCGCCTCCAGCCGGCGGTTGTTCGCCATCGCCGCCTCGATGGTCTGGCCGGAGACGAATTGCTCGCCCATCAGCCGCATGGCGATGTCGACGCCCTTGCGGATCAAGGGCTCGCCGCCCCTGGCGATCAGGCGGGTCAGCGCGGCGGAGAGGCCGCTGCCGCTCGCCGTCGCGGCGAGCCGGCCGGTGACGAGCAGGCCCCAGGTCGCGGCGTTGACGAACAGCGACGGCGAATGGCCGAGATGCGCCTCCCAGTCGCCGCTGCCGGTCTTGTCGCGGATCAGCGCGTCCCGCGTCGCATCGTCCGGGATGCGGAGCAGCGCCTCGGCCAGGCACATCAGCGCCACGCCCTCCTGGCTGGAGAGCGAATATTCGTGGATCAGCGCCTCGACACCGCCCCGCTCCGCCTTGGCGCGGAGCGCCTCGGCAAGGTGGCGGGCGAGCTGTTTCGCCGCCGCGGCGGCCGGCGCCGGCAACCGCGCCTCGGCCAGGAGGGGTTGCACGCATTCCGGCTCCGGCCGGCGATAGGCCGACGTGATGGCGGCACGCAGCGGCGCCTGCCGCATGGCGGCCGCGAATTCGACGAAGGGTGCGGGGTCATCCATGGCGCCGGGCCCCCATGTTCCGGCGCGGGGTATGATTGAGAAGCCCTCTCTGCCCCTCAGGGGCGGAGTGGGTTTGGGAGAGGTAGGGCGCGCCGTAGCTCGACGAGAATGGGCAATGCGCAGCGCGTCCGCGCTCGTGCATGACCTCGAACCGCATCCTCCCCACCTCACCCAACCCTCTCCCCCCTCTTCGAGGGCGGAGAGGGCTTGCTGTGCGCTGCCCGGTCATAGTGCTCTACGACATCGGATTGGCCGGCGGCATTGCGCCGCCGGGCAGCGGCACGAATTCCTGGTTGTCGAGATCGGGCAGCTTCATGCGGCCGGCGCTCCAGTCCGCGACCGCCTGGGCGATGCGGTCCTTCGACGACGAGACGAAGTTCCACTCGATGAAGCGGGGGCCCAGCGGCTCGCCGCCGAGCAGCATCACCGTCGCCGGCGTCACTGCGGTCAACGTGACCGCGGCACCGGGCGTGAAGACCAGCATGCGGCCGGCCTCGAAACGCTCAGCCCCGGCTTCGACCGCCCCGGAAACGACATACGCGGCACGCTCCGGATACTCGGCCGGCAGGGCCGCGCGGGCGCCCTGCCGCATCGTCCAATGCAGGTAGAACATCGGCGAATGGGTCCGAACCTTGGACCGGAGGCCGAAGGCGGTTCCGGCCAGCACGCGGCCCAGCACGCCCTCCGCTTCGTAGACCGGCAGACTTTCGCCGCCGTGGTGGAAGAAGGCGGGATCGGCCTCCTCATGCTCGGCCGGCAGCGCGACCCAGGCCTGGATGCCGTGCATCGGGCCGCCTTCGGCGCGGGCGCGCTCGAAGCGCTCGGAATGGGTGATGCCGCGGCCCGCCACCATCCAGTTGACCGCGCCGGGCCGGATCGCCTGCTCGGAGCCGACGCTGTCGCGGTGCATGATCTCGCCGTCGAACAGATAGGTCACGGTGGCGAGCCCGATATGGGGATGCGGGCGGACATCGACCTCGCGCGGCAGGCCGCGGGGAAAATCGACCGGGCCCATATGGTCGAAGAAGACGAAGGGGCCGACCATGCGCCGCTTGGCGACCGGCAGCACGCGCCCGACCTCGAAGCCGCCGAGATCGCGGCGGCGCTGATCGATCACCATATCGAGCATCGATGCCTCCTAGGCTGCGGCGTCGGCGCGGCGCGTCACGATGTCGATCTTCGAGGTCAGGGTGCGGTGCACCGGGCATTTGTCGGCGATCTCCATCAGGCGGGCCTTCTGCTCCTCCGATAGCGGGCCGAACAGAGTGACAACGCGCTCGATGCGGTCGAGTTTCGCGCCCTTCTCGCAGGTCGCGCAATCCTCGGCATAGACCTTGGCGTGGGTCAGCCGCACCTCGACATTCTGCAGCGGCCACTTCTTCTGGTCGGCATACATCTTCAATGTCATCGACGTGCAGGCGCCGAGCGACATCAGCAGCAGCTCGTAGGGTCCCGGCCCGATATCGTTGCCGCCGACCGCGGCCGGCTCGTCGGCGCGCAGCCGGTGCCGGCCGTCCATCAGCACCTGCTCGAACCGACCGCCGCCGGTCGACGCCACCAGCACGGTCTTCGGCGGCAAAGCCGCCTGCAGCGCCGACCAATGCGCCTCGGTGTCGATCGAGCTCATCGCCCGCCCTCCTTCGCATACGTGATGGACGCCATCGCACCTCAGCCGGGCCTGCATGGCAAGCCCGGTTGGGCTACACTTTGGCGACGGAGGAATGCCCAATGAGATTCAGCTTCAGCGACGAGCAGGAGGAGTTTCGCCTCGTGCTGCGGCGCTTCCTGGCCGGCAAGTCGCCCACCACGGAAGTGCGCCGCCAGATGGCGACCGAGCAGGGCTTCGACCGCGAGGCCTGGCGCAAGCTCAACCAGGAGATGGGCCTGACCGCCGTCCACATTCCCGAGACCTATGGCGGCCAGGGCTTCGGCGATGTCGAGCTGGGCATCGTGATGGAAGAGGCGGGCCGTGCCCTCGTCTGCGCGCCACTTCTCGCCTCCGTGCTCGCAGCCACAGCGATCCTGCACGGCGCAAACGAGGAGCAGAAGCGCCGGCTGCTGCCGGCGATCGCCACCGGCGACAAGATCGCCACCTTCGCCTTCACCGAGGCGAACGGGCGCTGGGATGCGGGCGGCGTCGCCATGACCGCAACGCCCGCCGGCGGGAAGTTCCGCCTGGACGGAACCAAGAGCTTCGTGCTGGACGGCTGTGCCGCCGATCTTATCGTCGTCGCGGCGCGCAAGCCGGGCACGAACGGCGACGACGGCCTGTCGCTGTTCGCGGTGCCCAGCGATGCGAAGGAGCTGGAGCGCAAGCCGCTGCAAGTGCTCGACCCGACCCGCAAGCTCGCCCGCCTCACCTTCAATGGCGTGGAGGCGGAGCTGATCGGCGAGGAAGGCAAGGCGGCGGCGGCCTTCGCGCGCACGCTTACGCTCGCGACGGTGTATCTGGCGAGCGAGATGGTCGGCGGCGCCGAGCGGCTGCGCGAGGACGCGCTCGCCTATGCCAAGATGCGCATGCAGTTCGGCCGGCCGATTGCCGCCTTCCAGTCGATGAAGCACAAGCAGGCCGACATGCTTGTGGAGGTCGAGCTGGCCAAGTCCGCCGCCTACTACGCCGCGGCCGCGGCGGCGGAGGGCGACGACGACCTGCCGGCGCTCGCCTCCCTCGCCAAGGCCGCCGCGTCGGATGCCTATATGCAGACGGCGATCCACGCCATCCAGATCCATGGCGGCATCGGCTTCACCTTCGACAACGACACCCATCTCTGGTTCAAGCGCGCCAAGGCTTCCGAGGTGTTCCTCGGCGACGCGCATCATCACCGCGAGCTGATGATGCGGCACTGGAACGTGTGACGGAGGAGACGAGCATGAGCGAACGCACCGAAGCCTCCGTCCGCGCCGAAGTGCGCGCCTGGCTGGAAGCGAACTGGAACGCCGAGCTGAGCCTGGTCGAATGGCGCGGCAAGCTCGCCGATGCCGGCTGGGGCATGCCGACCTGGCCGAAGAAATGGCACGGGCAGGACCTGCCGCAGGCGCTGGCGCCGGTGGTGGAAGAGGAGTTCAAGCGGATCGGCGCGGTCGGCACCGCCAAGGCCGGCATCCGCCTGCTGGCGGCCGCCACCATCCTGGACCACGGCACCGACATGCATAAGGAGAAGTTCCTGCGCCGCATCCTGACCGGCGAGGACACCTGGTGCCAGCTGTTCTCCGAGCCCGGCTCCGGCTCCGACCTCGCCGGCGCGATGACGCGGGCGGAGATGCGCGGCAACAAATGGGTGGTCAACGGCCAGAAGGTGTGGACCACCAGCGCGCACAAGGCGGATTGGGGCCTGCTGCTCGCCCGCACCGACTGGGACGCGCCGAAGCACCAGGGCCTCAGCTATTTCATCCTGGACATGCGCCAGCCGGGCGTGGTGGCGCAGCCGCTCCGCCAAATGAACGGGCACGCCTCATTCAACCAGGTGTTCATCACCGATGCCGAGATCGCGCCCGAGTTCCAGATGGGCAAGCTCGGCGAGGGCTGGAAGGTCGCCACCACCACGCTGATGCACGAGCGGCGCAATGCCGACGGGTTGCGCAGCTGGGCGACGGGCTCGACTCGCCAGGGCCGCATCTACGACGAGGAGCGGGCCGAGATCGCGACCGTGATGGAGCCCTACAAGTGGTATCCGCAGCGCGCCGGCCGGGTCGACCTGATCGTCGAGCGCGCGAAGGCGACGGGCCGGAACACCGATCCCGTGGTGCGGCAGGAGATCGCCCGGCTGCTGACCATGTCGAAGGCGGCGGAATGGACCGCCAGGCGCGCCCGCGCGGCGCAGGAACAGGGCCGGGCGCAGGGGCCGGAAGGCTCGCTCGGCAAGCTCGTCTCCAGCCATGTGGCGCGGCAGGCGGCGCGGGTGCACACCATGATCAGCGGCGCCGATGCCATGCTGTCGGGCGAGGACGGCCCGTTGAATGGGGTGATCGCCGAGATCCTGATCTCGGTGCCGGCGACCTCGATCGCCGGCGGCACCGACGAGATCCAGCGCAACATCATCTCGGAGCGCGTGCTGGGCATGCCGAAGGAGCCGAGCTTCGACACCGGCAAGCCGTTCCGCGACGTGCCGAAGAACACGGTGGCGTGATCCGCATGTCCCGATCATACCTATCAGCGCCGCGGTAAAGCCCTCTCTGCCCCTCAGGGGCGGAGAGGGTTTGGGAGAGGTGGGGCGTGCCGCCCCTCAACGGAATCGTCAATGCGCAACGCATCGGCGTTCGCGCGCGTCCGGCAACCGCATCCTCCCCACCTCACCCAACCCTCTCCGCCCAACAAGTTGGGCGGAGAGGGCTCTTATGAAGTGCCCTCCCCCCACGACCGTCAGGAATGGATGCTTCAGGCGGCCGAGGCGGCGCGGCCGTTGCGGGGTTGCATGCGGTCGGCGGGGAAGGCCACGGTGACACTGGTGCCTTCGCCGAGCCGGCTTTCCAGCGCGACGGTGCCGCCATGCAGCTCCATTAGCGCCTTGACCAGCGGCAGGCCGAGGCCGGTGCCGGCGTGCTGGCGGCTGAGCGAGCTGTCGACCTGGCTGAACGGCTCGAACACCTTCTCCAGATGTTCGGCCGCGATGCCGATGCCGGTGTCGCTGACCGTCACGCGGCAGCGCCCCGCTTCGTCGAGCGCGACGATCACCTGGATCCGCCCGCCATCCGCGGTGAACTTCACCGCGTTGGACAGGAGATTGAGCAGCACCTGCTTCAGCTTGCGCTCGTCGGCGCGGAGCGGCGGCAGGTCGGCGGCGATGCCGATATCGAGCGCGAGGTTGCCCTCCGCGACGCGATGATTGACCAGGCGGCAGACGGCGCCCAGCGCCTGACGCAGGTCGACCACGTGCTCGGACAGTTCGAGCTTGCCGGCCTCGGCCTTCGAGAGGTCGAGAATGTCGTTGATCAGGGCCAGCAGGTGCTGGCCGCTTTCGTGCACGTCCTTGATGTAGCCCTTGTACTGCTCGTTGCCGATCGGCCCCAGCGGCTCGGCGAGCACGAGCTCGGAGAAGCCGATGATGGCGTTGAGCGGCGTGCGCAATTCGTGGCTGATGGTGGCGAGGAAGCCGGATTTGGCGCGGCTCGCCGATTCCGCCGCCTCCTTCGCCTGCTGCAGCGCCGCCATGGCCTGCTGCTTGCCGGACTGGAACTCGTGCTTCTCGAAGGCGCGCTCCAGCACCGCCAGAAGCTCGCCCGGGTCGCAGGCCTTGTCGATGTAGTCATAGGCGCCGCGCCGGAGCGCCTGGACCGCCGAGCGGGTATCGACATGTGCGGTCATCATCACGCAAATCAGCTGCGGATGGCGTGCCGCGAGCTCCGCCAATAAATCGACGCCGGAGGTTCCGCCGAGCCGGATATCCAGCATAACGACGGGCGGGCCGTCATCGCCCAACGCGGCCTCGGCCTCCGCCGCGCTGCCGACGATCTCGACCGCGTAGCCATGCACTTCCAGGATATCGGCGAGCGATTCGGCGAAATCGGCATCATCGTCCACGACGAGCAGCCGGCGCGGCGCAACTGCCGGCGCCACGCTGTCGGACGGAGGAGGCTGCGGCACCAGCATGTCAGGCGGCGGTCGCCTTCGGCAGCGCCGCCATTTTCTCGAGCAGAAGGCCCGGATCGAACGGCTTGACCAGCAGGCCCTGGGTCAGCGGGCAGAGCTCCTTGGCATCCGGCCCGGCGGCATGTGCGGTGATCAAAATGGTGGGCACCAGCCGGCCTTGCTCCCGCAAGGCCAGATAGACTTCCAGGCCCGACAGCACCGGCAGCTTGAGGTCGAGCAGCAGGCAGTCGAACCCGCCGCCCTGCATCATGTCGATAGCCTCCTGCCCGGTGCGCGCCGTGCGCACGCGATAGCCCGCATCGGTCAGCAGCGCGGTGATGCTGTCGGCATAGAGCACGTCGTCATCGGCCACCAGCACGAGGCCGCGCGGCTTGGCGCCTTCCACCGCCTTCAGCAGGTCGTCGCCGCTGAACGGCTTGTGCAGCACGCCGAGCGCACCGCCCTCGACGGCCTGGCACACCAGCTGCTCGACGCTGAAGCCGGTCATCATCATGACGCGCGCATCGGGTCGGAGCTGGCGGAAGGCGAAGAAGGTCTCGACGCCGTTCTTGCCCGGCAGCTTGACGTCCATGAACACCAGGTCGAAATCCGCTTCGCGGAAGCGCTCGATGGCGTCCTCGCCGGTGAAGGCGACCTCGACCTCGTAGCCGCGCAGCTCCAGGATATCGGCCAGGCTCTCGGCATGGTCCTGGTCGTCGTCGACGATGAAAATGCGCCGGCTCATGCCGCGGCCTCCCGGATTTGTGCGAGCGGCAGCCGCACGCGGATACGCGTGCCGCACCCGACCTCGCTCTCGATGTGAATCGTGCCGCCGTGCTGCTCGACGATCTGCCGCACGGTGGGCAGCCCGAGTCCGGTGCCGAAGCTCTTGGTGCTGAACAGCGGCTCGAAGATCCGCTCCAGGTTCTCCGGCGCGATGCCGGGCCCGGTATCGGCGACCAGCAGCTCGATCCCGCCCTCCAGCGCCCGCGTCTGCAGCGTCAGGCGCTTCTCGGCGCTCGGCGATTGTGGATCGGTCATCGCCTGGGCGGCGTTGTCGATCAGGTTGATCACGACCCGGCGCAGCCGGTCGGAATCGAGACTGACCGCCGCGCCCGCAGCCTGCAGCACGAGCGTCAGCTCCACCCCGGCCGGCAGCACCTGGTCGTGCACGACGCCGTCGAGCCAGCCGTCGAAGCCATGCGTTTCGCAGTGCAGCTCCCGCGCGCGGGAGAAGTCGAGCAGATCGGCGATGATGCGATTGCAGCGCTCGATGCTGCGCTCCATGCGGCCGATCGGCCGGTCCAGGGCGACGCCCTTGGCGGCGGCGAGCTCGCGGGTCGAGAACAGCGTGTTCCTGATGGCGCTGAGGGGATTGCGTAGCTCGTGCGCGACCGTCGCCGTCAGCTGGCCGAGCGCCGACAGCCGCTCGCGCTTCACCAGCTCGCCCTGTGCGCTCTGCAGGGCGGCGGTGCGTTCCTGCACTCGCCGTTCCAACTCGTCATTGGCCTGGCTGATCAGGCGGTAGGCGGATTCGAGCTCGCCCTGCGCCCGGCGCAGCGCCTCTTCCTGCTGGCGCCGCTCGGTCACATCGCGGGCGACAATCAGAAGCATCTCACGGCCGTCCAGCATGAGGCGTTGGGCCGAGAGCGAGAATTCGCGTGACCGGCCGCCCGGCACCCGGATCGTCGTCACGATATCGCGCACATCGCCGCCCTTGCGCAGGATCTCGGCGATGCGCGGGCGGAGCGTCGGGTCGACGATCAGGCCGAGCTCCTGTGCCGTGCGGCCGATCACCTCGTCGCGCCGGAATCCGTGCACGCGGAGAAAGGTCTGGTTGACCTCCACATAGCGCGCATCGGCGAGCGTGCTCAGCGTCATCACGTCCGGGCTGGCATGGAACACGGTATGGAACAGGAGCTCGGAGCGCTTGCGGGCGCTGATATCGGCGAGTGAGGCGAGCGCCGCCGGCTCGCCGTCCCACATGATGCGCGAGGCACGGCAATCGACCCAGATGATGCTGCCGTCGGGCCGCGCGATGCGGAACTCGTAGTTGTTGGTGACACCGGTCTCGATGCGCTCCTCCGCCTGGGCACGAACCAGCTCCTGGTCGTCGGGATGCACGAAGTCAATCACGCTGGGCGACGCCATGAAGGCCTCGCGCGATGCAAGCCCGGCCAGGTCGACCATCGCCGGATTGGCATAAAGCGCCTTGCCGCGATGGATGACGATGCCCTGGATCATGCTTTCCAGCGCCTCGAGCAGCTGGCGCTGGCTGAAGCGGCCTTGAAGAGCGGCCGGGGCCGGGTCGGCACCTTCCGCTGCATGCATTCCGGGCGCCGTCGTCATGGTCAACGGGCCTCCGCCTCCTCCATCACCAGATCCGGTCGGCGCCGCGCCGGGACGTTCCGGCGCCGCTATGGCGCTGAGTACGCGCGCAGAATCAAACAACCGCTAGAATCGCAGTCGATCCTTAATGTCGGGCTAATCACGCCTGTTATTTCGCCACTTGCCGATGTCGCCCGGCCAAGCTGGTTATCGCTCGATCAAGACGAAGCGGCGCCATCGATCGTGGCGCGGACCGCCTTCCGGGCGGCCGCATATTCGGCCTTGAGGCGGCGGCACAGCTCGGCGGTGCCGAGCACCGCGTCGATATTCCCGACGCCGTGGCCGGCGGTCCAGATGTCCTTCCAGCGCTTCTTCGATTCCTGGGCCGAGACGATCTTGCCCGGCAGCGTGGTGCGGAGCTGGTCGAGGTCGACGCCGGCGGCGATCAGGCTCTTGGTCAGCCAGTTGGCCGGGGCGCCGTCGATCGAAGCGGAGAAGAAGACGTCGGTCGCCTTGGAATCGACGATCATCCGCTTGTGGCCTTCCGCCGCGCCCGCCTCCGTGGTGGCGATGAAGCGGGTGCCGAGATAGGCGAGGTCTGCGCCCATGGCCTGGGCCGCCAGCACGTCGCGCCCCGTGGTCATGCCGCCGGCCAGGACGACGATGCCGTGGTGGATGCGGCGGATCTCGTTCAGCAGGGCGAAGGGATTGATGGTGCCGGTATGGCCGCCGGCACCGCCCGCCACCGCAATGACGCCGTCGACGCCCGCCTCCAGCGCCTTTTCGGCATGGCGCTGGTTGGCGACGTCGTGCAGCACGATGCCGCCGTAATCGTGGATGCGCTTGACCGCCTC
Organism: Desertibaculum subflavum; assembly: GCA_003576705.1. Lineage (GTDB taxonomy): Bacteria > Pseudomonadota > Alphaproteobacteria > Ferrovibrionales > Ferrovibrionaceae > Desertibaculum > Desertibaculum subflavum. The sequence continues at coordinate 11,907 of QOZS01000090.1, forward strand.
GCCCGGCGCGCCCTTGGAGCTCAGCACCACCGGCACGCGATACCGGATGCAGAGCTCGAGATCGCCCTGCATGCGCGGGTTGGAGGCATGCACCACCAGGTTGACGGCGAAGGGCGCCACTTTGGCGCCGGTCTCGCCCTCGAGTCGCCTCACGCCCTCGATGGTCTCGTTGAGCCAGGCCTCGAACTGCTCCGCGCTGCGGGTGCCATGCGCGGGATAGCTGCCCATGACGCCTTCGGCGCAGGCCGCGAGCGCCAGCGCCGGGTTCGACACCAGGAACATCGGCGCGGCGATCACCGGGATCTCCAGCCTGTCGAGCAGCTGCTGCGCATTCATCTTGTCGGCTTCCTCCGGAATCACGTCGGCTCGGCGCGGGTGACGCCGAGCGCCGCGAGCTCGCTCAGACCGGCATCGTCCAAGCCAAGTATCTCGCGAAGGACAGCGTCGGTGTGCTGGCCGAGATCCGGCGCCGGCGCGCGGATGGCCAGCGGCCGGCCATCGAAGCAATAGGGCATGCCCTTCACCAGATCGCCGTTCGCCGCATTCAGCAGGGTGTAGCCGCAAAGCGCCGTCTCGCGCAGCAGGTCCATGCCGTCGAGCACCGGCGCCACCGCCAGGCCCGCGGACGACAGCGCATCCGCCGCCGCGCGCGCCGGCCGCACCGCGCACCAGGCGGCGAGCGCCGCGCGGTCGGCCGCG
>QOZS01000091.1 GCA_003576705.1 Desertibaculum subflavum
GGGCCGGCGCCGTCCGCGGGGCCTGCGCCTGGGCCGTCATCGCCGGCCGTTGCGGCGCCGCTCGATCCGCCCTCACCGCCGCCCCCTTCGCCGCCGGCCGCTCATCCGGAGCCGCCGCCGCAGGTCGCCGCCCTGCCGCCAGCCCGGGCCGGGTCGCTTCTGTTCACCTGGCCGGTCAAGGGCCGGGTCGTCTCCGGTTTCGGGCCGAAGCCCGGCGGCCAGCACAATGACGGCATCAATATCGAGGTGGCGCGCGGCAGCCCGGTGCGGGCGGCGGAGGCCGGCACCGTCGTCTATGCCGGCAACGAGCTGAAGGGCTACGGCAACCTGGTGCTGATCCGGCATGCCGGCGGCTGGGTCACGGCCTATGCCCATAACGACGAGATCCTGGTGCGGCGCGGGGCGCAGATCGGCAAGGGCCATCTGATCGCGAAATCGGGCGCGAGCGGCGGCATCGGCAGCCCGCAGGTGCATTTCGAGATCCGCAAGGGTCGCGAGCCGGTCGACCCGATACGCTATCTGGGCACGCCGGAGACGGTCAGCGGAGCGGCTGGCCGAGGCGGCCTGCCAGGTCCTGGATGAACTGCCAGGCGACGCGGCCGGAACGGGCGCCGCGGGTCATCGACCATTCGATCGCCTCGGCGCGGAGCTGCTCCGGCGCCACCTTCAGCCCGAACTTGGCGACATAGCCGTCGAGCATCGCGAAATAGTCGTCCTGGCTGCAATTGTGGAAGCCGAGCCAGAGGCCGAAACGGTCGGAAAGCGAGACCTTTTCCTCCACCGCCTCGTGCGGGTTGATGGCGGTGGAGCGCTCGTTCTCCATCATGTCGCGCGGCAGCAGATGACGGCGGTTCGAGGTGGCGTAGAACACCACCGATTCCGGCCTGCCCTCGACGCCGCCTTCCAGCACCGCCTTGAGCGACTTGTAGCTGGTGTCCTCCGCGTCGAAGGAGAGGTCGTCGCAGAACAGGATGAAGCGGCGCGGCTGGTCGCGCAGCCGCTTGAGCAGGCGGGGCAGGGACGGAATGTCCTCGCGGTGGATCTCGACCAGGCCGAGCAACCCACCCGTCTTGGCCGCGACCTCGCCGTGCACCGCCTTGACCAGCGAGCTCTTGCCCATGCCGCGAGCGCCCCAGAGCAGGGCGTTGTTGGCCGGCAAACCGCCGGCGAAGCGGCGCGTGTTGTCCAGCAGGATGTCGCGCACCCGATCGATGCCCTTGAGCAGGCCGAGATCGAGCCGGTTGATCCGGGCGACGGGGTCGAGCTGGTCGCCCTCCGGATGCCAGATATAGGCCTCGGCCTGGGGCAGTGCCCCGGCCTCGGCCGGCGGCGGGGCGAGGCGCTCCAGCGCTTCGGCGATGCGGGTGAGGGGGCCGATCAGCTCTTGCATTTCACGCGGCAAATTGGGGGTCCGGGCAGGGCGGCGGACGGTAGCACGCACCCCCCCATGGTCAAGCCGAGCCGGCCTTTGAAACGGGGAGGGGGGCCGTTATAGTCCGCGCCTCTTTTCGAACCGGCGGAACAAAAGGAAACCGATGCTCATTTCCAGCGCAGCAGCGCAGACACCCGGCGGCGGGCTGTTCGGCGACAGTGCCATAACGTCGATTCTGCCGCTGATCCTGATCTTCGTGGTGTTCTACTTCCTGCTGATCCGCCCGCAGCAGAAGAAGGTGAAGGAGCATCGCGAGCTGATCGCCGGCATCCGGCGCAATGACGTGGTGATCACCGGCGGCGGCATCGTCGGCAAGGTCACCAAGGTGATCGACGATGCCACGGTGCAGGTCGAGATCGCCGAGAACGTGCGCGTGCGGGTGGAGCGGGGCACCATTGCCGGCATCCGGAGCCGCGGCGACGCGCCGGAGGCGCCGGCCTCGACCCCGGCCGGCGGCGGGGACGAGAAGAAGGGCCTGCTCTCCTTTCTGACCAAGAAGTAGCCGCCAGGCGGCCGATCGGTAGCAATGCTGTATTTCGCGCCCTGGAAGATCGTCGTCATCCTGGTGACGTGCCTGCTCGGCATCCTGTTCGCGGTGCCGAACCTGTTCACGCGCGAGCAGCTCGCCACGCTGCCGGGCTGGATGCCGGCCCAGCAGGTCAATCTCGGCCTCGACCTGCGCGGCGGCGCCTATCTGCTGCTCGAAGTCGATCTCGAGGGCGTGCAAAGGGAACGGCTGGAGAGCCTGGTCGAGAGCGTTCGGTCGGAATTGCAGGCGGGCCGCATCCGCTATACCGGCCTGGGCGTGGTCGGCAATGCGGTGCAGGTGCGGATCCGTGACGCCGCCCAATTCGATACCGCGCGCGAGGCACTCAACAAGATTCCGCAGCCGCTCAGCGCGGGCTTTCTCGGCGGCAGCGGCGGCAAGGACGTCCAAATCGAAGCCGGACCGGACGGGCTGTTCACCCTTTCCTTTGCGGAGCAGGGCCTGAAAGAACGTGCAGATGCTGCCATCTCGGAATCGATCGAGATCGTGCGGCGGCGCATCGATGAGCTGGGTGTTACGGAGCCCTCGATTCAGCGCCAGGGCGCCGACCGCATCATCGTGCAACTGCCCGGCGTGGGCGATCCCGGACGCATTGAGGAAATTCTCGGTACGACCGCGAAAATGACATTTCGCATGGTGGACACATCACCCGAAGCAATTGCGGGCCGCACGCCGCCGGGCTCCATGCTGTTGACTTCCGACACCGAGCGCGGGGCCGATGGCAAGCCAAGGACCTTTGTCGTGCGGAAGAAGATCGAGGTGGACGGCGACGAGCTGGAGAACGCCCAGGCTGCGCTCAACCAGCAGACCGGCCAGTGGGTGGTCAACTTCCGGTTCAACAGCGCAGGCGGTCGGAAATTCGCCAACGTGACCAAGGAGAATGTCGGCAAGCCCTTTGCCATAGTTCTGGACAACAAGGTGATTTCTGCGCCGGTGATTCGGGAGCCGATCCTCGGCGGTTCTGGCCAGATCAGCGGGAACTTCAATGTTCAAACCGCCAATGATCTTGCCTTGTTGCTTCGTGCGGGCGCGTTGCCGGCGCCGCTCAATGTCGTGGAGCGCCGCGCAATAGGCCCCGATCTCGGTGCCGATTCGATCCGGGCGGGCTGGATCGCGTCCGTCATCGGATTCGCGCTGGTGGTGGTCTTCGTCTTCGCGGCCTACGGCCTGTTCGGCCTGTTCGCCAATATCGCGCTGGTGCTGAACCTGGTGCTGCTGGTCGGCCTGCTGTCGCTGCTGCAGGCGACGCTGACCTTGCCCGGCATCGCCGGCATCGTGCTGACCATGGGCATGGCGGTCGATGCCAACGTGCTGATCTTCGAGCGCATCCGTGAGGAGCAGCGGCTCGGCCGCGGCGTGATCGGCTCGATCGATGCCGGCTTCAAGCGCGCCATGTCGACCATCCTGGACTCGAACCTGACGACGATCCTGACCGCGATCGTGCTGTTCAGCTTCGGCACCGGGCCGGTGCGCGGCTTCGCCGTGACCCTGATGCTGGGCATCGCCATCTCGATGTTCACCGCGATCTGGGTATGCCGCCTGATGCTGGCGGAATGGGTGCGCCGCCGCCGTCCGCGCCAGCTCTACGTCTGAGGTTCGCACCCATGCCGATGCCCCGCCTTCGCCTGGTGCCGACCGAGACGCATTGGCCGTTCATGCGCTGGCGCAACTTTGCCTTTGCGCTCACGGCGGCGCTGACACTGCTGTCGGCCGGCGCGATGTACGTGCAGGGCTTCAATTTCGGCATCGACTTCGCCGGCGGCATCGTGATGGAGGTGCGCACGCCGGAGCGCGCCGATCTCGGTAAGATCCGCAGCCATCTCTCCGGGCTTGGCCTCGGCGAGGTGGCGCTGCAGGAATTCGGCTCGCCCAATGACGTGCTGATCCGCGTGCAGCGCCAGGAAGGCGGCGACGAAGCGCAGAAGGCGGCGGTCGACAAGGTCACGGCGGCATTGCGCGAGGATGTCGGCGAGGGCATCAGCTTCCGCCGCACCGAGTTCGTCGGCCCGAAAGTGTCCGGCGAGCTGATCGAGGGCGCCGTCATCGCGACCCTGATCTCGCTGGTCGGCATCATGCTCTATGTGTGGTTCCGCTTCGAATGGCAGTTCGGCGTGGGCGCCGCCATCACGACCATCCACGATGTGGTGATGACGCTCGGCTTCTTTGCCGTCACCGGCTACGAGTTCAACCTGTCGAGCGTGGCCGCGGTGCTGACGGTGATGGGCTATTCCATCAACGACACCGTCGTGGTGTACGACCGCATTCGCGAGAACCTGCGCAAGTTCAAGACCATGGACCTGCAGGCGCTGATCGATCTCTGCGTCAACCAGACCCTGTCGCGCACCGTCATGACGTCGATCACCACGCTGCTCGCGCTGGTCGCGCTGGTGGTGTTCGGCGGCGAGGTGATCCGCAGCTTCTGCGCCTCGATGATCTTCGGCATTCTGATCGGCACCTATTCGTCGATCTTCGTCGCCGCGCCGCTGCTCATTCACTTGAAGCTGCGCCGGGGCGGCCAGGGGGCCGCGGCGACCACCGATCAGCCGGCTTCGGCCGGCACCGCCTGAGGCGGCGGCTTGGCGGTCCCGCCCGGCACCAGCCGGCCGGTCATCAATGCCTATGGCCAGGGCGGCTTCCGCATTTCCGGCCGGACCTTCACCGGCTCCGTCCTGATCCTGGCCGACCATGCCGAGGCGGTGCCCGCGGGCAGCGTCGCCGCGCTCGAGACGGGCGATCTCGCGCCGCTGCTCCAGGCCGAGGCCCGGCCGGAATTCCTGCTGATCGGATGCGGCCGGTCCATCGCGCCGCTGCCGGCGCCGGTCCGCCAGGCGCTCGCGGCGCAGCGCATCGGCGTCGAGCTGATGGATACCGGCGCCGCCTGCCGGACCTACCACGTGCTCGCCGGCGAGCAGCGCCGCGTCGCCGCGCTGCTGATCGCGATCTGAGGCGCGCTCAGCCGCCTTCGGCCTTGGCCCGGCGCCAGAGCGCTTCCATGTCGTCGAGCGTCATGTCGGGCAGTTTGCGGCCGGTCTCCTCGGCGAGGCGCTCGATGCGGCGGAAGCGGCGCTCGAACTTGGCGTTCGCCTTGCGCAGTGCCGTCTCGGGATCGAGCTTGAGCTTGCGCACGAGATTGACCACGGCGAACAGCAGGTCGCCGGCCTCGTCCTCGCGTTCGGCATCGGTCCGGGCCGCCTTCAGCTCGCCGATCTCCTCGTCGATCTTGGCATAGACCTCGTCGGCCGAGGGCCAGTCGAAGCCGGTGCGGGCGGCGCGGGCCTGCAGCTTCTCGGCGCGCAGCAGGGCGGGCAGGGCGAGGGCAATGCCGTCCAATGCGCTTTCATGCCCCTTGGCGGCACGCTCCTTGGCCTTGAGCGCTTCCCAGGTCGCGATCGAGCCTTCGGGCGAGGTGGCGCCGGCGCCGCCGAAGACATGCGGATGGCGGTCGATCAGCTTGGCCGAGATCGCCGCCGCCACGTCCGCAAAGGTGAAGGCCCGGGCTTCCTCGGCCATGCGGGCGTGGAACACGACCTGGAGCAGGAGATCGCCGAGCTCTTCCTTCAGCGCCGCCATGTCGCTGCGCTCGATCGCGTCGGCCACTTCATAGGCTTCCTCGATCGTGTACGGCGCGATGGTGGCGAAGCTCTGTTCCAGGTCCCAGGGGCAGCCGATTTCGGGTGTGCGCAGGCGCGCCATGATGGCGAGGAGGTGGGCGGTCGGATCGGCGGTTTCCTTGGTGTTCTCGGCCGTCATCTCACCTCCGAAGATCGCATAATGTATATTATGTCAAATAAGTTCCGTCTCAGGCCGGCACGTCGATGACCATGCCGTCATAGGCCGGCTCGACCCCTTCCGGCAGCTCCTTCAACAGCGTCCGGTAGTCGAGGTCGATATGCATGTTGGTGAGGATGGCCCGTTCGGGCTTCACGCGCGCGATCCAGCCCAGCGTGCGCTCGAGATGCGCATGCGTCGGATGCGGCTTGTAGCGCATCGCGTCCACGACCCAGACCTTGATGCCGGCGAGCCGGTCCAGCGCCTCGTCGTCCAGCATCACGACGTCGTTCGAATACCCGAAGCTGCCGAACCGGAAGCCTTGCGAGATGGTGTTGTTGCCGTGGTCCTGCGGGATCGGCACGACGTCCAGCGTGCCGACCCGGAACGGCCCGTCGAACAGTTTCAGGTCGATGATGGCCGGATACATGCTGCCGGCCAGCCGCTCGAAGCAATAGCCGAACTTGCCCTTGAGGCCGCGCGCGGTGTCCGGATCGGCGAAGCCGCGCACCGGGTGGCCGCTGCGGATATGGAAGGCTCTCAGGTCGTCCAGGCCGTGGCTCTGGTCGGCATGATCATGCGTCCAGATCACGCCGTCGATCCGGTCGATGCCGGCATCGAGCAGCTGCTCGCGCATGTCCGGCGCGGTGTCGATCAGTACCCGCGTCTCGGCATTCTCCACCACGATGGAGCAGCGTCGGCGCCGGTTGCGCGGCTCGGCGGGATCGCAGACGCCCCAGTCGCCGCCGATGCGCGGCACGCCGCCGGAAGTGCCGCAGCCCAGGATGGTGACCCGCAAACTCACGCCGTCGCGACCTTTCGGAACAGACGATGGAAATTGGCCGTGGTCGCGGCTTCGAGCGCCGCCGCAGACAAGCCGCGCAACTCCGCCAGCCGCTTGGCGGTATGGGCGACGAAGGCCGGCTCGTTCCGCTTGCCGCGCATCGGCACCGGCGCGAGATACGGCGCATCGGTCTCGACCAGCAGACGATCTTCCGGCACCGCCCTGGCGGCCTCGCGCACCGCCTCGGCCGATTTGAAGGTCAGGATGCCGCTGAACGAGACGTAGAGCCCGAGTTTCACCGCCTGTTCAGCAAGTTCTTTGCTGGAGCTGAAGCAGTGCAGAAGCCCGGTATAGGCCCCCTGCTCCAGCCCTTCGCGCAGGATGGCGGCCGTATCGGCGTCGGCGTCCCGCGTGTGCACGATCAGCGGCAGGCCGGTCGCGCGCGCGGCGGCGATATGGGCGCGGAAGCAGGCGGCCTGGCGGTCCTTCGGGCTGTGCTCGTAGTAGTAATCGAGCCCGGTCTCGCCGATGCCGACCACCTTCGGGTGGCGCGCCAGTTCAACGAGGCGCGCGGTGTCCTCGCCCGGCTCCACCGCGGCCTCGTGCGGATGCACGCCCACCGTGGCCCAGACATTGGGAAACCGCTCGGCGATGGCGATCACCTTCTCCGCTTCGCTGAGCTTGGTGCCGATCGTCACCAGGGTGCCGATGCCGGCTGCCTTGGCGCGGTCGACGACGGCGTCGAGCTCGTCGGCGAAATCCGGGAAGTCGAGATGGCAATGGCTGTCGACCAGCATCGGACTAGGCCGCCGGCTCCTGGAGGCGCGGGAAGATGCCGGCCGGTGCCGGCAGCGCGACACCCGGCTGCAGCGCGCCCTGCGGCCCGATGGCGGCGAAGTTGCGCGCCGCGGCCGCCACCGCGAGCTGGTCCAGCAGCTTGTCGGCGGCGTCCGGCACGAAGGGATGCGCGGCAATGGCAAGGCAGCGGATCGCCTCGGCCAGCACCCACAGCACGCTGCCCATGCGGGCCGGATCGGTCTTGCGCAGCGCCCAGGGCGCCTCGGCATCGATATAGCGGTTGGCTGCGTTGACCACGTCGATCCAATGCTGCAGCGCCTGATGAATGGCCTGCAAGCCCATTTCGGTCCGCATCTTTTCCGGCAGCGCATAGGCCTGGTCGAGCAGTGCCGCGTCCGCTTCGGTCCGCGCGCCTGGCGCCGGCAGCACGCCGCCGCAATTCTTGTTGATGAAGCTGAGCGTGCGCTGGCCGAGATTGCCGAAGCCGTTGGCGAGCTCGCCGTTGATCCGGTTGACCACGGACTTGCGCGAGAAGTCGCCATCGTTGCCGAACGGGAACTCGCGGAGCAGCACGTAGCGCGTCTGGTCCAGCCCGTAAGTGCCGATCAGGTCGTGCGGATCGATGACGTTGCCATCGGTCTTGGACATCTTCCTGCCCTCGACCGTCCACCAGCCATGGGCGAAGACGCGCTTGGGCGGGGCCACGCCCGCGGCCATCAGGAAGGCCGGCCAGTAGACGGTGTGAAAGCGCAGGATGTCCTTGCCCACCATGTGCAGGTCGGCCGGCCAGAAGGTCTTGAATTTCTCACTGTTCGTATCGGGATAGCCGACGGCCGTGATGTAGTTCGTCAACGCGTCCAGCCAGACGTACATGATGTGGCCCGGCGCATCCGGCACCGGCACGCCCCAGGTGAAGCTGGTGCGCGAGATGGAGAGATCCTTCAGCCCGCCGCGCACGAAGCTGAGCACCTCGTTGCGCCGGGCCGGTGGCAGGATGCAGTCGGGATTGGCCTCATAGAACTGCAGCAGGCGATCGGCCCAGGCGGACAGGCGGAAGAAGTAGCTCGGCTCCTCCACCCATTCGACAATGGCGCCGGACGGCGCCACGAACTTGCCGTCCGCATTCCGGGTCAACTCGTCCTCGGCATAGAAGGCCTCGTCGCGCACCGCGTACCAGCCGGCATAGCTGCCGAGATAGATGTCGCCATTGGCCTCCAGCGCCTTCCAGATCGCCTGGCTCGACTTGATGTGGCGCGGCTCGGTGGTGCGGATGAAGTCGTCATTCGAAATGTTAAGAGCCTTCGCCAACTCCTTGAAATTGGCCGAGCCCGCGTCGCAAAACTCAAGCGGCTGGCGGCCCGCGGCCTGGGCCGATTTCTCGACCTTCTGGCCGTGCTCGTCGGTGCCGGTGAGGAAGAAGACCTTGCGGCCGTCGAGCCGCATGAAGCGCGCGATCACGTCGCAGGCGATCGTCGTGTAGGCATGCCCGATATGGGGCTTGTCGTTCACGTAGTAGATCGGGGTCGTGATGTAATACGCTCTGTCCTCGGCCATTTTGCACTACTCCGGCCGCGTTGGCGGATGCCGGCGGTTCAGCCCGCCGCCCGGGCCATGGCACCGAACAGGGTCAGAACCACCTGTTTCCGCTCGAGATTGAGGGCTTCGGCCCGCTCGACGAGGCGGCCGGTCTTTTCCCATAGGTCGATCCAGCGATCAAGGCTGCCCCGCCCGGCCAGGCGGGAGACCACGCCCTCCTCCGCCCCGGCCGGACCGGATTGGCCGCCGCCGGCGCGCCGGATCACCCGGGTCAGCCACCAGTCGAGCAGCTCGCCCAGGACGGAAAGGCCGTCGCCATCGGCGCCACGGCCGAGCTTGTCGCCCAGCGCGTGCACGCCCGGCAGGTCCAGCACCGGGAGCCGGCCGAGCAGCGTGCCGATCTGCTGGTGCAGCTCGGCACCGCCTAGATCGGCGAGCCTGAGCGCCCGGCCCGGCGCGCCTTCGGCGAGGCGGACCAGCACGGCAGCCTCCTCCTCGGCGAGCTGCGGCCGGTGCGCGCGCAGCACCGTCAGCGCGTCCTCGTCGGCCAGCGGGCGCAGCTGCAGGCGCCGGCAGCGTGAGCGGATGGTCGGCAGCACCGCGCCCGGCCGGTGCGCCAGCAGCAGGATCAGCGCATGGGCCGGCGGCTCCTCGACGATCTTGAGCAGCGAATTGACGCTCTCGCGGTTGGCTTCGTCCAGGCTGTCGACGATTGCGACGCGATAGCCGCCTTCCGCCGCCGTCATGGCGAAGAAACCGGGCAGAGCCCGGGCATCGGCGACCACGATCTCGCGCCGCATCCGGCCGCGATCGGTCAGCGAGCGCTCGACGGTCAGCAGGTCGGCATGGGCGGCAGCGGCCACGCGATGGAACACACCCGAATCCGGATCGACATCGAGGCTGGCCGGTGGCAGCGCGTCGCCGAACAGCCCGCCTTCGGCGGCCTTGCGCCCCAGCAGGACGAAGCGGGCGATGCGATAGGCCAAGGTCGCCTTGCCGATGCCGCGCGGGCCTTCGATCAGCCAGGCGTGGTGCAGGCGATCCGCCGTCCAGGCATCGAGGAACGCGCGCTCCGCCGCGGCATGGCCGCGCAGACCGGAGGTGTGCCGGGGGTGATCCGGCGAGGCGGACAGCGTGGCATCGCTCATGTCGGCGGCAGCCTTTCGCTCACCACCTGCCAGACCCGGTCGGCAATCGCTTCGACCGTCGCCTGGGCGTCGATCACCACGCAGCGCGGCGCCTGGGCGGCGATCTGCAGGAAACCGTCGCGCACCCGCTGATGGAACTCGACATCGAAGGATTCAAAGCGCGTCTCGGCGCCACCGCGCGATTTCGCTCGGGCGAGGCCGGCCTCGACCGGCAGATCGAAGACGAGGGTCAGATCGGGCTGGAAATCGCCGATCGCCAGCTGGCGCAGGCGGTCGATCAACTCGGGCCCGAGGCCGCGCCCGAAGCCCTGATAGGCGAGCGTCGAATCGATGAAGCGGTCGCAGATCACAACGGTGCCGCGATCCAGCGCCGGCCAGACGGTGTGGCGCAGATGGTCGCGCCGCGCGGCATAGACCAGCAGGGCCTCGGCAATGGCGTCCCAGCGGCCCGGCTCGCCTTCGACCAGCAGGGCGCGGATCTGATCGGCGCCGGGCGACCCGCCGGGCTCGCGCGTCGCCACAACCTCGCGCCCGGCCTGTCTGAGCCGCGCGGCAAGCCGCGCCGCCTGGGTCGACTTGCCGGTGCCCTCCCCGCCTTCGAATGTGATGAACGTGCCGCGCATCAGCGCATGTTAGCGCGCCGCCGCCGGCCGGCCCCAGACCAGATAGGACGCCGCGGTCGCGATCCGATCGGCGAAGCCGAGCTTGGCAACGTCGCCCGCGGTGACCAGCGGATATTCCTTGGTCTCCATCTCGCTCGCCGAGACGACGAGGCGGCCGATCGGCTGGCCGCGCCGGATCGGCGCCGGGATCGGATCGTCGTACTGCACCACCACCTTCAGGCTCTTGCGCGCCGGCCGCGGCATCGTGGCGGAGATGTTGACGTCGCTGGCGAGGCCCACCTTGGGCGCCACGCCGAGCCAGACATTGGCTTCGTCGACCGGCTGGCCGGCCTTGGCGATGGTCACGGTCTCGAATTCGCGGTAGCCCCAGTCGAGCAGGCGCTCCGCCTCGCGGGCGCGCGCATTGACGTTCTGCATGCCGTTGATCACCAGGATCAGCCGGCGGCCGTCGCGCATGGTCGAGGCGGTAAGGCCGTAGCCCGCCGCATCGGTATGGCCGGTCTTCAGGCCGTCGGCACCGACATTCTTGTACAGCAGCGGATTGCGGTTGCCCTGGGTGATCGGCTTCTTGGTCACCTGGTCGATGCCGTAGGTGAAGGTCTTCTCGCTGTAGAGCCCGTAGAAATCGGGGAAGTTCCGGATGATCAGCGAGGCGAGATGGGCCAGCTCGCGCGCCGTCATCACGTGCTGCGGATCCGGCAGGCCGTGCGCGTTGCGGAACACGCTCTTCGGCATGCCGATCTCGCGCGCCTTCTGCGTCATCAGCTCGGCGAACTTCTCCTCGCTGCCGGCGAGGCCCTCGGCCAGAACGATACAGGCATCGTTGCCCGACTGGATGATCATGCCGCGCAGCAGGTCGGCCACCTTCACCCGCTCGCCCAGCGGCACGAACATCTTGGAGCCGAAAGTCTTCCAGGCCTTCTCCGAGACCGGCAGCTCGTCCTCGAGCTTGAGCTCGCCCTTCTTCAGCTTGTCGAACACCATGTAGCCGGTCATCAGCTTGCTCATCGATGACGGCGGCATCAGCTCGTCGGCATTCTTGTTGAGCAGGACCGCACCGGTCTGGAAGTCGATCAGGATCGCCTGCTTCGCCTCGGTGGCGATGGTCGGCCATTCGGCATAGGCCGCGCCGGTGCCGCCCAGAAGCCCGAGTGCCAGGCCGACGAGGAAGCGAGCGGCAAGAATGGGGGAGCGACGCATGCGGAAGCCTCCTCTCAATCGATCACGATGCGCGCATCGGGCTGACCGGTGGCGATGACCTGCGCCAGGGTACGGTCGGCCGTCTCAACAGAGTCTAACGGCCCGATGCGGACGCGGAAGAATTCCGTGCCGCGCACGGTTACGGCGGTCACGGTGGCCGGCGCGATCGCCGAGATGCGGGCGCTCAGGCGGTGCGCGTTCTCGAACTGGGTGAAGGCACCGGCCTGGACGTAGATCGTCGTCGCCTTGACCGCTACCTGGCGGACCGGCTGCTTGTCCAGGTCGATCGGCCGGGCCTCGCCGGCGCCGATCACCGCGGTGGCGGAGGGCTGTGCCGGCGCGGGCGCCGGCGTCGGCGCGCTCTGGCCGCGCATGCCCGGCGGCGGCGGCAGCGCCTCGGTGCTGA
>QOZS01000092.1 GCA_003576705.1 Desertibaculum subflavum
GATCAAGCATTGGATGCGGGCCGCTCAGAAGCGAACCGTCGAGGACACCTGGCGCCACATCGGCGACCTCGTCGAAGCCATCACACCCGTCGAATGTCAGAGCTACTTCGCCAATGCCCGATACGCTTCAACCAAATCGTGAAACGCTCTAGGTCGTGGACTCATAATCTCTGGCCCAGAGGCGTGCTGCGGCGATGGTGATGGCGGCAAGGTAGTTTCGGGCGAGCTTGTCGAAGCGTGTGGCGATGCGCCTGAAGTGCTTGAGCTTGTTGAAGAAGCGCTCGACCAGATTGCGCTGGCGGTAGATCTCGCGATCGATGACGCGGCGGACCCGGACGTTGCTCTGCGAGGGGATGTGCGCGCTGGCTCCCTCGGCCTCGATGCGCTCGATGATCGAGCGGGCGAAGAAGCCGCGGTCGGCGACGACGTGGCGGGCCAGGCGCAAGCCCTCGATCAGCAGCGGGAAGGTGGTCTTGTCGGAGGCTTGGCCCGGCGTCAGCAGCAGGCGAACCGGCAAGCCGCGTGCGTCCACCACGGCGTGGATCTTGGTGCTCAGTCCTCCACGAGAACGGCCGATGGCGTGATCCGCGCCCCCTTTTTACCGCCCGCTGCGTGCTGGTGCGCCCGCACGATCGAACTGTCGATCAGGTGCATCGATTGCGGCGAGCGCGCCGAGAGAGCCTCGAATACCCGCAGCCACACGCCCGCCTTGGCCCAGCGATTGAACCGGTTGTAGCAGGTTGTGTACGGGCCATAGCGCTCCGGCAGGTCGCGCCACGGTGAGCCGGTCCGCAGGATGTAGAAGATCCCGTTCAGAACCCGCCGATCATCCGTCCGCGGCACCCCGCGTGGCTTGTTCGGCAGCAGTGGCGCGATGATGCTCCACTCCGCATCGCTCAGATCAAACCGGGCCATCGCCAAGCTCCCATCCGTTTGGAAGCTTGAATCACAATCACGCCCTCAAGGGAATCCCTTTATGGGTACAGAACATAGCGGCGGCTCAGCGGCCGCCGAACAAGCTGCCCCGGCTCCACCAGCCACGCCGGCGGGCGGCTGGCGGCACCTCTTCCTCCGCTGCCGGCGCCGGTTCCGCGACGACGGGCTCCGGTGCCGCTGCAGCCACGGGCGCCGGCTCCGGCACGGCGATGGTGGACGGTGGCGCAACCTCGGCGCGGCGTTCAGGCGCAGGTTCGGGCGGCGTCCAGGGCTCCGGTGCGGATTCCGGCAGCGGCGTCATCTCGGCTTCCCGAGCCGACACCGCCGGTTCGCCCGGATGGCCGTCGTAGGCGGGCGGCGTTTCGGTCCAGGGCTCGGGCGGCGGTGTTTCGGCTTCGCCCGCGAAGGCCGGCGCTCCGTCGGTGGCCTCGTCAGCCGCTGCGTCCTCGCCCATCGGCAGGCCGCGCCGGTCGCCATGGCGGCGGCGGCGACCGCCGCGGCGACCGCGGCGCTTGCGCCGTTCCGCGGCCTCGCTGTCCGCGGCGGCGGCATCGGCGGGGGCCTCCGCTTCCATTTCGCCCGCGTCTGCGGCCTCGGCCTCGACGTTTTGCGGCTCGGTCTCGTCACCGGCCGCGCCGGCGGAGGGCTGAGGCAGCGGCCGGCGATCGCCGTCGCGGCGACGCCGGCGCCGGCGCCGGCGTCGATCGCCGTCGGCGCCCGCAGACTCGGCCTGGCTTTCCGCCGCTTCCGCGGTCGCTTCGATCTCCTCGGACTCGGCCTCTGCTTCCGCTTCGGCCTCCGGCTCTGCTTCGATCTCGAGATCGCGCGGCCGGATCGATTCCGCACTGATCGGCCGCGCGGTCTCCGTCTGGGCAACCCGGCCGCGCACGCGGTCGATCCGGTGATCGGGCGCGATCAGGCTGTCGTCGCCCTCGATCGATACGGCGACGCCATAGCGCGCCTCGATATCGATCAGGACCTCGCGCTTCCGGTTGAAGATGTAGAGCGCGATGGAGGTCGAGACACGGACGTTGAGCTCGCTCGCACGCTCCTTCATCGCCTCGTCCTCGATGGCGCGCAGCACATGCAGCGCCGAGCTTTCGACCGAGCGGATATAGCCGCGGCCGGCGCAATGCGGGCAGGTCTGCGTCGAGCTCTCGATCAGGCTCGGGCGCAGGCGCTGGCGCGACATCTCCAGCAGGCCGAACGGCGAGATGCGGCCGACCTGGATGCGCGCGCGGTCGTTCTTCAGGCAATCCTTCATCCGCCGCTCGACATGGCGGTTGTTGCGCGGATCGCCCATGTCGATGAAGTCGACGACGATCAGGCCGGCAAGGTCGCGCAGGCGGAGCTGGCGCGCCACTTCCTCGGCCGCCTCCAGATTGGTCTTGTAGGCGGTCTCCTCGATATTGTGCTCGCGCGTGGAGCGGCCCGAATTCACGTCGATCGCGACCAGCGCCTCGGTCGGGTTGATGACGATGTAGCCGCCCGAGCGCAGGTTCACGGTCGGATTGTACATGGCGTCGACCTGCGCCTCGATCTGGTGGCGCTGGAACAGGCTGACGCGTTCGCGATAGAGCTTCACCCGGCTGGCATGGCTCGGCATCAGCATGCCGATGAAATCGCGCGCCGTGCGATAGCCGGCTTCGCCCTCGACCAGTATCTCCTCGATGTCGGAGGAGTAGTAGTCGCGGATCGCCCGCTTGATCAGGTCGCCTTCCTCGTAGATCAAACAGGGCGCCGTCGATTGCAGGGTCAGCTCGCGGATGTTGTCCCACAGACGCAGCAGATACTCGAAGTCGCGCCGGATCTCGGGCTTGGAACGGTCGAGGCCCGCGGTGCGCAGGATCACGCCCATGCCTTGCGGTACGTCGAGCTCGGTGACGATCGCCTTCAGCCGCTTGCGGTCGGTCGGCGACACGATCTTCCGGCTGATCCCGCCACCGCGCGAAGTGTTCGGCATCAGCACGCAATAGCGGCCGGCCAGCGACAGATAGGTGGTCAGCGCCGCACCCTTGGTGCCGCGCTCTTCCTTCACCACCTGCACCAGCAGAATCTGCCGGCGCTTGATGACCTCCTGGATCTTGTAGGGGCGCATGGGGAAGCGGCGCCGGCGCGGTGGGCCGCGGCGCTCGCCGCCCTCGCGCTCGCCAGTCTCCTCCGTCTCGGCCTCGCCGTCGAATTCGGCCGACATGTCGCCCGTGGCATCGGCCGGCAGTCCGCCTTCCGGAGCGTCGTGCTCGTGGTACTCGGAGTCCAGGGAGGGCACGTCGCCGCCCAGCGTCTCGACGACGTGGAAGGTTTCGACCTGCTCCACATGGCCGGGCGCCTCGCCAGCTTCCGTGGCTGCGGCCGGTTCGGCATTGTCCTGCTCGACCAGCCGCGGCGCGTGCTGTGCCAGCGACGGGGCCGGCACGGCCTCGGCCTCGGCCTCGGCCGTCGACGCTGCGGGGGCGGCGGCATCCGATGCGGCGCCTTCAGGATCATCCGGCGAGCCCGGCGCCGTTTCGTCGCTGGAGGCTGTGGCAGCGGCCTCGGCGGCTTCCGCTGCGGCCTCCGCCTCTTCCTCGGCGGCGGCGGCGGCTTCTTCGGCCGCCTCCATCTCCAGCAGTGCCTGCCGGTCGGCGACCGGAATCTGCCAGTAATCCGGGTGGATTTCCGAGAAGGCGAGGAAACCGTGCCGATTGCCGCCGTACTCGACGAAGGCCGCCTGCAGCGACGGCTCGACGCGCGTCACGCGCGCCAGATAGATGTTGCCTTTGAGAGGTTTCCGGCTGGCAGTCTCGAAATCGAATTCTTCGACGCGATTACCGCTTTGCACCACTACCCGGGTTTCCTCCGGGTGCGAGGTGTCGATCAGCATACGCTTGGCCATGTGGCGAGAGCTCCGAAGCGGACGGACTGCCGGCGCGAACTGCTGGCGTGCATCCACTGATGGGCTGGGAGAGGCGGCGGGGGTCGGCGGAGAAGCGGCCGAGAGAGTTCCGGGGCATCGCGTTCATTCTGCTTGGATGGCTCCGGACATGGCCGTTTCGTACTCCGTCGATCGCGGCTGGGAAAAAGGTGAGGGCCAGCCGCCTCGAGGTTGAAATCAGGTTCCGCGCTTCACGGGCGCCGCGATCGGCTTGAGGGAAGGCACCTGGGCACCGGATCGGGCCGGGCGCGCATCGACGCTCACCGTCTTGCGGCACCGACCGTCTGCACTCAAAGCGCGCACGATCGGATCGCGGATGTTCGCGGAATGGATCATAGTGCCGGCTAGCGTTAAGAAACAACTAATTCTGTAAACGAAGGCCGGAAGGCAGCAAATTGCTGGTCTCCGGCCAGCCACATCTTGCGTTTTCCCTGGCTTTGCGGGCTATATGTGCGTATGCGGACGCGACTCCTTGGCCTCGCGCTGATTTTCCTGGCCGCCGCCTCGACGGCCATGGCCAGCGTCCGAACCGCGTCCGGTTTGCGCCTTGGGCAGAACGGCGAGATCACCCGATTCGTGGTCGATATCTCGGAATCCGTTCCCTTCGAAGTGAAGGTTCTGGGCGACCCCGACCGCGCCGTCGTCCTGCTGCCGCAAATGCGTTTTGCCGTGGATCCGGGCGCCGGCGAACAGGGGCAGGGCGTGGTGCGCGGCTTCCGCGTCCACGTTACCGAGATCGGCTCCAGCGTGGTGCTGGATCTGAACCGTCCGGTGAGCGTTCTGGCCGCTTTCATGATTCCGCCGCGGGATGGCGCGGGCCATCGGCTGGTGGTCGACCTGAAACCGCAGGGGCCGCCCGATGCCACGTCGCTGACCCAACTCGCCGCGCTGACGCCGCCGCCGCCGCTCCGCAAGCCGCCGGCGCGGCGGGTCGTGGTGCTCGACGCCGGCCATGGCGGCATCGACCCCGGCGCGGTCAGCGCCGGCGGCTTCTACGAAAAGGAGATCACCCTCGCCATGGCGCAGGAGATGCGCCGGAAGCTGCTGGCGCTCGGACGCTACACGGTGGTGATGACCCGCGATTCCGATGTGTTCCTTTCGCTTGCGGAGCGGGTACGCGCGGCGCGCGAGGCGCAGGCCGATCTGTTCGTTTCCATCCACGCGGATTCGATCGGCGAGCGGGCCCATCGGGGCGGCACGGTCTACACCCTGTCGCAGACCGCCTCGGACAAGGAGGCGGAGGCGCTTGCGGCACGCGAGAACAAGGCCGACATCATCGTCGGGGTGGATTTCGGCAACCAGCCGAAGGAAGTGATGTCGATCCTGATCGACCTGGCGCAGCGCGAAACGATGAACCTGTCGGCCCAGTTTGCCCAGCACCTGTCCGACGAGATGCGCCAGCGCGTGCCGATGAACCGCAATGCGCATCGTTTTGCCGGCTTCCGCGTCCTGTCGGCGCCCGACGTGCCGTCGGTCCTGGTCGAGCTCGGCTATCTGTCCAACCCCAAGGACGAGGCGATCATCCGCTCGCCCGCGGGCCGGGCGAAATTCGCCGAGGCGCTGGCCGAGGCGGTCGACCGTTATTTCGCCACACTCGCGCATTAACTCCCCGCATTAACGGATTCTGCAGCCGCGCCGGCGTTGGAATAATTCGCAGGGCCTGTCGCGCCGGCTTATGATCCCGCCCTGAACTGGAACCGGAACCCGATCTTGCTCAAGCGCTTGCTGTATCGGCTGGCCCAGCTGTTCGGTGTCGCCGTGGTGCTCGGCCTGATCGGCATGGCCGGCGCCGTCGTGCTGCTCTGGCATATCGGGCGCGATGTGCCGGATTATGCCGAGCTCGCGAGCTATCAGCCGCCGATTTCGACCCGCGTGCATGCGGGCGACGGCCGGCTGATTGCCGAATACGCGCATGAGCGGCGCATCTTCGTGCCGATCGACGCGGTGCCGCAACGCGTGATCGACGCGTTCCTCTCGGCCGAGGACAAGACCTTCTACAGCCATCCCGGCATCGACATTACCGGCATCATCCGCGCCGCTGTCGTGAACGCGCTCAATTTCGGCCAGGGCAAGCGCCCGGTCGGCGCTTCCACTATCACCCAGCAGGTGGCGAAGAATTTCCTGCTCGGCAACGAGGTCACGCTGACGCGCAAGGCGAAGGAGGCGCTGCTCGCCTTCCGCATCGAGCAGGCGCTGTCGAAGGACCGCATCCTCGAGCTCTACCTGAACGAGATCTATCTCGGCGTCGGCGCCTACGGCATCGCCGCGGCTTCGCTCTATTATTTCGACAAGTCGCTGGACGACCTGACGGTGCCGGAAGCGGCGTTCCTGGCGGCGCTGCCGAAGGCGCCGAACAACTATCATCCGCTGCGCTATCCCGATCGCGCCAAGGCGCGACGCGACTGGGTGATCGACCGCATGGCCGAGGATGGCCATCTCAGCATGGCGGAAGCGGAAGCGGCGCGTGCCGCCCCGCTCGGCTCGGTGCCGCGACGCGAGATCGGCACGGTGAAGGCGGAATGGTTTGCGGAGGAGGTCCGTCGCGAACTGGTCGCCCGCTACGGCGAGAAGGGACTCTACGAAGGCGGCCTCAGCGTGCGGACCTCGCTCGATCCCCGTCTGCAGGAGGCTGGCGAGAAGGCGCTGCGCGACGGCCTGGTCGACTACGACCGCCGGCACGGCTGGCGCGGGCCGGTGGCGAGGCTGGAGAACCCCAAGGACTGGCAGGTCGAGCTTGGCCGCGTGCCGGCGCCGCCCGGCCCCGCCGAATGGAAGCTTGCCGCAATTCTCGCTGTCGGCCCGGAAGACGTCGAAATCGGGCTTGCCGACGGCAGCCGCGGCACGGTCCCGTTCGCGGAGCTGCGCTGGGCGCGGAAGACATTGCCTGAACAAGAGCTCGGCCCGGCCGTGCGCAAGGCGGCGGATGTGCTGACAGTCGGCGATGTTGCGCTGGTCGAACAGATTGCCGACAAGCCGAAGCGCCTGTTCGGCCTCCGCCAGGTACCCGATGTCGGCGGCGCGATGATCGCCATGGATCCGCATACGGGCCGCGTGCTGGCCCTGGTCGGCGGCTGGGATTTCGGCTCCAGCCAGTTCAACCGCGCCACTCAGGCGAAGCGCCAGCCGGGCTCGTCCTTCAAGCCCTTCGTTTACGCCGCGGCGCTGGACCACGGCTTCACGCCGTCCTCGCTGGTGCTCGATGCGCCGTTCGTGCTGAACCAGGGGCCGGGCCTGCCGCGCTGGAAGCCCGGCAACTACACCAACAAGTTCTATGGGCCGAGCACCTTGCGCGTCGGCCTCGAACAGTCGCGCAACCTGATGACCGTGCGGCTGGCCCAAGCGGTCGGCATGGATGTCGTGGTCGACTACGCGGTGCGGCTCGGCGCGGTCGAGCAGATGCAGCCGGTACTGTCGATGTCGCTCGGGGCCGCCGACACCACCATGCTGCGCTTCGCCGGCGCCTACGCGACGTTCGTGAACGGCGGCAAGAAGGTGATGCCGACCCTGATCGACCGCATCCAGGACCGCCAGGGACACACGGTGTTCGCGCATGACAAGCGGACCTGCGACGCTTGCGCGTCCGAGGCCTATGCCGGCGGGCCGGAGCCGGAGCTGGCCGATGTGCGGCCGCAGGTGCTGGACGCGGCGACGGCCTATCAGATCGTGTCCATGCTGCAAGGCGCGGTCGAGCGCGGCACCGGCACCGGCGCGCGCAAGGTCGGCAAGCCGCTGGCCGGCAAGACCGGCACGTCGAACGACTTCTTCGACAACTGGTTCATGGGCTTCTCGCCCGACCTGCTGGTCGGTGTCTATGTCGGCTTCGATCAGCCGCGCACCCTCGGCAACAAGGAGACCGGCGGGCGCAGTGCGGTGCCTGTCTTCGCCGACTTCATGGCGGAGGCGTTGAAGGATGCGCCGGCCACGTCGTTCCGCATTCCGCCCGGCGTGCGTCTCGTGCGGGTCGATCCTAAGACCGGGCTGCCGGCCGCCTTCGGTCAGCGCAACGCCATCCTGGAGGCATTCAGGCCCGGCACGGAGCCGGCCAACGGCGACCTGCAGATTCTCGATGGTTCGGAAGAGGGGGACGGGCCTGCGCAGCCCTCCGGCTCGGTGGCGCGGCCGCCGCTCGGCGGCACCGGGGCGGCGCCGGCCACGGCGGGCACCGGCGGGCTCTACTAGCGGGTCGCGCGCGGCCTGACAGAGAGGCGATGGGGGAACGGGTCGCATTGCTGCATGGCCTGGGGCGGCAGCCGCGGAGCATGCGGCGCCTCGCCCATGGGCTGGAACAGGCCGGCTTCGAGCCGCTGCCGATCGGCTATCCAAGCCGCACGCACAGCATCGCCGAGCTGATCGACCACCTGCGACCGCGTCTGGCGGCGCTCGGGACGGGCCGCGTCCATTTCGTCGGCCATTCGCTCGGCGGCATCCTGCTGCGTGCGCTGCTGGCCGAGCCGGTGCCCTTCACGATCGGCCGCTTCGTCATGGTGGCGCCGCCCAACCGGGGCGCCTATGTGGTGACCCGGCTCGGCCGCTATCCCTTGCTCCATCGCTTCTTCGGCCGGCCGGCGGTCGAGCTGTTCCGCGATGCGCCCTGGCTCGCCGGCTGGCCGGTCCCGGCCTGCGAGATCGGCATCATCGCCGGCTCGCGCGGCTTCCATCCGCTGGCACCGGTCTCCTGGGCGAATGCGCTGCTCAATCCCCATGCCCATGACGGCACGGTCGAACTCGACAGCACCCACCTCGCGGGCATGCGGGATCACATCGTCATCGCCGCCAACCACACCTACATCTGCGACCATCCCGACACGCTGCGCCTGACCCTGGCCTTTCTTACGAGCGGAAGCTTCGCTGACCGCCTTGCGTAGTGAACGGTGTTAATTTACACTGTTCATTAATGCCGAAGACACTGAGCCAGACCGAGATCCTGGAATTCCGCGCCCGCCTGCTGGCCGCGGCGGAAGGGCTGTTCGCTCGCGACGGGGTGGGCGCCGTGTCGATGCGGCGGGTCGCCGAGGTGCTGGGCTGCAGCGCCGCGACGCCCTACCGGTATTTTGCCGACAAGGGCGAGATCCTGGCCAGCGTCCGCGCCGCCGCCTTCGACCGCTTCGCCGAGGCGCTGGAGACGGCCTTCGCGGCCAAAGGCTCGGCCATGGAGCGCTCCGCCGCCGTCGGCCGGGCCTATTGGGACTTCGCCATGCGCGAGCCCGACGCCTATCGGCTGATGTTCGACCTGCAGCAGCCGGGCGAGCGCGACTATCCCGAGCTCAAGCGCGCCCGCGACCGGGCCGAGCGCACCATGTCGGCGCATGTGCAGGCGATGATCGAGGACGGCTGGATCCAGGGCGATGCGCGCGAGATCGGCCGCGTCATCTGGTCGGGCGTGCACGGTATCGTGGTGCTGAAGCTCGCCGGCCGGTTCGGCGAAGCGGAGGCATTCGATCTCTTCCGCAGCATGACGCGGTTGCTGTTCCAGGGCGCCCGGGCCGGCCTTCCGCCCCGCGCCGAGCGACACCAGACGGAGGCCTGAGGGAGCCAGTCATGAGCCAGCCTTTCCCGGAGCACGCTTTCCTGCGCGGCAATTTCGCGCCGGTGCATTTCGAGTCCGAGGCGCTCGACCTGCCGGTCGAAGGCGAGATCCCGCGCGGCATCACCGGCACGCTCTACCGCAACGGCGCGAACCCGCAATTCGCGCCGCGCGACCGCTATCACTGGTTCGCCGGCGACGGCATGCTGCATGCCTTCGCCATCGCGGACGGCAGGGTCGACTATCGGAACCGATGGGTGCGCACGCCGAAATTCGAGCTGGAGCGCGAGGCCGGTCGCTCGATGTTCGGCATCTTCGGCAACCCGATGACCAGCGATCCCACGGTGGTCGGCAAGGACACCGGCCTTGCCAACACCAACGTCGTCACCCATGCAGGCCGCGTCTTCGCGCTGGAAGAGGGGCATCCGCCCTTCGAGGTCGATCCGACGACGCTTGGCCCCAAGGGCTACGAGAGCTTCGGCGGCAAGGTGTTTGGGCGCTTCACCGCGCATCCGAAGACCGATCCGGAGACCGGCGAGATGCTGGCCTTCGCCTATTCGGTCGGCGGCTTCTTCACCAACAAGCTGGCGTACTACGTGCTGGACAAGCATGGCGCGATGATCCGCGCCGAGCAGTTCGAGGCGCCGTACAGCTCGATGGTGCACGACTTCATTGCCACCCGGAATCACGTGATCTTTCCGGTCATGCCGCTGACCGGCAATCTGCAGCGCGCCATGGCCGGCAAGCCCGCCTTCGCCTGGGAGCCGGAGAAGGGCACCCATATCGGCATCCTCCGGCGCGACCAGCCGCTCGCGGCCATGCGCTGGTTCAAGGGGCCGGCGGCCTATGTCTTCCACCCGATGAACGCCTGGGAGGAGGGCGACCGGATCGTCGCCGACGTCATGCAGTACGATGCGGCGCCGCTGTTTCCCAATCCCGACGGCACGCCCGGCGACGAGCGCAAGGCGGTGGCGAAGCTGGTGCGCTGGACCTTCGATCTCGCCGGCAACACCGATACGTTCCGCCAAGAGCCGCTCGATGACCTGCTGGCCGAGTTCCCGCGCTTCGACGAACGCTTCGCCGGGCTGCCGTATCGCCACGGCTACTACGCCTTCTACGATCCGGAGAGCCGCAAGTTCACCGGCAGCTTCACCGGCCTTGCCCATCTCGACGTCAAGACCGGCGCGCGCAAGCAATGGCACTGCCCGGCGGGCGATGCGGTCTCAGAGCCGGTCTTCGTGCCGCGCGCCACCGATGCGCCGGAGGGCGACGGCTGGATCCTCGCTGTCCTGTTCCGCGGCGCGACCCAGACCAGCGACCTCTGCGTCTTCGAGGCGCAGGCGATCGAGCGCGGGCCGATCGGACGTGCCATGCTGTCCACCCGGGTGCCGTACGGCTTCCACGGCAATTTCCGCCCCACCTGACCCGGAGGGCGGCAAGACAGGGAGGACGGCATGAAGCTCTACGATCTGAAGGCGGGAACCAACCCGCGGCGGGTGCGCATCTTCCTGGCCGAGAAGGGCGTCACGGTGCCGACCGTCGCGATCGACATGATGAAGGGCGAGAACCGCACGCCGGAATTCCTCGCCCTCAATCCGCTCGGCACCTTGCCGGTGCTCGAGCTCGACGACGGCACCATCCTCACCGAATCGATCGCCATCTGCCGCTATTTCGAGGAGCTGCATCCGGAGCCCAATCTGTTCGGCCGCGACGCGCTGGAGCGCGCCCAGGTCGAGATGTGGAACCGCCGCGCCGAGATCGAGCTCCTGGCGCCGGTGACGCAGCACTTCGTGCACAGCTCGCCGTTCTGGCAGGGCCGGCGCAAGCAGGTGCCGGAATATGCGCCGCTTGTGCGCGAGCAGGCGCTGGCCGCCATGGCCTGGCTCGACCGCGAATTGGACGACCGGCCCTATCTCGCCGGCAACCACTACACGGTGGCCGACATCACCGCGCAAAGCGCCTTGCTGCTCGGCAAGAACACCGGCATTGCGCTGGCCGGCGATCACAAGAATCTCGGCCGGTGGTGGATCGAAGTCTCGGCGCGGCCGACCGCCCGAGCCTAGAGCGGGATGAGATTGGCTTGAATCGGCAGGGGATTCCCAAGGGGCTCGAATAGTGATTCAAGATGCGGGCTGGGGATGGAGGCCAGCCAGCATGGGACGTCCCTATTCGATGGA
>QOZS01000093.1 GCA_003576705.1 Desertibaculum subflavum
GCGGCGGCAGCGCCCCAGGCGGCGGGATCGAGGGCGGCGGCAGGCGCGATTCCGGCGCCGCGGCGGCCGGCGGCGCGACCGTCGCGGGCGGGCCGGCCGGCTTTACGCTCGAACCGCAGGCGGTCAGGATCGCCAGCAGCAGGGCAAGGATCGTGCTACGGATCAGCAATGGGTGACGCACGGCGACTTCACGCGGCGGCGGAGGGGGCAAGCCCGGGCGACGATATCGATGCCGCCGCCCGCGAACAACCGCGCCCGTCGCCGAAGCCGCTCGGCCCGGGCCTCTATATCGTCGCCACGCCGATCGGCAACATGGGCGACATCACCCTGCGGGCGCTCGACGTGCTGCGCGGTGTCGACCTGATCGCCTGCGAGGATACCCGCGTCACCGCGCCGTTCCTGGCCCGGCTCGGCGTGAAGACGCCGCTCGCGCCCTATCACGAGCACAATGCCGAGGCGGCGCGGCCGAAACTGCTCGCGCGGCTCGCCGAAGGCGGCAAGCTGGCGCTGGTCTCAGATGCCGGCACGCCGCTGGTCTCCGATCCCGGCTACAAGCTGGTGCGCGCGGCGCTGGCCCAGGGCAGCGCGGTGGTGCCGATCCCCGGCGCCTCGGCGGTGACGGCGGCGCTCTCGGTCGCCGGCCTGCCGACCGACCGCTTCCTGTTCCTCGGTTTCCTGCCGCCGAAGGCGGCGGCCCGCCGCCAGGCGATCGCCGAAATCGCCGCGGTGCGTGCCAGCCTGGTGCTGCTCGAGGCGCCGCATCGCCTGGCCGAGACGCTCGCCGATCTCGCCGAGCTGCTCGGCCCGCGTGCCGCCGCGGTGGCGCGCGAGCTGACCAAGCTGCACGAGGAGGTGCGCCGCGGCACGCTCGACGAGCTGGCCCGCCACTATGCCGGGGCCGGCGCGCCGAAAGGCGAAATCACGTTGGTGATCGCGCCGCCGGAGCAGGGCGTGGCGCCGGCGCTCGATGCCGAGGCGCTGCTCGCCCGCGCGCTCGAGACCATGTCGCCGGCCGAAGCCGCCAAGGCCGTGGCCGCCGCTACCGGCCGGCCGAAGCGGGAGATCTATGCCCTTGCCCTCGCCGCCAAGCGCGACAGCTAGGCGCCGGCTCGCCGAGCGCCGCGGCCACGGCGCCGAGCGCCTGGCGGCCATGCTGCTGCGCCTCAAGGGCTACCGCATTCTGGCCCGTGGCTTCCGGCTGCCGGTCGGCGAGATCGACCTGGTCGCGGCCCGCGGCGGCGTGGTCGCTTTCGTCGAGGTGAAGCGCCGCGGCGACCTGGTGGGGGCGATCGAAGCCATCTCGTCCCGCCAGCGCCGCCGCATCGCCCGCGCGGCGGAGGCCTTCATGGCCGCCCGCCCGGATCTCGCCGGCAAGGACCAGCGATTCGACGTTGTGCTGGTCGCGCCACGGCGCCTGCCGCGGCATATACTGGACGCATGGCGACCTTGAGCGGCAGAGGAGAGCTTCCCGGACCCGGCGCCGCGGCCCCGACGCGCGAGGCCGTGCATGCCGGCCTGCAGGCCTTTGGCCGGCAGTCCGACGAGGCGATCGATATCGGCGAGGCGGCGCTGCTGCTCGCGGCGCTGGAGCGGCCGGCGGTGCCGCTCGAACGCTACCGCGCGCATCTCCACGAACTGGCGCAGGATTTTGCCGAGGCGCTCGGCCAGGATGCCGGCGATGTCGATGCGGCCGCCGCGGCGCTGGCCGAGGTGGTGCACCGCCGGCATGGCTACGAAGGCGACAGCCTGACCTACGACGATCCGCAGAACGCCAACCTGATGCGGGTGATCGATCGCCGCAAGGGCCTGCCGGTGGCGCTCGGCATCCTCTACATGCACGCCGCGCGCAAGAGCGGCCTGGTCGCCGACGGTCTCGCCTTTCCCGGCCATTTCCTGATCGGCGTCACGGCCGGCGGCCGCCGCCTTCTGCTCGACCCGTTCAACGGCGGGCGCACCGTCGACGCCGCCACCATGCGCCAGCTGCTGAAGAGCCTGGGCGGCGAGGCGACGGAGCTCTCGCCCGCGCATCACCGCGCGGTGCCGACCCGCAGCGTGCTGCTGCGCCTGCAGAACAACGTCAAGATCCGCGCGGTGAAGGCGGGCGAGACGGCGCGCGCCACCGAGGCGCTGCGCGCCATGACGGCGCTGTCGCCGGCCGAAGCCGGCCTCTGGTTCGAGCTCGGCGAGATCGAGACGCGGGCCGGCAACCTGGCCGCCGCCATCGCGGCTTTCGAGACCGCGCGCGAGGTCGAGTCCGACGGCCGCCTCAAGCTTCGCCTCGCGGAGGTGATTTCGAGCCTGCGGCGGCGGCTGAACTGAACCAATTGCGGAAGGGACGCACATGCGTCTTCTCCTCGTCGAAGACGACCCGATGCTCGGTGCCGCCATCGAGCGCGGCCTGCGCATCGGCGGCTACACCATCGACTGGGCGGAAACCGGCGAGGCCGCGCGCGCCGCGGCGCGCGCCCAGGCCTATGACGCGATCCTGCTCGATATCGGCCTGCCCGACGGCAGCGGCATCGACGTGCTGCGCGACCTGCGCGCCGCGCGCGACCTGACGCCGGTGATCATCATCACCGCCAGCGGCCGGCTCGACCGCAAGGTCGAGGGGCTGGATGCCGGCGCCGACGACTACGTCGTCAAGCCGTTCGATCTCGACGAGCTGCTGGCCCGTATCCGCGCCAATATCCGCCGCCACGAGTTCCGGCCGAGCGACCTGTTGAGCGTGGGCGAGGTGACCTTGGATCTCTCGGCGCGGCTCGTGCGCAAGGGCGACGAACAGACCAACGTGACCGCCAAGGAGTTCCGCGTGCTCTCGGCCCTGCTGCGCCGGGCCGGCCAGTTCATCAGCAAGGGCGAGCTCGAAAGCGCGCTCTACGACGATGCTTCGGATGTCGAGAGCAACACGATCGAGGTCACCATCTATGCGCTGCGCAAGAAGCTCGGCGCCGGCTTCATCGTCACGGCGCGCGGCCTCGGCTACATGGTGCCGAAATAGGCCATGGCGCTGGTCCTGCAGCGCAAGACCCTGGCCGGCCGGCTGTTCCGCCGCATGTCGGTGCTGCTCACCGGTGTTGTCATCGTGGTCGGTGCCGTCGCCTTCTGGGCCTCCAAGCGCCAGGTGGACGAGTTCTACGATACCGAGCTGATCGCCACCGCAACGTTGATCGAGGCGCTCATGCGTGAAGAGGCGCAGGAGCGTGAACTTGCGCGCGACAGCGGATCGACCTCGGTCGGCGAACCGGCCTCGATGAGCGAGGAGGACCAGGAAGCGGTCAGCGCCTATGCGCGTTGGCGCGTCTTTCATGTCTGGCGCGAGGGTCGCGAGGTTCTGGCTTCGCCCGCCGGCCCGGCTCTGGTGCCGCCGGAGGCGCCGGTCGAAGGTTTCGACGAGCTCGAGCAGACGGGCGCAACCTGGCGCATCTACACGCTGCCGCTGCCGCAGGAGGGCATCGTCATCCAGGTCGGCGAGTCGCTCGACGTGCGCGGCGCGCTGATCGACCGCATCGCGCTGGCGCTGGTGATCCCGCTCACCTTGCTCGTCCCGGCCAGCCTCGCGCTGATGTGGCTCACGCTGTCCGACGGCCTCGCCACCTTGCGGCGGCTGGTGGCGGAGTTCGGCGGCCGCGGCGTGCGCGATCTCGCGCCGCTCGATGCGGCCGCCTGGCCGGCCGATCTGCGCCCGCTCGTCGAATCGATGAACCGGCTGTTCGAGCGGCTCGCCGCATCGGTCGAGCAGGAGCACCGCTTCGTCGAGCACGCCGCGCACCAGCTGCGCACGCCGCTGGCGGCGGTGCGCCTGCAGGCCCAGCTGATCGCCCGGGAGGAGGAGCCGGCGGAGCGCGCGGTGCTCGCCGCCTCGCTGCGCGCCGGCGTCGACCGCGCCACCCAGCTGATCGAGCAGCTTCTCACCCTGGCGCGGCTCGATGCGACGGCGCAGGCGGACGGCGTGGTCGACGTGCACGGGGCCGCCGTTGCGGCGCTGGCCGATATCGCGCCGATCGCCGCCCTGCGCGATGTCAGGCTGGCCCTCGAAGGGCGCTGCGGGCCGGCACGCGGCGCGCCGACGCCGCTCAAGCTGGTGCTCGCCAATCTGCTGGAGAATGCGGTCAACCATGCGCCGGCCGGCAGCGAGGTCCGGGTCGAGCTCTGCGACTTGCCGGACGGATGCCTGGTGACGGTGGTCGATCAGGGGCCGGGCATCCCTGATGCTGACCGCCGCTTCGTGTTCGAGCGGTTCTATCGCGGCGGCGGCGAGCGCGGGCCGGGCTCGGGGCTCGGCCTTGCCATCGCCCGGGAGGCCTCGCGTCTGCTTGGCGCGTCGGTCGTGCTCGACAACCGCAAGGATGCGGCATCGGGCCTGCGTGCCTCGGTGCGCCTCGGCGCCGCCGCCATCCAACAGGCCTAGAGCCAACAAGCTTCGGGGCCTGCCCCAATTGCATCAGTTTCGCATCAGCTTCGGGGTTTAGCTTCGCGCGCGCCGGATCGGCCGGCTGTTGCTTTTGGGTTCTTATGCGCCGTCGCCGCGTCGCCGTTCTCGATCTCGTCACCAAGGGGCCGACCCGCAAAGCCTATGCCCGCATGATGAATGCGAGCCTGGCCAGCATCATGCCGCAGGTCATCGCCACCTGGTGCGAGCAGGCCGGGCACGAGGTCAACTATGTCTGCTACACCGGCGCCGAGGATCTGACGCCCGAGGTGGTGGGCGAGACCGACATCCTGTTCATCAGCGCCTTCACCCGCTCGGCTCTGGCCGCCTATGCCATCGCCAACGTGTTCCGGCGCCGCGGCACCGTCACCGTGCTCGGCGGGCCGCATGCGCGCTGCTATCCGGAAGACGCGGCGCAGTATTTCGACTACGTGCTCGGCTTCACCGACCGGACGCTGGTCGAGGATATCGTCGCCCAGGCGACGCCGCAGCGCCCGCTCGGCCTCGCGCTCTCCGCGCCGCGCCAGCTGGCCGAATTTCCGACCCTGGCCGAGCGCTGGCGCTACGTCGAATCGGCGCTGTCGAAGGCCGGCTTCATGAAGTTCGTGCCGATGATCGGCTCGACCGGCTGCCCCTATACCTGCAGCTTCTGCATCGACGCCGCGGTCGACTACCAGCCGTTGCCCTACGACCGGGTGACCGAAGACCTGAAATTCGTGCTCACCAAGTTCCGCCGGCCGATGGTCGGCTGGCACGATCCGAATTTCGGCGTCCGCTTCGGCGACTACATGGACGCGATCGAGCGCGCGGTGCCGCGCGGCCGCAAGATCAGACACGTGGCGGAGATGAGCCTGGCCTTGCTCAAGGAGGAGAATGTCAGGCGTCTCGCCAGGAACGGCTTCGTCGGCATGCTGCCGGGAATCGAGAGCTGGTACGACCACGGCAACAAGTCGAAGACCGGCGGCAAGCGGGGCGAGGCCAAGGTCGCCCAGGTCGCCGATCATGTGAACATGATCCTGCGGCACATCCCCTATGTGCAGACCAATTTCGTGCTCGGGCTCGATTGCGATTCCGGGCCGGAGCCGTTCGAGCTGACGCGCCGATTCATCGACCTTGCGCCCGGCGCCTATCCCGCCTTCTCGCTGCTCACCGCCTATGGCCGCGCCGCGCCGCTCAACCTGCAGTTCCAGCGCGAGGGGCGGGTGCTGCCCTTCCCCCTGCACCTGCTCGACAACAACCACGCGATGAACGTGCGGCCGAAGCACTACGATTGGGCGGATTTCTATGCGCGCGCCGTCGAGACCACCGAGTACGCGCTGACCGGCAAGCGGGTGTGGCGCCGCCTGCTCGCCAATGGCGGCATCGCGCCGCGCTGGATCAATTTCGTGCGGGCGACATCGTCGGGCCGCGCGCGCTATCAGGGCAAGGTGCTCGACCTGCTGCGCCACGACCACGCGACGCGCCGCTTCTTCGACGGCGAGACGACCGAGTTGCCGGCATTCTATCGGCGCCGCATCCAGCGCGAGCTCGGGCCCCTGTGGGAGCATCTGCCCGAAGGCGCGCTGATGCACGACCCTTACGCCTATCTCAAGGCGGAGAGCGCGAGGCCGCAGGTCGCCGCCGCCGAGTGAGCGCCACCGCCGCGTCGGTGAATGAACGATCGTTCAAGGCGCTGCACAAACTTTAATCCGCATTCTGTCGAGGGATATGAGCGTGACGTCCGTCGCATTTTGCGGCGGCCATCTCGAAACGCTGAACCCGCCGCACTACAGTCAAGCCTCGGCTCGAGGAGGGGTCAGCATGAGCGCATCACCTTGCCGCTCGCCGAGGCGAACGGCGCATCGGGGACTTTGGCCCGCAAGCGCGGTCGCGGGCATCGCGCTGCTGGCGGCCGGTGTTGCCGCGGCGCAGACGCCCCCGCCAGCGCCGCCGGTGACGGTGGCGAAGCCGATGCAGCGCGAGATCGTCGAGTATGACGAGTTCACCGGCCAGTTCGCCGCCGTCGAGTATGTCGAGCTGCGTGCCCGCGTCAGCGGCTATCTGCAATCGCACCATTTCGAGGAAGGCCAGATCGTCAACAAGGGCGATCTGCTCTTCGTCATCGATCCGCGCCCCTTCGAGGCGGCGCTCGCCTCCGCCAAGGCCCAGCTCGGCCAGGCGCAGGCGCGGGTCGATCTCGCCAACCAGCAGCTCAAGCGCGCCGCGGAGCTGAGCCAGCGCGATTTCGTCGCCCGCAGCACCTATGACGAGCGCGTGCAGGAACAGCGCGTCGCCGCCTCGGCGGTCGAGATCGCCCGCGCGGACATGCGTACCGCCGAGCTCAACCTGGAATTCACCCGCATCATGGCGCCGGTCTCGGGCCGCATCGGCCGCCGCGAGGTGAGCGAGGGCAACCTGATCGCCGGCGGCTCCGGCAGCACGACCCTGCTCACCAGCATCGTGTCGACCGACCCGGTCTATTTCCTGTTCGACATGAGCGAGGGCGACTTCCTCATGTATCAGCGCGCCGTGCAATCCGGCAAGCTGCAGTCGACGCGCGATTCGGTCACCGTCTATGCGCGGCTGCGCGACGAGCCGGACTGGCCGCGCGAAGGCAAGCTCAACTTCGTCGACAACCAGGTGGACCGCTCGTCCGGCACCATCCGCGTGCGCGCGGTGTTCCCCAATGCGGACGGCTTCCTGACCCCGGGCCAGTTCGGCCGCATCCGCCTGCCGGGCTCGGAGCCCTACCAGGCATTGCTGATACCCGACAGCGCCATCCTGACCGACCAGGCGCAGAAGATCGTCATGGTGGTCGATGCCGAGGGCGTGGTGGCGCCGAAGACGGTGCGGCCGGGCCCGATCTATGACGGGCTGCGCATCATCCGCTCCGGCCTCGCCAAGGACGACACCGTCATCATCAACGGCCTGCTGCGCGCGCGCCCCGGCGGCAAGGTCACCGCCCAGCCCGGCGAGATCAAGGGCGCCGGCGAGAAGCGGCCGGGCTGATGCGGCGACCGCTTGCGTCGTGCCCGGGCTCGACCCGGGCACCCACGGCTATCCGCGGCGAGATCCCTTCCGCGTGGATGCCCCGGTCAAGCCGGGGCATGACGAAATGATCTGAGGGCGGACATACAGATGCGTCTCACCCACTTCTTCATCGACCACCCGATCTTCGCCACCGTGCTGTCGGTGCTGATCACCATCATCGGCGCCGCCGCCTATCTGACCCTGCCGGTGGCGCAGTATCCCGAGATCGCGCCGCCCACCATCGAGGTGCGCGCGAGCTTCCCCGGCGCCTCGGCCCAGGTGGTGAGCGAGACGGTGGCGACGCCGCTCGAGCAGGAGATCAACGGCGTCGAGAACATGCTCTACATGACCAGCCAGGCGACCGGCGACGGCCAGCTTGCGCTGCAGATCACCTTCGCCCTCGGCACCAATCTCGACACCGCCCAGGTGCTGGTGCAGAACCGCGTGGCGATCGCCGAGCCGCGCCTGCCGGAGGAGGTGCGGCGCATCGGCGTCACCGTGCGCAAGAGCTCGCCCGATCTGATGATGGTGATCCACCTGTCGTCGCCGGACGGCAGCCGCGACCTGCTCTACATCTCCAACTACGCCACCCTGCAGATCAAGGACGTGCTGGCCCGGCTCGACGGCGTCGGCGACGTGCGCGTGTTCAGCGCGCGCGACTATTCGATGCGCATCTGGCTCGATCCCGACCGCATTGCCGCGCGCGGGCTCACCGCCGGCGACGTGGTCGACGCGCTGCGCGGGCAGAACGTGCAGGTGGCCTCCGGCGTGCTGAACCAGCCGCCGGTGCCGCAATCGGCCGCCTTCCAGCTCAACATCGAGACCTTGGGCCGGCTGCAGGATGCGCGGCAGTTCGAGAACATCATCGTGCGGACCGACAGCGCCGGCCGCGTCACCCGGGTGCGCGATATCGGCCGGGTCGAGCTCGGCGCCCAGGACTACACCACCAACGGCTATCTGGAGAGCCGCGAGGCGCTGCCGCTGCTGGTCTTCCAGCGGCCGGGCTCGAACGCGCTCGAAACCGCGGGGCGGCTCCAGGCGACGATGGAGCAGCTTTCGAAGTCGTTCCCGCCGGGGCTCCGCTACGACATCAAGTACAACCCGACCGAGTTCATCCAGCAATCGGTCGACGCCGTCGTCGACACCATCTTCGAGGCGGTGGTGCTGGTCGTGCTCGTGGTGATCCTGTTCCTGCAGACCTGGCGCGCCTCGCTGATCCCGATCATCGCCATCCCGATCTCGCTGATCGGCACCTTCGCCGTGCTGGCGGCGTTCGGCTTCTCGCTCAACAACCTGTCGCTGTTCGGCCTGGTGCTGGCGATCGGCATCGTGGTCGACGACGCGATCGTCGTGGTCGAGAACGTCGAGCGCAAGCTCCGGCTCGGCATGAGCCCCCGCGATGCCGCGCACGAAACCATGGACGAGGTCGGCGGCGCGCTGGTCGCCATCGCGCTGGTGCTGTCGGCGGTGTTCATTCCGGCGGCGCTCATCCCCGGCATTTCCGGCCAGTTCTTCCGCCAGTTCGCCGTGACCATCGCCTCGGCGACCCTGATCTCCTGCTTCGTGTCGCTGACCTTGAGCCCGGCGCTCTGTGCCATCCTGTTCAAGCCGCACGAGCCGCATCACCGGCCCTCGCTCCTCGCCCGGCCCTTCGTCGCCTTCTTCAACGGCTTCAACAAGGGCTTCGACAGGATGGCCGCCGGCTACGGCGCGATGACGGCCAGGCTGGTGCGTCTCGTCGTCGTCGTGCTGGTCGTCTATGTCGGCCTGCTGGGCTTGACCGCCTGGCAGTTCAGCCGCGCGCCGACCGGCTTCATCCCGGAGCAGGACCAGGGCTATCTCATCACCGTGCTCCAGCTGCCGCCGGGCTCCTCGCTCGAACGCACCGACGCGGTGGTGCGCCAGGCCGCGCAGGAGATCCTGCAGGTCCCCGGCATCGAGTCATTGGCCGCCTTCGCCGGCCTGGATGGCGCGACCTTCACCAATGCGTCGAATGCCGGCACCATCTTCTCGGTGCAGAAAAGCTTCGCCGAGCGCGAGAAGGCCGGCATCACGTTGGACCAGATCAGGGCCGATCTGGCGAAACGGCTCGGCGCCATCCAGGACGCCTTCATCATCACCATCCGGCCGCCGCCGGTGCGCGGCATCGGCAATGGCGGCGGCTTCAAGATGATGATCCAGGACCAGCGCGGCCGCGGGCCGGAGGCGCTCTACGCCGCCGTGCAGTCGATGGTCCAGGGCGCGGCGCGGACGCCGGAGGTGGCCGGCGTGTTCTCGCTCTACAACACCCGCACGCCGCGCATCTTTGCCGATATCGACCGCGTGCGGGCGGAGATGCTGGGCGTGCCCTCGTCGCGCATTTTCGAGACCCTGGAGGTCTATCTCGGCTCCGCCTTCGTCAACGAGTTCAATTTCCTCGGCCGCACCTACCGCGTCACCGCCCAGGCCGACGGGCAGTTCCGCCAGGACCTGCATACGATCGCCAACCTGAAGACGCGCAACGATGCCGGCGAGATGGTGCCGATCGGCGCCGTCGCCACCTTCCGCGACCTGACCGGTGCCTACCGCGTGCCGCGCTACAACCTGTTCCCGGCGGCCGAGCTGCAGGGTGCGGCGGCGCCCGGCCGGTCCACCGGCGAGGCGCTGGCGGCGATGGAGAAGCTCGCCGCCACCGAGCTGCCGAACGGCTTCACCTTCGAATGGACCGAGCTCGCCCTCCAGGAAAAGCTCGCCGGCAATTCGGGTCTGCTGGTCTTCGTCGCTGCGGCGGTGTTCGTCTTCCTGCTGCTGGCGGCGCAGTACGAGAGCTGGTCGCTGCCGCTCGCGGTGATCCTGATCGTGCCGATGTGCCTGCTCGCCGCGGTGACCGGGCTCGGCTGGCGCGGCATCGACGTCAACATCCTGGCCCAGGTCGGCTTCGTCGTGCTGGTCGGCCTCGCCGCCAAGAACGCCATCCTGATCGTCGAGTTCGCGCGGCAGGCCGAGATCGAAGGCCAGGACCGCTTCCGGGCGGCGGTCGAGGCGGCGCGCACGCGGCTGCGGCCGATCCTGATGACCTCGCTCGCCTTCATCCTCGGCGTGGTGCCGCTCGCCATCGCCACCGGGGCGGGCGCCGAGATGCGGCAGTCGCTCGGCACCGCCGTGTTCTTCGGCATGCTCGGCGTCACCGTCTTCGGCCTGGTCTTCACCCCGGTCTTCTATGTGGTGATGCGCGGCCTGTTCCCCGGCCGCCGCCGCAAGGTGGCTGGTGTTTAACCGGTAAGGCGGTTATATTGGCCGCATGGCGTCCTACTGCCTGTTCGACACCGCGATCGGCCCCTGCGGCCTGGCCTGGAACGCGCGCGGCCTGATCGGCGTCCAGCTGCCCGAAGCGGACCGCGCCGCGACCGAGCGGCGCCTCCTGGCCCGTGCCGGCAGCGGCGCCCGCGCCGCCGAGCCGCCGCCCGGCATCGCCGCCGCGCG
>QOZS01000094.1 GCA_003576705.1 Desertibaculum subflavum
CGCCCCCGCCCCGGTGGTGGCACCAACGCCGGCACCCGCACCGACGCCGCCGCCGTCACTGCCGGCGCCCGCAGCCGCGCCGACCGCCGCCGAGATCGAGGCGCTGCGCCAGCAGCTCGCCGCCAAGGCCGCGCCGCCGCCCACCGCCACCGCGAAGGCGTTGACCGAGACCGTCGCCAAGGCGCCGACCGTCGCGCTGATCGAGCCCAAGAACGGCGCCGAGGTCGATGCCGACAATATCGAGGTGGTGGTGCAGGTCACCGATGCCGGCGGCGATGTCGACGAGGTGCGCCTCTACCACAACGGCAAGCTGGTGCAGGACAAGGGCGACCGCGCGGCTTCCGTCACCGTGCGCGGCGGCGGCAAGCGCGTGGTGCAGAATTTCCGCATCGAGCTCGCGGCCGGCCGCAACGTGATCCGCGCCATCGCCTTCTCCAAGGCGCGTGTGGAGAGCGAGCCGGCCGAGGTGACGGTCACCGCCAAGATCCAGAGCGTGAAGCCGAACGTCGAAGTGCTGGCGGTCGGCATCAACGAATACAAGAACCCGGGCCTGAACCTGAATTACGGCGTGTCCGACGCCAAGGGCGTCAGCGAGTTCTTCCAGCGCCAGAAGCGGCTGTTCGGCGACGTGAAAGTGCGCGAGCTGCTGAATGCGCAGGCGACGCAGGGCGGCATCCTGCAATCGATCGCGGCGCTGCGCACGACCAAGCCGGACGACCTGGTGGTGATCTACCTCGCCGGGCACGGCATGACGATCGAGGACGGCACCTGGTACTTCGTGCCGCACGAAGTGGTCTATCCGGAGCGCGACGAGCAGCTGGTGAAACACGGTATCTCCGGCGCCATGCTGCAGCAGGAGATCGCCAAGCTCGGCGCCCGCAAGGTGCTGATGCTGATCGATGCCTGCAAATCCGGCGGCGCCGTGGTGGCGTTCCGCGGCTTCGAGGAGCGCAAGGCGCTGCGCCAGCTGGCCCGCGCTTCCGGCGTGCATGTCGTCGCCGCCGCGGGGCAGGACCAGCTCGCCGGCGAGATCGTGCGCCTGAACCACGGCGTCTTCACCTATGCGGTGCTGGAGGCGCTGAAGGGTGCGGCCGACGGCGCGCCGAAGGACGGCGTCGTCTCGGTGCGCGAGACGCTGTCCTATGTCGAGTCGCGGCTGCCGGAGTTGAGCCAGGAATATCGCTCCAAGGCGCAGTACCCGGTGGTGGACAGCCGCGGCATGGATTTCCCGGTCGCCACCGCGCTGGCAAACTGATTCGGGCGAACCGAGCGGAGCTCAGGCGGCCCGCATGATCGTCTCGAAGCGGTCGCCCGGCGCGACGGCACCGGGCGCGATCGCCGGGGCGGCCGCGGCCGCGCCGAGCTCGGCCGCAAGGTCACGGTTCAGCGCCGCGAACAGCTCGTCATAGCCGTCGATCACGAAATAGGTGTCCTGCAGCCGGTCGATGCGATAGTCGCTGCGCATGATGCGGCGCAGGTCGAAGCGCAGCCGCAGCGGCTGGCGATCCTCCACCGCATAGACCGTCTCGGTGCGCGAGGACAGGATGCCGGCGCCGTAGACCTTGAGGCGGCCCGCCTCGCGGATCAGTCCGAATTCCACCGTGTACCAGTAGAGCCGGGCGAGCGGCCCGATCGTGCCGGCCGCCGCGGCAGCGAGGCCCTGGCGGCCATAGGCCTGCATGAAATCGGCGAAGACCGGATCGAACAGCAGCGGCACGTGGCCGAAGAAGTCGTGGAAGATGTCCGGCTCGGCGAGGTAGTCGACCTCGTCCGGCCGGCGCAGCCACACGGTGACCGGGAAGCGGCGCGCCGCGAGATGCGCGAAGAACACCGCGTCGTCGACCAGACCCGGCACAGCGACGAGCTGCCAGCCGGTGGCTGCCGCGAGGCTGCGGTTCACCCGGGCGAAATCCGGAATCGCCCCGCCGGCATCGAGCCGCGCCAGCGACCGGTTCACGGCCGGCGCGCCATAGGCCGGCAGCAGTGCCGCCTGCCGGGCGTAGAGCCGGCGCCACAGCGCATGCTCGGCGGCGGTGTAAGCCGACCAGTCCTGGACGACCGTGCCGTCGGCCGCCGCCTTGCTGTAGTCGCCACGCAGCTTCGCATCCATCATGTCGGAGAGAATAGGTGCGAGGCCGGAGCGTTTCCCGCCAAAATAAGCTATAATTGGCACTGAATTAGCGAATTCCTCTACGGAGATGCCTGGATGGGCGCGAATTCACCCCTGCCGGACCTCGACACCATCGACCGCCGCATCCTGCGCGAGCTGCAGCGCGACGGCCGCGTCGCCATGGTCGACCTGGCCGAGCGGGTCGGCCTGTCGGCGACGCCCTGCCTGCGCCGGGTCAAGCGGCTGGAGGAAGCGGGCATCATCCGGGGCTATGCCGCGGTGCTGGACCCGGCGAAGCTCGGCCGGGCGTTGCGCGCTTTCGTCGAGGTCACGCTCGGCGACCACCAGGAGGAGACGGTGGAGGCCTTTCGCGCCGCCATCGCCGCGCGCGACGAGGTGGTGGCCGCGCACGCCGTCAGCGGCACAATGGATTTCCTGCTGGAAGTGGTGGCGGCCGATCTCGCCGCCTTCAGCGACTTTGCGATGAAGGCGCTGCTGCGCATGCCGGGCGTACGCGACACGCGCTCTTACTTCGTCCTGGCCGAACTGAAGCTGCCGGCCGGCGTGCCGGTGACCTGACCGGCCGCTCAGCCCGCCTGCGGGGGCGGCTCGCCCTGGGCCATCTCGATCTCGGCCTCGAGCATGTCGGCCTCGAATTCCGGAATCCCCTGCACCGGCGGCTGCGGCTGGTTGCCGGGCATCGGCTGCGGCTGCGGCTGACCGCCGGCCTGTTGCGGCTGCGGCTGTTGCGGCTGCTGCGGGCGCTGCGGGTTCTGCTGCTGCTGCTGGAACCCGCCATTGGCCATCATGATCCGGTAGTAGTGCTCCGCATGCTGGAGATAGTTCTCCGCCGCGATGCGGTCGCCGGAGGCATGGGCATCGCGGGCCAGCTGGCAATAGCGATCGAAGATATGCGCGGCAGTGCCGCGGATCTTCACTTCGGGCCCGTTGCTGTCGAAATTGCGCTGCCCGCCGCCACCACCACCACCGCCGCCGCCCATATGAGGCTTGCGGCCGTTGTTCGGACGCCCGCCGCGCGGACGCTGCTTGTTCACAGGTCTCATCTTCCTCTGGGTCTCTCGATCCGGGCCCTACCTACCGATGCCATGCCTCAATAGGCCAAGCCTGGGTCTTGGGGTCACGCCGCTTCCGGGTGGTTCCGCATATCTGGGCGGAGGCCTGTTCCGGGCGGGGCGCTGCGCTCTCGGCCGTCGCACCTTCTGTGCTCTTACGATGGGCCGGATCCATAAAGGATCCGCCCGGCCGGCGCTGAGAGGAAGGTACCGCAAAGCCCCTGGAATTCAACATCTATTTTGCGCGGGTTAAGCAGAAGGCCAGGGCCCGCAAATGGCCCGCGAGATCGCGGCGCGAGGCTACCAGCGAGGCGCCGGCGGCGGCGAATACGGCCGCAACTTCGTCGGCCTGGCCGGCACCGATCTCCAGAATGGCTTGGCCGCCCGGCTTGAGCAGTTCCGGAAGCTTGGCGGCGATGGCGCGATAGGCATCGAGACCGTCGATGCCCCCATCGAGCGCTTGACGCGGTTCATAGCGCGCCACCTCGGGCTGCAGCCCTGCGATATCGCCGGAGCGGATGTAGGGCGGGTTGCTGACCACGAGATCGAAGCGGCGGTCGACCGCCCCGGCCCAGTCGCTCTCGACGAAAGTCACGCGGCCGGCGAGACCGAGCGCGCGCGCATTGCCGGCGGCGATGGCGAGCGCCGCCGTGGAGCGGTCGACGCCAAGCCCGCGGGCGTTCGGCAGCTCGTGCAGCAAAGCGAGCAGGATGCAGCCGGAACCGGTGCCGAGATCGAGGATGTCGAGCGCCGCGGCGCGTTCGGTCACCTGGTCCAGCGCCAAGGCCACCACCGTTTCGGTATCGGCGCGGGGATCGAGCACATCGGGGCCGACGGCGAAATCGAGGCCCCAGAATTCGCGCCGGCCAAGGATGTGGGAGAGCGGCTCGCGCCCGGCGCGGCGGCGCACCAGCGCCAGGAAGCGGTCGCCGTCCGCCGGCGCCAGCTCGGCCTCGGGCTCGGCGAAGACCTTTTCCGGCGCGAGGTCGCAGGCGAAGGCCATCAGCAGGCGCGCCTCGTGGCGGCCGCGCTCGATGCCCGCTTCGCGCAGAAGCCGGGCGCCGGCTTCGAGCGCGGCGCCGGCGGTGGTCACGCCGCCTCGGCGGCGGCGAGCCGGGCCGCCTGATCCTCGGCGATCAGCGGATCGATCACTTCGTCGAGCGCCTCGCCGGCGATCACCTTGTCGATCTTGTAGAGCGTCAAGCCGATGCGATGGTCGGTGACGCGCCCCTGCGGGAAGTTGTAGGTGCGGATGCGCTCCGACCGGTCGCCGGAGCCGACCTGGCCCTTGCGGTCGGCGGCGCGCGCCGCGTCGCGCGCGCTACGCTCGATCTCGTAGAGGCGCGCGCGCAGCAAGGTCATCGCCTTGGCCTTGTTCTTGTGCTGCGACTTCTCGGTCTGCTGCGCCACGGCGATGCCGGTCGGGATATGGGTGATGCGCACCGCGCTGTCGGTGGTGTTGACGTGCTGGCCGCCGGCGCCCTGCGAGCGGTAGACGTCGATGCGCAGATCCTTGTCCTCGATCTTGATGTCGACCTCTTCCGCCTCCGGCAGCACCGCAACGGTCGCGGCCGAGGTGTGGATGCGTCCCGAGGCCTCGGTCTCCGGCACACGCTGCACGCGGTGCACGCCGCTCTCGAATTTCAGCCGCGCGAAGACGCCGCGGCCGGAAATGGTCGCCGAGGCTTCCTTGATGCCGCCGAGATCGGTCTCGCTCAGCGACAGAGTCTCGAAGCGCCAGCCTTTGATCGCCGCGTAGCGCTGGTACATGCGGAACAGCGCGGCAGCGAACAGCGAGGCCTCGTCGCCGCCGGTGCCGGCGCGCACTTCCAGGATGGCGTTGCGCTCGTCATCGGCATCCTTGGGCAGCAGCAGTAGCTGCACGTTGCGCTCCTGCTCCGGCAGCCTGGCCTTCGCCTCGGCGAGCTCGGTTTCGGCCATCTCGCGCATCTCGCGGTCGTCGCCCGCGGCGAGCGTTTCCAGGTCGTCGATCTCCTGCCTGAGCGCGCGGTAGCTGCGGATGCCTTCGACGACGGGCTCGAGCTCGGCGAACTCCTTCGACATCTGCGCGAAGCGCTCGCGCGCGATGGACGGCGCCGCGAGCTGCGCCGCCAGCTCGTCATGCCGCCGCAGCACCTGCTCCAGCTTGGCGTCAGGCAGCATGGCCGGCACTCATCATCCCCGCGCCTTGAGCTTGGCCAGCGCGGCATCGAGCGACAGCTTTTCCTGACTGCCGTCCTTGAGGTCGCGCAAGGTGACTTCGCCGGCTTTGAGCTCGTCGTCGCCGACCAGGATGGCGTGGCTGGCGCCGGCACGGTCGGCGCGCTTCATGCGCTGGCCGACCTTGCCTTTGTAGGCGAGCTCGACCACGAGGCCGGCACGGCGCAGCTTGAGCGCCATCACGGGCGCGGCCTGCTCCGCCGCCTCGCCGATCGGCACCAGCGCGACGGGGCGTACGGCCACCGCGACGTCGCCGGCCAGCATGGCGAGGCGCTCGATGCCGCCGGCCCAGCCGATGCCCGGTGTCGGCGGGCCGCCGAGCTGCTCGATCAGGCCGTCATAGCGGCCGCCGGCGATCAGCGCGCCCTGGGCACCCAGATGCGTGGTGGTGAACTCGAACGCCGTGTGGGTGTAGTAGTCGAGGCCGCGCACGAGACGCGGATTGACGTGGTAGGCGATGCCGAGCGCGTCGAGCCCGCGCCGCACATCGGCGAAGAAGTCGCGCGCCGCCTGGTTGAAGCTCTCTTCGAGCAGCGGTGCGTTCGCCACGATCTTGCGATCGCCTTCGTCCTTGGAATCGAGGATGCGCAGCGGGTTGCGGCCGAGCCGCTCCAGGCTGTCCTTGGAGAGCTTGTCCTTGTGGCCGGTGAAGTAGTCGACCAGCACCTGGCGATAGTGGGCGCGGCTTTCCGGATCGCCGAGCGAGTTCAGCTCCAAGGTCGCCTTGTCGATCAGGCCGAGCTCGCGCAGGATCTCGTGGCCGACGGCGATGATCTCGACGTCGCAGGCGGGCTCGGCCGCCCCGATCGCCTCGATATCGATCTGGTGGAACTGGCGCTGGCGGCCCTTCTGCGGCCGCTCGTAGCGGAACATCGGGCCGTGGGCGAAGACCTTCACCGGAACGTTCTGCATCAGTCCGTTGGAGATGAAGGCACGGCAGATGCCGGCGGTGTATTCGGGGCGCAAGGTGATGGCCTCGCCGCCCTTGTCGGTGAAGGAGTACATCTCCTTCGACACGACATCGGAGGTCTCGCCCATGGTGCGGGCGAACACCTCGGTTACCTCGAAGATCGGCGTCGCCATCTCGGCATAGCCGAACCGCGCCGCGACGTGCCGCGACACCCCCACCACATGGGCGTGGCGGCGGAAATCGTCGGGCAACAGGTCGTGCGTGCCGCGGACCGGCTGAGGCTGGCTCACCACTTCTCTCCTAGGGTCTTACCCGCGTGGACGCGGGTGCCCGGATGTAACGCGCGCGATCCGGCGCTGCAAGACGGTGACGCCGCCGAATCGCCGTCGCTGCTCATTTGCATTCTATGTTGACCATCTCGCCGAGATGCCGACTAATTATTATTGCGAGCAATTTCTACTTTGAAGGCCTGGAGCGGCAACCCACCTCCGGCCATGGCGTTGGACTCGCAGTTGCCGGCCACGGAAACCGAGCTGGCACTTGAGGCACGTCCGACATGGGCGGCCTTCGCGCCTGAGGCGCAAGAAAACCCAAACCCAGGAGGCGACCGATGATGAAACACATGACGGCCGCAGCGATTCTCGCCTCGGCCCTGATCGGCACCGCCGCCGCGGCGGGGAGCTTGCCGGAAGCGGTGTCGGTGGATCGCAATTCGAGCATGAACGACATCCGGCAGGCCCTGCAGAGCGCCGGCTTCACCGGGCTGTCGGATGTGAAGCAGTCCGGCAACATCATTCGGGCCGATGCGTTCTATGCCGGCAAGCCGGTCGACATCGTGGTCGATGCGAAAACCGGCCGGGTCTATGACGAGACCAAGCCGGTGGCGATCGACCTGACGCGCACCACCACCAACGACGAGATCAAGTCGCAGCTGACCAAGCTCGGCTACAGCAATCTTGGCGAGGTCGAGCGGCACGGCGATGTGGTGCTGGTGACCGGCCGGAAGATGGGCAAGCCTGTCGACATCTTCGTCAATGCAGATACCGGCCGGGTGCGCAACGATCGCACGCCGGAGGTCGACTACATTCAGCCCGGCCACGACATGGACGCCGCGTACCTGAAACAGGAGCTGCAGCGGTTGGGCTATGCCGGCATCGGCGAGTTCGACCGGTCCGGCGATATCTACTGGACCGAGGCCTCCAAGAACGGACAGGTCGTGGATCTGCGGATCAACACGCGGACCGGCGCGGTCTTCCACCAGGGCTGATCCTTACCCGCCAGCCTATCGGCGATCGACGGTGCAGGGACATTCCCTGCACCGTCTTTCCTACTCGTCCTTCGTCAGGCCGCTTTCCGCTGGCGCAGCGGCGGCGCCAGTTCGCGCTCGAACAGGCCGATGAAGGCCTCCTGCTCCGGCCCGATCTGGGTCAGGATGATGTGGTCGAAGCCCGCCTTCATATAGCGGTCGATCGCCTCGAGATGGCGATCGGCAGAGGGGCCGCAGCTGACCTGCGCCGCCACCTGATCGGGCGTCACCGTCGCCGAGGCGGCGGCGAAGCCCTCCAAATCGCGCAGTTCCGCCATCACCGGCCAGCCGGCCACCGCCCAGCGGTGATAACGATGCGCCGTCTCCCGCGCCTCGTCCTCGCTCTCCGCGTAGCAGAGGGAGACTTCGGCATAGCGCGGGCCCCGGCCGCCGGCCTCGGCAGAGGCCTTCAGCAGATCGGCATCGGGCGCGGTGCCGATCAATCCGTCGCCCTTGCGCGCGGCGAGCGCGGCCGAATGCGGCCCGCTGGCGGCGACCACGATCTGCGGCTCGGCGCTCGGCCGGTCGAACAGCCGCGCATGATCGAGCCGGAAATGCGCGCCGCGATAGTTGGACAACTCGCCCTTCAGCAGGCCCCTGATGATGTCGA
This sequence comes from Desertibaculum subflavum, assembly GCA_003576705.1. Classification (GTDB taxonomy): domain Bacteria; phylum Pseudomonadota; class Alphaproteobacteria; order Ferrovibrionales; family Ferrovibrionaceae; genus Desertibaculum; species Desertibaculum subflavum. The sequence goes on from QOZS01000094.1 coordinate 8,230, forward strand.
GCGCTTCGGCCAGCCGCTCGTGGCGCTCGCGCACGCCGGGCCAGCCGGCGCCGACCACATGCTCGTTGAGACGCTCGCCGGCACCGAGGCCGAGCGTGAAGCGACCGCGCGACATCACCGCGATGGTGGCGGCGGCCTGCGCCACGATGGCCGGGTGATAGCGCATGATCGGGCAGGTGACCGCCGTCATCAGACCGATGCCGCGCGTCGCCTCGGCAACCGCGCCGAGCACCGACCAGGCGAAGGGCGAATAGCCCTGCTCTTCGAGCCAGGGCGAGAAGTGGTCGGAAATGGCGGCGAAATCGAAGCCGGCCTGCTCGGCCCGGCGCGCATTGCGCACGAGCTCGGCCGGCCCGTGCTCCTCCGACATCAGCTTGTAGCCGAGCTTGACCATGGCACCCTCGCATCACTGAAACCGTGTGAGCGAGGAACGTACGGACGACGCTGATGTTCCGGCGGGCCTAAGGGCAGCGTTCGGCGGCGCTGAGCGCGATGTTGCCGCCGTCGAGCGGGCGGTCCTGCGGCGGCTGGGTGCTGCCTTGCGCGGCGACCGTGGCGGTTCCCTGGAAGCGGGCCGGGTGCGCGGTCGGCTCCGGCTGGTCGATCAGGAACATGTCCTCCAGCACCGGGCCGGTGGCGGCGCGCAGCGGCGCGGCGCCCGGCACCGCCTCGCCCGAGACCGAGGAATTGCCGTTGCCGATATCGGTCGCGCCGATCGACCAGCCGCGCGGGATGCGGCAGACCGCCACCACGGAGGCATTGGCGATGTCGAGCCGGAAGCGCGAGAGCACCTCGCCGGTGCGGGTGATGCCGCGGATCGACAGCAGTTCGGCCGCCTGACCCGGCACCGTGGCGGCGAGGCAGAGCAGCGATGCCAGCGCGAGGCGGCTGATCATGCCGCGGCCTCCGGAGCCTCCGCCCGCTTCGCCGCCTCGATCTCGGCCGCCTTGGCCTCGACCATCTTCACCAGGTGGTCGACGATGCTCTCGTCCTTGAGCCGATGGTGCGGCAGGCCGGCGACATAGACCTGGTGCGTGTCGTTGCCGCCGCCGGTGAGGCCGATATCGGTCTCGCGCGCCTCGCCCGGGCCGTTCACCACGCAGCCGATCACCGACAAGGTCATCGGCGTGGTGATGTGGGCGAGGCGCTGCTCCAGCACCTCGACCGTGCGGATGACGTCGAAATTCTGCCGCGCGCAGGACGGACACGAGATCACGTTGACGCCGCGGTGGCGGAGGCCCAGCGCCTTGAGCAGCTCGAAGCCGACCTTCACTTCTTCCTCGGGCTCGGCCGAGAGCGAGACGCGCACGGTGTCGCCGATGCCGGCCCAGAGGAGGGAGCCCAAGCCGATCGCCGATTTCACCGTGCCGGTGCGCAAGCCCCCCGCCTCGGTGATGCCGATATGGAGCGGGTAGTCGCAGGCCTCGGCCAGGCCCTGATAGGCAGCGACGGCGAGGAAGACGTCGGAGGCCTTGACCGAGATCTTGATCTCGCGGAAGTCGTTGTCTTCCAGGATGCGGATATGGTCGAGCGCGCTCTCGACCATCGCCTCGGGACAGGGCTCGCCGTATTTCTCCAGCAGGTCGCGCTCGAGCGAGCCGGCATTGACGCCGATCCGCATCGAGCAGCCATGATCCTTGGCCGCCTTCACCACCTCGCGCACCCGCTCAGCGCTGCCGATATTGCCGGGATTGATGCGCAGGCACGCCGCGCCCGCCTCGGCCGCCTCGATGGCGCGCTTGTAGTGGAAGTGGATGTCGGCGACGACCGGGACATTGGCCGCGCGCACGATCTGCTTCAGCGCGGCGGTCGATTCCGGATCCGGGCAAGAGACGCGGATGATGTCGACGCCGGCCGCCTCGCAGCGCCGGATCTGCTCGATCGTCGCCTTGGCATCGGCGGTCAAGGTGTTGGTCATGGTCTGCACGGTGATCGGCGCGTCGCCGCCGACCAGCACATTGCCGACGCGGATCTGCCGCGACTTGCGCCGATGGATATCGCGATAGGCGCGAATGCTCATGCCGGCACCTCGAACAGGTTGGCCCTGATCTAGCGCGTCACCGCATTGCCCGCCAGCAGGCGCTGGGGGTCGAGCGAGACGTTGCGGCGGCTTTCCCCGGACTGGCCGAGCCTCGGGATCGCCTTGTCGTCCACCGAAACTTCCAGGCCGCCGAGATTGCCGGTCCAGAGCGTCGCATCCGGCCGGCCGGTGATGCGGAGCGTGTCGCCCGGGCGCAGGATGCGGCCGGGCACGATCACCTCGTTGTTGGCGCCGGAGACAGTGACCCAGGAATCGGCCGTGGCACGGATCACCACGCGGGCGCCCTCGGCCGCCGGCGGCGCGGCGGCGGTGGGCGACGCCGCGGTCGAATCCGGCACCGCGGCCGGTGCCGGAGCGGGCGTCGCCGCAGGCAGGGACGGGGCGGCGCCCGGCGCCGGCGGC
>QOZS01000095.1 GCA_003576705.1 Desertibaculum subflavum
CGCCGCCGCGGCGCCGCTGCCCGCGGTCACGGTGGTCGGGGATGCGATCCCGGCGCCGCTCGCCGCCGGCTTGGGCGATCCGGCGCGCGGCCGCGCCATCGTCGCGAGCCGCCAGCGCGGCCTCTGCCTGCTCTGCCATACCGGGCCGTTTCCGGAGGAGCGCTTCCAGGGCAACCTGGCGCCGGACCTGGCCGGCGCCGGCACGCGCTGGAATGCCGGCCAGCTGCGCCTCAGGCTGGTCGATCCCCGGCGTCTCAATCCCGACACGATCATGCCGTCCTACTATCGCGTCGACAGCCTGACGCGGGTCGGCAGCGCCTGGGCCGGCAAGCCAGCGTTGAGCGCGGCCGAGATCGAGGACGTGATAGCCTTCCTGTCGACCCTGCGCGAGTGAGCCGCATGAGCGAAACCATGCCCTTTCGTCCCAGCCGGCGCGAAGCCGTGGCTCTCGGTGCCGGCGCCGCCGCGCTGCTGGCATTGCGCCCGGCACGGGCGACGCCGGAGACGATGCGGGCGGCGATCCGCGAACTGGTCGGCGACGCCCCGCTGCGCGAGGGCCGGATGCATCTCGACGTGCCGCCGCTGGTCGAGAACGGCAACTCCGTGGCGGTGACCGTCACGGTCGACAGCCCGATGACGCCGGCCGACCATGTGCGCCGCATCGTGCTGTTCAACGAGAAGAATCCGCTGCCGCAGGTGGCCAGCTTTCAGCTTGGCCCGCGCGCCGGCCGCGCCGTGGTGGCGACGCGGGTCCGCCTCGCCGACACCCAGCGCGTCACCGCCATCGCCGAGATGAGCGACGGCAGCTTCCGGCAGACCGGCGCCGAGGTGATCGTGACGCTCGCCGCCTGCGTGGAGGGCTGATCGATGGCGCGCGCGCTGATCAACCTGCCCTCGACCGCGCGGCCGGGCGAGGTGATCGAGATCAAGACCTTGATCCAGCACCCGATGGAGACCGGCTTCCGCCCCGGCCCGAACGGCCAGATGCTGCCGCGCGACATCATTACCCGCTTCGTCTGCAGCTATGACGATGCCGAGATCTTCGTCGCCGACCTGCACCCCGCCATCGCCGCCAATCCCTTCCTCACCTTCACCACGGTGGCGACGGCGAGCGGCACGCTCCGCTTCACCTGGTCCGGCGACAACGGCTTCGTGCAGACCGAGACGCGTACGCTCACCGTCGCATGAAGGCCACCGCTGCATGAAGACCTGGGCGCTCGCCCTGCTGGTCGCGCTGCCGGCGGCGGCCGGCGAGATCGCACCGGCCGACCGCCGCTCCGGCTTCGATTTCATGAGCCGCGAGAACCAGGCCATGCAGCAGGACGACGGTGCCAATCCCGGCATGCTCTGGGTGCAGGACGGCGCCGCGCTGTGGCGCGACAGGCCCGCGCCCTCGGCGCCGGCCTGCGCCGAATGCCATGGCGAGGCGGCCGAGACGATGCGCGGTGTGGCCGCGCGCTATCCGGCCTTCGACGCGGCCAGCGGCGGGCCGGTCGATCTCGCCGAACGCATCAACATCTGTCGCACCGAACGCCAGCAGGCATCGCCGCTGCCGGCGGAAAGCCAGCCGCTGCTCGGTCTCACCGCCTTCGTCGCGCATCAATCGCGTGAGCAGCCGATCGCGCCGCCGGAGGATCCGCGCCTGGCGCCGTATCGTGCGCGGGGGGAGGCGCTGTATCGCCAGCGCATGGGCCAGCTCGATTTCGCCTGCGCGCAATGCCACGACGACAATTGGGGCAAGCGGCTGGCCGGCAGCGTCATCCCGCAGGCGCATCCGACCGGCTATCCGTTGTACCGGCTGGAATGGCAGGGCCTGGGCTCGCTGCAGCGGCGCATCCGCGGCTGCCTGACCGGCGTGCGGGCGGAGCCCTTTCCGCCCGGCGCGGCGGAATATGTGGAGCTCGAGCTCTACCTGATGTGGCGCGCGCGCGGCCTGCCGCTGGAGACGCCGGCGATCCGCCCCTAGAAATCGCCGCTGAATTTGGGCAACGCGGCGGTGAGATCGCCGGCCACCGGCTCGAACCGGCCGGTCGCCGCGTCGCGCACCAGAAGGCGGCCCGACGCGACGCCGAAATAGGCGCCGTGCAGCGCGAGCCGCCCCCGCTCCACCAGGATGCGTACGCAGGGGAAGGTCATCAGGTTCTGCAGGCTGAGCTCGACGGAAGCGAATTCCAGCCGCCGGAGATAGCCTTCACCGTCATCCTTGGCGCGCGGGCCCAGGCTCTCCGCGGCCGGCGCGATCTGCGACATCCAGCGGCCGATGAAATCGCCGGGCGAGAGCGGCTCCTGTTCGTCGGCAAAGGCGCGGATGCCGCCGCAGAAAGCGTGCCCGAGAACGACGATGTGCTTCACCTTGAGCGCCTGCACGCCGAATTCCAGCGCGGCGCTGGTGCCGTGCTGTGAATCCCGGTCCGGCTCGTAGCGCGGCACGATGTTGGCGACGTTGCGGACGACCAGAAGCTCGCCCGGCGCGGCATCGAAGATGACCTCCGGCGAGACCCGGGAATCGACGCAGCCGACCACCATAATCTCCGGGCGCTGGCCCCTCTCGGCCAGCATCTCGTAGCGCGTCCGCTCGCTGGCGAAACGGCCGTCGAGGAAGGCGCGGTATCCTTGGGTGAGGCGTTCGGGAAACATGGCACAGGCAATAGCAGAAACCGCATGTCATCCCAATATCCGCCATTGACAGCCTGGGCGCGGCCGGCAAGATGCCGCCCATGCGTCGCCTGATGAACGTAGCCGCGAAAGCCAAAGCTCCCCCGCCGGGGACCGAGGATCCGCGCCTGCGCTGACGCACTCACGCAACCGAGGATCACCAGGGCCCCGCCGGATCGGTCGGGGTCTTTTCATGTCCGCCCCTGCCGCCGGCCCGAACCGCCGAAGGAGACGGCCGACATGCCTACCCACGGAACCCAATCCCGAAGACAGAAGCCGCAGGGCGTCTGGCTGCCGCTGGTCACGCCGTTCCGCGACGGCGCGCTCGACGAGCATTCGCTGCGGCGCATGCTGCGCCATTATGCCGAACAGCCGATCGACGGCCTGATCCTCGCCGCCACGACCGGGGAGGGCCTCACGCTCGACGCGGACGAGACCCGCCGCCTGGTCGAAGCCGCGGCAGCCGAGACCAAGGGCACGCTGCCGATCTTTCTCGGTCTCTCGGGCGTGGACACGCGCAAGCTCTGCAAGGAACTCGCGGCGACCAGCGACTGGCCGATCGACGGCTATCTGATCGCCTGCCCCTATTACGTCCGGCCGTCGCAGGACGGGCTGTACCGGCAATTCGCCGCGCTCGCGGACGGCACCGCGCGGCCGATCATGATCTACAACATCCCCTATCGCACCGGCGTCAACATGACGAACGAGACGATGCTGCGGCTCGCCGCGCTGCCCAACATCGTCGGCGTCAAGGATTGCTGCGCCGACGCGGCGCAGAGCTTCGACCTCTTGCGTGCGCGGCCGAGCGGCTTCTCCGTGCTGACGGGGGAGGACGCCCTGCTCTACAGCGCGCTGACCCAGGGCGCCGATGGCGGTATTCTCGCCGCAGCCCATGTCGAGACGGCGGCCTTCGCCCGCATCTGCGCCACCGTGCTGGACGGCGACCACGCCACCGCCCTGCTCGCCTGGCGTCAGCTCGTCGACCTGCCGCGGCTGTTGTTCGCCGAGCCGAGCCCGGCGCCGATCAAGCATTGGTTGTGGCGCGCCGGCCTGATCGACAGCCCGGAAGTGCGCCTGCCGATGACCGGCGTCAGTCCGGCGCTCGCCGAGCGGATCGACCGCGCGATGGCAGAGCGAGCGGCGGCGCCGAAGGCCGCGGCGGCCTGAAGCACACAAGAGCGACTACGAAGACGGACGGCGTTTCCTGCGCCGTCCGCATTCCCGTTCGCGTGCGCCAATGCCTTGATCCGCGCGCAATCGCGCCGCCTTTCCTCCTCAGAGGGTCCCCAGCCTTCTTGCTGCCGCCGATCGCGCGCGACGCGCGGCAGGCAAAGAAGGAGAGAGACAATGTCGACCAACCTGAACCAGACCGCTCCGACCGGCGCCGGCCGGCGCTTCGGCACCATGACCCTGGCCGCCGCGGCGGCGAGCCTGGCGGTGCTGTTGAGCGGCTGCGTCGTCGTCGACGACAACGACACCCGCTACGACCGGGGCAAGAAGGGCTTCCACGGCCATCATCACCAGCACGACCGCGACGGCCATCGCGGAGGCTGGGACCGCGGCCGGTACTAGGACAAGGCAGGTCCCGCCGGCCTCCTGGGGCCGGCGGGCACCTTTTCCGTGCCGGTGCGGCCAATTATCCCGAACGCTGGGAATACCGCCAGGGCCCGAGCGACAATCACGGCAAGATCTATCGCTATTAGCGGCGGCTACCCCGCGGCGTCCGCGCGCGGCGCCTCGCGTCCATAAGCTTCGATGTCATAGCGCGCGAGGCTCGAAGGCACCGGCGTGCCGGTAGCCACCCGCGGGTCCGCGATCGGCTGGCCGGCCGTGAGCGTGAGCGGCACGACCCCCGCCCAGATCGGAAGGGCGTAGTCCGGCTCGTCGTCGACCGGCGGGCCGGTGCGCACCTTTGCCGCCGCCTCGTCGATCGTCATCCCGACCACCATCGTCCCCTTCAGCTCCTGCGCCGTCATCGGCCGGAGCGTCGCCCAGCGGCCGGGCGCGACGCGCTCGACGAAGGCTTCCAGTGCGCGGGCCTTCGCCGCCTTGTCGGTCACCATCTCGGCGCGGCCGAACAGCATGGCGCTGCGGTAGTTGACCGAATGATGGAAGGCCGAGCGCGCCATCACCAGCCCGTCGAGATGGGTGATGGTGACGCAGACCGGCACGCCCTCGCGCACCGTCTTCAACATGCGGCTCGCCATCGAGCCATGCCACAGCACCCGGTCGCCCTCGCGCCAGATATTGGTCGGCGTGACGAAGGGCTGGCCGTCGATCACGTAGCCGACATGCGCCAGCACCGCGGCATCGATGATCGCGTAGACGGTGGCGCGGTCATAATGCGCCCGCTTGTGCAGCCGCTTCACCTTCGACCTAGCGGTCGGCTTGAAATCCGCGCTCATGCCGCCCTCGCCTCCCGCGCCGCCGCCAGGCGCCGGTCGAGGCCGTCGCGCACCTTGGGCCATTCCTCGCGCAGCACGGCGAACACGACGGTGTCGCGCAGATGGCCGTCGGGCGCATACATGTGCCGGCGCAGCACCGCCTCCTCCACCGCGCCGAGCCGGGCGATCGCGGCCCGCGAACGCGCGTTGCGGCCGTCGCAGCGCAGCTCCACGCGGTTCGCGCCCCAATCGTCGAAGGCCTGCCCGAACAACAGCCGCTTGCATTCGGGGTTCACCACCCCGGCCCAGACCGAGGGGTGATACCAGGTGCTGCCGATCTCGAGCCGGCGATCACGGGCTGCGATGTTGAGATAGCTGGTCGATCCGACGACGCGACCATCGGCGCGCAGGCGGACTACATAGGGCAGACGCTCCGACTTCGCCTGCGCCGCGAGGTTGGTGTCCATCGCCGCATCGAAGCCGCTCTTCATCGGCAGATAGGGCCAATAGGCCGAGCCATCGCCCGCCGCCTCGCGCAGCTCCTCGCGGTGGCGCTCCGCCATCGGCTCCAGCGCGACGAATTCGCCGATCAGGGTGACCTGGTCCGGCATCATGCCGGCCGTCAATATGCCTGCGCTCATGGCTTCGCCGTCTCCATCAGGCCGGCCATCGCCGTCGCCTCGGCAGAGCCCTCGGCCCGAAGCCCCGCGACGGCGCCGGCGATATCGGCGGCCGACTTGTTCTGCGACAGCTTCGCCTTGCCCTCCAGGCGATCGATCGGGATCTCGAAGGCGAACAGGCCGCGCACCATGGCCGCAACGTATTTCTCCGGCAGCGCGCCGAACGACCAGGCATCCGGATAGTCGCCGTCATGCGTGGCGGCGAGCTCGGCCAGCAGGTTGCGCACCCGCGCTTCATCAGTGATCGGCTTCGGCGTGCCATAGGCGTGCACGGCGAGATAATTCCAGGTCGGCACCTGCGGGCTCGACGCGTACCAGCGCGGCGAGACATAGGCATGCGGACCCGAGAACACGACCAGCGCCGGACGCCCCGCCTCGATCAGCTGGACATGCGGATTGGCGCGCGCGACATGGGCGGTGAGCAGCGTGCCGTCATCATTGACGGATACCGGGATATGGCTCGCCAGCGGCACGCCCTCCGCATCGGCGCCGATCAGCGCGGCGAACGGGTTCTCGCGCATCAGGGCGACCATCGCGGCCCGGTCGTTCATGGCGAAATGGCGCGGCACGTACATGGCGAAACCTCAGCTTGGGACCGGAAAGGCCCTTCCCAAGCCTGCGATGTATCGCCAGATTGGCCCCATGCACAGCACCAATCGTACAAAATCGGCAGGGCCAATCGCGACAGGGCCAATCGCCGATGTGGGCGAGCTGCTCGCACTGCGGCTCGATCCGGCCGGCGAGCTGCCGCTGCAGCAGCAGCTGGTGCGCGAGCTGCGCGAGGCCGTGCTGTCCGGCCGCCTCGCGCCGCGCTTCCGCCTGCCGCCGACCCGCCTGCTCGCACGCGATCTCGGCGTCTCCCGCAACACGGTGCTGGCCGCCTTCGAGCAGCTCTCGGCCGAGGGATATCTCGAGGGCAAAGTCGGCGCCGGCACCTATGTGGCGGCACTGACGCCCGAGGCGCATCTCGCCGCGCCGAAACCGAAGGCAGGACAAAAATCGAGCCCACGTGCCGATGCCGTGCTCCGCCGCATCTCGACCCGCGCCGCGGCGGTGACCGAGATCCAGCGGCCGCGCTCGCGCCCGGCGCGGGCCTTCGGCGTCGGCATTCCGGATCTCGACGGCTTTCCGTTCGACATCTGGGGCCGTCTGATCGCCAAGCACTGGCGCCGGCCGCCGCGCGAGCTGCTCACCGCGCGGGACGCCGCCGGCTACCTCCCGCTGCGCGAAGCCATCGCCGCCTATCTGAACGCCTTCCGCGCCACCCAGGCGACGCCCGGGCAGGTCATCGTCACCGCCGGCGCCCAGGCCGGCCTCGACCTCGCCGTGCGCGTCATGCTGGAGCCGCGCGAGCAGGTCTGGATCGAGGATCCGGGCTATGCCGGCTTTCGTGCCGTGCTGGCCGCCGCCGATGTCGCGCCGGTGCCGCTGCCGGTCGACGCCGAAGGCCTCTCCGTCGCCGAGGGAAGAAAGCGGGCGCCGCAGGCGCGGCTCGCCTTCGTCTCGCCCTCGCATCAGTTCCCGCTCGGCACCACCATGACCTTGGGCCGCCGGCTCGAGCTGATCGAGTGGGCGGCGGAAGCGGACGCCTTCATCCTGGAGGACGATTACGATAGCGAGTACCGCTATGACGGCCGGCCGATCCCCTCGCTGCAGGGTCTCGATTCAGGCGGCCGCGTCATCTATGTCGGCAGCTTCTCCAAGGTGATGTTCCCGGCGCTCCGGCTCGGCTACCTCGTGCTGCCGGAAGCGCTGGTCGAGCCGTTCCTGCGCGTGCGCTCGGCGATCGACGACCATCCCTCGATCGTGGCGCAGCCGGCGCTCGCCGAGTTCATCGCCAGCGGCGCCTTCGCCACGCATATCCGCAAGTCCCGCAAGCGCTATGCCGAGCGCAAGGAAGCGCTGGAACGCGCCTTCGCCAAGCACCTGTCGGGCGTGCTCTCGCTCCGCCCGATCGATGCCGGCCTGCATGCGGTGGCGGATATCCTGGTGCCCAGGCTCGCCGATACCGTCATCGCGCAGGCCGCAGCCACGGCCGGCGTCACCATTGCCCCCCTCTCCGCCTTCGACACCGGCAAAGCACGTCACAACGGCCTCCTGCTCGGCTTCGCCGGCGTCGGCGAACGCGAGATCGACCGCGCCACGGCCAAGCTCGCGTCGGCAATCGCCAGCCTCCGCTGAAAGAAGAAGGGCCGCCTTGCGGGCGGCCCTTCGGGTAGCAGACCTGATCGAAGCAGATCAGAAGTCCATGCCGCCGCCGGGCGGCATCTGCGGCATCGGGTCCTTCTTCTCCGGCTTCTCGGCGACCATGGCCTCGGTGGTGATCAGCAGACCGGCGACCGAGGAGGCGTCCTGCAGGGCGCAGCGCACCACCTTGGTCGGGTCGATGATCCCCGCCTTGATCATGTCGGTGTACTCGCCGGCCTGGGCGTCGAAGCCCAGCTTGGCGTTCTTCTGCTCGAGCAGCTTGCCGACCACGACGGAGCCGTCGACGCCGGCATTCTCGGCGATCTGACGGACCGGGGCCTGGAGCGCCTTGCGGACGATCTCCATGCCGACCCGCTGGTCGTCGTTCGACGCCTTCAGGCCTTCGAGGGCGCGGATCGCATAGAGCAGCGCCGAGCCGCCGCCCGGGACGATGCCTTCCTCGACCGCGGCGCGGGTCGCATGGAGCGCGTCGTCGACGCGGTCCTTGCGCTCCTTCACCTCGACCTCGGTGGCGCCGCCGACCTTGATCACCGCCACGCCGCCGGCCAGCTTCGCCAGCCGCTCCTGCAGCTTCTCGCGGTCGTAGTCGGACGTCGTCTCCTCGATCTGCTGGCGGATCTGCCCGCAGCGCGCCTCGATGTCCTTCTTCTTGCCGGCGCCGTCGACGATGGTGGTGTTCTCCTTGTCGATCTTCACCCGCTTGGCGGTGCCGAGCATGTTGAGCGCGACGTTCTCGAGCTTGATGCCGAGATCTTCGGAGATCACCTGGCCGGCGGTCAGGGTCGCGATGTCTTCCAGCATCGCCTTGCGGCGATCGCCGAAGCCCGGCGCCTTCACCGCCGCGACCTTGAGACCGCCGCGCAGCTTGTTCACCACCAGGGTCGCGAGGGCTTCACCCTCGATGTCCTCGGCGATGATCATCAGCGGACGGCCCGACTGCACCACCGCCTCGAGCACCGGCAACATGGCCTGCAGCCCCGAGAGCTTCTTCTCGTGGATCAGGATGTAGGGGTTCTCGAGCTCCGCCGTCATCTTGTCGGCGTTGGTGACGAAATAGGGCGAGACATAGCCGCGGTCGAACTGCATGCCCTCGACGATGTCGAGCTCGGTCTCCAGGCTCTTCGCCTCCTCGACCGTGATCACGCCTTCCTTGCCGACCTTCTGCATCGCCTTGGCGATCATCTCGCCGATCTCGCTCTCGCCATTGGCCGAGATGGTGCCGACCTGGGAGATCTGCTCCTCGGACGAGACGTTGACCGAGCGCTTCTTCAGGTCCGCGATGACGACCTCGACCGCCTTGTCGACGCCGCGCTTCAGGTCCATCGGGTTCATGCCGGCGGCCACCGCCTTGGCGCCCTCGCGCACGATCGCCTGGGCGAGAACCGTCGCCGTGGTGGTGCCGTCACCGGCGGTGTCGTTGGTCTTCGAGGCCACTTCGCGCACCATCTGGGCGCCCATGTTCTCGAACTTGTCGGCGAGCTCGATCTCTTTCGCGACCGTCACGCCGTCCTTGGTGATGCGCGGCGCGCCGAACGACTTGTCGAGCACCACGTTGCGGCCCTTCGGGCCCAAGGTCACCTTCACCGCGTCGGCCAGGATGTCGACGCCGCGCAGCATCCGTTGGCGGGCGTCGCCGCCGAAACGTACTTCCTTTGCAGCCATATGCCTGCGCTCCCTTACTCGATGATGCCCATGATGTCGGACTCCTTCATGATGAGCAGCTCGTCGCCGTCCATCTTGACCTCGGTGCCCGACCACTTGCCGAACAGGATCTTGTCGCCCTTCTTGACGTCGAGCGGGATCAACTTGCCGTCCTCGCCCCGGGCGCCGGGACCGACGGACACCACCTTGCCCTCCATCGGCTTTTCCTTGGCGGTGTCGGGGATGATGATCCCGCCCTTGGTCTTCTCCTCGCCTTCGAGGCGCTTGACCAGGACGCGATCGTGCAGCGGACGAAATTTCATATGTCCTCCAACCGATTGCTTGTGCCTTGCGGCAATTCCGCTCGCTGCTAGCACTCAGGCCCAGCGAGTGCCAGGGTCTTAGCGAGGGGTTACCGAGGAGTCAATGCCGGAGCGGCCAGGTCCCTCCCGGACGCGCATCAATCGCGGCGCATCTGTTCCCTCCTTGGCCCTCCCCCGTGGCGAAGCCATGGGGGCAGGGTTGGGTGGGGGCAGTGTCGCACAACGGCAGGGGCGCATCTGTTCCGCGGCTCTGTCACCTCTCCGTTCCCTTCAGGGAAGGGAGAGGTCGGCGCGCAGCGCCGGGTGAGGTAAGGGCCGCGCCGCCGGCACCGGCCTTCTCCGGAAAGCGCATCCTCCCCACCTCTCCTTCCCTCTCCCCCCGCTTCGCGGGCGGAGAGGCAGTGCTGGCTTGGCCCGCGGCGCTTCTGTTCCGCGGCGCTCCTGTTCCGCGGCGCTCCTGTTCCGCGGCGCTCCTGTTCCGCGGCGCTCCTGTTCCGCGGCGCTCCTGTTCCGCGGCGCTCCTGTTCCGCGGCGCTCCTGTTC
>QOZS01000096.1 GCA_003576705.1 Desertibaculum subflavum
TGCGCCGGACATGGGCGAGCCGGGCGGCGGCTCGGCGTCGCGCGGGCCGGCCCGGTCGGGCGGCGGCGCGTCGCGCGGTGGAGGGGGCGGCGGCGGCGGCGATCTCGACGACGACATTCCGTTCTGATTCGGCCATTCCGAGCTGGTAGCGGCAGGAGACCAGCGTCCGTTGGTTGACGGCGACGCTGCGATCCCGCCATTTTCCCGCCGGATGGCGTGAAATTTGCCGGGCCCGGCGCGTGGGATTCTATCTTCGACCGACAGCACTGGAAGCCGCGCTCGACGCCATGGCCGAGCGCCCGCTCGTCGTGCTGGCCGGCGGCACCGATTTCTATCCGGCGCGCGTCGGCCGCGCGATCGAGGAGGACGTGCTCGACGTCACCGGCATCGCCGGCCTGCGCGGCATCGCGGCCGAGGCGGACCACTGGCGCATCGGCGCCGCCACCACCTGGACCGATGTGATCGAGGCGGAGCTGCCGCCGCTCTTCGCCGGCGTGAAGCGGGCGGCGCGCGAGGTCGGCGGCGTGCAGATCCAGAACGCGGGCACGGTGGCCGGCAATATCTGCAACGCCTCGCCGGCCGCGGACGGCGTGCCGGCCTTGCTGGCGCTGGAGGCGAGCGTGGAGCTGCGTTCGCAGCGCGGCGCGCGCATCCTGCCGCTCGGCGAGTTCCTGCGCGGCAACCGGCAAACGGCGCGCGGCGGGGACGAGCTGGTGGTGGCGATCCGGGTGCCGCGCCGCGGCGAAGGCTCGCGCAGCCATTTCGTCAAGCTGGGCGCCCGCCGCTACCTGGTCATCTCCGTCGTCTCGGTCGCGTTGCGCCTCGATGTCGACGATGCGGGCAGGATCGCCGCGGCCGGCATCGCCATCGGCGCCTGTTCGGCCGTGCCGCAACGGCTGCCGGCCCTCGAAGCCGCTCTGCTGGGCAATCCGCTGAAGCCCGGGCTGGGCGATGTGGTCGAAGCGGATCATCTCGCGCCGCTCGCACCGATCGACGACATACGCGGCTCCGCCAATTACCGGCACGACGCGGCGCTGACGCTGGTGAAGCGTGGCCTGGACGAAATGGCGGCGGCGGCATGAGCGCGGCGCCCGGCCATCGCTTCATGCTGAACGGCAAGATCGTGACCAGCCACGCTGCCGGTGTCGCCCGGCTTGCCGATGTCATGCGCGACGAGTTCGGCTTCACCGGCGTGAAGATCGGCTGCAATGCCGGCGATTGCGGCGCCTGCACCGTGCTGATCGACGGCCGCCAGGCCTGCGCCTGCCTGACGCCGGTGGCGCAGGCCGCCGGCAAGGTGGTGGTCAGCGTCGAGGGCCTGATCGGCCATGGCACGATGAGCCGGGTGCAGCGCGCCTTCATCAGCCATGGCGCGGCGCAATGCGGCATCTGCACCCCCGGCATGCTGATGGCGGCGACCGACCTGCTGGCCGTGCGCGACGATCCGACCGATGCCGAGATCATGGATGCGATCGGCGGCGTGCTGTGCCGCTGCACCGGCTATCGCAAGATCGTCGAGGCGGTGCGCGCCGCCTGCGGCGAGGTCGGCTTGCCGCAACCCCCGGCGACCGGCCACGCGGTCGGCGCCGCCGCGCCGCGGGTCGATGCCATCGCCAAGGTGACCGGGGAGGAGAGATACGGCGCCGACGGCATACCGGCCGAGGCGCTGTGGCTGCGCGTCGTGCGCTCGCCGCATGCGCGGGCGACCTTGCGTCTCGGATCGTTTGACGCGCTGCTGCGCACATATCCTGGTCTGGTCCGGGTGCTGACGGCAGCCGACGTGCCGATGAACGGCTTCGGCATCTATCCGGAGATCAAGGATCAGCCGGTCCTGGCCGACGGCCAGGTGCGCTATCGCGGCGAGGCCGTGGTGGCGCTGGTCGGCGAGCGCCGCACGGTCGAGGCCATTCCCGACAGCGCGGTACCGATCGAATATGTGCCGGAGACGCCGGTCATCGGCACGGCGGCTGCCGCTGCCGAGGGCGCGCCGCTGGTCCAGGCCGACCGACCCGGCAATCTGCTGATCGCCGGCCATCTGCAATGCGGCGACGTTGCCGGTGCGATGGCCGGCGCCGCTGCGGTGGCTGAGGGCTGGACCGAAACCGGCTTCGTCGAGCACGCCTATATCGAGCCCGAGGCAGGCTGGGCCCGGCGCGTCGGCGACCGCGTGGAGGTCTACGTCACCACGCAATCGCCGGGCATGGACCGCGAGGAGACCGCCTCCGTGCTGCGCTTGCGGCCGGACCAGGTGCGCATCGTGCCGACCGCCTGCGGCGGCGGCTTCGGGGGCAAGCTGGATCTGTCGGTGCAGCCGCTGATCGCGCTGGCCGCCTGGCTGACCGATCGCCCCGTCGCCTGCGTCTACACCCGGCCGGAGAGCATGGCCGCGAGCACCAAGCGGCATCCGGCGCGGATCCGGACCCGTTTCGCCGCCGACCGCGACGGCCATTTGCTGGCGGCGGAGATCGATGCCGATTTCAACACCGGCGCCTATGCGAGCTGGGGACCGACAGTCGCCAACCGCGTGCCGGTGCATGCGATGGGCCCGTACCGCGTGCCCAATGTGCGCGCCGACAGCCGGGCGCTGCTCACCAACGAGCCGCCGGCCGGCGCCTTCCGCGGCTTCGGCGTGCCGCAGGCGGCGATCGCCCATGAGGCGATGATGGACGACCTGGCGGAGCGGCTCGGCCTCGACCGCCTGGAGATCCGCCGACGCAACGCGCTCCGCATCGGCGACCGCACCGCCTCCGGCCAGCTGCTCGAAGCGAGCGCGGGGCTGACCTCCTGCCTCAATGCCATCCATCCGCGCTGGCTGGATGCGCTGGACGAGGCGGCCGCGTTCAACACGACGGCGGCGGGACCGCGACGTCGCGGTGTCGGCATCGGCTGCATGTGGTACGGCATCGGCAACACATCGATGTCGAACCCGTCCGTCATGCGGATCGGGCTCGGCGCCGACGGCACGCTGACCTTCTACAACGGCGCGGTCGATATCGGGCAGGGCTCCAGCACCATCCTGACGCAGATCGCCGCCGATACGCTCGGCCTGCCGATGGCGGCCTTCCGCATGGTGATGGGCGACACCGACCGCACCGCCGATGCCGGCAAGACCTCGGCCTCGCGGCAGACCTTCGTCTCCGGCAAGGCGGTGGAACTCGCCGCGCTCGACCTGCGCCGGCAGATCCTGCGGCGCGCCAATGTCGGCTCGGCGGCGCGGCTCTATCTGAAGGACGGCCGGCTCGGCGTGGAGGAGGGCGGCATCCTGCGCGAGCTCGATCTGCCATCGCTCGCCGAAGGCCGCGACGGCGACGCGCTGGTGGGCGAAGGGCGCTTCGATCCGCCGACCACGCCGCTCGACGGGAACGGCCAGGGCGTGCCCTATGCGACCTATGCCTTCGCCGCGCAGATCGCCGTGCTCGATGTCGATATCGAGCTCGGCACCGTGCATCCGCTCCGCATCGTCGCCGCCCACGATGTCGGCCGTGCCATCAACCCGCAGCAGGTGGAGGGGCAGATCGAGGGCGGCATCGCCCAGGGCCTCGGCCTCGCCCTGATGGAGGAATACATCCCCGGCCGGACCGAGAACCTGCACGACTATCTGATCCCGACGGTCGGCGACGTGCCGCCGATCGAGGTGCTGCTGATCGAGGATGCCGAGCCGCTCGGCCCATTCGGCGCCAAGGGGGTCGGCGAGCCCGGCCTGGTGCCGACAGCGCCGGCGATCCTGGGCGCCATCCGGCATGCCGCCGGCGTCAGGATCGACAAGGTGCCGGTGCTGCCGCACCGCCTGCGCGCCGCGCTGCTCGCCGCCCGCCGCTGATCCGCATGTCCATGTCCGTCGCCCTCTCGGTCGAGGAACTGAGCCATGCCTTCGAAGGGCGGCCGGTGGTGCGCGAGGTGTCGCTCGCGGTGGCGGCGGGCGAGATCGTCTGCCTGCTCGGCCCCTCCGGTTGCGGCAAGACGACCACGTTGCGTCTCGTCGCCGGGCTCGAATCCGTTCAGGCAGGCCGTATCGCCATCCATGGCGAAGCGGTGGCCGATGCCAGGTTCAGCCTGGCGCCGGAGAAGCGCGGCGTGGGCTTGGTATTCCAGGACTTCGCCTTGTTCCCGCATCTCTCGGTCGCCGAGAACGTCGCCTTCGGCCTGCACGGCGCAGCGCCCGAGCGGCGCGGCCGCGCGGTTGCCATGCTGGAGCGGATCGGCCTCGGCGCCTTCGCCGATGCCTATCCGCACATGCTGTCGGGCGGCGAGCAGCAGCGCGTGGCGCTGGCCCGCGCGCTGGCGCCGGGCCCGAAGCTGATGCTGATGGACGAGCCGTTCTCCGGCCTCGACGTCCGGCTGCGCGACCATGTGCGCGACACCACCTTGAGCCTGCTGGCCGAGGCCGGCACCGGCACCCTGATGGTGACGCACGACCCGGAGGAGGCCATGCGGGTCGGCGACCGCATCGCGGTCATGCAGGAGGGCCGCCTGATCCAGATCGGCTCGGCCGAGGACCTGTACGACCGTCCGGTCAGCCCCTTCGTCGCCCGCTTCTTCGGCGAGACCAACGCCTTTACAGGCCGCGCGGCGGCCGGGGGCGTGCCGACGCCCTGGGGCATGGTCGCCCTGCCGCCGGGGATCGAGCCGGACACGCCGGTCGAGGTGCTGGTGCGCCCGGAAGGCATTGCGGTGGACGCAAAGGCGAGCGGGATCAGTGCCCTGGTGCTGGAAAGCCGGCCGCTCGGGCCGGCCACGCTGTTGCGGCTCAGCCTGCCGGGCCTGGCCGCCCCCTGGCTGGCCCGGTTGCCACGGCACCGGTCCTTTGCGCCGGGCACCTCGGTCTCGGTGCGCATCAATCCGGCTGACACTTTCGTGTTTCCGGCCGGGGCAGTTCATTTGCGCCCCTGATGCCTTTTCGACATACTGCGGGCATCTCTAGAACCCGGGTTTAAACGAGGGTGCCTGTCCATGGGCGGCTTTAGCATTTGGCACTGGCTGATCGTGCTGGTGGTCGTGGTGATCGTGTTCGGGGCTGGCAAGCTGCCGCGCGTCGCGACCGACCTCGCGCAAGGCATCAAGAACTTCAAGAAGGGCATGCAGGATCCCGAGCAGGCGAAGAACGATCCTCCGCCGCCGGCCGGCCACATCAATGCCCAGAACGGCGCCGGCAGCGAGCACAAGCCGGTCGCCGACAAGGTTTCGAGCTGACCGGCAGCCGGCTCGCGGAAGCCGGCCGGGATCTGAGCCATGTTCGATATCGGTTGGTCCGAAATGGCCGTCGTCGCGGTGGTGGCGCTCGTCGTCATCGGGCCGAAGGATCTGCCCCGATTGCTGCGCCAGGTCGGCGAATGGACCGGCAAGGCGCGCGCCCTCGCGCGCGAATTCCAGGGCCACATGGATGAGCTGGCCCGCCAGTCCGAGCTCGACGACCTGAAGAAGCAGGCCGAGAAGGTCACCGGATTCGATATGAAGGAGGAGATCGCCAACACGATCGATCCGGGCGGCGATCTGCGGAGGACCGTGCAGGAGGCGGGGCAGGCGGCCGATCCGAATCAGCTGATCGGCAACGAGCCGGCACCGGGCATCGACCCTGCGCCGGCCACCGATGCGCCGGCGATCGAGACGCCGGCGATCGAAGGTCCGCGGCCGCAAGAGCAGAAGGCATGACCGCGCCCGACGACGACGAGACCCGAATCGAGCAGAGCCGGATGCCGTTGCTCGAGCACCTGGTCGAGCTGCGCAACCGGCTGATGTACGCGATCATCGCGCTGATCG
This sequence comes from Desertibaculum subflavum, assembly GCA_003576705.1. GTDB lineage: Bacteria > Pseudomonadota > Alphaproteobacteria > Ferrovibrionales > Ferrovibrionaceae > Desertibaculum > Desertibaculum subflavum. Next base: position 5,758 of record QOZS01000096.1, read on the forward strand.
TGGCGTTCGGCGTCTGCTACGCCTTCTCCGACAAGATCTACCAGTACCTGCACTGGCCGCTCTATCGCGTCTGCCACGATTGCCGGATGATCATTACGGCACCGCAGGAGGCCTTCTTCACCTATGTGAAGGTGTCGTTCTGGGCCGCTTTCCTGCTCGCCTTCCCGATCATCGCCTCGCAGATCTGGATGTTCGTGGCGCCGGGCCTGTACCGGAACGAGCGCAAGGCCTTCCTGCCCTTCCTGCTGGCGACGCCGATCCTGTTCGCGGCCGGTGCGGCGCTGGTCTATTTCATCGTCATGCCGCTGGCGCTGCAGTTTTTCCTGTCGTTCCAGACGCCGGGCGGCGAGGGGGTGCTGCCGATCGTCGCCGAGACGCGGGTCAGCGAATACCTGTCGCTGATCATGGCGCTGATCCTGGCTTTCGGAGTGGCGTTCCAGCTGCCGGTGCTGCTGACCCTGCTGGCCCGGGTCGGTATCGCCTCCAGCGCGGGGCTCGCGGCCAAACGCAAATACGCGATCGTGGGCGTGTTCGTCGCCGCGGCGGTTCTGACGCCGCCCGACCCGATCAGCCAGATCTCCCTCGCGGTGCCCATGGTGCTGCTCTACGAGGTGTCGATCTGGTCGGCCCGCCTGGTGGAGAAACGGCGGGCCGAGGCGGAAGCGGCCGAGGCGGCGGAGAGCGGCGCCGCCTGAACCGCCGAGGCCGGGCCTGGCTTTACCCGGCACCGAACGGCCCCTATAAGCCCCGAGCCACTTTCTCGAACGTTCTTCCCATGCTGGACATCAGGTGGATTCGCGACAACCCGGCGGCGCTGGATTCCGCGCTCAGCGCGCGCGGCGCCGCGCCGGTGGCGCAGGCGATCGTCGATCTCGATCAGCGCCGCCGGCGGCACCAGACCGAATTCCAGGAGCGCCAGGCGCGCCGCAACGAGGCCTCGAAGGAGATCGGCAAGGCGAAGTCGAAGGGCGGCGACGCCTCGGCCTTGATGGCCGAGGTCGCCGAGCTGAAGGACCGCATCGCCGAGGCCGAGGCGGCCGAGCGCGCCGCCGGCGACGAGTTGGAGGCGCTGCTCGCGACGCTGCCCAATGTGCCGGCCGCCGATGTGCCGCAGGGCGCCGACGAGACGGGCAATGTCGAGCTGCGCCGCCATCTGGCGCCGCGCAATTTCGAATTCGAGCCGCGCGACCATGTCGCCGTCGGCGAGGCGCTGGGCGCGATGGATTTCGAGGCGGCGGCGCGGCTCTCCGGAGCGCGCTTCGTGGTGCTGCGGCGTGAGCTCGCCCGGCTCGAGCGCGCCATCGGCAATTTCATGCTGGACCTGCACACGAGCCAGTTCGGCTATCAGGAAGTCTCGCCGCCGCTGCTGGTGCGCGACGAGGCGGTGTTCGGCGTCGGCCAGCTGCCGAAATTCGCCGACGACCTGTTCCGCACCACCAACGACTTCTGGCTGATCCCCACCGCCGAAGTGTCGCTGACCAATCTGGTGCGCGAGCAGATCCTGGACGAGGGCGTTCTGCCGCTCCGCTTCACCGCGCTGACGCCGTGTTTCCGATCGGAAGCCGGCGCGGCGGGGCGCGACACCCGCGGCATGATCCGCCAGCACCAGTTCGCCAAGGTGGAGCTGGTCAGCATCACCGCGCCGGAGCAATCGGCGGCCGAGCACGAGCGCATGGTCGGCGCCGCCGAGGAGGTCCTGAAGCGGCTCGGCCTGCCGTATCGCGTGATGGTGCTGTGCACCGGCGATATGGGCTTCGCCAGCCAGAAGACCTACGACATCGAGGTCTGGCTGCCGGGCCAGAAGGCTTATCGCGAGATCTCGAGCTGCTCCAATTGCGGCGACTTTCAGGCGCGGCGCATGAAGGCGCGCGTGCGCAGCAAGGACGGCAAGGGCAACCGCTTCGTCCACACGCTGAACGGCTCCGGCCTGGCGGTCGGCCGAACCTTGATCGCCGTGCTGGAGAACTACCAGGAGGCGGATGGCAGCGTGGTCGTCCCGGAGGCCTTGCGGCCCTACATGGCCGGCCAGCAACGAATCGAAGTCGGGTAAGGCGGGCAATGCGCATCCTGGTCACCAATGACGACGGCATCCACGCGCCCGGCCTGAAGACGCTGGAGAAGATCGCCAAATCGCTGTCGGATGACGTCTGGGTGGTGGCGCCGGATACCGAGCAGTCCGGCGCCTCGCATTCGCTGACCCTGACGCTGCCGATCCGGGTGCGCCAGATCAACCGGCGCAAGTTCGCCGTGCGCGGCACGCCGACCGATTGCGTGATGATGGCGGTGACCGTGCTGGTCAAGGGCAAGAAGCCCGATCTGGTCTTGTCCGGCGTCAATCGTGGCGCCAATCTGGGCGAGGACACGACCTATTCCGGCACCATCGCGGCGGCGATGGAAGGGACGCTGCTTCGCACCCGCTCGATCGCGCTGAGTCAGTCCTTCACGGCGCCGCACCCGGTGAAATGGGCCACGGCCGAGCATCACGGGCCGAAGGTCGTTCAGAAGCTGCTCAAGGCCGACTGGCCGGAGGACACGCTGATGAATGTCAACTTCCCCGACGTGCTGCACGGCTCGGTCAAGGGCGTGAAGGTGGTCCGCCAGGGACGCCGCAACCTGTTCGACCTCAATATCGAGCACCGGATCGATGCGCGGAACGTTCCGTATTACTGGATCGGCTTCAAGCGCCAGACAGGCAAGCCGCCGCTCGCCACCGATGTCGGGGCCGTGCAGGCGGGCTATGTCTCGGTGACGCCGCTGCATCTCGACCTCACGCACGGGCCGGGCCTGCGCCGGCTGAAGGATACCTTCGCGTGACGGCCGGCCCGGAGGTCATCCAGCTCATCATGGAGCTGCGCGGCCAGGGCATCACCGATACCGACGTGCTGTCCGCGATCGAGAAGGTGCCGCGCGACCGGTTCGTGCCGGAGGCCTTCCGCGAGCGCGCCTTCGAGAACATCGCGCTGCCGATCGCCCAGGGCCAGACCATCAGCCAGCCTTATATCGTCGCCTACATGACCCAGGCGCTGCAGGTCGGCCGGCGCATGAAGGTGCTGGAGATCGGCACCGGCTCCGGCTACCAGGCGGCGGTGCTGGCCCAGCTCTGCCGCCGGGTCTACACGATCGACCGCTACCGCACCTTGGTGCAGGAGGCCGAGCGGCGCTTCGCCGAGCTCGGCCTCTCTAACATCACGACTCGGATCGGCGACGGCATGAAGGGCTGGCCGGAGCAGGCGCCGTTCGACCGCATCATGGTGACCGCCGCCGGCACCGAAATCCCGCAGGCACTTATCGACCAGCTCGGGCCCGAAGGCGTGCTGGTCGCCCCGGTCGGCCATAGCGCCGGCGACCAGAGCCTGGTCCGCCTTCGCCGGACCGGCGACGGTATCCAGCGCGAGGAACTGATCGGCGTGCGTTTCGTGCCGCTGGTGCCGGGCCTGGCGCAGGACGCGACGGGCCCCTGACATCGTCACGACCGCCAGAACGGCTTCCGGCTCTCGCGATAGATGTCGGCCTCGTCGAGGCCGAGATCACGCCGCATGTGCTCGCTGAGCGCTGCCAGGTGGTGGCGCTCGCGGGCGCGTTGCTGCCAGGTGAGCATCAGGGTGCCGAGCGCCTTGAAATCATCCCGCAGACGCTGGCCCAACGTGGTCGGGGCAGCCGCGGGGAGCCGGTAACCGATCCGCTCGAAACGTGTCCGCATGGCTCATCTCCGTCGCCCAACGCCGCCAATGAATCGGCCGAGGGATTCGGCCGGGCGTTGACGAGAACAAAACTAGGACGGCTATACTGACAGCGTTTTGTCAGGAGTGTTTCCGTTGTGGGAGGAATCCTCCGATGCGCCGAGCCGACAGGCTATTCGATATCATTCAGATCCTGCGGACCGCAGTGAAACCGGTCACAGCGGCCGCCCTGGCCGAGGAGCTCGAGGTCAATGTCCGCACCGTCTACCGCGACGTCGCGACCTTGCAGGCGCGCCGGGTGCCGATCGAGGGCGCGGCCGGCATCGGTTATATGCTGCGCAACGGCTTCGACCTGCCGCCCCTGATGTTCACCACCGAGGAGGTGGACGCCATCGTGCTCGGGGCGCAGATGCTGAAGCGGATTCGCGATCCGAAGCTGCAGCAGGCGGCAGAGAGCGTGCTGGCCAAGATCGCCATCGTGCTGCCGGACCTGCAGCGGCGGCATCTGGCGACGCCCACCGTCTATGTCGCCGGCGGCAAGCCGGGGCCGGCGCCGGGCGTCGACCTGTCGGAAGTGCGGAGCGCGATCCACGAGACCCACAAGATGCGCATCGCCTATACCGATGAGAAGGGGACGACGTCCCAGCGCACCATCTGGCCGATCGCCATGGCCTATTATACCGACGCGACCCTGATCGGCGCCTGGTGCGAGCTGCGCCGGGATTACCGGCACTTCCGCGTCGACCGCATCGCCAGCTCGCGCGTACTGGAGGAGCGCTTCCCGGCCGATAACGGGCGGCTGATGAAGGAATGGCTGTCGCTGCGCCCGGGCCGCGCCGAGGCGGCGCATTGATGCCTAGGTGTTCAGTCCCGATGTGAGGTGGGTGGGATCGTATCGGAATCGATCTGGTTCGTGCGCCCATGTCTTGCAGATGTGTTCGTAGGGCGTGAGACCGTTGAGCCTCTTGAGCCTC
>QOZS01000097.1 GCA_003576705.1 Desertibaculum subflavum
ATCGCGCGGCACCGCGAAGCTGTCGCCCCCTGGCAGCACATGCACGTCCAGCCGGGATTGCGACACGTCGATCCCGACAACAACATCACCGCTTCGTTCCATCGGTCCCGTCCTTGCAGATGCGGCGCTGTTCCACGCCTTGCGACTGTTCGGGCCGACAATGGAAACGGGTCGGGAGCCAGGCTCTCCCACGGTGCGCGACACCTGAGGGCTTACGGTCACCGACCCGCGTTTGTCGGATCGGCGGCAGGCCTGCCGCCGATCCGACATCTCATCACCTTTTCCGGATCCGTCGAACACAGATCCAGATACAAGGGCTAACAGGCGGGAGGAGACAAAATGAGCCGGATCGACGGGAAGGTTTGCCTGGTCTCGGGTGCCGGGCGCGGTATCGGTGCGGCGATCGCCAAGGCGCTGGCGGAGGCCGGCGGCGCGGTCGCCGTGACCGATCTCGACGGCGCCACGGCGGAGCGCACGGCGGCGGCGCTGAAGGCGGGCGGCGCCAAGGCCATCGCCCTGCAGCACGACGTCACCGACGAGGCCGCCTGGGCGCGCGTTGTGGGCGAGACCGTCTCAGCCTTCGGCGGCCTCGACGTGCTCGTCAACAATGCCGGCACTTTCCGCGCCGTGCCGATCGAGGAAGTGACCCTGGCGGATTGGAAGTATCTCTCCGGTCCCAACCTGGAAGGCGTGCTGTTCGGCACCAAGCACGGCATCAAGGCGATGAAGGATCCGGCTCGGCGGCAACGTTTTGCCGGCTCGATCGTCAACCTGTCGTCGATCGCCGGCATCGTCGGCTCGGTCCGCGCCTCGGCCTATTGCATGACCAAGGGCGGCGTCCGCATCTTCACCAAGGCGGTGGCGCTGGAATGCGCCGAGCTCGGCTACAACATCCGCGTCAACTCGATCCATCCCGGCGTGATCGACACCGATATGGGCGCGGTGGCGATCCATAACCGCGGCAAGGGGCTGAACGACCCCACTGCCGCCAGGGACATGGTGGCGAAGCAGCACCCGATCGGCCGGCTCGGCACCGCGGAGGACATCGCCAACGGGGCGCTGTTCCTGGCCAGCGAGGCCTCGTCCTTCATGACCGGGTCGGAACTGGTGGTCGACGGGGGCCTTACCGCCCGTTAACCAACGCACCATATGTTCTGGGCACCATGCAGTTGGCTGTCCAGACCGAGACCCGCAGCGAACCCGATCACGTGGCCCAGTTCCACCGCGACGGCTATGCCGTCGTGCGCGGCCTGTTCACGCCTGCTGAAGTGGCCGAGATCGCCGCCGCCTTCGATCGCGAATATGCCGCCGGGCTCGCGCATGGACGCAGCTTCCGCCATGGCAACCTGTACTACCGGCTGCGCAAGGACGCGGAGCGGGGCCCCATCGTGCGGCTGGCGCAGTGGCCGAGCTATCACGATCCGGTGCTGGCAAAGGTGCGCACCGACAGGCGCATCCTGGACCTGCTGCAGCCGCTCATCGGGCGCGACCTGAAGCAGATCATCAACCAGCTGCACTGGAAGCCGCCGGGCGCCAAGGCGGCGGAATTCGCCTTTCACCAGGACATCCGGTTCCGCCGGCCGCGTTCGGCCTATCGCAATCCCGCGGTCTCTTATGTGCAGACCGGGCTCGCCATCGATCCGCATACCCGCGAGAGCGGCTGCATGCGCCTGCTGCCGGGCTCGCATCGCAACGGCGAGATTGCGCTCCCGGTCGAGGGGGCGATCGGCGACAATGCGGCGGCAGAGGCGGCGCTCGCGACGGCGGGCCTCGACCCGACCAAGCTGGTCGACCTCAAGCTCGAGCCCGGCGATTTCGCCATGTGGGGCCTCTTTACCGTGCACGGCTCGGGTGCCAACGACAGCAAGCGCGACCGGCGCTTCTACCTGAACGGCTATGTCCGCGCGTCCGATTGTGCCCGCGGCGAATGGGCGTTTCGCGGCGGTCGGCCCTGCGCGCTCGGTTGGCCGCAGCTCGTCACCTACGAAGACCTGTTCGTGCGGCCGGAGCCGCACTTCCCGCCGGAATGAACCGCCCGCGCCGTCAGGCCGCGTAGAGCATCACCGGCTCGTCGAACCCTCTCAGCGGATAGGCACCGCTTTCAACCGTCGGCACGCAAATTCCACTCAGATCGCGTTCATGCCGCCATCGACCAGCAGCTCCTCGCCGGTGATGAAGCGGGCATCGTCGGAGCCGAGGAAGGCGACGGCGGCGGCGATGTCCTCCGGCCGGCCGAGCGTCTTGAGCGGCACCTGCTCGATGAACTTGCGCCGCCCCTCCGCCGGGTCGACGGTGCCGCCGCGCGACAGCAGGTCCTGCAGCATCGGCGTGTCGATCGGACCGGGATGCACCGAATTGCAGCGGATGTTGTAGCCGCGATAGGCGCAGTGGATCGCCACCGTCTTGGTGAACTGACGGACCGCGCCCTTGCTGGCGCCATAGGCGGCCAGCGCCGGCGTGCCCTGCATCGCGGCGAGCGAGGAGATGTTGACGATGGCGCCGCCGCCGGCCTCGCGGATCGCCGGGATGCCGTATTTGCAGCCGAGGAAGACGCCTTCCAGGTTGACGCTGTGGATGCGGCGCCAGCCATCAAGCGTTTCCTGCTCCGGCGTCGCGCCCTTCATCGTGCCGCCGATCCCGGCATTGTTGACCAGCACGTGGAGCGCGCCGAGCCTCGCCTGTACGGCGCGGATCACGTTCGGCCAGCCGGCTTCGCTGGTCACGTCCTGCTCCAGGAAGATCGCGTCGTTGCCGATCTCGGCCGCGACCTTGGCGCCGGCCTCGGCCTGGCGGTCGGTCAGCGCCACCTTGGCGCCTTCCGCGGCGAGCCGCTTCGCCGTCGCGCGGCCCATGCCGGAGGCACCGCCGGTGATGAGCGCGACCTTGCCCGCATAGCGCTGCATGGTTCCCTCCCGTTCTTGTGCGGCGAGGGTGGCACAGCGCGGGGTGGCTGTCAGCCGGGCGGCAGCGGATGGCGGTGGAAGAAGTCCCAGATCGTGCGCGTGGCGTCGAGCGCGTTCGATTGCGGTCCGAGGCCTGGGCCGAACCGGCGCGCCTTGCCGCCCGGCCATTGATGGCCCTGGTCGGCGAGCAGATAGAACAGCACTTCCGCGCCGTCGCGGCAGGACCCCCAGCGGGTGAGCGAGACCTTCGCCACCGGGGCCGATTGCGTGGGCGCCGCGCAGCCGTTGAAGCGGGCCCAGCCGTCCAGGCTCTCGCTGAGCGGCGGCAGCGTCGTCGGCCTGCCCCAGGGCAATTCGCGCACGCCGCCGGCAACCGGATTGGCCGTGTCCTCGGCGCCGTTGATGTAGACGACCGGCAGCGGCCGTTTCGGCGGCCCGCCCGGCGGGCGCTGGCCGGCGACCACGCCGATGGCGGCGATGCGGTCGGCATGGTCGAGGCCGAGGCGCTGGGCCATGCCGGAGCCGCTGGAATGGCCGGCGGCATAGAGGCGCCGCCGGTCGAGGTCGAAACGGCGCGCCGCCTGCTCCACCGCGGCCAGGATGAAGCCGGTATCGTCCACCTTGCGCAGGCCGCGGCCGGAGCCGTCATCCCAGAAACGGGGATTGTTGCGCAGGTTCGCCTCGCGGTCCGGCCGCGCCGGCATCGCGTCCGGGGCCAGCACGGCGAAGCCTTCCGCGTCGGCTAAGGCCGGCCAGCCGTAATGGGAAAGCGCCTGTTCGCCGGAGCCGCCGGCGCCGTGCAACAGGATGACGAGCGGCAGCGCGCCGCCTGCTCTCGCCGGCAGGTGCAGCACCGCCACGCGTTTGTGGCCGCCATGCTCGAAGGTGATGGTTGCGTCCGCGCGTGCCGCGGAGGCGAGGCCGAACAGCAGAACGCACAGGAGAGATAAGCGGAGGGGCATCGACGCAACTCGCAACGGTTCCGGCATTCTACGGCCGGATCGGCGCGATCCTGCGGTGGGCCGGCTCAGCCGCGCCTGAGGGCGGCCCAGCGCGCCGGGGTCAGGCCATAAGCCTGCTTGAACCGCCGCGTCAGGTGGCTCTGGTCGGCGAAGCCGGCGGCCACCGCCGCTTCGGCGAGCGGCAAGCCGTGGGCGATCAGGCGGCGCGCCCGGTCGAGGCGCCGCAGCATCAGATAGCGGTAGGGGCTAGTGCCGAAGCAGGCGCGGAACTGGCGGGCCAACGTGTAGCGGTCATGGCCGGTCGCCGCCTCCAGCTGCTCCGAGGTCACGCCGTCGCGCAAGCCTGCTTCGATCAGATCGCGGGCGGCCGCAACCGCGTTGCCATGTCGCGCAGCGAGCGCGTGCCGCGGCGGTGAGGAGGCGCCGGCTGCCAGGGCATCGGCAATATCGATCACGATCTGGTCGCGCTGCAGGTCGTCGAGCGGCCGGTCGAGATCGTCCAGCGCCGGCAGCACCGCGGCGGCGAGCCGACGGTCGTCCGACACGACGGCAGCGTAGAAGGGAAGCGCCCAGCCCGGCTGCCCCAGGGCATCGCGTACGAGGTCGGGCGCGATGTAGATGCCGCGATAGCGGAACCCCGCCTCGGTGCCGGCGTGGCCGTCATGCAGCTCGTCGGGATGCAGCACATAGACCTGCCCGGCCAGGCATTGCGCGGCGGCGCCGCGATAGCGAAACCGCTGCACGCCCTGCAGCGTGATGCCGATGGCATAGACGTCGTGGCGGTGCGGCGCATAGCCGCCGCCAGCGAAGCGGGCCTCGAACCGCTCCAGGCCGGGTACCGCCGGCGCGATGCGGAGCCAATCGCCGTGCGGGGCGGCGCACGATCGTTCAAGACCGGCGCCGCCGTCTTGGCTCAGATGCCGGGCCATGATGTTGCATAGCAGACTCCATCCGCCGAACGACAGGGCGGGGCGGTGAGATGGAAGCGCTGCCCGCCTTCATCCTGGCCGGCCTCGCCCTCGCCGGCAGCCCGGGCCCGGCCAATCTCAGCCTCGCCGCGGCCGGCGCGGCCTTCGGCGCGCGTCGTTGCCTCGGTTATCTCGCAGGCCTCACCTTCGGGATGATCGGTGTCATGGCGGTGACGGCGAGCGGCCTTGTCGGGTTACTTCTCGCACTGCCGGGCGTGACCCCGGTGGTGACCGTGGCCTCGGGCCTCTACTTCGCTTACCTCGCCTGGCGCATCGCCACGGCGCCGCCGCTCGCCGCCGACGCGGGCGCGCGGCGCGAGCCCTCGTTCGCCGCCGGTCTGCTGCTCTCGCTGGTCAATCCGAAAGGCTATGCGGCGATGGCGGCACTGTTCTCAGGCTTCGTCCTGGTGCGCGGCGCGCTGGCGCTCGACGCGGCAATGAAGATCGCCGTCCTCTTCGTCGTCATCATCGCAGTTGAATTCGTCTGGCTGCTCGGCGGCGCCGCGCTGACCCGATTCTTCCGCGAGCCACGCGCCAACCGGCGCATCAACCTGGGCTTCGCCGCGCTGCTGGTCGCTTCCGTGGCCGCGGCCCTGTGGGCGTGAGGGCGCGGTGCCGGCGTTGTGCTAGATTCCGTAGCGGAATCGGCAACAATCACTTGACGTTTACGTAAACGTAAACTAGAAAGAGTCCCGACGCTGGAGTTCAGGGAGGCGTGGGACCGAGGTGGCCGAAACCTACACCATCGCGCAGCTGGCGAACGAATTCGGCATCACGCCGCGCGCCATACGCTTCTACGAGGACAAGAACCTGCTGGCGCCCTCCCGCCAGGGTTTGAACCGCATCTATTCGCGGCGCGATCGGGCGCGGCTCGCGCTGATCCTGCGCGGCAAACGCCTGGGTTTCCGGCTGGACGACATCAAGGAGATGCTCGACCTCTACGACCATGGCGATGGGCAGATCGAGCAGATGCAGTTCACGCTGGATCGCAGCCGCGACCGCGTCGCCGAACTGGAGCGCCAGCGGCGGGATGTGGATGACGCGATCCGCGAATTGAAAGACATCGTAAAGATGATCGAGCGTGAACTGGTGGCTCGACGAGCCGCCGAGAAGGCGGCCTGAGTGGCGGGACCGCCGCGATAGCGTTTAGGGACAGTCTTAACCAAGAACCAGGGCGGGCGAGGCGCCGGACGCGCTACGTCCGCGGCAGCGGAAGGTGGAACCATGCAGCAGAACGTCGTGATCGCCGGCTTTGCCCGCTCTCCCTTCACCCTCGCCAGGAAGGGCGCCCTCGCCAAGGTGCGCCCCGATGAGCTGGCGGCGCAGGTGGTGAAAGGCCTGGTCGAGCGCACCAAGGTGAAGCCGGAGGATATCGAGGACATCATTATGGGCTGCGCCTTCCCGGAGGCGGAGCAGGGCCTGAACGTCGCCCGCATGGTCGGCTTCCTGGCCGGCCTGCCGACCGAGACGGCGGGCACCACGGTGAACCGCTTCTGCGGCTCGTCCATGCAGGCGATCCACATGGCGGCGGGCGCCATCCAGATGGGGGCCGGCCAGGTCTTCGTCTGCGCCGGCATCGAGAGCATGACGCGGGTGCCGATGGGCGGCTTCAACCCGGCGCCGCATCCCGGCCTCTACAAGCGCTACCCCGAGGCCTATGTCTCCATGGGCATCACCGCCGAGAACCTGGCGAAGAAGTATTCGATCGATCGCAAGGCGCAGCAGGAGATGGCGGTGGAAAGCCACCGCAAGGCCGCCGCGGCCCAGGCCGCTGGCAAGTTCGACGCCGAGATCGTGGCCATCGTCGACGGCAACAACCGGGTGGAGAAGGACGGCTGCATCCGCGCCGACAGCAGCCAGGAGAGCCTGAACGGCCTGGAGCCGGCCTTCGACAAGAACGGCACGGTCACCGCCGGCACCTCCTCGCCGCTGACCGACGGCGCCTCCGCCGTGCTGGTCTGCACCGAGGCCTATGCCGACAAGCACGGCCTGCCGAAGCTCGCCCGCATCAAGTCGATCGCCGTCGCCGGCTGCCCGCCGGAGCTGATGGGCATCGGCCCGGTGCCGGCCACGAAGAAGGCGCTGGAGCGTGCCGGACTCGGCCTCAAGGACATCGACGTGATCGAGATCAACGAGGCCTTCGCCGCCCAGGCCCAGGCCTGCCTGATCGAGGCGAAGATGCCGAAGGAGAAGATCAATCTCGACGGCGGCGCCATCGCGCTCGGCCATCCGATGGGTGCGACGGGTGCCCGCATCACCGGCAAGGCCGCCTCGCTGCTCAAGCGCGAGGGCGGCAAGTACGCGCTCGCCACCCAGTGCATCGGCGGCGGCCAGGGCATCGCCACCGTCCTGGAGGCCTGCTGATGAGCGCGGCGCCCGCCATGCCCAACGGCATCAAGAAGGTCGCCGTCGTCGGCTCCGGCGTGATGGGCGCGGCGATCGCCGCGCATTGCGCCAATGCCGGCACGCCGGTCGTGCTGCTCGACATCGTGCCGAAAGGCGCGAACGACCGCTCGACCCTCGCCCGGGGCGCGGTCGAGAAGATGCTGAAGACCAAGCCCGCGCCCTTCATGCATCCCGCCTTCGCCAAGCGCGTGACGCCGGGCAACCTGGAGGACGATCTCGGCCTGGTCGGCGATTGCGACTGGATCTGCGAGGCGATCATCGAGAACCCGGAGATCAAGCGCGACCTCTACAAGAAGCTCGACGGCGTGCGGAAGAAGGGCTCGATCGTCTCGTCCAATACCTCGACCATCCCGCTCGGCGAGCTGGTGAAGGGCCTGCCGGAGAGCTTCGCCGGCGACTTCGCCATCACGCATTTCTTCAACCCGCCGCGCTACATGCGCCTGCTCGAAGTGGTGGGCGGCGCGAAGACGCGGCCGGAGGCGATCGCCAGCCTCAAGGCCTATGGCGACCGCGCGCTCGGCAAGGAAGTCATCGGCTGCAAGGACACGCCCGGCTTCATCGGCAACCGCATCGGCATCTATTGGAGTCATGTCGCGCTGACCGAAGCCTATGACCAGGGCCTGACGGTGGAAGAGGCCGATGCCATCGTGGGCAAGCCGATGGGCATTCCGAAGACCGGCATCTTCGGCCTGGGCGACCTGACCGGCATCGACCTCGGCCCGCATGTGATCGGCTCGATGCTGCGCCTGCTGCCGAAATCCGATCCGCTGGTGCAGAGCTTCAAGCCCGATCACCCGTTGAACGCCCTGACCCAGAAGATGATCGCCGAGGGCTATACCGGCCGTAAGGGCAAGGGCGGCTTCTACCGCGCCAAGGGCAAGGAGGCGATCGACCTCAAGACCGGCGAGTACCGCAAGAAGATGCGCCCCGATCTTGCGTCGGCCAAGGTGAAGGGCCTGAAGAAGCTGGTCGAGCATGCGGACAAGGGCGGCAAGTACGCCTGGGCGGTGGCCTCGCGCACGCTCTGCTACGCCGCCGACCTGGTGCCGGAGATCGCCGACGACATCCGCGATGTCGATATCGCGATGAAGACCGGCTATGCCTGGAAATGGGGCCCGTTCGAGCAGATCGACATGCTCGGCACCGGCTGGTTCGCCGACAAGCTCAAGGCCGAAGGCCGCCCGGTGCCGAAGATGGTGGAGATCGCCAAGGGCCGGCCCTTCTACAAGGAGGAGGGCGGCAAGGCCTGGCGCCTCACGCCGAAGGGCGAATACGCCGAGATCGTGGTGGCGGACGATGCCTGGATGCTGGCCGACAAGAAACGCGGCAAGCAGCCGATCGCCTCCAACCGCTCCGCCTCGCTCTGGGATGTCGGCGACGGCGTGGCGTGCCTGGAGATCCACACCAAGATGAACGCGCTCGATGCCGACGTCATCGAGATCGTGAAGAAGGCGGTGAAGATCGACAAGCAGGGCTACAAGGCTCTGATCATCGGCAACGATGCCGACAACTTCTCGGTCGGCGCCAATGTCGGCCTCGCGCTGTTCGCCGCCAACACGGCGATGTGGCCGGTGATCGAGCAGTCGATCTCGGAAGGCCAGGCGGCCTATCTGTCGCTGAAATACGCGCCATTCCCCGTGGTGGCGGCGCCGGCCGGCATGGCGCTCGGCGGCGGCTGCGAGATCTGCCTGCACGCGGCGGCGATCCAGGCGCATGCCGAGAGCTATATGGGCCTGGTCGAGGTTGGCGTCGGCCTGCTGCCGGGCTGGGGCGGCTGCAAGGAGCTGATCGTCCGCACCTTGAACAACAAGAAGCGGCCCGGCGGCCCGATGCCGGCGGTGGCGCAGGTGTTCGAGGCGATCTCCACCGCCAAGGTCGCGACCTCGGCGGCCGAGGCGCGCGACATGAACATCATGACCGAGAATGACGGCGTGACCATGAACCGCCGCCGCCTGCTTGCCGATGCCAAGGCCAAGGCGCTGGCGATGGTGGCGGACTACAAGCCGCCGACACCGCCGGAAGTCTCGCTGCCCGGCGAGACGGCGCGCGCCGCGCTGTCGATGGCGGTGGAAGGCTTCTTCCTGCAGGGCAAGGCGACGCCGCACGACAAGGTGGTCTCGGCCGAAGTCGCCTATGTGCTGTCGGGCGGCAATACCGACATCACCCAGACGGTGACCGAGAAGCAGCTGATGAAGCTCGAGCTCGAAGGCTTCATGCGCCTGATCAAGCAGGCGCCCACGCTCGACCGCATCGAGCACATGCTCACCAAGGGCCGGCCGCTCCGGAACTGACGGCCGATGTCGCGCTTCGCCCCATCCCCAACCCATCTAACCCTCCCCCGCGGGTACGCGGGGGAGGGCAGGGTGGGGGTTTCACGGCGCCGAGGCTAGCCGATGGCGCTCCTCGATCTGCAAACGCGTGTCAGAGCGCGAGAGCTTCGGGCGAACGCGACCGAGGCGGAGCGAATGCTTTGGCGCGCCTTGCGGGAATCGTTTCCGCGTCACCGCTTCCGTCGTCAGCATCCCGTGCCGCCGTACTTCGCTGACTTTGCTTGTCTGGCCGCGAAGCTGATCATCGAAGTCGATGGCGGTCAGCATACCGAATCCGAGCGGGACGCCGAGCGCACGCAAAATCTCGAACGTGCCGGTTGGCGGGTCCTTCGCTTTTGGAATCACGAAGTGCTCCAGCACATCGACGTCGTGCTCTCCACGGTACGCGTCGCGCTGAGCAACCGGCTACATGTCGGACACTACAGACCGGATACATGCCTGACAGTCTCCTCGGTTTGTTCCGCTTTGCGGCGCCCCGGCCGGGGCGCCGCAAAGCGGCGGAGTTTCTTGG
>QOZS01000098.1 GCA_003576705.1 Desertibaculum subflavum
CCCGGCGCCCCCCGTCCCCAGGAGCAGCGCCCGCGCGACGCCGCACAGACGGCGCTGACCGGCGCGGCCCCGACCCCGGCCGCCGGCCGCTCCGCCGGCGAGACGGCCCTGCTCCGCGCCGCCAAGGCGGAGAATGCCGATTCCACCATCCGCCAGGTCATCAACACCGAGTACACCCAGCTCGCCGAGAAGGACGAGAGCTTCGTCGACCGGCTGATCTTCTGGCAGAAGCAGCCGCCGCCCGGCGAGGTGATCGACGCGTCGAAGGAACAGGCGCGGATCCGCGAGAAGGTCGCCGGCGGCGAGACGGTGACCGGCCAGGGCACGCCGAGCATGGTGCGCCGGAAGCGCGCCATCCTGGAAGGGATCTTCTAGGCCGCGCCGCTTGCGGGCCAGGACAGGCGGGGCTGGCCTTATGGAGTTCTACTTTACCACCTGGAATCATCATCCCGACGCGCGCGACGTCCTGCTCGACGTCGTGCTGCCGCTCGCCGCCGGGCTGCGCGATCTCGGCCATGCGGTGGAGATCGGCGAGGCCCCGCCGCGCCGCGGCGTGACCAACGTCGTGGTCGAGTATTTCCGCGATCCGGCAGCGGTGGCCGAACTGCTGCAACACGACTTCGTGCTGGTCGGCACCGAATTCGCCGATGGTACCGGCTTCAACAGCGCGCGCACCAGGATGTGGCGCCGGCGCTATCGGTACTTCAAGGTGCTGGCGCGCCAGGCGCGCGCCATCTGGGTGATCTGCGACAATGCCGCCGCGGGCTATGCACCGCATGCACCCTCGGTTCAGCTTGCGCTCGGCTGGTCGCCCTCGCTGGAGGCGCCGCGGCCCGCCATGCCGCCCCGCTATGACATCTGCGCCTATGGCAAGCTCGGCACGGCGGCGCGCAAATCGGCGATCGACAAGCTTTCGGCGCGTCTCAGCGTCACCAAGAGCGAATTCGTCTCCAAGGCGGATCGCGACGCGATGCTGCAAAGCGCGCTGTTCTGCTACGGCTTCCGGCCGCATGCCAATGTGGTCAATGCCTCCACCACGCGCATCGTCTCGGCGCTGATGCAGCACGTGCCGGTGCTGCAGGAGCGCGTCGCAGGCCCCTCGCCCTTCGTCGAGGAGATGGAAATCGTCGACGGGCCGGACGAGGTGCTGGCGCGCTGGGACGATCTGCGCGCCCGGCGCGATGACATCCTGGCCCGCCAGATGGCCGCTTGGCGGCGGATGCCGGCGGCGGAGATCATGGCGCCGGCCGTCGCGGCGATGCGGCCGCGGCCGCGCCGGGGATGGGTGGCGCTGCGGCCGGCGCGCACGCTGCGCGCCCGGCTTGCCGAGCACGCCTTCTGAGCGGTCCGCGTGGAATTCGCGTGACCGCAGAGTGTGGGGGCGGTACATGCGGCGCAGAGCGGATGCGCGGTGCGGGATCGAGACGGGAATGACGATGACAGGGCTGCCGAAGGACCGGATCAGACGGCTGGCCGGCATGACGGCGCATCTGCCGCTCGCCGACGACTATGCCCTGCTGAAATCGGTCGCCTTGTCGCCGGTGCAGCGCGATCGCATCGCCTGGGCCGTGCGGCATTACCTCTGGGTCTCGCTGGCGAGCTATTTTCCGGCGCGCAACTTCGCCCTGGCGGAGGACCTGTTGGAGCGCTACGCCGCCGATGTCGCGGCGCTGCCCAACATCACGCCGAACGGCCTGGTGTTGCCCAAGCGGGAGAACTTCCTCGCCTTCAACGAGGTGCATAGCACCGTCGTCGAGGCGTTCGAAAGTCTGGGCCTTGCCCGCTCCGTCGAGCGCATCCACGCGCCGATCAACGTGCGCCTGGTCAGCGGGGTGCCGGATGCCAAGGTCGACAACCGGCCGCGCGCCTCCACCAAGCCGCACAGCGACATGTGGGCCGGCGAGCCCGCCGCCGCCATCATGCTGTTCATCTCGGTGCTGGGCGACCCGCGCGATGCCGGCGTTCGCTTTATCGAGCCGGCAAGTTTCCCCGAGGCGCTGATGCATCCGCTGCCCGATTTCAACGATGGGCATTCCATTCTCGAAGGCGCGCGCGAATACGAGGCGCGGCTCGCGCCGGACAAGGTGTTCCTGACCGACCCGTTCCTGATCCACCAGACGATGAAGTCCGGCAAGGGCCAGCGGCTTTCGATCGATTTCCGCTTCACGCCGACCGAGAAGGTCGCCTCCGACCGTTATGACGGCGTCTCCCGACAGGCGAACTACATCACTTTGGAGGAATGGCGTGAGATCGGCCGCACCCGCCTGATCAAATCCGACGCGCCGCTCGCACCGTTCACCGGCGGCAACGGCGTGAAGGACGGCTACGCCGCCGAGTTCCCCATCGTGCCGCTGTGAGCATGCCGGACAGCGCGTCCTCATCCTTGCAGATCGGCCCGGCGGATATCGCGCGCCTGACCGGTATCGACGAAGCGGCGGCGCGCGCCGCGATGCAGAAGGCCGGGCCGCTCAGCTATCATCGGCTTACGGCGGCCGAGCGCGACGCGGTGATCCTGCGCGCGCTGGAACAGCTCGAGCGATCGGATCTCGTCACCGTCGGCGGCAACGATGCCTCGCGCTGGGAACGCGGCTGGGGCGAGATCCTCGAACGGGTCCGCAGCCGCGGCGTCGCGCTCCAGAACCTGCTGCCGCAGTATTTCCACTACGACATCCTGCGCTATGACGGCGACTGGATCCGGATCGACGCGCCGGATTTCGAATTCCGCGTCTACGACATCTTCCGCCGGGCGCTGTTTCCGCGCCATCTCGTCGGCTACGACCGGCTGGTCGATATCGGCTGCGGCACCGCCGCCAGCCTGCTTACCCTCAGCGACCTGTTCCCGGAGGCGGAACTGGTCGGCTGCGACTGGGCGGCACCGTCGCAGGAACTGGTCCGGCTGATCGGTCAGCATCTCCGCCGCCCGCTGCGCGGCGTGCGCTTCAACATGCTGACGCTGGCAGGCGGCGACGCGCTCGAGATCGATGCCCGCACCGCGGTGCTCACCATGCATTCGATGGAGCAGCTCGGGACGGCCTGGGGCCCGATGCTCGACTTCCTGCTGGCCCGCAAGCCCGGCCTCTGCCTGCATATCGAGCCGATCCGCGAGCTCTACGATCCGACCGATCTGTTCGACGCGCTGGCGCTCCGCTACCACGACAAGCGGAACTATCTCTCGGGCTATCTCACGGCGCTTCGCGCCAAGGCGGCGGAAGGCCTGATCGAGATCAGGGAGACGCGCCGGCTCTGTTTCGGCAGCGCCTTCCACGAAGGCTATTCGCTCGTCGTCTGGGCGCCGCGCTGAGGCCGGCGGTGCAGTTCTTCCTCACCATCTGGAACCACCGGCCGCAGAGCCACGACGCGCTGCAGGACATCGTGCTGCCCATCGCGGCGGGCCTGCGCGATCTCGGCCACGAGGTGGAGATCGGCGCCACGCCGCCCAGGCGCGGCGTCACCAACATCGTCATCGAGTATTTCCGCGAGGCCTGGGTGGTCGATCGCCTGCGCGGCCTCGACTACGTGATCGTCGCCACCGAGCTTGCCGACGGCGAAGGCTTCAACAACAAGCGCACGCCGACCTGGGTCAAGCGCTGGGCCGGCCTGATGCAGCTCGCTCATGACGCGCGGGCGATCTGGGTCGTCTGCGACGAGGGCGCCGAGGGCTACCGCCATCTCGCGCCGACGGTGCAGATCTCGCTCGGCTGGTCGCCGTCGCTGGAATCGCCGGCCGCGCCCGGTCCGCGCGAGCACGACATCTACGCCTATGGCAAACTTACCGCGCCGGAACGCCAGGCCACGCTGACGACGCTCCGGTCGAAGCTCCGCGTCGTCACCACCGAGTTCTCCACCCGCCAGGTGCGCGACGACCTGCTGCAGCGCTCGCTCTACTGCTACGGATTCCGGCCCTATCAGGCGGTCGGCTATGCCTCGACCTCGCGCATCGTCGCCGCGCTGATGCAGGGCGTGCCGGTGGTGCAGGAGCGCGTCCAGCTGACCACGCCGCTGGTCGACGCGCTGGAGATCATCGACAGCGCCGACGACGTGCTTGCCCGTTGGGACATGCTGGTGGCGGAGCGCCCGCGCATACTCGCGCGCCAGCTCGCCGCCTGGCGGGCCATGCCGGCTTCGGCGATCATGGACCCGGCGGTGGCGGCCATGCGGCCGGCGCGCGACGGCGGCCCGGTGGTGATCCCCCGGCCCTGGCTGGTCGAGCGCTCGCTGTTCCTGCGCAACCTCATGCGGCGGCTGGAGAACCGGCGGGCGCGGCGGGCGGCCATTGCCAAGCCACGACCGGGCCGGTAACACATTCGTCAACTTTCGTACGGGGAGAGGCACCCTCATGAAGACCTGGATCGCGACGGCGTTGTTGACCGGCGCCGCATTGGTCGCCCTGCCGGCCGCGGCGCAGACCAAATGGGACCTGCCCGCCGCCTATCCGGCGACCAACTTCCACACCGTGAACCTGCAGAAGTTCGCCGACACGGTGAAGGGCGCCACCGGCGGCAAGCTCGTCATCACCGTCCACGCCAACGGCTCGCTCTACAAGGCGAACGAGATCAAGCGCGCGGTGCAGACCGGGCAGGCGCAGATCGGCGAAGTGCTGATGGTCAACCTGCAGAACGAGGATCCGGCCTTCGGCGCCGACGGCGTGCCGTTCCTCACCTCCGACTACGCCTCGTCCAAGAAGCTGGCGGCGGCGCAGCGCCCTGTCGTGGCGAAGAAGCTCGACGCCCAGGGCATGACCCTGCTCTACACCTGCGCCTGGCCGGGCCAGGGCATCTACGCCAAGCGCGAGCTCAACTCGGTCAAGGACATGGAAGGGCTGAAATGGCGGGCCTACAGCCCGCAGACCAGCCGCCTGGCCGAGCTGGTGAAGGCACAGCCGATCACCATCCAGGCGGCCGAGCTGTCGCAGGCCCTGGCCACCGGCAAGGTCGACAGCTTCGCCTCCTCCGGCGCCACCGGCGTCGACAGCAAGGTGTGGGAGCAGCTCACCCACTTCTACGCGCTGGACGGCTGGCAGCCGAAGAACATGGTGATCGTCAACAAGGCGGCGCTGTCGAAGCTGGACAAGTCGGCGCAGGACGCCATCGCCGCCGCCGCCAAGAGCGCCGAGACGTCGTGCTGGGCGGAGAGCGAGAAGCTCGCGCAAGGCTTCCTCGACACGCTCGCCAAGAACGGCATGAAGGTGCAGAAGGCGAGCCCGAAATTCGCTGCCGAGCTCAACGAGATCGGCAAGACCATGACCGAGGAATGGCTCAAGGTTTCCGGTGCCGACGGCAAGGCGATCGTCGACGCCTATCGGAAATAGACGGAACCACGGGGCGCCACGCGATCCGGCGCCCCGCTTCCCTGCCCTCAGCTTTCCCGCGCCCTTGATCCGCAACGCCCTGCAGCAGCTCTACTTCGCCTGTGGCGTGCTGGCGGGCGCCTGCCTCGTCGCCGTTGCAGGCTTCGTCCTGTATTCGATCGGCGGCGGGCTGTTCGGCTATGTGGCGCGCTCGGCCGACGATTTCGCCGGCTATGCCATGCTGGCCTCGTCGTTCCTGGCGCTGGCCCATACCTTCGGCAAGGGCGAGCACATCCGCGTCACCATCCTGATCCAGCGCCTGCGCGGGCGGGCGCGCCGTGTCGGCGAGATCTGGTGCCTTGCCATCGCTGCGGCCTTGTCCGGCTATCTCGCCTGGTTCAGCATCAAGACCACCTGGGTCTCGTATGAGATCGGCGATGTCTCCACCGGGCTGGTGCCGGTGCCGCTCTGGATTCCGCAGGTGGCGATGGCGCTCGGCGCCTCCGTGCTGTTCATCGCCGTGCTGGAACAGCTGATCGTCGCGCTCGCTGGCGGCGTCCTGATGCAGGATGCCGGCGCCGACGACGTGCATATCGAACGCTGAGGGGGGCGATGGAGGATATCCAGGCGACCCTGATCCTGATCGGCGTGCTGGTCGTCCTGCTCGGCTCCGGCGTGTGGATCGGGCTCGGCTTGATCGGTGTCGCGGTCAGCGCCATGTGGCTGTTCACCACCCGGCCGGCCGGGGACGCCATGGCGACCACGATTTTCGGCGCCGCCTCGTCCTGGACGCTCACCGCATTGCCGCTGTTCATCTGGATGGGCGAGATCCTGTTCCGCACCCGCCTGTCGGAGGACATGTTCCGGGGCCTGGCGCCCTGGATGACACGGCTGCCCGGCCGCCTCGTCCATACCAACATCATCGGCTGCGCCATCTTCGCGGCGATCTCCGGCTCGTCGGCGGCGACCTGCGCCACGATCGGCAAGATGACCATCCCGGAGCTGAAGGGCCGTGGCTATCCGGATGCGCTGGCGCTCGGCTCGCTCGCCGGTTCCGGCACGCTCGGCCTCCTGATCCCGCCTTCGATCATCATGATCGTCTATGGCGTCGCGGCCGAGGTCTCGATCGCCAAGCTGTTCATCGCGGGCATCCTGCCCGGCATCATGCTGGCCGGATTGTTCATGGCCTATGTGGCGGTGTGGTCGCTGCTGCACCCCAGAGCCATCCCGCCGGCCGACACGCGGGCGAGCTTCGGCCAGAAGCTCTGGGCCTCGCGCCAGCTGATCCCGGTGATCGGGCTGATCGCGGTGGTGCTGGGCTCGATCTATACCGGGCTCGCCACGGCGACCGAAAGCGCCGCGCTCGGCGTGGTCGGCGCATTGGTGCTGTCCCGGGCGCAGGGCTCGCTCGACTGGAAGACCTTGGGCGACAGCATCATGGGCGCGACCCGCACCTCGGCGATGATCGCGCTGATCCTGGCCGGCTCGGCCTTCCTCTCGCTGGCCATGGGCTTCACCGGGCTGCCGCGCCATCTCGCCGAATGGATCGCCAGCCTGAACCTGTCGCCGGCCGCGCTGATCGCCGCGCTGACCTTGTTCTTCATCCTGCTCGGCTGCTTCATCGACGGCATCTCGATGGTGGTGCTGACCATCGCCATCCTGCTGCCGGTGGTACAGCAGGCCGGGTTCGACCTGATCTGGTTCGGCATCTTTGTCGTTCTGGTGGTGGAGATGGCGCAGATCACGCCCCCGGTCGGCTTCAACCTGTTCGTGCTCCAGGGCATGACCGGCCGGTCGATCTTCTATATCGGCCGGGTCGCGCTCCCCTTCTTCCTGCTGATGGTGGTGGCGGTGGCGGCGACCTATCTGTTCCCGGAGATCGTCACCTGGCTGCCCTCGCAGATGGCGCGGCGGGCGGGTTAGGCCGTTTGGCCTGCGGCAACCCGCACCCTTCACACGGCGTTAGCCTGCGGTGCCTATGATGGGCCGCCCATGTAGTGCGCCGATTGTGACGCGCATCGCTTGCCGCGCGCGGCCGGCCCGCCTAGCTTCCGCGCGGGGATATCTCGGACGGACGATGACCAAGCCTTTCCGTGCGTTGCACCAAAGTGCGTTGCGCCTGAGCGCGGTGATTGCACCCATCGCCATCCTGGTCGCCCTGCTGACCGCGCCGGCGGCCGGCGCCAATGGCAAGTTCGTCGACCCGCCGGTCTTCGCCGATGCCGTGGCCGCCGGCCAGCTGCCGCCAGTGGAAAAGCGCCTGCCGGCCACGCCCCTGGTCACCGAGGTCGATGGCGGCCGTGTGCCGGGCCGCCAGGGCGGCGAGGCGCGCATGCTGATCGCCAGTCCGCGCGACGTGCGGCTGATGACCGTCTACGGCTACGCGCGGCTGGTCGGCTACGATGAGAAGCTCGAGCTCAAGCCCGACATCCTGCTCGACGTGCAGAACGAAGGCGGCCGCGTCTTCACCTTCAAGTTGCGTCCCGGCCACAAATGGTCCGACGGCGCGCCGTTCACCGCCGAGGACTTCCGCTACTACTGGGAGGATATCTGCGGCAACAAGCAGCTCGCCCCCGGCGGGCCGCCGCGCCTCTTCTACGTCGACGGCGAGAAGGCGAAATTCGAGGTCATCGACGCCACCACGGTGCGCTATTCCTGGAGCAAGCCGAACCACACCTTCCTCCGCGCGCTGGCCGGTGCCGCTGACCCCTATATCTACCGCCCCGCCCATTACCTGAAGAAGTTCCACGTCAAATACGCCGATCCGAAACAGCTGGAAGAGCAGGCCAAGGCCAGCCGCAAGCGCAACTGGGCGGCGATGCACAATTTCGTCGACAACATGTACAGGTTCGACAATCCGGACCAGCCGACCCTGCAGCCCTGGGTCAACACCACGCGCCCGCCGGCCACCCGCTTCATCGGCGAGCGCAATCCCTATTTCCACCGGGTCGACCAGAACGGCCGCCAGCTGCCCTATCTCGACCGTTTCACCATGGTGCACTCGGCCGCCGCGCTGATCCCGGCCAAGGTCGCGGCCGGCGAGATCGATCTGCAGCCGCGCTACCTCGCGTTCAACAGCTACACGCTGCTGAAGAAGGCGGAGAAGCGCGAGCCGATCGTGACGCGGCTCTGGAAGCCCGGCCTCGGCGCCCATCTTGCGCTCTATCCGAACCTCAACGTGGAAGACCCGGTCTGGCGCCGCGTGCTGCGCGACGAGCGCTTCCGCCGCGCGCTCTCGCTCGGCATGGACCGCGAGATCGTCAACCAGTCGCTCTATTACGGCCTCGCCGAAGCCGGCAACAACACCGTCCTGCCGTCGAGCCCTCTGTTCAAGCCGGAATACCGCGATGCCTGGGCCGAGTTCGATGTCGTGCGCGCCAACCGCCTGCTCGACCAGATGGGCCTGATCAAGAAGAACGGCGAAGGCATCCGCCTCCTGCCCGACGGCCGCCCGGCCGAGATCATCGTCGAGACGGCGGGCGAGGATACCGAGCAGACCGACGTGCTGCAGCTGATCCGCGACGATTGGATGCGGATCGGCATCAAGCTCTATTCCAAGCCCTCGCAGCGCGAGGTGCTGCGCAACCGCGTTTTTGCTGGCCAGGCGATGATGATCGTCTGGGGCGGGCTTGAGAACGGCATCGCGACGCCGGACATGCCGCCCGACGCCCTCGCCCCGATGTCGCAGCACGGCTATCAGTGGCCGAAATGGGGTGAGCATTACGAGACCCGGGGCAAGAAGGGCGAGGCCCCAGACATCCCCGAGGCCAAGGAACTGCTCGACCTTGCCGAGGCCTGGGACGGCGCGACAAGCACCGCGGAGCGCGCCCGGATCTGGCACCGCATGCTGGAGATCCATGCCGATCAGCAGTTCACCATCGGCATCCTGCGCGCCGTGCCGATCCCCATCGTGACCGCCCGCAACATGCGCAACGTGCCGGAGCACGCGATCTACAACTGGGAGCCCGGCGCCCATCTCGGCGTGCATCGGATGGACCTATTCTGGCTGGAATAAACACCGGCCTAAGTGCTTACAATCCCAGGGCCTTACGGTTCCGGCGCTTGCCCCTCCGGCGGGCCTCTGGTTTAGTGCCCCGTCCCTGACAGCGGTCGTGAGGTTCTCATCGTGGAAGCGCAGACCAGCGACGCGCCGGCAGGCTCGGCCGTTGCCGGCGGCTACCGCGGCGTCGGCGCGACCCTGCGTGCCCGGCGCATCGATCTCGGCCTCGATCTCGACGAGGTCGCCGACCGGCTGCGCATCCGCCGCACCTACCTCGCGGCCATCGAGGACGGCCGCATCGACGAGCTGCCGGGCCCGATCTACGCCATCGGCTTCGTCCGCACCTATGCCGACTATCTCGGCTTC
This sequence comes from Desertibaculum subflavum, assembly GCA_003576705.1. Taxonomy (GTDB): domain Bacteria; phylum Pseudomonadota; class Alphaproteobacteria; order Ferrovibrionales; family Ferrovibrionaceae; genus Desertibaculum; species Desertibaculum subflavum. The sequence continues at coordinate 9,654 of QOZS01000098.1, forward strand.
CAGCCGGTGCCGGCGGTGGAGCGCTTCAAGGCCGAGCTTGCCCGGGCATTGCAGCCAACCCGGCTGAGCTTTCCGACGCCCTCGCCCGAGAGCCGGGCGCCGCGCGGCTGGACCATGGTGATCGGGCTGCTGCTGGCCGGCGTGGTGTTCGCGCTCTGGCAGTTCCGCCAGCAGCTCGACCTGCCCACGCTCGGCATCCCGGCGCCGCCGCCGGTGGAGCAGGCCGCGGCGCCCCCGAGCCCGGCGCCCCAGAACCCGGTGCCCCAGAGCCCGCCGGCCGGGGCCGCCGGCCCGGCGCCGGTTGCCGGTGCGCCG
>QOZS01000099.1 GCA_003576705.1 Desertibaculum subflavum
GGCGGAGCGGCGGCGCGCGAGCGCCCGGCCGCGCCCAGTCCGCGCCGGCCGAAGCGCGGCGGCGGCCGTGGCCGGCGCATTCTCTGGCGGCTGGCCGGCTGGGCCTTCGTTCTGGCGATCTGGGCGGCAGTCGGCGCCGCCGCGCTGATCGGCTTCTTCGCCTATGACCTGCCGGATGTGGAACGGCTCAACCGGGTGGAGCGGCAGCCTTCGCTAACCTTGGTCGCGGCCGACGGCTCGACCGTCGGCACTTATGGCGATCTCTACGGCGACATGCTGACGCCGCGCGAGATCCCGGAGGTGATGAAGCGCGCCGTGGTGGCGATCGAGGATCACCGCTTCTATGGCCATTTCGGGCTCGATCCGCTGGGGCTTGTCCGGGCGATCTACGTCAATTTCCGGGCCGGCCGGCTGGCCCAGGGCGGCTCGACCATTACCCAGCAGCTGGCCAAGAATGTGTTCCTGACGCCGGAGCGCAGCCTGAAGCGCAAGGTGCAGGAGGCGATGCTGGCCCTCTGGCTCGAGCACCGGTTCTCCAAGGACCAGATCCTGGCCATGTATCTGAACCGGATCTATTTCGGCGCCGGCACCTGGGGCATCGACGCCGCGGCGCAGCGCTATTTCGCCAAGTCGGCCCGCCAGGTGACGCTGGCCGAGGCGGCGATGGTCGCGGGCCTGGTCAAGGCGCCGTCGCGCTATTCGCCGACCGCCGACCTGAAGCGCGCGCAGGCGCGGGCCTCGGTGGTGATCGATCGCATGGCGGAGGAAGGCCTGATCCGGCCGGAAGCGGCGGCACGCGCCAAGGCGGCGCCGGCCGAGCTCGCCGCCTCGCGGCAGCCGAGCCGCAACGCGCGCTATTTCGCCGATTGGGCGGCCGACATGGTGGACGACTTCGCCGGTCGCGGCTTCAACGACCTGGTCGTGGTCACCACGCTCGATCCCCGCCTGCAGCAGGCTGCCGAAGCCACGCTCACGCAGATCATGGAGCAGGAAGGGCCCAAGGCCGATGCCGCCCAGGCGGCGCTGGTCGCGCTGAGCCCGGACGGCGCGGTCAAGGCCATGGTCGGCGGCCTCGGCTATCGCGATTCGGCGTTCAACCGGGCGACCCAGGCCAAGCGCCAGCCGGGCTCGGCCTTCAAGCTGTTCGTCTATCTCGCCGGCTTCGAAGCCGGCCTCCGGCCCGACGACCTGATGTTCGACGGGCCGATGTCGATCGGCGGCTGGACCCCGCGCAACTACGAGGGCAAGTATTTCGGCGAGGTGACCCTGCGCGAGGCCTTCACTCGCTCGCTCAACACCGTGGCGGTGCAGCTTTCCGAGCGGGCCGGCCTGCCCCGGGTGATCGACGTGGCGCACCGGCTCGGCATCAACGAGGCGATCCCGGCGAACGCGTCGATCGCCCTCGGCACCAAGGAGGTGAGCCTGACCGAGCTCACCGGCGCCTTCGCGGTGATGGCGAATGGCGGCCGCGGCGTGATCCCCTACGGCATCACCGAGGTCAGGACCCGCGAAGGCCGCGTGGTCTATCGCCGCCAGGGCGGCGGGCCCGGCCGGGTGCTGGATCCCGGCGTGCATGCCGACATGCAGACCCTGCTCGCCGCCGTGGTCCAGAGCCCGAACGGCACCGGCTATGCGGCGCGGCTCGACCGGCCGGCCTTCGGCAAGACCGGCACCACCCAGGACAACCGCGACGCCTGGTTCGTCGGCTACACGCCGGATCTCGTCGCCGGCGTCTGGGTCGGCAACGACGACGACAGCCCGATGAAGCGGGTGACCGGCGGCTCCATTCCGGCGCGCCTGTGGAAGACCTTCATGATGGAGGCGCTCAAGGGCACCGCCCCCAGTGCCCCGGTGGTGGCCGAGCGGCGCGAGCCGCCGCCCGGCGAGCAGACGCTGTGGCAGAAGATCGTGCGCGAATTCGGCGGCAGCGGCGGCGCCGGCCGGCAGGCAAGCGCGCCGTCCCCGCGGCGCGAGCGCTCGACCCTGGAACGCCCCATCGATCAGATGCCGTTCTCGACCGACTGAATGCGGGCTCAGCCGTAGCGGTGCAGGCCGGCACCGTGACGGGCAAGCCAGGACCGGGCGCGCGCGGCATCCGGGTTGAGTTCGCGTACCACGGCCCAGAAGCGCGGCGAGTGGTCGAGATGGACGAGATGCGCCACTTCGTGCGCGACCACGTAGTCGAGCACCCAGACCGGCGCCAGGATCAGCCGCCAGGAGAAGGAAAGCGCGCCCGCCGCGGTGCAGGAGCCCCAACGGCTGGTGCCGTCGCGCACGCTCACCCGGCTCGGCCGGCGGCCGATCCGCGCCGCCGCCGCCGTGGCGCGCGCCGTCAGCTCGCGCGCCGCGAGCGCTTTGAGATAGTCGCGCACCCGGCGCGGGAGGTGCTCGGCGCTGCCGGAGACCAGCAGCGCGTCGCCGTCGAGCCGCGCCCCGAGCCGGCCCGCGGGAAGGTGACGCAAGGTAACCTCGCGGCCCATGACCGGCACCACCGCGCCGCTCGCGAACGGCACGGCGGCCGGCAGCCGGGCCAGCTGGCGCAGCACCCAGCCGGCATGGCCGGCGACAAAGCGTTCTGCCGCGGCCGCGCTCGCCCGGTTCGGCATCACCACCACGACCGCCCCGGCCTTCGAATCCACCCGCAGCGAAAGCCGCCGCGCGCGCGGCGATCGGCGGTAAACAATCCGCGCATCGCTCATCCGGGGAGTCGCGCCGGGCGGCCGGGTGTCATATAAGTGTCATCGATCCGACTCCGACGGTTCATCGAGCGTCCCCAAGAAAGGTCGCCCCGTCGGCTCTGTCTTGTCCCAAGGAGGGAGGCATATGCATCCAATGTCCCGGAGAACTCTGTTCGCCGCCGCGCTCGCTGCCGGCACCTGCGTCGCAGGTATCGCCCAGGCGCAGACCGAAATCCAGTTCTGGCACGCAATGGGCGGCCAGCTTGGCGAAGCGGTGAACAGGCTCGCCGACGGCTTCAACAAGGGCCAGAAGGATTACAAGCTCGTCCCCATCTACAAGGGCAGCTACACCGAGACATTGACCGCGGCGATCGCCGCCTTCCGCGCCAAGCAGGCGCCGCACCTCGTGCAGGTGTTCGAGGTCGGCACCGCCAACATGATGGCCGCCAAGGGCGCCGTCTATCCGGTCCATCAGCTGATGGCCGATTTCAAGCAGCCGTTCGACATCAAGGCATATGTCGCGCCGGTGGCCGGCTACTATTCGACCGCCGACGGCAAGCTCCTCTCCATGCCGTTCAATTCCTCGACCTCGGTGTTCTACTGGAACAAGGACATGTTCAAGAAGGCGGGCCTCGATCCCGAGAAGCCGCCGAAGACGTGGCCCGAGGTCGGCGAATACGGCAAGAAGCTGGTGGCTTCCGGCGCCAAATGCGGGTTCACCACCCAGTGGCAGACCTGGATCCAGATCGAGAATTTCGGCGCCTGGCACAACATCCCGTTCGCCACCAAGCAGAACGGCTTCGCCGGCACCGATATCCAGCTGCTGATCAACGACCCGGTCCGCGTCAAGCACATCGAGACGCTGGCCAGCTGGCAGAAGGGCAACGTGTTCGTCTATGGCGGCCGTGAAGGCAAGTCGACGCCGATGTTCACGTCGGGCGATTGCGGCATGTTCATGGGCTCGGCCGGCACCGCCGGCACCATCGAGGCGTCCATGATCTCCAAGGGCGTGCCGGTCGGCACCGGCTTCCTGCCCTACTGGCCCGACGTGAAGGGCGCGCCGCAGAACTCGATCATCGGCGGCGCCACCATCTGGGTCATGCAGGGCCGGCCGAAGGCCGACTACAAGGGCGTGGGGCAGTTCTTCGGCTATCTCTCCGATCCGGCCGTGCAGGCCCAGTGGCATATGGAGACCGGCTATGTGCCGATCACCTATGCCGCCTACGAGGTCGCCAAGAGCCGCGGCTTCTACCAGGCCAAGCCGGGCCGCGACGTGGCGATCAAGCAGCTGACCCTGAACGAGCCCACCCCGAACTCGAAGGGCCTCAGGATCGGCAATTTCGTGCAGATCCGTGACGTGATGGACGAAGAGCTCGAAGCCGTCTGGGCCGGCAAGAAGACGGCCAAGCAGGCGCTCGACTCGGCGGTCGAGCGCGGCAACAAGCTGTTGGCCGATTTCGCCCGCGCCAACAAGTAGAGCGAGACGAACCCCGCCGGGTCCGCCCGGCGGGGTTCCCTCTCCCGCGCACCAGACAACAGAACCTCCCAAGCGGCGATGCAGAAGCGCGTCACCTTCGACAACCGGCTTCTGCCCTATTTGCTGGTCACGCCGCAGCTGATCATCACCATCGTCTTCTTCATCTGGCCGGCGGGCCAGGCGCTGTTCCAGTCGCTGCTGCGCGAGGACGCCTTCGGCACGTCCAGCGAGTTCGTCTGGTTCGAGAACTTCGTCCGCGTGATCGAGGACGAGAGCTATCTGAATTCCTTCCGCGTCACCGCGATCTTCAGCATCTCGGTCACCGTGCTGAGCCTCGCCATCGCGCTGGTGCTGGCCGTGATGGCCGATCGCATCGTGCGCGGCGGCACCACCTACCGGACCTTGCTGATCTGGCCCTATGCGGTGGCGCCGGCGGTGGCCGGCGCGCTGTGGGGCTTCCTGTTCAACCCGCGCATCGGCGTGCTCGCCTACGGCATCGAATCGATCGGCGTGAACTGGAACTACTTCCTGAACGGCGACCAGGCGATGCTGCTGGTCGTGTTCGCCTCGGCCTGGAGCCGGATCGGCTACAACTTCGTGTTCTTCCTGGCCGGATTGCAGGCCATCCCGCGCTCGCTGATCGAGGCGGCGGCGATCGACGGCGCCGGCCCGGCGCGGCGATTCTGGACCGTGATCTTCCCGCTGCTGTCGCCGACCGGCTTCTTCCTCATGGTGGTGAACATCGTCTTCGCCTTCTTCGAGACCTTCGGCGTGATCCACGCGGTCACGCAGGGCGGCCCGTCCAAGGCCACCGAGATCCTGGTCTACAAGGTCTGGAGCGACAGCTTCCGCGGTCTCGACCTCGGCGGCTCGGCGGCGCAGTCGGTCATCCTGATGGCGATCGTGGTGGGGCTGACGGTGGTCCAGTTCCGCTATATCGAACGCCGCGTGCATTACTGACCGCCATGGTAGAGAACCGCCCCTTCGGCACGCTGCTCTCGCACCTCGTGGTGCTGTTCGGCGTCCTCATCGTCTGCTTCCCGGTCTGGATCACCTTCGTCGCCGCCACGCATGACCAGGCGGCGCTGCTGCGCCCGCCGATCCCGCTCTGGCCGGGCAGCCACTTCTTCGAGAACATGGAGACCATCCTGTTCGCCGGCGTACGCTCCTCGCGCAGCGCGCCGGTCGCGGTGATGCTGCTGAACAGCCTGGTGATGGCCGTCGGGATCGCGGTCGGCAAGATCGCCATCTCGATCATCGCCGCCTATGCCATCGTCTACTTCCACTTCCCGCTCCGGATGGTGTTCTTCTGGATGATCTTCATCACCCTGATGCTGCCGGTCGAGGTGCGCATCCTGCCGACCTTCGAGGTGGTGTCGAACCTGAACCTACTCAACAATTACGGCGGCCTGATCATTCCGCTGATCGCCTCGGCAACGGCGACCTTCCTGTTCCGCCAATTCTTCCTCTCGGTGCCGGACGAGCTGACCGAAGCGGCCAGGATCGACGGCGCCGGCCCGATGCGGTTCTTCTGGGACGTGCTGCTGCCGCTGTCGCGCAACAGCATCGCCGCACTGTTCGTCATCCAGTTCATCTATGGCTGGAACCAGTATCTCTGGCCTCTCCTCATCACCACCGAGGAGAGCTACTACACCGTGGTGATGGGCATCTCGCGCATGCTGAACGTGGTCGACGCAGCGGCCGAATGGAACCTGGTGATGGCAACCGCCCTGCTCGCCATGCTGCCGCCCGTCGTCGTGGTGATCGCGATGCAGCGCCAGTTCGTGCGCGGTCTGGTCGAAACGGAGAAGTGAGCCATGGCCGAAGTCGGTCTGAACGGGGTCCGCAAGTCGTATGGCGATCTCGAGGTCATCCACGGCATCGACCTCGCCATTGCCGATGGCGAGTTCATCGTGCTGGTCGGGCCTTCGGGCTGCGGCAAGTCGACCCTGCTCCGCATGGTCGCGGGCCTCGAGCGCATCACCAAGGGCGATATCAGCATTGGCGGCAAGGTGGTGAACCAGGTCGAGCCGGGCGAGCGCAACATCGCCATGGTGTTCCAGAACTACGCGCTCTATCCGCACATGTCGGTCTACGAGAACATGTCGTATGGGCTGCGCATCCGGAAGATGCCGAAGGCGGAGATCGAGCGCCGGGTGCAGCGCGCCGCGAACATCCTGCAGATCCAGCCGCTGCTGCAGCGCAAGCCGCGCCAGCTTTCAGGCGGCCAGCGCCAGCGCGTCGCCATGGGGCGCGCCATCGTGCGCGAACCGGCGGTGTTTCTGTTCGACGAGCCGCTCTCCAATCTCGATGCCAAGCTTCGCGTGCAGATGCGCCTCGAGATCCGCAAGCTGCACCGTGAGCTCGGCGTCACGTCGATCTACGTGACGCATGACCAGGTCGAAGCGATGACGCTCGCCGATCGACTGGTGGTGATGAACCAGGGCGTGGCAGAGCAGATCGGTGCGCCGAAGGACGTCTATACGCATCCCGCCACCACCTATGTCGCGGGCTTCATCGGCTCGCCGGCGATGAACTTCCTGCCGGCAACCGTTGCCGACCGGGGCATACAGCTGGGCTCCGGCCAGACCCTGGGCCTGGATCTGGCGGGCCTCGGCAACCTGGGCGGGCGCAACATCACGTTCGGTGTGCGGCCGGAGCACCTGACGCTCGGCGACGGGCCCGGCGCCTTCGACTTCCGGGTCGACGTGACCGAAGAGCTCGGCGCCGATACGTTGTTGCACGGACCGCTGGACGGCACCGACATCGTGGTCCGGCTGCCGGGCAGCCTCGGCCTGCAGGCCGGCGATCAGATCCGGCTGCATCCCGATCCGAGCCTGGTGCATCTGTTCGACAGCCAGACCGGCAAGCGGATCGCGCTCGGCGCCTGAGCCGCGCCCATCGGAAAATCAGGCTACAGTGCGGCGATGCCGCATCTCGCGCTGTTTCTGGCGATCTGCATTCTCGGCCTGGTGGCAAGCTGTGTCCTGGTGGCGATCTAGTCGCGCGGCCGCCGTCGCAATCACCGTCCTGCTGCACGCCGCCTGCGGCGAGGTGCCGCGGCCATTCGAGGACGAAAACAAGGCGGTTTCCCCCTCGCCCTTGCTGGTGCCGAAGGCCGATGCCGGCATGGTGGTGGTGCCGGTCCGGGGCATGGCGCCTCGCGCGTCGCTCGAGCTGGCCGAACTTGTGGCCGAGCGGCTGCGTGCCCTGGATCTGCCGGCCTCGACCCGTGCCGCCAATCCGCAAAGCCGGATCCTCGAGGGCGAAGCCACCGTGACGACCGATTCCGCCGAGACGGCGACGCTCGAGATCGTTTGGCGCATCGTCGAACCGAACGGCCTTCCCCGCACCACCTCTCGGCAGACGGCGCGCCTGTCGACCGCCGAATGGCAGCGAGCGGACCGCGCGACGCTCGACCGGTTGGCCAACGAGATCGCGGGCCGCATCGATCGGGAACTGCATGCGGGGACGGCCGCAGCCGCGGTCGATTTGCCGCGGGTCCGCATGCCCCTGGTCGAGGGCGCGCCCGGCGATGGCAACCAGTCGCTGGCCCGCGCCATGCGGTTGCTGCTGGGCCGCCAGCAGATCGCCCTGGTCGCAGCCGAGGAATCGAATGCGATCACGCTTCTCGGCCAAGTCTCGGTCCTGCCGGCGGGGGGCGCGGATCGGGTGGACATCCAATGGATAATTCGCGCCAGCGACGGGCGGACGCTGGGCACGGTCCGGCAATCGAATACCGTGCCCTCGGGCACCTTGTCGGGCCCCTGGGGGCCGATCGCCTATGCCGCCGCCGAAGGGGGCGTCGACGGGGTGATGCAGGTGCTGGAAACCCAGCGGCAGCGCCGCCGCTGAACCGGTGCCCATCCGTTAAGCATTTGAAATAGGGCCAAACCCGGCGCTTGTTTGCAGGCTTGTGGCAAGCTATAGAAGCGCCGCCGCGGAACGGGCCCCCTCGAGCGGGCCTGTCGCCAGGGGTCGGATCGGGGCCTGCGGCATCAGCGAAGGCGCATGCGATGAAAGTGCTCGCGGGGAACAGCAACCGTCCGCTGGCGGAAGCCATTGCCACCTATCTGAACGTGCCGCTGACCCGCGCCAGCGTGCGGCGCTTCTCCGATATGGAGTGCTTCGTCGAGATCCACGAGAACGTCCGCGGCGAGGACGTTTTCGTCATCCAGTCGACCTCGTATCCGGCGAACGACAACCTGATGGAGCTGCTGGTCTGCATGGATGCGCTCAGGCGCGCCTCGGCCCGGCGCATCACCGCGGTGATGCCGTATTTCGGCTATGCCCGGCAGGACCGGAAGCCGCATCCCCGCACGCCGATCTCGGCCAAGCTGGTGGCCAATCTGATCACCACTGCCGGGGCCAACCGGGTGCTGACGCTGGACCTGCATGCCGGGCAGATCCAGGGCTTCTTCGATATCCCGACCGACAACCTTTTCGCCGAGCCCTATATCGTGCGCGACATCCGCGAGCACAAGGACGGCAATGCGGCCGGCCTCGTCATCGTGTCGCCCGATGTCGGCGGCGTGGTGCGGGCCCGCGCCATCGCCAAGCGGCTGGAAGCCGATCTCGCCATCGTCGACAAGCGGCGCGAACGCGCCGGCGTCTCCGAAGTCATGAACATCATCGGCGATGTGGACGGGCGGGACTGCGTCCTGATCGACGACATCGTCGACTCTGCCGGCACGCTCTGCAATGCCGCCGCCGCGCTGAAGGACCAGGGCGCCAAGTCGGTTTCCGCCTATGTCACCCATGGCGTGCTGTCAGGTGGCGCCGTCGCCCGCGTCGCCGCCTCGCCGTTGAAGGAGCTGGTGATTTCCGACAGCATCCTGGCGACCGAGGCCGTGCGGCTCGCCAAGAACATCCGTCAGATCTGCATTGCGCCGCTGATCGGCGAAGCGATGCGGCGCATCAGCGAGGAGACCTCGGTTTCCAGCCTGTTCGACTGAATTCATGAGAGCTTTGCGGCGCGCGGCACCCCTGGAGGCCGGCACCGCGGAGCGGGAAGCGCGGGAAGCGCGGCCCGTACCACCTATCGAAGGAGCAAACAGATGACCGACATCGCCACCCTGGTGGCCGAGCGGCGCGAACGGGCCGGCAAGGGGACCGCCCGCTCCGTCCGTCGCAAAGGCTACGTTCCCGGCGTCGTCTACGGCGGCAAGGCTGAGCCGACCCTGATCTCGATGGATATCCGCGCTGTGGTGCGCGAATCCGCGCGCGAAGGCTTCATGGCCCGCCTCTACGAACTCGACATCGCGGGCGCCAAGGAGCGCGTCCTGCCGCGCGACGTGCAGTACGACCCGGTGACCGACTGGCCGGTCCATGTCGATTTCCTGCGCGTGGCCGCCGGCACCCGGATCCGCATCGGCATTCCGGTGCACTTCGTCGACGAGGGCGAGAGCCCTGGCATCAAGCGTGGCGGCGTGGTGAACGTCGTGCGACACGAGATCGAAAGCTATGTGCCGGTCGACAACATCCCGCCTTATGTGTCGGTGAGCCTGAAGGGCCTCGATATCGGCGATTCGATCCACATCCGGGCCATCGCTCTGCCGGAAGGCATGCGTCCGGTGATCCAGGATCGCGACTTCACCATCGCCTCCATCGCCCCGCCGACCACGGCGGAGGTCGAGACGCCGGCGGCCGCCGCGGCGACAGCGGAAGCTGCGCCTGCCGCGGGTGCTGCCGCCGCCCCCGCCGCCGCCCCCGGCGGCAAGGC